>NZ_SNUW01000011.1 GCF_004376845.1 Psychromonas algarum
GACGGCTGATTTAAAAGGTATCTATCGAGCAGTGACTGAAGATGAAGCCTTAAAGGCATTGGATGACTTTAGTGATAAATGGGATGAGAAGTACCCTCAAATCAGCCGTTCATGGCGTGTCCATTGGCATAACCTCAATACGTTGTTTAGTTATCCTGAGGACATCAGGAAAGCGATATATACGACCAATGCGATTGAGTCATTGAACAGTGTAATACGTAAAGCCATCAAGAAACGTAAGGTGCTCCCAACGGATGATTCGGCTAAAAAGGTGGTTTATCTTGCTATCATGGATGCATCAAAGAAATGGACGATGCCAATAAGAAATTGGAAAACGGCCTTGAATCGTTTTATGATAACGTTCGAAGACCGTCTTAAAGACTACGTTTAAAAACCGCAGTTACACAGAATTATTTACAGGGTCTTTTTTAATTTTATTAGCTATCCAGATAATCTAAATCGTCATAATCATCACCTAGTAACTCTTTTAAACGTTTTCTTTCCTTAATTTCTTCAATACTACGGCGAACCTTGCCTCTTTTTCTATCGTTTAATAACGCCTGCTTCTTTTTCATTGATGAATTATCTTCATCCCATTCATCTTCTGAAAAAAAATCAGTTATATCTTGAGTCTCGTCTTCAGTTTGTAGAGAGTTTCTATTAGTATTTGCCATTTTAATTCTCCAATTATGACGGCATTGATGTACCGCTTACAGGCTATTTATAACTACAAAAAACTTATTATTAAATCATTTACTTTAAAAATACTAAGTATGAAAAAATTATTTATTATTAAATAAAACCATACTTTGTTCTTTTTAACTCATTATTTGAAAAAATTCGATAAAAAAATACAATTTAAATCACTTTAAAAATTATTAGCTATAAAATATGACTTTTCAAGATTATTTAGATGACAATTTAGTTTAATAATCATTCATTATTGAGAATAAGCATTTAACGTTTCCATCATACAAGCAATATACATATTGCTCATAAGCAGTTACATTAATGGCTTATTTAAAATCAACAAAAAGGTGAGTATGCAATTTTCAACTTTAGGTAGTAGTAATCTATCAATTTCTCGAGTTTGTTTAGGCAGCATGACTTGGGGGTTACAAAATACTCAGCAAGATGCAAATCAGCAGATAAACTATGCATTAGAGCAAGGTATAAATTTTATTGATACAGCTGAAATGTATGCAGTCCCACCCTCTGCTGATACCTACGGTAAAACAGAATCTATTATTGGAAACTATTTAGCGAATAATCGTCACCAACGCAAAGATATTATATTAGCTTCTAAAATAGCAGGGCCAGGTATTGCTTGGGTTCGTAATGGTGGAATAATCACAGGTCAGGCAGTAATTGATTCAGTAGAAGCCTCTTTAAAACGTTTACAAACAGATTACCTAGATCTTTACCAACTACATTGGCCAAACCGTCAATCACCTCATTTTGGGCAGCATGCTCTAAATCATTATAAATTTTCAGATAGTGATGCAACTCAACAAACAGAATCGATGTTAGATGTATTAACAGGATTAGATGCATGCGTTAAAGCAGGTAAAATCCGTCATTGTGGTCTATCAGATGATACTCCATGGGGCATTAATACTTTCTTGAAATTAAGTGAACAGCACAACCTGCCACGTATGGTTTCTATTCAAAATGAGTTTAACTTATTACATACAAAAGATTGGCCATATCTGATTGAAAATTGTGTCCATGAAAATATTGCTTATTTACCATGGTCTCCATTAGCAGGGGGTATGTTAAGCGGTAAATACCTTAATGGACAACGCCCAACAGGAAGCCGATGGACATTACAACAACGTAATGGGTTATTTAGAAACACGGAAGCAAGTGAAGCAGCAATTAAAGCTTATCAAGAAATTGCTATTGCTAATAATATGACAACTGCTCAACTGGCATTAAAATGGTGCGACCAAGTTGATGGGGTGAGTTCAACTATCATAGGTGCGACCAATTTATCACAATTAAAAGAAGATTTAGATGCATTTAAAGAGCCTTTGTCTGAACAAGCATTAACTGATATCAGTAGCGTATTAAGTAACTACACAACCCCATTCTAAACTCATTAATTGTTCAGACTCTAATGATGCAACTGACATAAAGCTGCATTTTTAGAGTCTTTAAAATAAAGACATTTGATCTGATGTTATAAGGTTAAAATCTATACCTAAAATAGGCAGAATAGCTTCTGCTATGGGTTTTAACTGCTTATCAATATATTGTTGATAATCAATTTCAGAATGGCAATATTCCTGCGGCTCAGGACCATTCACCGTCAACAAATAACCTATTCGCCCACGTTGTTGATAACGCAAGGGTAAACCCAACTCCGCATTTTGTTGGTCAGCTAAACGTGCAGCTCTTACTTGAGGTGGAATATTTTTAATGTAATCTGCTAATGGTCGACGTAAACGTTTGTGATACACCAATTTATCATCTAACAGGCCTTGTTTTAATTGAGCGATTGTTTCTGTTATATATTCTTCAACGGGCATTTCTGCAAATATTTTTTGATATAGAGTTTGTTGAAAAGTTTGTGCCAGTTCAGTCCAATCGGAGCGAACTGTTTCTAATCCTTTAAAGACTATTTTTTCACCTTCATCCGTCGCAGTTAAACCTGCATAACGCTTTTTAGATCCTGTATCTTGACCACGTAACGTTGGCATAAAAAATTTTGAAAAAGCGGTTTCAAACTCAATTTCTAAGTAACAATCAAGATCGTATTCTTGCCGTAAAAGTTCAGCCCAATATTGATTAATATCGAGAGCAAGTTGCTGCCCAATTTGATTCGCTTGTTGTAAATTTTGACATTCTTTTAAATACACAAAAGTAGAGTCTGTATCTCCATAAATAACCTGCTGACCTTTTGCTTCAATAAAAGCAGCTGTTTGTTGCATTATTTGATGCCCACGCAGCGTAATAGAACTTGCTAAGCGAGTATCATGGAAACGGCAACCAGCGGATCCTAAAACACCATACATGCTATTCATAATAATTTTAATCGCATGTTGAAAAGCATTATTTTTTTCTTTTTTAGCCTGCTCACGGGCATTAGTGAGTGTATCTAGAATACCCGGAAGGTGATGTTGTTGCCGGCTAAACCTTGCCCCTCTAAAACCAGGAATAGTTTCTCTTTTAGTCTCTAATAGACCTTCTATCATTCCCATAGGATCAATTTTAAAAGTTCGAATAATATTGGGATATAATGATTTGAAATCGAGTACTAACACCCATTCGTATAACCCTGGCTTTGAGTCCATGACAAAGCCACCAGGAGAATGCTGGGCTTGAATATCACCTAAATTTGGGGCGATGTAACCACTACGATGTAATAAGGGTAAATATAAATTAGTGAAAGCGGCAACAGAAGCTCCACGGCGATCAAGTGCCAGCCCAGTTAATCGAGCTCGTTGAATGGTATATTCCGCTAATTGCTTCGCAGCAAAAATACGTTCAACCAATAAACAATCCTGTAAATTGTAACGTGCGAGGGTTACGGGTTCTTGTTCAAATTGTCGCTTTATCTCCAAACCTTTATCATAATTATTAGCAATCAACTTGCCTTCTGAAAACAAACTTTGACTAACAAATTCCAAACTATAACTTTCAAAATGTAAACTAGCATTTCTTAATGCATCGATACCATCTAAAACAACGCGGCCATTTAAAATAACTGAGCCGGCATTAGCATCATCTCTGTGTGCTAACCATTTTAAGGCACTACCATCACGCCCAATAGTTAAAGGAACATTTAAAATATGAGCGCGTTTTGCTAATAAACGCATATCAAAGTTAGCAACGGCCCATCCGATAATCGCATCGGGATCATGAATTTCAAACCAACGGGTTAACTGTATTAATAACTCCCGTTCATCTTTAACCCAAACAATATTAATATTTTCTGCAGCTTGAGTTTGTCCAATCATCAACACAGTATGGTGTGCTTGTTTTGACTGTTCAGTATTATTCATACTTAACGCGATACTATACAACTCGCTTTGAGGACTGCATTCAACATCTAATGACACCATGTTTAAACAACTATTACGTTTAATCACCCCCTCATCGCTTTCAGCAGAAAGTGTTGCGTGCTGACAAGACCAGTAACTTCCAAGCCAATCAATTTGACCGGACACTCTCACTAACCCGTAAATAAATCGCTCCATTAAATAACGATCACTTAACTTAATATCGCCTTCATAAGTTGCAATATTTTGTTTCATTAAAGCCAGTTGACACCATTTATGATGTTGTTGTTTGAAGGTGTAAATCGCGCAGACTTTTTTACCATTGAAGGTTTTTATATCAATTGAACGAATATAATCAGGTTGGCAGTTTTCTTGTTTCCAAATATCTTTTGCTTGTTCAACTTGTTCCTGTTCAATTAAAAAAACATAGCGTTGTTGAGGCACTACAACTCGACAGGGACCGCGGTCGGTACTTAACCAAAAAATAAGATCAACACCATTCACGTTCTCAACTTGCTGACGCGATAATATTAAACCAGAGATAAAGGTAAGAGATCTTTCTTTCATAAGAATATTTTATACCAAGCACAATAAATAGCTTATCTATTTTACAGGTTAAAACAGTCTACTTCCTCGTTGTAAACTTCGTAAAGAGCACAACTATTTACGTCAATTTACACCTTAAATTAAACTGCTTTTTCAACGTAAAATTTAGATAACGTATTTAATGTCATCGGTATTAAAGCAATTTGCAGACAAATGTCAGTATTTAATAAATTAGATAAGAGGGTACAGAGGAAATGATAAGAATAATAAGGGTAATAAATAAGTAGAGAAAGTAAGAGGCTACTAGCCTCTTACTTTAACAAGTTTAAAAACGTTGACGTGGTAAAAATAGATTAAGCAATATAGCAACAATACCGCAAAGACTAACACCTTGTAGACTGAATGAACCTACACCTAGCGCCATGCCTCCAATACCAAAAATCAATACAACTGATACGATACATAAATTACGCGCTTGTGATAAATCCACTTGATGACGGATCAAAGTATTCAAACCAACAGAGGCAATCGTACCAAATAATAAAATCATGATCCCGCCCATCACTGTAGTAGGGATCGTTTGTAATATAGCTCCAAACTTACCAACAAAGGCTAACACAATCGCAATAATCGCAGCCCAAATCATCACTTTAGGATTGAAATTTCGCGTTAACATTACTGCACCAGTTACCTCAGAATAAGTGGTATTAGGTGGACCACCAAATAATGACGCTAAACTTGTCGCTGCTCCATCACCAAATAGCGTTCGATGTAAACCAGGTTTTTTAATGTAATCTTTCCCTGTTACGTTACTAATTGCCAATATATCACCAACATGTTCAACAGCAGGAGCAATAGCAACTGGGATCATAAATAAGACTGCATGCCAATTCCACTCAGGCGCAACAAACTGTGGGATACTTAACCATGTTGCATTGCTAATCGCACTAAAATCAAGCACACCAAAAAAGAAAGATAAAATATAACCAACTAAAACACCGCAGAAAATAGGCACTAATTTAAAAATGCCTTTAGCCAAAGTAGAAACAAGTAATGTGGTTATCAATGCAGAAAATGAAATAATCATAGCGGTATTTTGCTCAATCAAGACCGTACTTCCGTCACCTGTTTTACCCAATGCCATATTAACCGCTAATGGAGCGAGCCCTAAGCCGATAACCATAATCACAGGACCAACAACAACGGGAGGCAATAGTCGATGAATAAAGTCGACTCCTTTGAGTTTTACTGCATAGGACATCAGCATATACACTACACCTGCAGCAAATAAACCAGACATAGTCCCCGGAATTCCCCAAGTTTGGATCCCGTAAGCAATAGGAGCAATGAAAGCAAATGAAGAGGCAAGGAAAATTGGTACCTGCCCTTTAGTAATAAATTGGAATAATAATGTACCAGCACCCGCAGTAAATAATGCCACATTAGGATCTAATCCAGTAATCAACGGCATTAATACTAAAGCACCAAAAGCAACAAATAACATTTGAGAACCTGCTAATGCTTGCTGAAATACATTAATATTTTGTGTTTTATCTTCTACAGACGTTTTAGATTGTTCACTTGAGGGGGCATCCTGCATGCAGAACTCCATTTAAAAATTAAAATTTAAAGGAAAATATATAGTCAGTTTAATTATTAAGCTGACCATTTAAATATGTAATTAAGAGTATTCTTAAAGTTATTTAGTACCGAATATTTTATCACCCGCATCACCTAAACCAGGCACTATATATCCTCGCTCATTTAAGTGTGAGTCGATTGACGCAGTATAAACCTCAATATCAGGATGCGACTCTTCTAGTGCTTTTAAGCCTTCAGGAGCAGCAACTAAAATCAATACTTTAATATTTTTACAGCCACTTTCCTTAATAAGATCTAATGTTGAGATCATTGAACCACCTGTCGCTAGCATAGGATCAACAACTAAAGCTAAACGTTGGTCGATTTGGCTCACTAATTTCTGAAAATAAGGAACTGGCTCTAATGTTTCTTCATCACGATAGATACCAACAACACTTACTTTTGCACTTGGAATATAATCTAAAACACCATCCATCATACCTAGGCCAGCACGTAAAATAGGTACTACAGTTACTTTTTTACCTGCAATTTGTTGAACCTCTAACTCACCTTCCCAACCTTGGATTGTGACCGATTCTAGTGCTAGATCTTTAGTTGCTTCATAAGTTAATAAACTGGCAACTTCACGAGCTAATTCACGAAAACGTTTAGTACTAATATCTGCTTCGCGCAATAAACCTAATTTATGTTGAATAAGAGGATGCTTTACTTCTACTACTTTCATGGTATTTCTCCAAAATGATAAATTAATAATTATTTAATCATAACAGCACATAATACTAAAATGAGCCCATCTACTTTTTAATTAATAACTTTATTTATTAATATTTTAAACAAAAAAGGTTGAGAATTTCTTCTCAACCTTTAATAGATACAAACTATTTTATAAAACTTTTCAAAATATAAAACATAATTAGTTATTATTCAGGTTCGTAGCACCAATTCTATGAATGGTGACATCTGCACCATTGAATTCTTCTTCTTCGCTTAAACGAATAGGAGCAAATTTATTAACTGATTTGTAGACTATAAAACCACCAATAACCGCAACAGTAATACCTAATAAAGAACCAATTAGTTGGCTCATAAAGCTAACACCACCAAGGCCACCAAAGCTTTCTAAACCAAAGATTCCTGCAGCAAGGCCGCCCCATAAACCACAAACACCATGTAAAGGCCAAACACCTAATACATCATCAAAGCTAGTAAATTTATTTTGCACATAAGTAAATAACCAAACAAATAAACCACCTGCGATTAAACCAGTCACTAATGCTCCGATAGGATGCATCACATCAGATCCGGCACAAACAGCAACTAAGCCAGCCAAAGGACCATTATGAATGAAGCCTGGATCTTTTTTCCCAATAATAAGTGAGCTAATAATACCACCAACCATTGCCATTAAAGAGTTCATTGCAACTAAGCCACTAATCCCTTCAATCGCTTGTGCTGACATAACATTAAAACCAAACCAACCGATAGATAGGATCCAAGCACCTAATGCTAATAAAGGAATATTTGAAGGAGCAAAAGCAACTAATTTATCACCACGGTAACGTCCATTACGACTACCTAAAACGATAATAGCCGCAAAAGCAATCCAACCGCCAACTGCATGTACTACAATCGAACCCGCAAAATCATGGAAGCTAGCACCAAAAGAGTTTTCTAACCACCCTTGGAAACCATAATTACCATTCCAAATTAAACCTTCAAAAAATGGGTAGACGATGCCAACACATAAAGCAGCAGCTATAAGCATTGGATTAAATCGAGCTCTTTCTGCAACACCACCAGAAATAATGGCAGGAATAGCAGCTGCAAATGTCATTAAGAAGAAAAACTTAACTAATTCGTAACCATTATTTTGTGCTAATACAGCAGCACTATCAAAGAATGTAACCCCATACGCTAACCAATAACCAAAAAAGAAATAAACTAATGCTGACACGCCAAAGTCAGACATAATTTTCACTAAGGCATTGACTTGGTTTTTATGACGAACTGTTCCTACTTCTAAAAAGGCAAAACCGGCATGCATAGCAAAAACCATGATTGCACCTAATAATATAAATAATGTATCTGCACCGCTTAATAATGCAGTCACATGATTTTGTACTGACTCCATGAAGACCCCTTTGCAAGTCTCTAAAAAAATTTACAGAACAATAACTGATCAGCATCTCAGTTAACATATTTTTATGCTGTTTTTGTCTATTTTTTAATATAAATCAATATTAGAAATAAAAAGTAGTCTACAAAAATAAATAATTAGAGACAAAAAGAAGGAAAAACAACTCTCATTTGTATGAGGATAACTACCTGAATATATTGTAGGTATATTCTGCTGTCCGAACCGTGCTTCATCCTGTAACCAAATATCAACCTTGTCTACGGCAATATGACCAGGGATTTTAAGGATCGTTTCTATTTGGAACTTTTTAAAATCTTCTTGGGCTTCGATGGATTGTTTAGGATGCTTAGAGCGTGAGGTTATCCATGAAAATCCTAACCGATGAAGTAATTTATAGACGCTAGATAAGTGATATTGATAGCCGAAATGTTCAAGGATAAATGATTGAATATCAGAGCCTATTAAGCGGAATGGTATAAATTAGTCGAATGACGATTAACTATAAATTATAGACAAAAAAAAGCCTGAACAATTTGCTCAGGCTTTTTTAATGTGGCTCCTCTTGCTGGGCTTGAACCAGCGACACACGGATTAACAGTCCGTTGCTCTACCAACTGAGCTAAAGAGGAATTGTTCTTTTAAGTCTTCAAATTATTAGACTCGTTATGCTTGACATCATCAAGCTTAACTAAATGTGGCTCCTCTTGCTGGGCTTGAACCAGCGACACACGGATTAACAGTCCGTTGCTCTACCAACTGAGCTAAAGAGGAATTGTTATTTTAAGTCTTCAAATTATCAGACTCGTTATGCTCGACATCATCAAGCTTAACTAAATATGGCTCCTCTTGCTGGGCTTGAACCAGCGACACACGGATTAACAGTCCGTTGCTCTACCAACTGAGCTAAAGAGGAATTGTTTTTATTACTATTAATCCTAATAGCGAATTAACAGTGTATCTATCGCTCTACCAACTGAGCTAAATAGGATTCTGTATAACGTAGCTATTAAAGATAAAAATTTAATACAGTCACGTTAAAGACGGGCGCAGTATATTTTTTGAGTTTAGTCATGTCAACCAAAAAGGGTGATAAAAAAATTGGTTGCTGATAATTCAAGCAACCAATCACAATTATTTACTTTATTGTTTAATAATAAAACAAATTAGATATCCCACTTAATCGTTTTAGCTAATTTTTCTTTCATCTTATTAAGCGGTTCATCTTGTTCACCAACAATGACAACATTAGCCTTACCAACATGTTCTGATATCCCTTTGAAATGTTGGTTACTAAACTCTGCAGAAGGCTCAAAACCTGCATCATCAGGCACAACAAAAACTGTTACACGGCCTTTTTCTCCCTCTAATATCATATGCAAAGCTGAACTACCTTCAAAACTACAATAGTTAACAAAATAGATGTTACCTAATCCAGGTTTAGCTGTACCACCATATCGAGCTAACTTAACATTTACATTTTGAATACTCGCCTGCTCATTAACTTTAGCGGTTAAAAAATATTCTTTTTGTACATGTTGTAGCGCAACACTACCTATATCAGCATGCGGTGCAGGTGTACTAACAATTGCATTTTCAGTAGCATCAAAACTTTCATTAGGTGCTATCCCACTTTTTAACATAGGTAAACTCAACCCAATAATAAAAGCGATTGAAGCAGCAATCGCAATATGCCAGCGATTACTCATTGTTTTATCATGTTCGATAGCAAAGCTTTGCTCTAACAATATTTTACCCGCTAAATCATTTGGAACTTTAACGTCTAAGCTATCTTTTAATAGTTGATCAAATTCTTTTGCTTCACTTACTAATTTTTGCGCACATTCAGAATTAGCAGCTCGCTTTAAAAACTCTTCATT
Organism: Psychromonas algarum; assembly: GCF_004376845.1. Classification (GTDB taxonomy): domain Bacteria; phylum Pseudomonadota; class Gammaproteobacteria; order Enterobacterales; family Psychromonadaceae; genus Psychromonas. Next base: position 10,167 of record NZ_SNUW01000011.1, read on the forward strand.
TTTGTCATTGGGCGTAGCAATCGCGGTATGACGAAATAAAATATCATCCATGTGCTTCTCCGTTATTATCAATTTCAACTTTTAAATTACTTTTAAGCAAATTCTTCGCTCTAAATAAACGCGTTAAAACTGTGTTTTTATTTAAATCTAGCTGTTCTGCAATTTCTTCTGCAGTAAAACCTGCGATAAGTTGTAGCAACAGCGGTTCTTTATAATCAATTGGTAAAGTATCTATTTTTTGTCTTATTAGCTCTTTATCGTATGGACTTGTATCTTCTTCAGCTGCAATTTCATAATCATCGATATCAACTAATGACAATTGTTTACGCTCAAAACGTCTTGCATTTTCACGTCTTAATATGGTGAATAACCAAGCCTTGGCAGATTTATCATCTAATAAATTGTCAATGCTTTTCCAAGCACGTAAACAAGTTTCTTGTACTAAGTCTTGAGCAACTTCTGAGTCACGACAAACCCAGAATGCGTAACGATATAAATCGGCACTATAGACATTGACTAACGACTCATATCGCTTTTGTTTTCTATTCATATCCTTAATGACCGAGGATGATGAAGTTTTATTTCGTTTGAATGCAAAAAAACTCATTAACTTCCTTAATTATTCATAAACCCTATGATGAGTCCGGGTTCCTTTATTGATTGCAGTTTTATATGTTCTATCAGTGTCTTTTTAAAATATTAAAACAGTAATTGATTATTTGAAAAGCGAGAAAACTCTTTTAATAAACACATTAATAAAAAGACTAACGTGATATTAAAAAGTCATAAGCTAAGTTAACTGTTTGGCCATCAAGATCAACTACGACTTCAAGTTGCCATAACATTTTATCTTCAGTACAAGATCCAACCATTGTTTTTGCATGCGATTGTTGTATTCCTTTTTCATTTACAGGGCTAAAAATAACTGGGATGTGTCCCATAAACATACTTTTACCTATTATCTTAGCGCTAATCACTTGCCAATTATTCAGTTCACTTTTTAGCGTTAAATGAAACCACTCTTCAGGTATAATTTCACCTTCATCAACAGATAAATAAAATGTTCCTAAAACTGATTTAAATGCACAAGGTTTTGTAAAATCACAAACATTATCCACAATATTTAATGCTAATTTATTGTCAGAATTATCTACTTTTTCAGTAATTGAAGAATCTATTGTTCGCCAAACAAATAATCCAATTAATAAACTAAGCATAATTAGTAATTGAATCAATCTACTTTTTGTTAACATTGCAATTCCTTGTAAAAATAATGGTTACCGCGCATTTTTTAACACAAATACTAATTTAATTAACATTAAATCGATGCAAATCTGTTTATTTTTTTAATTGTCGCGTAAACTTCTGCTCGAATATAGATGTTTTAAACTTATCTTTAAAAGATCTATATAGAATACATTTTATTACGTCATAATAAACGTACATTGTAAATACATGCATGGAATCAAAACAATGACAACCGCAACCAATATACAACCTGATTACAACATGAAAGTTGTTCGTCAGTTTACACTTACCACCATCCTTTGGGGTATCGTGGGAATGAGTGTCGGAGTACTTATTGCAGCCCAACTTATTTGGCCAGCTTTAAACTTTGATACACCTTGGCTTACATACAGTCGCTTACGCCCTTTACATACTAATGCAGTTATTTTTGCCTTTGGTACATCGGCATTAATGGCAACTTCATTTTATGTGGTGCAACGTACCTGCCAAACAAAGTTATTTGGTGGACCATTAGCCTCTATTGTTTTCTGGGGATGGCAATTAATTATTTTATCTGCCGTTATTACCCTTCCTCTAGGTTACACAACATCTAAAGAATACGCTGAATTAGAGTGGCCAATTGATTTATTAATTACAGCGGTTTGGGTTGTGTATGCCATTGTCTTTTTTGGCACATTAACGATAAGAAAAACATCTCATATTTATGTAGCCAACTGGTTCTTTGGTGCATTTATTCTTACCGTTGCGGTATTACACATTGTTAATAGCTTAGCTATCCCATTATCAATGTCCTCAATGAAGTCATACTCTATTTACTCTGGTGCTGTTGATGCAATGGTACAATGGTGGTATGGACATAATGCCGTTGGTTTCTTATTAACAGCTGGTTTCTTAGGCATGATGTATTACTTCGTACCTAAACAAGCTAACCGCCCTGTTTATTCTTATCGTTTATCAATCATCCATTTCTGGGCTCTGATTGCTGTTTATATTTGGGCAGGTCCACATCATCTTCATTACACAGCTTTACCTGATTGGGCTCAGTCATTAGGTATGGTGATGTCTATTATCCTATTTGTGCCATCTTGGGGCGGCATGATCAATGGTATTATGACCTTATCTGGAGCATGGCATAAGCTACGCACAGACCCTATTTTACGTTTCTTAGTTGTTTCATTATCTTTCTACGGTATGTCTACGTTTGAAGGACCAATGATGGCGATTAAAACAGTAAACGCATTATCTCACTACACAGACTGGACGGTAGGTCATGTTCATTCAGGTGCGCTTGGTTGGGTTGCAATGGTAACAATTGGTTCTCTTTACCATTTGGTTCCACGTTTATTTGGCCAAAAAGGCATGTACAGTGTTGCATTAATTAATTTACATTTTTGGCTAGCAACAATTGGTACTGTTTTATACATAGTTGCAATGTGGATTTCAGGTGTAATGCAAGGATTAATGTGGAGAGCTGTCAATGCAGACGGTACATTAACTTATACCTTCGTTGAGTCATTAGAGAAATCTTACCCGTTCTACACAATACGTTTGGTCGGTGGCATTATTTTCTTAAGTGGTATGTTTGTAATGGCTTACAACACATACAAAACAATCGCTGCTAAAGAAGGCTCTATCAAGCCTCAAGAACTAGGTTAGACGGGAGTTAATAATGAAACATGAATTTATTGAAAAGAATGCAGGCTTATTAGCTGTTTTTATTATCATTGCGATTAGCTTTGGTGGTTTAGCACAAATAACGCCTCTGATATTCCAAAAAGAAATGAATGAACCTGTAGATACATTACGTCCTTACACTGCATTAGAAATGGAAGGCCGTGACATTTATATTAAAGAAGGATGTCATGTTTGTCATAGTCAAATGATCCGCCCTTTCCGAGCTGAAACTGAACGTTACGGTCACTACAGCATGGCAGGTGAGCATGTTTGGGAACATCCATTCTTATGGGGGTCAAAACGTACTGGACCAGATCTAGCACGTGTTGGTGGTCGTTATTCTGATGCGTGGCATGAAGTACATCTACTGAATCCTCGAGATGTAGTACCACAATCAAATATGCCTAATTTTCCTTGGTTAGCAACAAATCTGTTAACTGGAGAGGAAACAGCAGCTAAATTAACTATCTTCAGAGATAACTTTGGTGTGCCATACACTGATGAAGATATTGCAGGTGCTAAAGCTGCCGTTGAAGGTAAGACTGAAATGCAAGCAATTATTGCATACTTACAATCACTTGGTCATGCATTCAAATAAATAATTATCGTGCCTAGCAATAGGCACTTTCAGTAGCTGGAGGCTCTATGGATTTTGCAACATTTAACGGACTATATACCTTATTCTTAATTATTATTTTTGTTGCGTTGATTTTCTGGGCTTATAGTAAAAAACAAAAACAGTCCTTTGAAGAAATGGGTAACTCCATTTTAGATGATGATCTGGACTCAACAGAGTATGAAAGCAATTCAAGCGAACATACAGGAGCTAAAAAATAATGAGCATTTTTTGGACAATATGGATCACTACTATCTCACTAATCGTTATTATCGGTTGTGCGGTACTCCTAAAACTAGCAAGTAAGAACTCAACTAACGTCAAAGAAGGCGATCCAATGCCTCATACTTTTGACGGGATTCAAGAATTAAATAATCCATTACCTAAATGGTGGGTTGGTTTATTCTGGTTTTCAATTTTTACAGCATTAATTTATTCAGTTGCTTTTCCTGCTTATACTGCAAATTGGAATGGTTTTTTAAACTGGTCAAGTTCAGAGCAGAGTGTCAAATCACAAGCTGAATCTGATGAAGTAGCAAAAACGTCTAACTCGCAATATCAACGAGAAATGAATGCCGCTGAAGAAAAGTATGGTGCTGTATTTAAAAAATTAGCTTATACAGAATCTGGTGACTACAAAGATATCGAGGTTATTGCTAAAGACACAGAAGCAGTAAAAGTAGGACAACGTTTATTCTTACAAAACTGCGCTCAATGTCATGGCTCAGATGCTCGTGGTGGTAATGGTTTTCCTAATCTTTCAGACAATGATTGGTTATATGGTGGTGAGGCTCTTACTATTAAAGAAACCATTATGAAAGGTCGTCATGGTGTAATGCCTGCTTGGAAAGACATCCTAGGTGAACAAGGTGTTAAAGAAGTATCAACTTATGTATTACAACTAAGTGGACGCCGCGTAAACTCTATCGAAGCACAAGCAGGTAAAGATCGTTTCGTGATGTGTGCGGCTTGTCATGGTCCAGAAGGTAAAGGTATGCATGAATTTGGAGCACCTAATTTAACTGATAAAGTTTGGTTATACGGTGGCTCACGTAAAGCTGTAGAAGATACTGTTCGCAATGGTCGAAATGGTGTGATGCCAGCTTGGGGTGATATTTTAGGTGAAGATAAAGTGCAATTATTAGCTGCATTTGTTTATTCTTTATCACAAGAAAAATAAACTCAAACAAGCGTAACAAAATTAACAAATTAAGACATAAAAAGCCTCGTTTATCGGGGCTTTTTTATAGCTAAAATTCACTGTAAATGATAAATTGACGGCCCTAATTACCTTTCTCTAATAACAGGAACTGTTATGCAAGCAAATACAAAGAAAACCTGGTTTAAACAATTTTGGCCGTGGTTTTTAATTATTTTACCAATGGCTGCTGTTGTTGCGGGTATCACCACTGTTTTTATCGCCGTTGATAATAAACCTGATATGGTGGTTGATGATTATTATAAAACAGGTAAAGCAATTAATGCCGATTTGAGTTTGATAAAAAAAGCGAAAGAGTTAGGAATTTCAGCTGTTGTTCAACAGCAAAAAGGTGAACTTTTAATTACACTTGATGGATTAAAAGACCATGCTTCTATTAGCTTGTCATTATATCACTCAACACAATCTAAACGAGATAAGATCTTAATGTTAACTGCTGATGGAGAAGGTAAATATCATTTTGAGACAGAAAAATCGTTAACAGGTAAATGGACACTTCGCATAGAACCTTTTGATAAGCAATGGCGCTTACAAAAACATGTTCAATTTCCAACCAAAGAGATCCTGTTATAGATGAAAGAAGTAAGTCTTTGCTTTCATTGTGGAGAGCCTAATCCAACAAATACCATCTTTAAAGTAGTTATTAACGATGTACAACAAAATATGTGCTGCCCTGGCTGTGAGGCCATTGCTCAAACCATCGTTGATAGTGGGTTAAGCTCTTATTATGAACATCGAACAGAAGTGGCGAATAAAGGTGAAGATTTAATTCCTGAAGAGTTACAACAACTTAAACATTATGATCTTGAACAAATACAGTCAGATTTTATAAAAAAATCTGGCGAGATAACTGAAATAACACTCACCATCGAAGGCATTAGTTGTGCCGCTTGTGCTTGGCTAATCGAAAAACAGTTACGTTTTTTACCCGGCATTATGTTTGTTAACGTTAATACAACCTTAAACCGAGCTTTAATCCGTTGGGATAATAAACAAGTTGCGTTAAGTAAAATATTACAACAAATCCAACGCATTGGTTATAAAGGCTACCCTTTCCAAGTTAATCAACAAGAAGTTTTTTATACCGCACAAGTGAAATCTTATTTACGACGTTTAGGACTAGCTGGCCTAGCAACCATGCAGGTTATGATGTTTGCAATTGCTCTTTATGCTGATTTCTTTTCAGGTATGGAAGAAGAGTTTATACACTACTTTAGATGGGTCAGTTTTATTATTGCTACACCTGTATTACTGTATAGTGCACAACCCTTTTATGCTAATGCGTGGCGTAATATTCGAAATAAAACACTGGGAATGGATATCCCTATTTCAATTGCTTTATTAGGAGCTTATACAGCGTCAGGTTATGCAACAATTGTTGGGCGAGGTGAAGTTTATTTCGAGTCTGTCGCTATGTTTACCTTTCTATTACTATTAGGAAGATTATTAGAACTACGTGCCCGACGCAAAGCATCTGAAACAAGTAGTAACTTATTACGTTTACTGCCTTCAATGGCGACTTTAATAGACGTTACTAATGATGTATCAACTCATCAACTCATACCAGCAAAAACATTAGTGGCAGGGCAGAAAATATTAGTTAAACCAGGTGAAACAATTGCTGTTGATGGCAAAATAATTGATGGTCAAAGTAATATTGAAGAATCTATGCTAACCGGTGAGCATTTACCTGTTTTCAAGCAAGCTCAAGATAGTGTTTATGCCGGCACAGTTAATATTAGTAGTGTATTAACTATTGAAGTGGTAAATGTGGGTAATAACACATTAATAGCTGACATTATTCAATTACAAAATAATGCTCAACAAAATAAACCACGTATTGAAGTGATGGCAGATACGGTTTCCCGCTATTTTGTCGCTGCGTTATTAGTCATCGCGACTTTGACTTACATTGGTTGGAGTATTATCGATGCAGATCAAGCTTTTTGGATAACTTTATCTGTGTTAGTTGCAACCTGTCCATGTGCATTATCTCTTGCGACCCCAACAGCACTTACTTGTGCGACGGCACAACTAAACAAGCAAGGCATATTGATTAAACAACACCATGTTTTAGAAACACTGAATAAGATTCAACACATTGTATTTGATAAAACGGGAACATTAACAGAAGGTAATTTTAAGCTCTTAAAAACACATTTGTACCCAAAAAATTCCAATCAAAGTTATACTGAGCAACAATGTATTGATATTGCAGCTAACCTCGAAATAAATTCAGAGCACCCTATTGCAGTTGCTTTCTCTCAGTTACAAAACCAAGTATTGCAACTGAGTAATATCGAAAATATACCAAGCCAAGGATTACAAGCTTCTTGGAGAAATAACGATACAATACAACAAATAAAATTGGGCCATGCTAAATTTTGTCAAGTTGAGCAAGAGCTAGAAAGTAAAGAGTTAGCAATCTACTTAACCGTTGATGAGCAATTAATTGCAATCTTTGAATTAGGTGATGAAATACGGAGTACTGCAGCAGCATTAACTGACTTCTGCCAGCTTAAAAAATTAAAAACAACCATGTTAACAGGTGATATTTCAAATAAAAGTGAAGAAGTCGCCAAACAATTAAATATTGAGACAGTGATTAAAGGTGTCAACCCACAACAAAAACTCACCTATATTCAGGAATTACAACAAACACAGCAAGTGATGATGATTGGGGATGGTATTAATGATGCACCGGTTTTAGCAGGAGCTCATGTTTCTGTAGCTTTAGCTAGTGGGACTGATATAGCAAAAAATTGTGCAGATGTTATTTTACTTGGTTCACATTTACAAAAAATTAGTTTATTAATGAATAATGCTAAAAAGACAACCCGTATCATTAGGGAGAATCTAGCTTGGTCATTGGGTTATAACCTTATCATTATGCCACTAGCAGTGATGGGCTTAGTTCCGCCTTACATTGCAGTACTAGGCATGTCTTTCAGTTCACTTATCGTTGTCAGTAACTCTTTAAGGTTATTAAAATGAGTATTATTTATGTATTGATTCCAATTGCAATGATCTTTGTATCAATTGCAGTGTTAGTTTTCTTTTGGGCTGTTAAATCTAATCAATATGAAGACTTAGATAGAGAAGGTGTCAATATTTTATTTGATGAAGATATGCCAACAAACACACCATCAGAAAACATTAAAGATGATATAAAAACAGATGCTCATTAATGATTTTTTTAGTGCATTTTTAATTGGTTTGTTAGGCGCAGGCCATTGCATTGGCATGTGTTCAGGTATAGCGAGTGCTTTAAGTTTTTCAATAAACCCTCGGCAAAAAAATGCCCTATTAGCTCTATTTTTGTATAACTTAGGTCGTATTAGTAGTTATTCTGTTGCTGGTTTTATATTTGCAGCAAGTAGCGGTATCTTGATTATATGGATGGGTGGTAAAGAGTCACTTATTTACTTACGTATTATTGCCGCCATCATGATGCTTTTATTAGCATGTTATATTGCTAGAATATGGAATGGTTTATTATTTGTAGAACGTACAGGCCAACTTCTATGGAAGTTTATTAAACCATTAGCACAATATTTTTTACCCTTAAAACACCCTCTTTTAGCATTTCCTTTAGGATTTTTCTGGGGGTGGTTGCCATGCGGTTTAGTGTATTCAACCTTAGTATGGGCTATTAGCACTGCAGACGCAGTTAATGGTCTTATTATTATGTTGGGATTTGGACTAGGCACCTTGCCAGCGATGATGTTAGTGGGTTCGCTAAGCCATAAATTAAAACATATTCTTAATAAAAAATGGTTCAGATATGGTAGTGGTATCATTCTTTGTTTATTTGCTTTTCAAACTCTCTTTGTCGCAATAAAGCAACTTTATTAAAAAAATATTTATAAAAGTCAGGTTTACTTCAAATTCATAATAACTCGGTAATGGACGACTTGTTTTATATCAATTTGTGTATTCAAAGGCTCTTTATAAAATGCTACAATTGACTTAAATCAACAAACTTTAAGAATGTATATGGATAAAAATAATTCAAGTCGACTACAAACAGGTGGCTGTGCAATTCATTGCCAAGATTGCAGCATTAGCCAATTATGTATCCCTTATTCATTAAATGAGACTGAATTAGATCGTTTAGATACTATTATTGAGCGTAAAAAACCTATACAAAAAGGCCAAGAAATCTTTAAAGCCGGTGAAGAAATGAAATGCTTATATGCAATTCGTTCTGGTACCTTAAAGTCTTACACTATTACAGAGCAAGGTGACGAACAAATAACAGCTTTTCACTTAGCAGGTGATTTAGTTGGATTTGATGGCATCAGCTCAGGTACACATCCAAGTTTTTCACAAGCACTTGAAACAGCAATGATTTGTGAAATTCCCTACGAAACACTAGATCACTTATCAACAACAATGCCGAAATTAAGACAACAAATATTACGTCTAATGAGTGCAGAGATTGTAGGTGATCAAAACATGATTTTGTTACTTTCGAAGAAAAATGCAGAAGAAAGATTAGCTTCTTTTATTCACAATCTTTCAGTTCGTTATGCGGCACGAGGTTTCTCTCCAAGAGAGTTTAGATTATCAATGACTCGAGGAGATATTGGCAACTACCTTGGTTTAACCGTTGAAACTATCAGCCGATTATTAGGTCGTTTCCAAAAAAGTGGCATGATTGCAGTGAAAGGCAAATACATCACAATATTAGATGAAGATCAATTAGCAGAGTTAGCAGGTGCCGTAGATAAAATATAATTAAAAAACCTTTATTATCGTCAGAATTTTTTTTACTTTTTCTGGCGTATATCACTACCTATTTAATGCTATCTGATCTAAATTGTATATATGTGGTTTATTATAAAATTTAGAGGTTAACATGCTTAAATATCGTAACATTTTAGTCTATATAGATCCCACACAAGAACAGCAACCTGCTTTACAGCGCGCTATTGAAATAGCCGAAAAAGAGCAAAAAGCCAAGATCACTTTGTTCCTATGCTGTTATGATTTAACCTACGAGATGACCTCATTAAGCTCTATGGAAGAACGCCATGCTATGCGCTCTATCGTATTGCGAGAGAATCAAGAATGGTTAGATTCACTAGCTGCTCCACACAGAGAAAAAGGTCAAAAAATAAATTGCCAAGTACAATGGCACAATCGTCCATTTCAAGCAGCAATACAATTGATCCTGCAGGAAGGCTATGATTTATTAATAAAATCAACGCATCCACACTCTCGTCTCAGTGCTATTCTGTTTACACCTACCGATTGGAACTTATTAAGAAAATGTCCAATTCCTTTATTATTAGTAAAATCAGATTCATGGCCAGAAGAAGGTAATATTTTATGTGCTATCGATTGTAAAAGTAGTGAGGATTCTGAGCATCACCAATTAAACTCATCTATCCTAACTGAAGCTATTGATATAGCTGCAATGATAAAATCGAATGTTCATATTGTAAATGCGTGCCCTAGTCCTCCGATGAATATAATGATGGAATTACCTGAATTTGATCCTATCGACTATGAAGATGGTTTGAAAAAATTCCATCAAAAAATATTAAATGACTATGCAAGTGAATATCACGTTGCTCCAGAAAATACACATTTACATCAAGGCTTACCAGAAGATGTAATAAGCCAAGTAGCAGAAGATATAAAAACAGAACTGGTCATTTTAGGTACTGTTGGACATTCTGGATTAGGCGCTGCTTTATTAGGTAGTACTGCAGAACAAGTTATTGATAAATTAGACTGTGACTTGCTTGCACTTAAACCTAAAGGTTTTGTCAGTCCAATTAAATTAGATTAATAGAGGTAAAATGAAGCGATTAGTTAAAGGTGATAAAGCCCCACAATTCACATTAGAAGATGATCAAGGTAATAACGTATCATTGGTAGACTTAGCAGGAAAAAAAGTACTAGTGTACTTTTACCCTAAAGCAATGACTCCAGGATGCATAACTCAAGCTTGTGGATTAAGAGATGTAAATGCTCAGCTTGCAGACTTAAATACTATTGTTTTGGGAGTTAGTCCAGATCCAGTTAAAAAGCTGCAAAACTTTGTCACTAAAAAAGAGCTTAACTTCCCTCTATTATCCGATACGGATCATGCAGTAGCTGATGCTTTTGGTGTTTGGGGTGAGAAAAAATTTATGGGGAAAACTTATGATGGTATCCATCGTATTAGCTTCCTCGTAGATGAACAAGGTACTATCGAACACATTTTTGATAAGTTTAAAACAAAAGATCATCATCAAGTTGTTATTGATTATTTAACACAATAACTAACAAAAACAGAATAGAAAGAGTGAATATTTAAGGGCGATTAATCGCCCTTTTAATGCCTATAATTTATATCCTAAGTGACACTCCCTTTACGAAATTTACAACAAGGAAGTAGACTTTTTAACAAATAAAAGAGATAAACTATTGATTGTAATTGCAATTTTCTTTCAAGCATCAGTTACTTATGTTCAGTAGTCATTGCAGCCAATCTATCAACCTCTTCAGGCGTAGGCCATGCATGTAATACGGCCTTTACAAGTGTTGCTAAAGGTATTGCAAAAAAGACTCCCCAAAAGCCCCACAGGCCCCCAAAAACTAGAACTGAAATAATAATGACAATCGGGTGCAGATTTACAGCTTCCGAAAACAGTATTGGAACAATAACATTACCATCAACTGCTTGAATAATACCGTAGGCTATCATGAGGTATACAAATTCAGGTGAAATCCCCCATTGAAATAATGCAGCAACGGCTACAGGTACTGTCACAGCAGCAGCACCAATATAAGGAATGAGTACCGACAAACCAACTAATACAGCCAATAACGCAGAATAACGTAAATCCATAATAAAAAAAGTTAAATAAGTGACAACACCAACGATCAGGATTTCAATAACTTTACCACGGATATAATTCATAATTTGGCCATTCATTTCAGACCAAACTTGCACTGCTAATTTACGGTTTCTAGGTAAAAATCTTGCCATACTGGTAATTAATCTATCTTTGTCTTTTAGCATAAAAATCATCATCAAAGGCACTAAAATCGTATAAACCAGTAAAGCAGCAATATTCAATAAAGAGGCAAAAGATTGTGATAGCAGAAAGCCTCCACTACTCAGTAAATAGTTTTTAATTGTCTCAATTAGGTTTTTAATTGTCACCGGATCAATTGCATCGGGATACTGGGTAGGTAGTGTTAATATATAAGCCTGCCCTTGATTCAACATCATAGGAAGTTCTCGAATAAAAGAAGCTGCTTGCTTAAATACAGTAGGTAGAATTCCCAAGAAAGTAACAATAGAAATAGAAATGAATAATGTCATGATAATTAAAGTTGAAATTGTTCTATTTAACTTAAAGCGCATTAAGTAAGTGATAGGCCAATCTAACAAATAAGCTAAAACAACAGCAACAAATACTGGTGTGAGAATGCCACCAAAATAATAAACAATTGCAAAAGAGAAGATTAATAACAGGAATAAAACACTCAGATCAGGATCTGAAAAACGCGTTTTATACCATTGATAAATCTGTTTAAACATTCAAAATATTCCTTTTTAAGAAGCGACTTCCATTGTATACATGTAGAACTATCTTTATTCTTTACCGTAAAGTTTATTAACTAGGTAAGTTATTTTTGCACTAAAAACGATTATATAATTTAATCAATAATGTATTTTGCTCACAAAGATAGCAATAGTTTTTTTTATCTAAATATAAGCATATATCTTGCATTGCTTGTTGGTTAGAAAACTTAATATTAATGCATTCGTTGATCTTCATTTTAATCAATTGTTGCTTTAATAAAACTAATGCCATAGGGCAGCGAACCTCCCTTAGATCTAAATCAACCATAGCCCTCATCTTGCCACATTTAAAAAGCTAATTATTACCTTTCAAAGCTCTTATCACAATCAACACTTGCAATAACTTGGGGCTTGTTTATGCTTTTAATCTATTTATTAAAAGAGTATTGAATGTGCTTTACAAAACACAATTATTTGCTTTGTATTTATTACTACAGTGTATGCCTGCGCCTAGTTTCGCTAGTAACGATTTACCTGAAATCGGAACAGTTGGTGCAGGTGCATTAACCATTGAAAAAGAAAAAGAATATGGTTGGGCATTTAGCATGATGGCCAACCAAGCTTTACCTATCATCCATGATCCTGTACTTAATAATTATATATCTACTCTTGGGCAGAATATTGTGGCTCACGCCAGCTCTGTAAAGTTACCTTTTCAGTTTTTTTTAGTAAAAGATGATGAGATCAATGCAGCCGCATTTTTAGGTGGCAACATAAAGATCCATACAGGATTATTTCTTTATGCACAAACAGAAAGTGAGCTAGCAAGTGTATTAGCGCATGAAGTTGCACATATCACTCAGCGACATTTAGCCCGGATGTTAGAACAACAGTCACTTAGAAATCCAGCTACAATGGCAGCGATGGCGGGTTCTATTCTATTAGCTTTAGTCTCACCTGCTGCTGGAATGGCAGCATTATCAACAACCATGGCTGTTAATGCGCAAACTCAAATAAACTACACTCGCTTACATGAATATGAAGCAGATCGAATTGGTATACAAACCTTGGCTGATGCTGGTTATGATCCGTATGGTATGGCTAACTTTTTTGGAACATTGGCTGAAAAATATAAATATGCCAGTATGCCTCCACAAATGTTATTAACGCATCCACTACCAGAAACTCGATTAGCTGAAGCAAGACTACGTGCGAGTCAATTTAAAAAAATATCCGTTCATAGCAGTTTAAGTTACCAACTCAGTAAAGCACGCATTACAGTAAGATATTACAAGTTACCTGCGCCCGTTTTAATAAACAAATACCAAGCAGAACTTGATAACCATAAATATAAACTAAAAGAAGCAGCAGAATACGGTCTAGCACTTTCTTATTTTAAAAATAAAGATTATAAAAAAGCCTATGATATTAACGAAAAACTATTAAAAGATGATCCTTATAACTTGTTTTATATCGACTTTGCTACTGATGTAGCACTCGCTTTAAATAATGTTAAAGGAGCAATACAATCACTCACACTATATGAAAAACGTTTCACTGAAAATGAGGTCATTATATTAAATTTAGTATTAGCTCTACAGGAAGATAAGCAATACCAACTTGCAGAAAAGAAACTAGAATATTTTATACGCTCTCACCCTAAAAATATTCTTGCTCATTTAATTGCTATCGACTTATATAAAGCAATGAAGGAGAAAGCAAAAGAGCATGCAATAAGAGCTGAATATTTAGCTTTGTTAGGTCGCTTTAGGGAAGCATCACAAGAGATGGGCAGTGCCTTAATTTACACTGAAAATAGGCTAGACCAAGCTCGATATAGCGCTAAAATTACAGAATTTAAACGGGATGATTTACGTTTACAAAGTTTGCAGCAATAATTTATAGCAATTACGATAAATAGCAGCTCTATTTTACAGTTTAAAATAACTCACTTATTCGTACGAATTGCATTGATGGGACAACTATTTACATCAACTTACACGCGAATTGAATTGTTTTCTATACAAAAAGTTAGAGCATATAGTTAATGTAATAAACATGAATGACTAAATATACAAAACGATAGAAAAGACTTTATTCCTCCAACACCCTATCAAATAACTCAATATATAAAATACTAATAAAAAGGCCTGATTTGAATAAATATCAAAATCAGGCCTAAGAAGAAATATTAAGTCGTTTTAATTAAACTTAGCGCACATGTAACCACCCCATATTAATCATCAAATCAGTCATTGGTACCAGGTTATATAACACTCCAAATAAACCAATTAATGACAAGACAATAGTGTAAGGCAATGCCATCCAAACCATTGTTCCGTAGCTTAAACGTAATAATGGGGCTAACGCAGAAGTTAATAAGAATAAAAATGCAGCTTGGCCATTTGGTGTTGCTACAGAAGGTAAGTTAGTACCAGTATTAATTGCAACCGCTAACAAATCAAATTGCTCACGAGAAATTAGACCATGTTGTAAAGCGGCTTTAACTTCATGGATGTAAACAGTCCCTACAAACACATTGTCACTCACCATAGATAAGAAACCATTCGCGATATAGAACAACACTAATTGGGTATGCCCTTCTGCTTGTAAAACAACTTGAATAACAGGGCCAAATAAATTTTGGTCAATGATTACAGCAACAATTGTAAAGAAAACGACTAATAATGCGGTAAAAGGCAAGGCTTCTTCAAAAGCTTTACCTAAAGCATGTTCTTCTGTAACGCCAGTAAAAGCAGTTGCTAGTATAATAACTGATAAACCAATCAAACCAACAGCAGCTAAATGCATTGCTAAACCAACAATTAACCACACGCCAATGATCGCTTGAATAATTAATTTCGCTTTATCTTGGTTGCTCATATTCGCACTTTTTTCATTATTGAAATCAGTGAGAATTTTACGAATAGAATCAGGTAATTTTGCGCCGTATCCAAACTTGCTATATTTCTCAAGTAATATACAAGTTAAGAACCCTGTAATAAGCACAGGTAAAGTAACTGGCATCATTCTTAATACAAACTCTAAGAACTCCCAACCTGCTTGATCAGCAATAATTAAGTTTTGTGGCTCCCCAACCAAAGTACATACACCGCCTAAAGCTGAACCGACACCAGCATGCATGACTAAACTACGTAAAAATGCCCTAAATTGCTCTAAATCAACTCGATGGCTCTCTAATAGTCCATGGTCACTACTATGGTCATGATCCTGGTTATTACCATTACCTGATGCAACCTTGTGATACACAGAATAAAAACCAACTGCAACCGCAATAATTACAGCAATAACGGTTAACGCATCTAGGAAGGCAGATAGAAATGCAGAAACGGCACAGAAAGTTAATGACAATAGAATTTTACTGCGCATGGTGACTACTAATTTAGTAAAACTAAATAGCAGTAAATCTTTCATAAAATAGATACCAGCAACCATAAAGACTAATAATAAAATTACTTCAAAATTACCAGTTACTTCAGCTTGAACATGTTTAGCTGAAGTCATACCTAAAATCACAGCCTCGATAGCTAATAAACCACCAGGTTGAAGAGGATAACATTTTAATGCCATTGCTAAGGTAAAGATAAATTCCACAACAAGAACCCATCCAGCAACAAATGGGTCGATAGCAAATAAAATTGGATTAATAATTAAAAAGCCAACAATAACTAATTTATACCATTTAGGTGATTTACCTAAAAAGTTTTGCGCCATTGCTTTTAAAATATCTAACACAGTATCTCTCTCCTTGAACCATCAAAACAGTCTTTAAAGGTACTTATTTATGATTAATAATTAAAATTATTTAGGCATAAATAAGAGCAATATAAATTTGATGAGAGACTACCATTTTTTTCACAAGAAACACCTTTAAAATGATATTTTTGTTGCTTTCGTTTAATTTACACGCAAATTAGTTATTTTATCTATCAACCTTTTATAAAAATCACAGTAAAAATAAAAAATTAACGGTTAAGAGCAAGCTCCCTTAATAATTTTTTATCAGAAGAAGATAAAAAAGAAATATCAACACCATTTATTTGAGCCTGCATAATTTGTTTTGCAGAGAGTCCAGCAGAAGGAGCGGCCATATTGTATTCGTGTGCTAATTCAATCCCTTCAACAGCAGGATCATCAGTATTTATAGTCGCTTTAACACCCTGCTCTAAAAACATTTTTAAAGGATGCTCTTTAATATCTGTAATGCTACTCGTTTGTATATTTGAAGTAATACAAGATTCGATACCAATCTCATGTTTTACTAAATATTCCATTAAATGAGGATCCTGTATCGCATTAACACCATGCCCAATACGAACAGCACCTAACTCATTAATCGCTTGCCAAATGCTTTCTGCACCAGCGGCCTCTCCAGCATGAACGGTTACCTGTAAACCTGCATCACGTACTTTCTTAAAATGCTTAACGAATAAAGAACCAGGCTGACCTAATTCATCTCCCGCTAAATCAACAGCAACTAGATGTTCTTTTTGAGTAAGCAAAGCTTCTAATTCTTGATAACAACGCTCGACACCAAAAGTACGACTCATTATTCCAATCAAATTAGTTTTAAGATTAAAATCTCGATTACCTGCCTGGATCCCCTCAACGACAGCTTCAACAACTCCCTCCACAGGTAAGTTATGTTTCATGGCCATATAATAAGGAGAAAATCTTAATTCAGCATAATCAATACCTGCTAATTTTATATCTTCTACGTTTTCATAAGCCACTCGTCGACAAGCATCCAAGTCGCCGAGCACAGCAACCCCCCAATCTAATTTCTGTAAAAAAGACATTAAGTCAGGCTGCTTTTCAACAACTTGTACAAAAGGTCTTAATTCATCAATATTAGTAGCAGGTAATGCCATGGAAAACTTTTGCCCTAACTCTAGTATTGATTGAATACGAATATTTCCATCTAAATGACGATGTAAATCAGTCATAGGTAAAGAAGATATGATCATGAAGACAGTCCTAAATAGTTAAAACGTAAATAAAAAAATGCACCGAAATTAATATTAATAACGGTGCATAAAATAATTAAGAAGAATAATAATTAAAATTTATAAGTCGCACTAAAATAATGGCTGATGCCAGTTGACTTGAACGCGTCGGTATCTTCAATACCATACACATCTTTATACAATTTTAAACCATACCCTAAAGCAAACTGATCTGAATGCCAATACAAGCCATTAAACATTGCACCACCATTACTTGCCGTAGAATATTCACTTTTCATTCCAACTTGATAATCAATATAACCTTGGTAAGAAAAGAATGAGCCATTTGAAAAGAAGTAAAAAGGTTTAAACCAGTTAGTAGAAACTTGATAACCATTCCAATCTCGTTTATTTAGATCATAAAGACCATAAATATTAAACCCAACTTTTCCAAGCCATGCGACATCAATATCTGAACCAACCCCCCAAAAAGAATTATTCACATTGTATGGAGTGCTATTAGAGCTACCATCCCAATTAAATAATGTTGCAAAATATAACTCTTTTACAGGCCCAATAGAAAAATCACTTTGAAACAGAGCATCTAAAGAAACGCGAGGTGCAAATTTCATGAACATTTTTGGAGAGTCGTATTTATCAGAATCTTTACTTGCAGATGGGTTAAAAACATCAACATAACCATACAAGTCAAAAATCCCAGAGCGTCCACCAAACTCCATTTCTAAATAGTCATGGTCTGATTCACCCGGTAATTCATTAACCGCATACATGTAATTAAATTGTACAAATTTAAAGTCGTTTTTATGTATATCACCGTCAGTGTAATCTGCAGCCATCACTGAAGATGAAGCTAGTAATGCACAAGAAAGTAAGCTTTTTTTCATTTGTTCTATCCTTGATATAAATGTAAAGGCAACCACATGCATTGCCTAATTAAAAGTTAAAGCATAGCTATTATCTATAAAAGCACTGAGTCTAATGCAATCACTAGCATCTCATTAAAGCTATTTTGACGTTCATCTGACGATAATTTTTCACCTCGGCGAATATGATCAGATACGGTTAAAATACATAAAGCATTTGCACCTTCTTCAGCAGCTACGCCATATAACCCAGCTGCTTCCATTTCAACACCAAGAATATTATATTTTTCTAGCACATCAAATACTTCTGGCTCAGGAGTATAAAAAGTATCCGCTGAAAATATATTACCTACTTTTACGTCAATATTATGTTGTTTCGCAGAACGAACAGCTTTTTCTAGTAATGTATAACTCGCAATAGCAGCAAAATCATGCCCAGAAAAGCGAATACGATTTACCTTTGAATCAGTTGAAGCACCTAAACCAATGATCACATCACGTAATTTGATATCAGGATTAACTGCACCACAACTACCAACACGAATAATATTTTTAACGCCATAGTCACGAATAAGTTCTGTTGCATAAATAGAGCAAGAAGGGATCCCCATACCGCTGCCCATAACTGAAATACGTTTACCTTTATAAGTTCCAGTAAACCCTAGCATGTTTCGAACATCAGTGACTTGCACTGCATCGTCTAGAAAATTTTCTGCAATATATTTCGCTCGCAGAGGATCACCCGGCATTAAAACTGTTTCAGCAAATGCGCCATCAACGGCATTGATATGAGGTGTTGCCATAAAACTTTCTCCTAATTAATAATTATAAAAATGATTTACCGTAATCTAATGCGGGTAATTGATGAAACGAAGCAATACTTTGGCCAATATCAGCAAAAGTATCACGTAAGCCAATTGACTTACCTTGTAAAGATTTACCATAAAATAATACGGGAATATGCTCTCGTGTATGGTCTGTCCCTAACCAAGTAGGATCACAACCATGATCCGCAGTGATCACTAACAAATCATCATCACCTAATTCAGCTAATATTTCAGGTAAACGCAGATCAAAATATTCTAATGCTTTAGCATAACCATCGACATTACGACGGTGTCCAAAATCAGCATCAAAATTAACAAAGTTAGTAAAAATAATACTGTCTTTTTGAGCCGTTTTAAATTCATTCAAACTGGCATCAAATAAACCATCAATTCCGAATGCTTTAACAGCTTTAGTAATACCATTTCCTGCAAATATATCTGAAATTTTACCGATGCTAACCACTTCTCCACCACTGTCTTTCATTTTATCAAGCAGTGTCGGTGCAGGAGGTGAGACTGAATAATCATGACGATTAGAAGTACGCTGAAAATTATGGCTGTTTGTTCCGCTAAATGGACGTGCAATAACGCGACCAATCTGGTATTCATCCACTAACTCACGAGCTAACTCACAGAGTTTATATAAACGCTCTAATCCAAAACTTTCTTCATGACAGGCAATTTGAAAAACACTATCCATAGAGGTATAAAAAATAGGTTTACCTGTAGCAATATGCTCTTCTCCAAGTTCCTCTAAAATGGTTGTTCCTGATGCATGACAATTACCTAAATAACCAGGTAGATCAGCACGTTTCACCAATTCATCTAATAATTCACTAGGAAAACTATTGCTTTTATCTCGAAAATATCCCCAATCAAACAAAACAGGTACACCAGCTATTTCCCAATGACCACTTGAAGTATCTTTTGCTGTTGAAATTTCTTTAGCATGGCCGTAAAGAGCATTGCGAAGAATATTATCCGTTGCACCTAGGATTTTATATCCAGAACAATCAAAACCAACTTCAGCCAAGCCTAATTGGATCATATTAGGAACAAATAATGGCCCGCTACGTCCTTCATTCGCTTGTTCATTTGCACAAGTTTGCGCGATATGCCCTAAAGTATTTGATCCTGCATCGGTAAATGTTTGACCATCTTTTAATGATCCAACAAACGTATCTGCATCAGCAGCTGCACCAACACCAAAAGAGTCGAGTAGTAATATGATTGTTCTTTTCATCTAATATTCTCCTGTATGCTCAGGGCGTTCCCCTAAATGTAGCTCAGCAAGTAGACTTGTTAACAAACTGGATGCACCAAAACGAAAGTGCTCTGTATTTACCCAATCCTCACCCATAACAATACGAGCAAGTTCTAAATAATCATTAGCAACGTGGACGTCTTTAACGCCACCAGCAGCTTTAAAACCAACGTTTTTTCCTGACGCTTTAATAGCTTCAAGCATTAATTTAGTGGCTTCTAACGTTGCATTAACAGCCACCTTCCCGGTTGAGGTTTTAATAAAGTCAGCACCCGCTTTAATACTAATTTCACTCGCAAGTGTAATTAAAGCATCAGTTTTTAATTCACCTGTTTCGATAATGACTTTTAATAAAACATTATCTCCACAAATTTCCTTACAACCAGCCACAATATCAAAACCAATTTGCTGCTCGCCCTCTATCAATGCTTGGTATGGAAATACAACATCAACCTCATCCGCGCCATAAGCAACAGCGGCTCTGGTTTCTGCGAGTGCAATATTTAAGTCATCATGCCCATGTGGGAAATTAGTCACCGTTGCAATTTTGACGCTTGTAGCGCCAATCTTATCAAGTGTTTTACGGGCAATAGGAATAAAGCGAGGATAAATACAGACAGCGGCAGTATTTCCAACAGGTGTTTTTGCGTTAAGACACAGCTGAATCACTTTTTGATCTGTATCGTCATCATTTAATGTTGTTAAATCCATTAACGATATAGCCAGACAAGCCGCTTGTTCTAAATCACTCATGTTATTTCCTCTAAAAATAAAATTATATCAAGGTAGCTAATACTACTAAATAACCTTTACATTACACTCAAGGTAAAGAAAATCCCTACAAGGATAGCACTCATAAAGTTAGATAACGTACCGGCTAAAATTGCTTTTAATCCTAAACGAGCAATATCCGCACGACGACTAGGTGCTAACACGCCTAAACCACCTAATAAAATAGCCATTGAAGATAAATTTGCAAAACCACATAACGCAACAGTCAAGATAACCTGAGAATGTTCACTTAATGATTCCTTGATACTAATAAAATCGATATAAGCAACGAACTCGTTAACCACTAGTTTTTGACCTAACAAACTACCTGCTTGCGTTGCTTCAGACCAAGGAATACCTAATAAGAAAGCCACAGGAGAAAATACATAACCTAAAATAGTTTGTAAGGTTAATCCTTCAATTCCAACAACCCCACCAGCAGAACCTAGTATTGAATTAATTAAGGCAATTAAAGCGATAAAAGCAATCAACATAGCACCAACATTAAGTGCTAATTTAAGGCCTGATGCAGCGCCACTTGCTGCAGCGTCAATAACATTAACAGGCTTTTCATCTTCATCGTCATTCATCTCTTCAAGATCTAATTGTGTTCGTGGTGTTTCAGTTTCAGGCTCAATTAATTTAGCCATTAACAAACCACCTGGTGCAGCCATAAATGAAGCGGCAATAAGATAATCTAAACTTACACCTAATGATGCATAACCTACCAACACTGAACCAGCTACTGATGCTAAACCACCACACATAACAGCAAATAATTCAGAACGAGTCATATGTTTAATATAAGGTTTAACAACTAAAGGCGCTTCAGTTTGACCAACAAAAACATTAGCAGCAGCGGACATGGACTCTGTACGACTTGTTCCTAATAATTTTTGTAATGCACCACCAAATATTTTGATAATAAATTGCATGATGCCCAAGTAATATAAAACAGCCATAAATGAGGCAAAGAAAATAATAATAGGTAAAACTTTGAAGGCAAAAACAAATCCACCACCACCAAAGACTTCAAACATTTTCCCAGAAACCAGCCCACCAAACAAAAAGCTAACCCCCGCATTTGCACTATCAATAACACCTTGTACAGCAGAAGACATACCTTGTAAGAATTTCGCGCCCCAAGGGGTAAAAATAACTAATGCGGGAATCATTAATTGTAATAAAAATGCCCCCACAACCGTTCTATAATTGATTGCTTTGCGGTTACTTGAAACAAGTACAGCAATTGCAACCAAAAATAGAATACCAATAAGCCCAATCAATATTTGCATAAGTTTCTCCGTTATCCACTTAATTTTATTTATGTAAAAAATAATTTAAAAATTGTACAAAAAAACACCTATAGAGGTGTTTTCTTGAATTAAAGTCTCGTTGACATCATCATTTCTAATTTTTCTTGATCAATTGCGAAGCTACGGATCCCTTCTGCAAGTTTTTCAACTGCCATAGGATCTTGATTATGTGCCCATAAAAAATCAGATTCGGATAATACAGGAACTTTTGGCAATCTAGGCAAATCACTTATTAATTTTTTATCAAGTACACCATGACTTTTTTCAAGTTCTGCAAGTAATTGTGGACTAATCGTTAATTTATCACACCCCGCTAGTGCAAATATTTCGTCAACATTACGAAAGCTTGCTCCCATGACAATAGTATTATATTGGTGCGATTTATAATAATGATAGATTTTACTGACTGACAATACGCCGGGATCATCTTCAGCAGTAAACTCTTTCCCTTCTTTTGCTTTATACCAATCCATAATACGCCCTACAAAAGGGGAAATAAGAAATACCTTAGCTTCAGCGCAAGCCTGTGCTTGAGCAAATGAAAATAACAGGGTTAAATTACAATTGATCCCTTCAGTTTCTAATATTTCTGCGGCTCTAATACCTTGCCAAGTTGCAGCTAACTTAATCAAAATACGATCACGTTTAACGCCTGCTTGTTCATACATTGCAATCAGTTGACGAGCTTTATTAACACAAGCTTGTTGATCATAAGATAAACGAGCATCCACTTCTGTTGAAATTCGACCCGGTATTGTTTTTAAAATTTCTTTACCAATATTAACAGCCAACATTTCACAAGCGGCAATAACTTGTTTATTTTTGTCATCAGATTGGCTTTTAGCATACTTAATGGCGTCCTCTATTAAGCACTCATACTCAGGTAGCACCGCAGCTTTTAATATTAAAGAAGGATTAGTTGTTGCATCTTCTGGTTGATATTCTTTAATTGCTTTTAAATCACCAGTATCAGCGACAACTGTCGTCATTTTTCTTAATTGCGTTAATTTACTTTCCATGTAACACCTTTTAACAAATTATTCGTTTTATATTTATTTAAAATAATGAAAATCATTATGAATCATAGAATTAAGTCTAAAAATTAAAAATACATCTGGGTTATAATTCATCGCCTAAAAATGCAAAAGGAAGTAACTCTACAATAGTATGCATTACAACGTCCCCATTTTCATTGTAACAATACACAATGGCATCATTACTTGATTGTTCTGCAATCACTTGTCGACAAGAACCACATGGAAAAGCACGAATCAAACTACCCGTATCGTTGCGAGCAAGAATATGAACTTCCTGCACTCCACCTTTTTTTACACCATTTGTCACGGCAGTATGAATCGCGTTTCTTTCCGCACAAATAGTCGTGGGATACGCCGCTGACTCGACATTAACACCTTTGTAAACTCCGCCATCATTACAAACAATAATAGAGGCAACATTAAAACCTGAATAAGGCGCATATGATTGGTCTAATAATTGAATTAATTCTTTATAATATTGTTGAGACATTATTTATCACCTTTAAAAAATAGCTGATTTGTAGAAACAATATGCAAGATACTTTAAATATGAGTGTTTGATAAATACTCTAACACTCATTTAATTAAGATTATTTTTTTAATAATAATTTAACCGCGTCAACAGCGATCATGATTGCATTGTTTTCAGTTTGTTCCATGGTCTTTTGTTCAGGAATTTCTTGTTGGGTACGATTCACAATAACACCAGCGACACAAGCAGCTTGCCAACCATTCGCTGAACACATGGTAAATAAAGTTGAAGCCTCCATTTCATAGTTTAAGACACCAAGTTCTTGCCATTTTTGTAGTGAATTTTTGAAATGAGGGGTAACTCTACCAGCAACTGTATCGTAACGCTCTTGTCCTGGATAGAAAGTATCTGAAGAAGCAGTTATACCAATATGGGGAGTAATATTCTTTTGTAAGCAAGCCTCGTTTAAAGCACTTGTTGCATAAAAGTCAGATGCTGCGGGAAATTCCATTGGAGCAAAATGTAAACTCGCGCCATCGAGTCTAACCGCTGCTTGAGTGATAATAATATCACCAACATTCACATGGGGTTGAATTGCTCCAGTTGTTCCTACTCTTAAAAAACTACGAACGCCTAACTGTGCTAGCTCTTCTACCGCAATAGAAACCGATGGACCACCGATACCAGTAGAACAAATAACCACAGCCTGTTCACCGATAAAGGCTAAATAACTAGTAAATTCTCGATGCCTTGCTAAAAAAGTAGCATTTTCCATTAGCGCAGCTATCTTTTCTACTCTTTCAGGTGCTCCAGGGATAATTGCAATAGCAGCCCCCTGCAGAGCACTTTTAGTTAAACCTAAATGAAATACGTCCGACATAAATACTCCTAATAAGAAATAATAAAACGATGCTTTTGCAGTCTAAGCTGTGATTTAAAATAAAACGAGATAAAATTCACGTTAATTTTAGTCAATCACTCTTTTTAATATAAATAATAATTAAAAGATAAAATAAATCTTCCAATAGGATAAGACGGTAAACCTAATTTGGACAGAAAATCATTTACTTATTTGAATATAAAAGATAAAAATTACAATACATGGTATATATCTCATTATAATGATGCTGTTATATCGATGACATTAAACATTTTATCTAAATTTAGCACTGAAAAAACATTTCCATTCAAGGCGTAAATAGCTGTTCCTTTTATGTAATTTACAACGAGAAAGTGAAGCTATTTTAATAAGTAAAATAGATAAACTATTATATTGTGATTGGTATTAAATATCGCCCCCTATTCTTGATATGAGTAATTTATGGATCAAAATTTATTATTATTATTTATCCCTACCTTTTTTGCAGTATCAATTACACCTGGAATGTGTATGACATTGGCAATGACATTAGGTATGACAATCGGCATTCGTCGCAGTTTATGGATGATGATCGGAGAGTTAACCGGTGTTGCTTTAGTTGCTTTATCTGCTCTCATAGGTGTGGCAACTTTATTACTTGCCAGACCACATTTATTTTTATTATTAAAATATGCAGGTGGCGCTTATCTATTATATTTAGGCATACAAATGTGGCGTTCACGAGGAAAAATGGCAATCCCAACAACGCCAACAAACCAACAAGATATCAAGCGCACGGCATTAATTAGCCAAGGTTTTATTACTGCTATTGCCAACCCTAAAGGCTGGGCATTTATGATATCACTTTTACCGCCCTTCATTAATCCTAATACACCTCTATTGCCACAAGCAGGACAATTAATTGCCGTCATATTGTGCTTTGAATTAATTTGCATGTTGCTTTATGCCACTGGAGGAAAGACTTTACGTCATTTATTACAACAGCAAAGTAGTGTGAAGATATTAAATCGGATTGCGGGATCAATGATGATGTTTGTAGCTCTATGGTTGGTAGTTAGTTAATAGTTTCCTATTCAAAGAGAAATCAATCATGCTAAATTATTGATCTTAATAAATTAGCTAAACATATCAATTATAATGACACAGGGATGTTTTATGACCATCATGCAAAAAGTACTTTGGTTAATTGTTACTCTTGGCAATTTTTCTACAGCTTACTTTTATTTATATAGTCCAAGTTTTATTAGTGCTGCTTTATTAACGAGTACATTATTATTTAGCCTTATTGGTCTTTATGACCTTTTTTATAGTCGACATAGTTTAAATAGACTGTACCCAGTGGTTGCCTATTTACGTTATTTCCTCGAGTCATACCGTGTTGAAATCCAACAATATTTTATTGCGAACGATACTGAAGAGTTGCCTTTTAATCGAGAACAACGCACCTTAGTTTATCGACGCGCTAAAAATGTGCGTGATACCATCGCTTTTGGTACACAACGAAATTTGGTTGAAGATAATTATTTAAGCTTATGGCATTCCTTGGCTCCCGTTCATGTCAAAGCAGACGCTAAACGAATTACCATTGGCGGAGATCGTTGTACACAACCCTACTCAGCCTCTTATCTTAACATTTCAGCCATGAGCTTTGGTTCATTGAGTAATAATGCAATTGAAGCTCTAAATTTAGGTGCTAAAAAAGCAGGTTGTTATCATAATACAGGCGAAGGTGGTGCAAGCCCTTATCATTTAAAACATGGTGGAGATATTGTTTGGCAAATTGGTACTGGGTTATTTGGATGTCGTGATGAAAATGGGCGTTTTAACCCTATTAGCTTTAGTAAAACAGCCAACCTTCCTCAAGTAAAAATGATTGAAATAAAGCTATCTCAGGGTGCAAAACCAGGTCATGGTGGCGTTTTACCCAAGGCAAAAATTACCGATGAAATAGCACGTATTAGACACATTTCAAAAGACCAAGATTGTATCTCTCCAGCTGTAAACCCTGAATGTACAACTCCCAAAGCCCTACTTGCTTTTGTTGAACAATTACGCAGTTTAAGTGGTGGTAAACCAGTTGGTTTTAAATTATGTATTGGTAATCCAGCTGAATTTTTAAGTATTTGTAAAGCGATGCTAGAAACAGGTATTACTCCAGATTTTATTACGGTAGATGGGGCTGAAGGTGGAACTGGCGCTGCACCTATAGAATTTTCAAATCATCTAGGTTTAATTTGTTTAGAAGGTGTCAATATCGTCAATAATGCGTTGGTAGGTGTTGGTTTACGCGACAAGATAAAAATTATTGCCTCAGGCAAAACAGCCTCAAGTTTTGATTTACTAACCAAAATCGCCGTTGGCGCCGATGTTGTTAATGCAGCAAGAACCATGATGCTTGCGTTAGGTTGTATTCAATCTAGGCATTGTAATACCAACCTATGCCCAACGGGCATCGCAACACAAGATCCTGCTCGAGCGAAAGCTATTGATATAACAGTAAAAAGTGAACGTATTAAAAACTTTCATAATAATACATTAATTAATTTCTTTGAACTTGTTGGTACGATGGGATTAGACGACCCCGCTAAGTTAGTACCACAGATGATCAAAAAACGCTCTCCATATGGAGGACAAATGTCTATCGGTAGTTTTGTAGAACCACTAACCAATAATGCTTTAGTTGATAATTTAAATGTAGATGAAGCATGGCAACAATGGTGGCAAGCGAGTAGTCCCGAGAAGTTTTATGTTGATGATCTATTTATTCTTAAATCACCAGAATTCCACCAAAGTAGATCAACGCACTTTTAATGCCCATCACAGTACATACTTAATGTAATTGATATAACCCCCAAAAGCGCCAAGGTGCTTTTGGGGGTTATCGGATCATGTGTTGAAAATTATTTATTCGTTACCGTAATGCCATTATCGGCAATAACAATATGACCATTTTTATATAACTGTCCAATCGCCTTTTTAAAATTACCTTTACTCATTTTTAATATCTTAGCAATTTGCTCTGGACTGCTTTTATCTGATAGAGGTAAGAAACCATCATGTTGTCTAAGCGTTAATAGAATACGGTCTGATAAACCATCAACTTTTGCATAACCTGTCTGTGTTAAGCTTAAATCGATTTTTCCATCTTCACGAATACGTCTAATGTAGCCTTTACATTTTTTACCAATACCTAAATCACCAAAGACGTCGTTATCAAAAATAACCCCCCAGTGTTTATGGTTAATAATTGCTTTAAAACCGATATCTGTACGATCTGCAATTAACAGATCAACTTTTTCACCGACTTTATATTCAGCAGGTACTTTATCTAAAAAACGATCTAACTTAGATGATGCTAATAAACGTTCACTAATATCATCTTGATAAACGTAAACAACATAACCAAGACCTGTTTTCATGGCTACTTTTTGTTGGTTAAACGGTACCAATAAATCTTTTGGTAATCCCCAATCTAAAAAAGCCCCAGCACGGTTAGTATCCACAACTTTTAATGATGCAAATTCACCAGCAATTGCTTTTACATGTTGTGTTGTCGCAATTAAACGGTCTTCGGAATCAAAATATAGAAAGACTGTAATTGTTTGACCTATTTGCATTTCTTCTGTGATATAACGTTTCGGTAATAAAATTTCACCGTGGTCAATTCCACCGTCTAAGTACATTCCAAAATCTACTTGCTTAACAATCTTAAGATCGTTGTAAGCACCTACTTTAATCATAATATTCTCTTTTTATATAACCTCTCTTGAAGAGGTTTGTATTATTTTGGTTTATTGATAACAGCAACTGTTAAACGTGATGTACAAACTAACTGTCCACGTTCATTACAAATCTCTATTTGCCAAATTTGTGTGCTGTAACCGATATGTACTGCCGTTGCTGTTCCAACCACAATACCTTTTTTTATACTTCTAACATGGTTTGCATTTACTTCTAAACCAACACAAACCTTATCATCTTCAACAACTAAGTTAGCGGCTACGCTACCTAATGTTTCAGCTAACACAACAGAAGCCCCGCCGTGTAATAGCCCATGTGGTTGATGAGTTCTTGAGTCTACAGGCATAGTTGCTTGTAGAAAATCATCACCTACTTTTGTATATTCAATCCCTAACAGTTCAATAATAGTGCCTTTACTGATTGCATTTAAACGGGATAATTCCGTGTTTTTTTTCCAAATACTCATCATTAATACTCACTTTATTGTAAGTTAGGGATTATATAATCGTTTACAGTAAGCTCAATAGCGCTTGCACTGGATGCTTCAGAGTTTCACCTTCAATGCGTTTTACTTGGCTACGACATGAATAACCTGTTGCTAAACATTGTGAACGCTCATGTTGAGCGATAGCAGCTTCCCAACTTAAGCTATAAATAGCCTTTGATTCAGCTAACTTCCCTGCATCATGACCATAAGTTCCCGCCATACCACAACAACCAACAGCAACTTCTGATAATGAACCTCCAAAGTGTTTGAAAATAACAGCCCAATCATTGCCAGAGGTTGGTTCTGCTGTTTTTTCAGTACAATGCCCAAGAAGATAAAAATCAGCACCAACGGATGGTTTTGCGTCACCTATTAATCGAGGTTTTAGCCATTCTTGAAATAGTTGAACATCAAACTCTCCACGTTTATTACCTAATGCTTGTTCATATTCGTCTCGGTAACAAAGCACCATTGCAGGATCAGTTCCTACCATAGCAATATTTAAGTCTGCCATTTGATTTAAAAAGTCAGCCGAGTCTTTTGCTGTTTTAGCAAATTTGCTCAAAAAACCTTTAATATGCTGAGGTTTACCATTAGGTTTAAACGGTAACATAACTGGCTTGTAACCTAGCTTTTTAATCGTTAGTAATAAATCACGTACAACATCCGCATCATAATAGGTAGTAAACGGGTCTTGTACTATTAACACATATTGTTCACGTTCAGCAGCACTTAAAGCCTGCAGTTTCTGTAAATCAAATTCTGTAATGTCATTTTTTTTCAAAGATGACTTTAATGTCGGTGATGAAAGCTGGGGAATATCAACCATTCCAACAATCTTTTCAGTTAAGATAGAGGTCACTTTTAAGCCGGTAAAGAAGTTAAAGAAACGCGGCATTTCCCCCATCAAAGGAGCATATTGTTCTACATAAGCAACAAAATAATCCTTCATAGGGCGCAAATAACGGTCGTGATATAAATGCATGAAGCGTGCTCTAAAAGTAGGTACATCAACTTGAATTGGACATTGACTGCTACACGCTTTACACGCCAAACAACCTTTCATCGCTTCCATCACTTCATGTGAAAAATCATATTCACCACTACGTTTTGCTAAGGTATTTTTAAACCTAGTAAAGATACTCGCATTTTTACCTGCGTATAAGTCACTTTCCAGTTGCAATATATCAATATCGTTATTAGCTAATTGACGTAACCATTCTCGCATTAAACCCGCTCGGCCTTTAGGAGAATGAACTCGATCTTTAGATACTTTAACAGATGGACACATTGGTGAAGTTGTATCGTAGTTAAAACATAAACCATTACCATTACAATCTATAGCCGGTGCATAACTTTCACGTACTTTAACTGGAATTTGTCGATCAAAAGCGCCGCGCTTAACGGCATCAACACTGACTAATTGTTCCGTTGAGTCGATAGGGGTGCAAATTTTGCCAGGATTAACTCGATTGAGCGGATCAAAAACTGTTTTTATCTTTCTTAATTCATTGAATAAAACTTCACCAAAAAATGCAGGACCATATTCACTGCGAAAACCTTTGCCGTGCTCTCCCCACATCAAGCCTTTATACTTAGCCGTTAAAGCAACCACTTTATCAGATACTTCACGCATTAACTTTTCTTGTTCAGGATCACAAAGATCTAAAGCAGGACGTACATGTAAAACGCCCGCATCAACATGCCCAAACATTCCGTAATGTAGGCCTTTATCATCTAATAACTGACGGAATTCGATAATATATTGCGCTAAATTTTCAGGTGGAACACAGGTGTCTTCCACAAAAGCAATCGGCTTAGCTGTGCTATCAGCTTTACCTAATAACCCCACTGCTTTTTTACGCATGCCATAAACTTTATTAATATCAGCTAAATCATTACAAATTTGATAGCCAATCACTCCAGCTTCTTTATTACTAATTAGCGTGTCTAATTTAACAATCAACGCATCGATTTTTTGCTGTTGAATTGCTTCATCTGCTTCTGCAAATTCAACGATATTAATACCATCTAAAACTTGTCCTGGTACATCAGTAATCAGCTCTTTTACGCTATGCCAAACAATATCTTCTTTCGCTAAGTTAAGTACCGTAGAGTCTACGGTTTCTACTGAAAGTGCATTTGCTTCAACTAAAAATGGCGCATTTTGTAATGCAGATTGGAAACTATCGTATTTAATATTAAATAAAGTGCGGTAAGTAGGAATTGTTTGTACGTGTAAAGTCGCTTCTGTAATAAAAGCTAATGAACCTTCTGCTCCACATAAAATGCGTGTTAAATCAACAGTTCCAGTGTCATGATCATAAACATGCTTTAAATCATACCCAGTTAAAAATCGATTTAACTTTGGAAATGACTGCTCAATATTTTCTTTCTGGCTTTCACATGTATCAATAACCTGACGGTAAATGGCGCCAATTGAATCTTGACGCTCAACTTGCTCCATCAGATCAATTGCTGTTAATGGTTTGGTTTCTAATAAACTGCCATCAATTAATACTGACGTTAATGCTAGAACATGATCACTTGTCTTACCGTAGATTAAAGAGCCTTGTCCAGAAGCATCATTACTAATCATGCCACCAATAGTCGCACGGTTACTGGTTGATAAATCAGGAGAAAAGAACAAACCATGGGCTCTAAGAGCATCATTTAATTGATCTTTTACCACACCCGTTTGTACACGAACCCAACTTTCTTCGGCATTGATTTCTAGTATATTATTCATATACTTAGATAAATCTAAAACGATATCATTAGTTAATGATTGACCATTTGTACCAGTACCACCACCACGAGGAGAAAAGCGAATATCAACAAATTCAGGCTGTTGTGCAAGCTGACAAATAAGCACAATATCTTGTGTCGATTTTGGATAAATAACCGCTTGTGGTAAACATTGATAAACACTGTTATCCGTTGCTACCGCTAAACGACTAGCATAACTTTTAGCAATCTCACCTGAATAATCACTTTCGTTTAATGCCTTGATAAACGCAAAGGTATCCTGCTTGATGTTCTCTTGGTGGTTTAAATTTGGGATCATGTGTCAAACGCTCTAGTTTATTAATGATATTTTGAAGACAAAAGAGGCGCTTATAATAGCATAATTAAGTTTAAAGCGATGATAAAATAAGATTTTTGAAATTAAATTTAAGACTTATTTAATCATTATTATTGAACAAATATTCAACAACAACT
The DNA here is from genome assembly GCF_004376845.1 of Psychromonas algarum. Classification (GTDB taxonomy): domain Bacteria; phylum Pseudomonadota; class Gammaproteobacteria; order Enterobacterales; family Psychromonadaceae; genus Psychromonas. The sequence goes on from NZ_SNUW01000011.1 coordinate 42,320, forward strand.
GCTTAGTAATAAGAGGAATAGAAACGAAATAAGAGCACAATGAATTAATATGTAGCCTTAAAATGGTTAAAAAGCATAATTAGTTAATTTTTCCTTTTTAGGAAATATTTGTTTTTTGACAACTGGAGTAGGAGTTGGTTTATGTACTTTAGAACGCTGAGTTAGACACGAAAAATGTAATGTGGTTTTGCTATCATTACCAATTAAACCAATATATTCATTAAGCGATTCAACTTTCATATAACGATTTTTATTTAAACAATATTCATTTGCTTGTGAGAAAACAGCCGTTAATAAATCTTCTTTTTTACTCGCAAAACTAGATAATTGTTTACTCACTACGTAACTATTTTTACCTGCAGATAGCGGTCCTACAGAGTGAGAAGAACAACCAGATAACAGCCATAAACTTGCAATAGATATTAATATTTTATTCATCATATAATTTTAAAAATCCCTACCAATTACCAATTAAGTCTATTCATCACCAACGAAAGGTCTACATTATACGCAGTTAGTAGGTAAATTCACCTTTTACACTTTAATACCGATTACATTAAATATGTTATCTAAATTTTGTGCTTAAAAAATTCAATTAAAAGCGTAAATTGACGTGACGGGTATAAAAATTTCAAAATTTCAAATCAGCAAGTTTTTTTAATTTAAAACAATTTACATATTCAACAGATAAGTATAATCAAAAAAACTTTAATATAAGGTGAGATAATGAATTTCAGTAAGTTCCTACTACTTTCTGTACTAATGAGCAGTTCAAGCATTCACGCAAATACATTAGTCGGAATGCACAACAAGGAAAAATAAAATCTCCTAGCTGCGGTTTTTGTCATGGGAAAAATGGTATAGCACCAAGTCCTATCTACCCTAACCTACAAGGACAAAAGTCAGTTTATTTAATCAATAGTATAAGAGCTTACCAACAGGGTTTGAGGGAAGGTCCAATGGCGAAGATGATGCAACAACAACTTAGTAAATTAAATGATCAAGATTTAGCTGATATTGCTGCTTATTATCAAAGCATGAAAAATCAATAGTACAAAGCCATCCCCTATTTTAGGTTATTGGCTTTGACATGTTTACTTGTAAATTCTAATGGTTAACAAAAACTATTTAAGTAATAAATCACTGATTGTTTCAATACCGTGACCTTTACCACCAGCCGCCCATAAACCATTAGCAGATAATTGATAACTACCTGACAAATCAAAATGCAGCCAATTTTGTTCAGGCTGTAAAACAAACTTAGCTAAGAATGCAGCAGCTGTTGATGCCCCAGCCATACTTTCACCACCACTATGAATATTCGCAATATCAGCAAATGCGGAGTTTATTTGCTGTAGATGGAAAGACTCTAATGGTAAACGCCAAAGTTTATCATTCACTTGATTAGCACTTTCTAATGCAGAAGCTGTAAACTCATCATCCATACTTAATATGCAATTATAATCGCGGCCTACAGCCACTTTAGCTGCACCTGTTAATGTCGCTGCATCAATTATTTTTTTCGCACCATCTTCTTGCGCAGCGATTAATCCATCTGCAAGTACTAATCGGCCTTCAGCATCTGTGTTTAAAACTTCAACACTGACACCATTTTTATAATTAATAACATCACCTAATTTAAATGCTTCTCCACTGATCATGTTTTCAGCACAACATAGGTATAATTTAACACGCTTTTGTAAACCACCTGCAATTGCTAAAGCTAATGCACCAGTAACGGTTGCCGCACCTCCCATATCACTTTTCATCGCAGCCATTGATGGGCTCGGTTTAAGGCTATAACCACCTGAATCAAAGGTAATACCTTTACCAACTAAAGCAAAATCAATAGCAGCATCAGGATCACCACTTGGGTTATAATCAAGCTGCAGCATACATGGCATATTAATACTGCCTTTACCCACTGCATGAATACCAACGTAACCATCTGTAATTAATTGTTCTCCTAAAATAAGCTTAGATTGCAGTTCTACTTTACCTGCACTCACTTGCTTTAATAGTGAACTAGCTTTTTCGCATAACACTTCAGGTGTAACAATAGTTGGACCAAGGTTGATCGTTTCTCTTACCCACTCACTAATTAACTTTTTATTTTTTAAAGTTTCAATTGCTTCATCATCTAATTCGGGAAATTGGATTTCAGCACCATTTTTAGGATTATAAAAACCTTGGCTAAATGCCCAACATAAATCAGAATTCCATTGTTCGCCAACAAGCTTAACTTTTGCTAATGACATGGTATCTAATTTTCTAGCTGCACTTTGTACTTGTGCAAGTACATCACTCATATAGTTAATATGGATAGTTGCCTGCTCTTGTTCAAAAGACAATAACGCATTATCACCCCAGACAACATTTGCTTTTTGATCGGATAAAGTAACTAAAAATGGTTGGCTCATAATATTCCTTAATTGACAAAAAACGCGAGCCTAAGCTCGCGTCTATTATATTGATTTATTAATCATTTTCATCAATCCAGCAGAGCTGAATTGCTTCTAAAATACGTTCACTACAATGCTCAGGGTTATCATCAAAATCTTCTAATGCAAGCACCCAATCGCGCAAATCAGTAAAGCGAATTGCTAACGGATCTTGCTCTGGGTATTTATCTATTAATGCGAGAGCAATCTCTAAAGAGTCAGTCCATTTTAATATCATCAGGTTCTCCTTAAAATAAAAATTTACCTTTAACACTCAGTTTAGCGGTATTTCTCGATAAAGTTTAATGCCCTTCAGAAACAATATTAACCGTATACTTTGGTATTTCTACTACTAAATCTTCACCTTGCAGACACGCTTGGCAACCCAAGCGAGACTCAGGCTCAAGGCCCCAAGCTTTATCTAACATATCATCTTCTAGCTCATCACTTTCTTCTAATGAGTCAAAGCCTTCACGCACAACAACATGACAAGTTGTACAAGCACATGATTTTTCACAAGCATGTTCAATATGAATATGATTTTTTAAAGCAACATCTAAAATAGTTTCACCATCTGTAGCTTCAACAACTAAACCATCGGGACATAATTCTTCATGCGGTAAAAATATAACTTTTGGCATCTTAAGACCTTTCTCTTTATTAATTTAGCTTAAATCTCGTCAACTGTATGACCAGTTAAAGCTTCTTTTATTGATACATCCATGCGTCTTTCCGCATAACTATCAGTTAATTTATCAATTGCTGTAATCGCACTTTTAATCGCATCAATATTATCAGCTGCAGCAAGTGCAGTTAGATCTTCAATAGCGAGAACAATTTGTTGATATTCTTGTTTATTAAGCAGTTGCTGTCCATCTTTTTGCAACGCAGCTTGTAAGTTTTCAATAACACGTTTAGCTTCAACTTGTTGCTCAACTAACATGCGAGCTTGAATATCTTTTTCAGCAAAAGTCATAGAATCCGATAACATTGTCATCACCTGCTCATCACTTAATCCATAAGTTGGTTTTACTTCAATATAAGCTTGCACACCAGATGATTTTTCCATCGCAGTCACACTTAATAAACCATCTGCATCAACTTGGAAAGTAACTCGAATATGAGCGGCACCCGCCGCCATTGGAGGAATATCTGTTAATACAAATTTAGCAAGCGAACGACAATGCTCGACTAATTCACGTTCACCTTGTAATACGTGGATCATCATAGCCGTTTGGCCATCTTTAAAAGTAGTAAACTCTTGCGCACGAGCAACTGGGATAGTGGTATTACGTGGGATCACTTTTTCAACAAGCCCCCCCATGGTTTCTAAACCTAGAGATAGCGGCAATACATCCAATAATAACATTTCAGAATCAGGTTTATTACCCACTAAAATATCAGCTTGAATTGCAGCGCCAATTGCAACAACTTTATCTGGGTCAATACTTGTCAATAATGGTTTATTAAAAAATTCAGATACCTGTGTACGCACTAAAGGAACTCGAGTCGAACCACCGACCATAACTACTTCAACAATATCGTCTATGTTCACATTTGCATCTTTTAACACACGCTTACAAGAACGTACTGTTTTCTTCACTAATTTTGCAATCAACTGTTCAAATAGACTTTTACTTAAAGTACCAGACCACTGAACTTGTTGTAGAGAAATAATGACTTCTTCATCATCAGTGAGTGATTGTTTAGCTGCACGTGAGGCTTTTAATAATTCTTGTTGTAATTCAGGTGTTATTTCACCAGTAATACCTGCCTCAGATTTGATCCATTCAACAATAGTTAAATCAAAATCATCTCCACCTAATGCAGAATCACCACCCGTCGCAAGTACTTCGAATACACCTTTATGTAGATGTAGTATTGAAATATCAAATGTACCACCACCTAAATCATAAACAGCAATAACACCTTCTTGCCCTGAATCTAAGCCATACGCAATCGCAGCTGCTGTCGGTTCATTTAATAAGCGTAAAACATGTAACCCAGCTAAACGAGCAGCATCTTTTGTGCCTTGACGCTGAGCATCATCAAAATAGGCAGGCACAGTTATAACAACACCACTTAGCTCACCTTGTAAACTATCAGTTGCGCGTTGTGCTAATACTTTAAGAATTTCAGATGAAGCTTGTACTGCATTAATAGGACCACATACAGTTTCAATTTGCGCTAAACCACTTTCATGAGCAGAGAATTCATAAGGAAGATGAGTTTGGTCTAAATCAGCAAGTGATTTACCCATTAAGCGTTTTGCCGACACCAAAGTATTAAGAGGATCGGTTACTGATTTTTCTAGTGCTTTTTTACCCACAAGAACCTGCGGTGTTTTTTCTGCTGATACAGCATAATTTACAACCGATGGCAGCATATCCTGTTGTTCAGTATCATTTAATGTTGTCGCTTCACCACTACGTACCGTTGCAACTAATGAATTCGTTGTACCTAAGTCGATACCAACAGCAAGTTTATGTTGGTGAGGAGCAGCTGATTGACCAGGTTCTGCAATTTGGAGTAATGCCATGCGTTTATAATCCTATTATTTTTCAAATAAAGTTTAGTCGAACAATTTCTCTTCTAATAACTCAAGTTCAACTTGAAGCTTTAACATAAATTTTAATTTACGAACAAGATCCGCTGTTACTTCTAATTGTTCATTTTGTAGAGCGACTTCAATTTCAGCCTCTAAATCTTTTACTAAACCTATTATTTCTTTATTAAAATGATCTATTTCATCTTCATCATCTTCGGTGAATTCAGATATTTTTTCTCGCCATTGCATCTGCTGCATTAAAAAATCAGTATCCTGCAATGTACGCTGTTCTAGTTCAATATCTAAACCATTTAATTTAAGTAGGTATTGAGCGCGTAAACAACTGTCTTTTAACGTTACAAATGCGTCATTCACTTCAGTGCTCTTTTGCATTGCTTGTAATTTAGCTTGCGCATCTTGCATTGCAAATTTATCAGGATGGTATTGTTTTTGTAAATCACGGTAAGTTTGAGATAACCGGTTTTGATCAATAGAAAAAATGGCAGGCAGAGAAAATAACTCAAAGTAATTCAAAACAATTTCCTAACTAGGTATTATTAATTCCAAACAATAAATGGGGTGCTTAACAATTAGAATTAATATAGCAATAAAATAATAAAGTCTGACTATACAATCGCATAAGCCAGACTTCAATAATATCGATTCTTACGTCACTTTATACGCTAAAGCTTTCACCACAACCACATTCACCATTAGTGTTTGGGTTGTTAAATTCGAATCCTTCATTTAGACCTTCTTTAACAAAATCTAATTCAGTTCCATCTAAATAAAGTAAGCTTTTTTTATCTACAATGATATTAACATCATGATCAGTAAACATCTCATCATCATCGTTAAGCACATCTACAAACTCAAGTACATAAGCCATTCCAGAACAGCCTGATGTTTTTACACCAAGACGTAAACCTAAGCCTTTGCCACGGTTTTTTAAAAAGTTTGATACATGCTTTGCAGCTGGTTCAGTTAGTGTGATAGCCAAATTCGACTCCGTTTATCTAATTCTAAACAAGTAAGGTAATGCTTTATCAAGATCACCTTACTATGTTTTTTAAGCGTTTTTACTCTTGTAATCTTCAATTGCAGCTTTAATCGCGTCTTCTGCAAGAATAGAGCAATGAATTTTCACTGGTGGTAATGCAAGTTCAGCTGAAATTTCAGTATTAGAAATTTTTGCAGCATCTTCTAACGATTTGCCTTTGACCCATTCAGTAACTAATGAACTTGATGCGATTGCACTGCCGCAACCATAAGTTTTGAACTTAGCATCTTCGATAATACCGTTTGCATCAATCTTCAATTGTAACTTCATTACGTCACCACAAGCTGGTGCGCCAACCATACCTGTTGCAACGCTTTTATCATCTTTATCAAATGAACCTACGTTACGTGGATTTTCATAATGATCGATTACTTTTTCGCTATAAGCCATGAGTGTATTCCTTATATTCGTTTAATATTGTTTACTTGGTATTAATGGTGAGACCATTCAATACTATTAATGTCGATACCTTCCTTGTACATATCCCATAATGGCGACATTTCACGTAAACGGCCGATGTTTTCACGGATAATTTTAATTGCATAATCAATTTCAGCTTCTGTCGTGAAACGACCAATACTGAAACGAATTGAGCTATGTGCTAATTCGTCATCACGACCAATTGCACGTAATACGTATGAAGGCTCTAAACTCGCAGATGTACATGCACTACCTGAAGAAACAGCTAAATCTTTTAATGCCATAACTAAAGACTCACCTTCAACATAGTTGAAACTAATATTAATATTGCCAGCGACACGATTCTCTAATGAACCATTAACATACACTTCTTCCATGTCGCTAACACCTTCAAGTAAACGAGTACGTAGAGCTAAAACACGTTCATTTTCACTTGCCATCTCTTCTTTAGCAATACGGAATGCTTCACCCATTGCAACAATTTGATGTGTTGCTAATGTGCCACTACGCATACCGCGTTCATGACCACCGCCATGCATTTGAGCTTCTAAGCGAATACGAGGTTTACGACTAACGTATAATGCGCCGATACCTTTAGGTCCATAGATTTTATGTGCAGAAAATGAAATTAAATCTACTTTCATTTTTTGTACGTCGATTTCAATTTTCCCTGCGCTTTGCGCAGCATCAACGTGTAAAATAGTTTTATTCGCACGACATAATTCACCAAATTCAGCAATATCTTGAATAACACCAATTTCGTTATTAACATGCATTAAACTCACTAGCACTGTGTCGTCACGTAAAGCTTCTTTCAGTTGCTCTGGAGTGACAATACCATCTTCTTGAGGATCAAGATAAGTAACTTCAAATCCTTCACGCTCAAGTTGACGACAAGTATCTAAAACCGCTTTATGCTCAGTTTTAGAGGTAATAATATGTTTACCTTTTTTCTGATAAAAGTGCGCAGCACCTTTTATCGCAAGGTTATTTGATTCAGTTGCACCAGAAGTAAAAACAATTTCACGAGAGTCTGCATTTAATAAGTCTGCAATTTGCTCACGAGCAATATCAACAGCTTCTTCAGCTTGCCAACCAAAACGGTGCGAGCGAGATGCTGGGTTACCAAAGTCACCATCTGTAGATAAATATTGCACCATTTTTTCAACAACACGTGGATCAACGGGGGTTGTTGCTGAATAATCAAGATAAATTGGTAATTTCATTTTTTTCTCCACTACTTATTTCGAGACGATATTAAGTAGTTCACTATTAGTAAATTTATTATTCTGTTGCTCTGAGATATTTTGTACATGGTCACTAGCCATTAATTCATCTAATGTAATACCATCTAGAAATGAACTAATACGAGTGCTTAATTGTTCCCATAATGAATGTGTCAAACACTGCACACCATCTTCTTGGCAGCCACCAACACCTGAGCACTTACGTACATCAACATTTTCATTTACTGCATCAATGATCATTGATACAGAAATTTCAGATCTACTTTTGCCCAATTTGTAACCACCACCTGGACCACGCACGCTACTAACGAGATCTTTTTGTCTAAGTTTTGAGAATAATTGCTCTAAATATGAAAGCGATATTCCTTGACGCTCAGAGATCTCTGCAAGAGGGACCGGTCCATTGTGTTCTTTTATAGCGACATCTAGCATCGCTGTAACCGCATAACGGCCTTTTGAAGTTAATTTCATAGTAGAGTTCGCTATATAAGTGATATTTCGCTAATTACTTAAACAACTAGTAACTTAATATTCACTTAGTATAAATACCTGACAATTTTAGTCAAGTAAAAACCCCTACACTTTAGTCGGTTTTATTTGTCTTTATTTACTTCATCTTGTTTAACCGTTTCAGCAGTATTATCGAGAGACTTCTGCATGCTACTAAAGATCCCTCGCAACATTCTTAACTCATTGATTTCAGGTCTTGCTCTGTTAAATAAACGACGTAATTTATCCATGACCAAACCAGGATGCGCCGGTACAATAAAACCAATTTGAAATAATGTTTTTTGCAGATGTTCAAGCATCCCTTCAAAATCAGAGGCTCTTGGATACTCTTCAACAACTTCAAGAAAGGCATCTGATGCTAAAAAGGACATTCGAACTTCATAGCTTAATGTTTGTACCGCCATTGCTAAATTCAATGAGCTATAATCAGGATTTGCAGGAATAAACACATGAAAATGACACTTTTGTAACTCATCATTAGTTAAACCGCTATTTTCACGACCAAAGACTAAAGCTACTTTATGTTTTTTACCTTCACTGGCTACTTTAACACCCATCTCTCTTGGATCTAACATCGGCCAATCAAGTGTTCTAGGGCGAGCACTTGCTCCAACAACAAGACCACAATCAGCAATCCCTTCATCGAGTGTTTTATAAACTTTATGGTTTTTTAACACATCGCTCGCACCAGCAGAAAGTGCTACAGACTTACCATCTATTTCACATTCAGGATCGATCAACACTAAATCAGTTAAGCCCATTGTTTTCATGGCTCTTGCAGCACTGCCAATGTTTCCAGGGTGAGAAGTACCAATTAATATAATGCGAACATTGTCTAGCATCGTTTTTCCTTCATGATTTAGTGATTTTTTGAGGGCAAAGTCTAGCATTCTTTATATTATGATGTCACTGCAAAATGCTTATCTAGCACTCGTAGAATAAGGCGAAGCCATATATATAAGAAAGTGCTTCATTATTCTGTTTAATTAGATGGATATTCAAATAGCCAGTCTTTAAATAATGACCAATTAAATTACTATAGTAAGTGCCTTAATATCCAATAAAAAACATTTTCGTTGAATTTTCATACAATTAAAATATTGCACAATTATGTGACCTGTGTATAATTTCGCGCCGAAGGAATCTCCCTTCATGTTCTTTTAAAATCTAATGGTGATCCTATGCATCCAATGTTAAATATTGCGATTCGTGCTGCGCGTAATGCGGGTAAAGTAATTGTTAAAGGTTATGAAAATTTAGAGTCTGTTGAAGTTGAAGAAAAGTCACTTCACGATTATGTAAGCAGCGTTGATAAAGAAGCTGAATTAGCAATTATTGGGACATTACGTAAATCTTACCCTGACCACAGTATTGTTGCTGAAGAGTCTGGTATTGATAACGGTTCAGATACAGATCACCAATGGATTATCGACCCACTAGATGGGACAACAAACTTCATTCACGGCATTCCTCATTTTGCTGTTTCAATTGCATTAAAAATCAAAGGCCGTACAGAAGTTGGTATTGTATTTGATCCAATTCGTAATGAATTATTTTCTGCTGTTCGCGGTCAAAGCGCACAAATCAATGGTTACCGCACACGTACAAGTAACGTACCAAAATTACCAGGTACATTATTAGCGACAGGTTTCCCTTTTAAACAGAAAGCAGATTTAGAAACTTACCTAAATATTTTCCAAGAGTTCTTTACTGATGTTGCAGATATGCGTCGTAGTGGCAGTGCAGCATTAGATTTAGCTTATGTTGCAGCTGGCCGTATGGATGGTTTCTGGGAGTTTGGTCTAAAACCTTGGGATATCGCTGCGGGCGAATTATTATTAAAAGAATCAGGCGCAATGATGACTGACTTTAATGGCGGCAATGACTACTTTAAATCAGGAAATGTTGTTACTGCCAATCCAAAACTATTAAAAGAGATGTTAACGGTTATTCGTAAACACAACGCTTAATTGTTGGGTTAAAACACATTAGATTAAAAAAACCAGTTCATTGTAACTGGTTTTTTTATGTCTAAAATCTATAACCAATCAAGGTAATAACTAGCGAAAAAATTAACGTTGTAACGCAATCAATAGACTAAAATAAATCATTACACTTCCTGATAAGCGTTGTATCCATCGATTTAACCATGTTCCCTTTTCTTTCTGTAAATTTTTCAATTTATCAACAAGAACAATTACTAGAATAAACCAACTAACAATCAAGAATGCATGTATAGCAACAAAACCAAAAGCGGTGGCAATATGCGATTGATCAAAACCTATAAACTGTGGAAATGCAGCTAAATAAAACATCGACACTTTAGGGTTTAATAGTTGTGTTAGAAAACCTTCATTAAAACAGCTAATAAATGTCCTTTTTTCTAACTTTATTAATACTTCCTGCTCATTAATTATGGTTGTGGAAGTTTTATGAAATGAGCTACGAAGAGCTTTAAAACCGATATAAAAAAGGTATGCTGCTCCTAATAATTTAATTGTTATAAATAATTCAGCGGACTGTAAAACTAATGCAGATAACCCAAAAATAGATAAACCACCATGTATAAAGGTCGCACATGCGATACCAAATAAATTAATCAAAGCAGAAGACTTTGGATTCTTTGCAATTGTTTTTAATATTAAGGCTCCATTTGGGCCCGGTGAAATAACTAACAATAATGCCACCAAAGTAAAGGCTAAAATATCATTCACGTTCTCTGCTCCATTAAACTTATTCTCTTAATGTTAAAACAACACTCACAACAGCGTGATCTGTACTTTCACCATCAATGTCAAAACTAGGATTAATTAAATGTTTATCACTATTAATATAATCACTCACTTCAAAATAATTTGATTGTGAAACCGTATCAAACTCACTAGACATTAAAATATAATCAAGCACTGAATTAGTTTGACCAAAATAATGTGTAGGAGCACGTGTTAATGGCTCGTTTTTATTGGCTTGGTATAAGTCCCAAGCATCTCGTAATACATAAAAATCAACTAATCGTTGCTGTGAGTGATCGTTATTAAATAACAAATTAGGGGTCAATAGATGCGCTAAAACACCATCTTTTAATGGATTATTAAAGTCTCCCATTAATAACATAGCATTTCCTGTTTTAGCTCTTCTTTCAATCATTTGCATCATCAACAATGTGGCTTCGCTACCCCGCTGGATAGATGATGCCCAACCACCAGCAACTTGTGCTTTAAACTGTTCAATGACATTACCTTCTAATGAAGACAATTTATCCACTTCGCCCTGCCATGCCGCTCGCTTAGATTTAAAATGCACAACATAACAATCACATAAACCTAAATGTGGTAATTCAACCGTTGCTCTTAAAACTTGCCGACTAAAAGCAAAATCATCAGCAAGTCCCAATTGTGTCACTAGAGCATGATCAACGGGCACAACTGCAACTTCCACAATTGGAAATTTACTCGCTAACGCTACCACAGGGTCTCGATAAATAAAATCATCAATAACTGTTGGTAGATCGACCACTGCAAAGTATTCATAGCCTTCTTTTTTAACCAAGGATTCTAATGCATCGCTACTAAATACTTCTTGAAACCCGATAATATCTGGAGCATGTAATTGTAGATAAGATGCGATCCAATTTTCTTTTTTCTGCCATTGTTCAGCTGAATAAATACGATCAAAATCATAAAAGGCATTAGGTGGGGCAAGGTAATTAAATAAATTAAATGTCGCTATTTTAAATTGTGTTTCCACAACCTCATTCAAGGAGATAGTTATATCATTAGCCAAAATAATATTTACCTTATTAATATATACGATAATAGCGTGAAAACTATCAGGAACAGGAATGTTTAGCAGTATCGCATATCAGAAAAAAAATTAGCGATTAATCTCATCATTATTGTTTAATAACCCATTAAACTATCCGTGAATACTTTTCATGAAAATTTACTTATTTATGTGGAGTACTTACATTTACAACCATTGTTTCTGAGTTATGCTATTTAAATCAGGTATCTACTCGTCATATCCAAGATAGGTGATAATAACGATGCAAGCTATACAACCACCTTCAAATAAACAATTTACTAAAGCGACAATTGCCATGCAACGATTTGCTTTAGGCGCTCGTCCTAATGATATAAAGCGCATAGAGAATATTGCCCAACCGTGGTTATTAAACCAGTTAACGTTTAAACCCGCGGTAGAATTTGATAGCACATTACCAGATTCCAATGAAATTTTAATTATTCAAGAAAAATATAAACAAGCTCAAAAAGCATTTAAAGAGTATGCAAAGCATCAGCCAATTACTGCAAATATGTCTGATAATAAAGATATGCAGCCCCCGAAAAACCCAAATCAAGCTATTTATAAGCAACTAACTGCAGATGCACTACAGCAATCCATTAACTCATTTAATAGTTTTAATTGGCGCTGTTTAGACTTCTTTTCTAATCACTTTAGTGTTTCAACACAAGGGTCAATAATGAGAGGGCTTGCCCCAACATTAGAAAGAGAAGCAATTGCTCCCCATTTATTTGGACGCTTCGAAGATTTATTATTAGCCGTTTACCAACACCCTGCGATGCTAATTTATCTTAATAATGAAACGTCAATCGGACCTTCAACTAAATATGCTAAAATGAATAAAGGATTAAATGAAAACCTAGCCCGTGAAATATTAGAGTTACATACATTAGGCGTGAATAGTGGCTATCAGCAAAAAGATGTAACAGAACTCGCTAAAGGTATTACTGGTTGGAGCGTTGCAAGACCGGGAAAGGAAGAGAAAGAAGGGTTTGTATATAGAGCGAATAAACACGAACCGGGTATAAGAACATTAATGGGGAAAAGTTTTCCAGAATCAGGGATGAAACAAGGCACAGCAATGATCAAGTACCTTGCAAATCATCCGATTACAGCAAGGTTTGTTTCCACTAAGATAATACAACACTTTATTAGTGACCAAGCACCTGAAGAATTGATTAATCATTTAACAACACATTGGTATAACAGTAATGGACAATTAAGTTCTGTATTTCAAGCACTCATTCAACACCCTCTTTCATGGCAGATTAAACAGCAAAAATATAAAACACCTCGAGAGTATGTCATCTCAACTTATCGAGCATTAAATATTAAAAATTTATCTATTAAACAAGTACAAAGTGCTTTATCTGTATTAGGTGAAGAACCTTTTAAAGCAGGTTCGCCTGCAGGTTATAGTGACCAACAACAGGACTGGGATGGTGCAAATGCATTAATGGCCAGAATTAACTGGGCTTCACAACTTGCCGGTAGAAAAGCTTCAAAAAGAATCGATATTGAAACATTGATAAGTAATACTTTTGGTGACACTCTGAGTACACATAGTTATCAAGTCATTACTCGAGCAGAAAGCCGCCAACAAGCACTGACATTATTATTGCTAAGCCCTGAATTTTTAAGGAGATAATCATGTTACGTCGTGATTTTTTAAAAGCATTAGCTGCAAGTTTAGTGATTTATCAAAGCCCTTTGTTAGCAACCACTAAAGCAACTCATCACCAACCCAAAGTAGTTTGGATTGTATTACGAGGCGCACTTGATTCTCTGCATACTGTGATCCCTACGTTTGAACCCAACTTAATAAATTTAAGACCCACTTTGTATCCAACTATTCAAAATGAATTATTACCTCTAAGCAAAGGTTATGCTCTTCACCCTTCATTAATAAACCTACATCAATGGTATCAACAAAAACAATTATTGCCTGTTATTGCTGTTTATTCAGGTTATAAGAAACGATCTCATTTTGATGGCCAAGATTATTTAGAAAGTGCCTTAAAGATCCCTGATTTAGATAACGGTTGGCTGTCTCGCTCAATCAAAGTCAAAAACAAACATGCCATTGCTATTTCTCAATCGACACCTATCAGTTTACGTGGAGCAAAACAGCTAAGTAACACATGGTACCCTTCTCGATTACCCAATGCAGAGCATGATACGTTCTCAGCATTACAAACTCTTTATCAAGGTTCCCCACAATTATTGGCGCGATTACAAGAAGGTTTGACAATGGATTCAATGCTAGATACAAAAAATAAAAAAGCTAAGCAAAATGGCAACTTTATAAATCTTAGCCGTTCATGTGGACAACTTTTGAAACAAAAAAATACAGACTGCGCGATGCTGACATTGGGAGGATGGGACACACATAAAAATCAAGCTGGACTATTAAAACGTCAACTTAGTGTGTTAGATAATGGTTTACAGGCATTAAAAACAGAACTTGCCACACAATGGGATGATACCTTGGTTATTGTAGCAACAGAATTTGGACGTACAGCAAGAGAGAATGGCACCAGAGGGACAGATCATGGTACGGCCAGTGCGCTATTTTTAGCAGGAGGAAAAATTAATGGAGGAGAAGTATTAGGGGACTGGCCTGGCTTAAATGAAACACAATTATACCAACAACGAGATTTAAAACCGACCAGTAATAGTTTTGATTGGATAGCCGCATCAATACAACAACATTGGCACCTAAACAATCAACAAATACAACAGACTTTCCCAACAAGTTCCCCTTACCAAGGAAAAATATTCAGAAGCTAAGCGAATACCAATCAATGACCTAAATAGTCAGCAATATTTTTTGTTGCTGACTAATTTCACCAATGTTATCCATTACCCATTGTGCATCGTAATAACTGTTCGCATAGCGTTCTCCGCGGTCACACAACAAAGTAACGATAGAACCTTTTTGCCCCTTTTCATGCATCTGCTTAGCGAGTTTTAATACTCCCACCATATTTGTTCCCGTACTAGCGCCTACTTTACGACCTAATAATTCAGCTAACCACTGCATAGCAGCAATAGAATCTTTATTATCAACCTTCATCATATTATCAATAACTGATGCAATAAACGAAGGTTCAACACGAGGTCGACCAATACCTTCAATCAAACTACTTTTTTGACTAATTAAGTCTTTATTGTTGCTAAAAAAGTAATCATAGAAAACCGAGTTTTCAGGATCAACTACAGTCAACTCAGTTGTAAGTTGATGATAACGAATATAACGCCCTATTGTTGCACTAGTGCCCCCAGTTCCCGCACTCATCACTATGTGAGTTGGAATTGGGTATGGTTCATTTAGCATCTGTTCAAAAATAGAATCTGCAATATTATTATTACCTCGCCAATCCGTTGCGCGTTCTGCATTAGTGAATTGATCCATATAATAACCATTTAATTCTTTTGTTAATCGTTCTGATTCAGCATAAATTAAATCAGTCGAATCAACTAAAAAGCACTCTCCACCATAACGTTTTATTTCATTAATTTTTTGTATGCTGGTCGATTTTGCCATGACAGCAATAAAACGCAGACCTAATAATCTTGAAAAATACGCTTCAGAAATAGCAGTACTACCCGATGAGGCTTCAACAACAACTGTATTTTCTTTTATTTTTCCATTACATAATGCATATAAAAATAATGAACGGGCTAAGCGATGCTTTAAACTCCCCGTTGGATGGGTGCTTTCATCTTTTAAGTAAATATCAATGCCTGATAACTGAGGCAAATCAAGCTTGATCAAATGTGTATCAGCACTGCGCTGAAAATCAGCCTGAATTTTAGCGATAGCAGAAACAACCCATTGACGTTGACTACTCATAATACGTTTCCCATGTTTAATTTATCTTTTAATTTTACACTTAAATATAAAGAATAAACGCCTCATATATCTTTAAATTTTTTAAAATAAAGAAAATTATCCTTTTTTAGTTAAAATAAAAGAAAATAACACTAAAAGTTCAAATATTAAAATAAGGTAGATAGTATGAATTTAGATAAAATCGACAAAAAAATTATTAACCTACTACAACATGATGCTTCAATCTCATTACAACAATTAGCAGAAAAGTTAAATTTAACAAGTACTCCCTGTTGGAATAGAATTAAACGTTTAGAACAAAATAGAATCATTCAAAAACGAGTCGCTTTAATCGATCCAGAAAGTGTAGGCCTTGAACTAATTGCCTTTGTACAAATAAAAACACGTCAACATTCAGAGGCTTGGTTGAAGGATTGTGTGCAACAAGTAAAAGGATTTGCACAAGTACTAGAGTTTTATAGAATGGCTGGAGAATATGACTATCTTTTAAAAGTCATTGTTAAGGATATGCGTAACTACGATCAGTTTTATCAACAACTAGTAAATAATGTCACAGGGTTAACCGATGTAAATTCTAGCTTTGCTATGCAACAACTTAAGTTTACTACAGAGTTACCAATCTCTTGATGAAATAATGACCATCAAGCCTTAACGTATTACACTATGCACTGCATTATGCTCAAATATATTTCTCTTATAAGGATATTTTAATGAAACTGTTTTTAAAATTGGCATCTATCTCAATTGTCCTTTTGTTATCCATCATTGTTGTTGTGATCTCGATTATTGATCCCAATGATTATAAACAACAAATTCAAGACCAAGTTAAAAACAATATTAACCGAGAATTAACTATTACAGGCGATCTCGGCTGGAGTTTTTATCCCATTTTAGGATTTAAAAGTGGAGAAATAACTTTACACAATAGCCCTGAATTTACTGAAAAAACATTATTAAAAGTTAACAATACAGCGATCTCAATTAATGTATTACCTTTACTTAAGGGAAAAATACAAATAGGAAAAATAATATTAGAGGGAGCTGAATTCAACCTAATTACTAATAAAGATGGTTTATCAAACCTTGATAATTTACAACCTGCAGTATCTCAAGTTGAACAGGAAAAAGAAGTTACAACAAATATCACAGAAGAAAATAGCAAAACAGAAGTTGTTGACCTTTCTGAGTTTGTGTTATCAGGAATAAGTATCAGCGATGTAAAATTACAAATCATTGATCACCAGAAAAAGGATCATCAAGAAATATCTATTAATAAGATGGAACTAGGCGAGTTTGCTTTTGATAAAACAGCACACTTTAGTTTAAGTAGTATTATTAAAAACAAACAATTAGCAGCGGATATTGCATTAGAAACAGATTTATTTATTGATTCCGCATTAACAACCTTCTCTCTTACAAATTTAAATGTAGAGAGTGAAATACTAACTCAAGCTTTACCTGGCACCACCATTAATACAACTTTGACCAGTGCTTTAAAATACCAAATAAATTCACAGCAATTAGAAGTATCCCCTATTACGATTAATAATGTTTTAACTGGTGCACCTTTAAGTGGGGACATTTATATTGAGACTAGTAATATTCAGGTTATGGATAACAATAAACTAAGTCTTGATAAGTTAGCAATGACTAGCAACTTGACTGGTGATAGTTTAGAAAAAAACCAATTAGAAACTTATTTTGATAGTAATCTTGCACTAAACCTACAGAAGAAAACGGCAAGCATTAATAAATTTGAATTAACAAACACGCTCACAGGTACAGATTTGCAAGGGAGTATGAATATAACACTGAAACAACTTGAAGTGAGCAACTTTGAAAATATAGCTATTAAGCACCTAAAAATGCTCAGTGAGTTTAATGCACCTAACGTACATAAAGAGAAGATAAATACCCTAGTTGAAAGTGATATTACATACGATCTGACTCAACAAAAAGTAAGTTTGACCGACTTAAAATCAAAATTAAACGACCTCCGCTTAGATGGTGATATCAGCTTCAAACAACAATCAATCCCTGTTATTCGATACAACTTGAAAGGTAATGTCTGGAATGTAAATCCATATTTAAATAAACCAGCAATAAAAGAAGAAAAAAATACTCAAGTTACCGCTACGACAGTGACTGCTGAGCAGAAAGAACCTGATTTAAGCATTCTAAAATCATTTGATGTAAAAGGTAATTTAACGCTTGATGGTCTTTTATATGAAGAAATCGTTATAGGTAAAATCACAAACCATTTAATCGTTAAAAATGGTAAAGCAACCTTATCTCCTTTAACTGCAAAATTATATAATGGTACGTTAAATGTAAATGGCTGGACTGATGAAGCGAAAGGCAAAAATAAATATAAGGTAACCACTAAAATAAAAAATATTACCTTAATGCCATTATTAAAAGCTGCTGCTCAAATAGATATGCTTAGCGGTAAAGCTAACATAAATGTAGTTGCATCAGGGCAAGGTTTAACATCAGAAAAAATCCACCAAGGTGCAAACGCTAAAGGTGACTTTAAAATAGTTGATGGGGAGCTATATGGTATTAATATCCCTCAAGAAATTAGAATCTTAAAAGCAAAAATAAAAGGTGATCCTTTACCTACAAATAAAGATGTTAAAAAAACTGACTTTGCTTCGTTAATTGGAGAGTTTACTTTACAAAAAGGCATCATAAATAATCAAAAACTCATTATGCTCTCTCCTGTTATGCGTTTAGATGGAACGGGATTAGCAGATACGCTTAAAGAAAATATAAATTATAAGTTAGGTGTAACACCTTTATCTAAAAGTCATGAAAAAACAGATTATCTAGATCTAAATGGCATTACCATACCTTTGTTAATTGAAGGAACTTTCACTGAGCCAACTTTTAAACTTGATACGAGTGGTGCATTAAAAGAGCAACTCAAAGCGAATAAAAAAATACTACAAGAAAAAGCTAAAAAAGAACTTTTACGACAACAGCAAAAGCTACAAGGAAAATCAAAGGATGAATTAAAAGAAGAAGCTAAAAAATTAGAAAATAAATTTAAAAGCTTTTTTAGATAGTCTCAAATAATAAAAAATAAGCAGTACAAGTTTAACTGCTTATTTTACTTTTTTAGCATAGAATCATTAAGTCATGTTTATTATGGATACACAAAGAAAAGAACAAGACCCAACCCTAGTATGTACCTGCAATGATCTCTATATTGAAGAGATCCGAGATGCTATTAACATCGGCATTTATGATTACCTTGAAATTATGCAATACAGCGATACATTGCTTAGATGTGGTGAATGCCAACCTCATGTGGAAATACTAGTAAAAGAAATCTTAGCAACAACCAATAAAACAACTGATTAATTACTATATAACTTGATTGCAGTCGCAGTAGATATTTAAGTTAAAAATAAATAACTTTTATCAACAATCAAATATGACTTTAAACTCATGTTTGATTGCGCTTTCAACAGAACTTGTTATCATTCTCAGTTCTTATAGTCGGGGAGCCTAATTCAGTAATAAAGACTGAGAATATAGTGCTGAGATCGATATATCGATACCCGTTGAACCTGATACAGTTAATACTGACGCAGGGAACTATTTATAAACCGTCCATCTGTAACTCACTTGGTTCTTTCTGGTTGATATAGTTTCGATAGCGCAGTATTCGGAGCAATGATGACTCACTCAACAACAGCGAATACTCAACAACTCTCTACACCGATCGTATTAACTATTGCCGGCTCAGATAGTAGCGGCGGTGCAGGTATTCAAGCAGATATTAAAGCTATTTCAGCAACAGGAAGTTATGCTTGTTCAGTGATAACAGCGATCACTGCACAAAATACGCTGGGGGTTTCTGCCATATTTCCAATCCCTCTTGAACACGTCGAAAAGCAACTTGATGCCGTTTTTAGTGATTTAAATATAGTTGCAGTCAAAGTGGGCATGCTTGCTGATTGTGACATTATTAGAGTTGTAGCCAAAAAATTAAAACAATACTCACCTAAATTTTTAGTTATCGATCCCGTCATGATCACTAGTAATGGCGATCTATTGTTAGAACAAAAAGCAATTGAAACACTAAAGACAGAATTATTAGCGATGGCTGATTTGATCACCCCTAATTTACCCGAAGCAGCTGCATTACTTGATAGTCAAATCCCAAAAAATGAACAGGATATGCAAGCGATGATTGGTGGTTTACGTCAACTAGGTGCAAAAGCAGTATTATTAAAAGGCGGATATTTAATACAATATAAAAATAGCAATGATTTATTAGTTTTAGAAAATACTACGCAACAATTTACAGCAAGACGTATTAATACAAAAAATACACACGGGACGGGTTGTACTTTATCATCAGCAATTGCATCTTATTTGGCACAAAATAATCAGTTGATAGACGCTGTTCAACTAGGTAAAAACTATATTACTCAAGCCCTTCAACATGCAGATCAACTTGTCATTGGTCAAGGCCATGGCCCTGTCCATCATTTTTATCAAATCAATCAATAAGTTATCTACATGTCAGAACTGCAACAGCCAAGCATAACTATACGCGATGCATCTCTACGTTATAACGAGAGTCAACTCAGTGTCTTACAATCATTAAATATGGACATCCCAGCTGCACAATGGACCTGTATTTTAGGTCGTAGTGGTTGTGGTAAAAGTTCTTTGTTACGCTATCTTGCTAATTTACTCGACAACAAAGTGCAATGGTCAGGTCAACTATCCATCAACTGTAATATCAAATTGCAGGAGCAAGTGGCTTATATGGCACAACAGGATTTATTAATGCCATGGTTATCCGTATTAGATAACGTAATGCTCAGCGAGCAATTTGGTGTTATTAAAAAAGCATCACAACAAGAAAAAGCCCAACAATTATTAGCACAAGTTGGCCTTGCAGACAAAGCACATTATCTGCCGCAACAATTATCAGGGGGAATGCGTCAACGTGTCGCTTTAGCGAGAACCTTGATGCAAAATAAACCTATTGTATTAATGGATGAACCTTTCTCTGCCTTAGATGCTGTCACACGTTATCGCTTACAAAACCTTGCACATCAGTTATTAAAAAATAAAACCGTAGTATTAATTACGCATGATCCACAAGAAGCTATTCGCTTAGCGGATCAACTTTACATTATGCAAGGTCAACCGGCTTTTGCTGAAGCATTAACAGTACCAACCACCTCATCACCAAGAAAAATTGATGCTCAATGCGCACTATTGCAACAAACTATCATTGAACGATTAGAGCAAGATTATGAGTAATTTACCACCGATTACCGGCTTAACTAAAACTATTACACACCAAGAAAAAACACTATATCCAGTATTACGTATGATAATTAGCTTATTCGTTATTATCGGAATATGGCAAGCCATCGTACTGATTTTTCAACTTCCTTCTTTTATTCTTCCCTCTCCAATATCTGTATTTGAGCGTCTTATTGAACGTCACGAGGTTTTATTTCGGCATAGTTGGGTGACAGCACAAGAAATTATTTTAGGTTTGATATTAGGTTTATCAATGGGATTATGTTTTGCATTACAAATGCTCTTATTTAAACCTGTAAAACGTTGGTTGTTGCCTATTTTAATCACAAGCCAAGCAATTCCAGTTTTTGCTATCGCCCCTATTTTAATGCTTTGGTTAGGTTATGGCATTTCATCAAAAGTAGTGATGGCCGCTATGATCATATTCTTTCCTGTTACAACATGTTGTTATGATGGATTAAAAAACACACCTACTGGTTATCTAGATTTAGCTAAAACAATGGGTGCAACAAAGTGGCAAATGTTACGCCATATTCAACTACCAGCAGCGCTGCCAACATTAGCTTCCGGTATAAGAGTCGCCGTAGTAATAGCCCCCATTGGCGCAGTCGCAGGAGAATGGGTAGGTTCTAGTGAAGGGCTTGGTTATTTAATGTTACAAGCAAATGCACGTATGTTAATCGATGAAATGTTTGCGGCATTATTTATTTTATCAGCTATTTCTGTGAGCTTATATTTTGTTACAGATAAGCTATTAAAGAAATTAATTCCATGGGAAGTATAACCCCCCCATCATAGAGACTTAATAACAAAAAAATCATATAAATAAGGAAATACACCATATGAAAAAGCAGTTTATTTTAATTTTATTCACCGTACTCACAACATTATTATCATTTACAGCACAGGCTGAAACAAAAAAAGTAACTTTAATGTTAGATTGGTTTGTTAATCCAAATCACGGTCCAATTGTTATTGCACAACAACGAGGCTATTTTAAAGAGCAAGGCTTAGCAGTCACCATACAAGAACCAGCTGACCCAAGCATGCCCCCAAAATTAGTTGCAGCAGGAAATGTTGACCTTGCAATCACTTATCAACCAAGCTTAATTATTGATGTTGCAGAAGGTTTACCTTTAGTACGCTCAGCAACGCTTATTTCTACCCCTCTTAATACATTGATGGTGTTAGATAATGGTAAAATTAATAGCCTTAAAGATCTCAAAGGTAAAAAAATTGGTGTTTCTATTTCAGGCTCTGAAGAAGTCAGCATACGCCAAATGTTATCCTCTTCAGGTGTTGATTATAAAGATATCCAAATAATCAATGTAGGTTGGGCTCTTTCTTCATCATTAGCATCGGGAAGAGTTGATGCTATTTGGGGCGGTATGCGCAACTTTGAAACCAATCAACTTGCCATTGAAGGATTTAAAGCAAAAGCTTACTTTCCAGAAGAGCATGGGATTCCAACATACGATGAGTTAGTGATCGTAGCAAATGCCAAAAAATATGATGCAAAGATGATTAACGCATTCAATAAGGCAATAGAACAAGCAACTACTTACATTGTTAATCATCCAAAAGATGCGTGGAAAGAATTCATAAGCTACGCGCCAGATACATTAAATAACGAACTAAATAAACGTGCTTGGAATGATACATTAACACGTTTTGCATTACGTCCAGCGGCGATTGATTTAAAGCGATATGACGATTATGCGCAGTTTATGTTTGATAACAAACAGATTAAAACGCTACCCAACGCAAAGGATTACATGCCAATATTTGAATAATATTGCAAATGATTAAACCGGGTTTATAACTAACAAAATGAGAAGATCATGAACCATCAAGACTTAATTAATGCTTGCCGATCTGATTGGCAAGCTTATACACAACATGAGTTTGTGCTGACTTTAGCGAATGGTAGTTTAGCGCAACCATGTTTTTTACATTACCTTAAACAAGATTTTTTATTTCTAAAACAGTACGCTCGCGCTTATGCTTTAGCTATCTATAAAGCAAATACGCTAGCTGATATGCGTAAAGCATTACCTAGTGTACACGCTTTATTAGACTCTGAAATCAATCATCATGTCACTTATTGTGCAGACTGGGGATTAACAGAAGCTGATTTAGAAACTGAAGATGAAGACTTTGGTACCGTGGCTTATACTCGTTATGTTTTAGACGCAGGCATGAGTGGTGACCTAGTTGATTTATATGCAGCTTTAGCGCCCTGCTCTATTGGTTATGCAGAAATAGGACGCTTATTAGCAAAAGATAGCAAGACTAAAAAAGTAGATAACCCATTCTCAAGTTGGATCGATTTATACTCAGGAGAAGAATTTCAAAAAAGTGTTGCCGATGGAGCAAAACATTTTGACCAATTATTAGCTGAGATTGATGTTAAAAGTCAGCGAGGCCAACGCCTTATTAATGTATTTAAAACAGCAACTCGAATGGAAGTTGCCTTTTGGCAACAAGGTTTAAACGCAATGATTGACGGTAAGGTATAAAAACAATGACTAATCAACAATCAGAAACAAAAGTACAAATAATTACTGATGCTTTAAAAACATTACGAGCACAAAAGCCTCTCGTTGTTAACATAACTAATTATGTGGTAATGAATAATACAGCAAATGCATTATTAGCAATTGGTGCTTCTCCAATCATGGCCCACTCTCGTCAAGAAATGGCAGAAATGATGTCGTTTAGTGGAGCTTTAGTGATCAATATTGGCACTTTAGATGAGCAATGGATCCCACGAATGATGTTTGCAGTTGAGCAAGCAAATTTAAATAATAAAGTAGTAGTGTTAGATCCTGTTGGTTGTGGAGCAAGTACATTGAGAACAGAGACTGCTCGTCAAGTCGCTAAACTAGCAAAACATTTAATTGTTCGAGCAAACGCCTCTGAAATCATCGCGTTAGCAGGCGAACAAGCACAAAGTAAAGGTGTTGATTCACTTGATAGTAGCCAAGCGGCTGTAGGTGCAGCCCGTTATTTAGTGACAACTTATCAATGTAATATTGTGATCTCTGGTGAAGTTGATTACATCATTACAGAAAATGATGAAATTCAGCTTCATAATGGTCATGTGATGATGCCTAATATCACAGGAATGGGCTGTAGTTTAAGTGCATTAACAGGTGCTTTTGCCGCGATTGGAGAAGATACTGGCCTAGCCGCTACAGCCATTTTAGGTGTAGCAGGCGAAATAGCTGCAGAGTTATCTGCAGGTCCAGGTAGTTTACAAATGAACTTGCTCGATGTGTTATATCAGTTAGATACAACAACATTAATGAGCCGTTTAAAATTAACTGTAAATAATTAAATCGCTCACCCTATTTTGAATCAAGGAAATAACATGTCCGCATATTGCCTCTATCTTGTCACAGATGATAAACAAGATATTAATACCTTAATTAATGTGGTCAATGAGGCTGTATCTGGAGGTGTCACTATGGTACAAGTACGAGAAAAAAGTGGTCACATTCAATCATTTATTAAAAGAGCAAAAGCAGTCAAAAATATTTTAAAAGATACAAACGTTAAACTCATTATTAATGATAGAGTGGATGTTGCATTGGCAATCGATGCTGATGGAGTGCATTTAGGTCAATCTGATATGCCAGCAAGTATCGCTCGCAAATTAATAGGAGCAAATAAACTATTGGGACTTTCAATTGAAAATGAACAACAACTTATTGAAGCTAACTCATTACCTCTTGATTACATTGGTTTAAGTGCTATTTTTTCCACGCCAACAAAAACGAACATAAAAAAACAATGGGGTATTGAAGGCTTAAAGAAAGCAATGCAAATAAGTCATTTTCCTATTGTTGCTATCGGTGGAATTAACCAAAAAAATCTGACTGATATTATTCAAACAGGCGTTGATGGAGTTGCATTGGTTTCAGCAATTTGCCATGCAAAAAATCCTAAAAAAGCAGCATCATTATTACGCTTACAAATACAAGAAGCACAAATCAACTAGCCTAATATTCCTATTTATCAACAGCATAAAAACTCGATCAATTTTCGTTAAGAATAACTTACAATATTTCTGTTATAGTTAATCAAAGCAAAACCAATTTCATTAACTATGTATCTATATTTATACAGAAGAATAGATCTGAGAATGAGTGTGATTGGTGTAATTATCAATAAAAATATAATGGTCAATAATGAATATTACCCTAAAACAGTTACATGTATTTAT
Source organism: Psychromonas algarum (assembly GCF_004376845.1). GTDB lineage: Bacteria > Pseudomonadota > Gammaproteobacteria > Enterobacterales > Psychromonadaceae > Psychromonas. The sequence continues at coordinate 67,729 of NZ_SNUW01000011.1, forward strand.
TACGATTACACAAGAAAAAACCTTAACAGCGGCTTCGGAAAAGTTATTTTTAAGTAAACCGGCAGTCAGCATGGCATTAGCTGAATTAGAAAAGCAGCTAGGCCATAAGTTATTTGAAAGAAAAAATAATCGTTTATTAATTAATGAAATGGGTAGAGCCTTATTACCTTTGGCCGATGAACAAATAGAGCGTAGCCAAGCCATCACTAGTTTATTTGATAATAATAACTTCCAAGGAAAAATTAGAATTGGCTCAAGTAATACTGTCGGTAACCATTTATTACCTATTTTATTAGCACAATTTCGAGCTTTCAAAAATCATCATGACCAATCTATGTGTATCGATAACAGCACCAGCATCGGAGAACAACTCAAAGATTATGAACTTGATATCGCATTAGTTGAAGCTTTGCTCGTAGATAAGCAATTACACGTAGAACGTTGGATCAAAGATGAAATGGTTATTGTTGCCAATCCACAACACCCACTAATCAATAAAAATTTAATCTCTATACATGATCTAAATAAACAAGCTTGGATCTTACGAGAAGAAGGTTCAGGTACTCGACACTTTTTTCTTAATCATATTGGTAAGCATCTAACGGATCTTAATATCGCCTTTGAATTAAAATCCACCGAAGCAATTATTAATTGCTGTGCAGCAGACTTAGGGATTGGATGTATGGCAAAAACGGCAGCAAGACATGCTTTGCAAGATAAGCGAGTTGTTACATTACCCATCGATATTGATATGTCGCGTGATTTATACCTAGTTTGGCATAAAGATAAGTACCAAAGCCCAATACTAAAAGAGTTTATTGAGTATTGTCAGCAATGGAGTTTACCTTTCTAAGTTGCTTGAAAGTTCTCTTTATACAAAAAGGTTTGATGAATTTACTCACCAAACCTTCATATTAAAAGAAGTGAAAATTAGAATGACTCAACTTCTTATAAAAAAATATTATTTACAGGGCCTATTTGGCTGCTTGTTTTTGTCCCTTTTTTTCTTCCATTTTTTGTTCAACAAATGCTTTGTGCTCTTCTTTTGTAATAACACCATTGCCATCTGCATCTAACATTGCAAAAGTAGGACGATTTTTTTCACGTTCCGCACGCTTCGCTTCTTTTGCTGCCGTCATTGCATCAAATTCTTGTTTTGAGATTTGACCATTGCCATCAGTATCAAATTTAGCTAAGTGCTTTTCTTTACCGCCTTTTCTTCCTTTATGCTGCTTACCACCTTTATTTTCTTTATCCGCTTTTTTAGCTTCTTTCATCGCTTGACGCTCTTCTTTTGAAATCTGACCATTTCCATCAGTATCAATTGAAGCAAATGTTGGGCGGTTTTTATCTCGATCTGCTTGGCGTTCTTGCATTGCAGCAACAGCAGCATTAAATTCTGCTTCAGTTACTTCACCATTGTTATCTGTATCCATCTTTTTAAAGTGGTTTTGCCCTTTTCCTTTTCGCTTTCCTTTCATCATTTGCTTCATTACATCAAATTCAGCTTCTGTAATTGAACCATCTTTATCTGTATCAATATTGGCAAAGAATTTACTTACTTTTCCAGTTGCTTCATCGGCAGAAATAACGCCGTTGCTATTGTTATCAAAACTAGCAAAGTCTTTACCATGACCATTAGCCGCCATTGTTAATGAACTTGTTGCCATTAAAACTGCACCACCTAATATAAATAACTTTTTCATATTGACCTCTTTATTTAAATAAAGCTCACCTTGTTGAGCCGATATGTAAACTATAGAGAATCATTGTGAAGAAAAAATGGAGAAAAAATGGAGTTAACCAATGACTGTAAAAAAGAGAGAGTCATTAACAAAGAATATAAAGTAGCAGTAAAAAAAACAGCACTACTTTAACCATACATTATACCAATTACATTAACGATGAGATCTACATTTTGCACAGAAAAAAATTAATTCGAGGCGTAAATGGAGATAAATGGTTGTTTCAACCATAAAATTCATAACAAAGAAAAAATTAATTTAAAGAAATAAAATCAGCCGCTTATACCACTTCCGTTATAGCGCAAAGCGATAACCAACTCCATAGATAGATTGAATACAATCGACTTCTGCATCGACACTTTGAATTTTTCGACGTAAGTTTTTAATGTGACTATCGATCGTTCTATCTGTCACAATACGATTATCGGAATAAATCTGCGACATAAGTTGATCACGACTAAATACACGATCTCGATGTTGATAAAAATGAAATAACAAACGAAATTCAGCACGAGTTAAATTAACTTCTTTACCTTTGACTAATACTTGCATTGTAGCTTCATCAATACTCAACACTTGTGAAGAAACTTTTACATCATCATGAGTACGACGTAATATATTTTTTACTCGCACAACAACTTCCCGAGGGCTATAAGGTTTACAAATATAATCGTCAGCACCTAACTCTAAGCCAATTAAACGATCAATTTCATCTACTCTAGCTGTTGCCATCACTACAGGTACATTTGTAAAAGTACGTAACTCTCGATAAATATCTAAACCATTTTTTCCTGGCAACATTAAATCTAATATAATTAAATCAATAGTATGTTTTTTTACCCAGTCAACAACTGACACTCCATCATTAATAATATCAGTAATAAAACCAGACTGATTAAGATACTCACCTAATACTTGTGCTAATGATTGTTCGTCTTCTACGATTAAAATATGCTGAGACATTGTTATTCCTTATTTATGAGAAGCAACTGATAGTGGCAAACTAATAGTGATAGCTAATCCACCTAGCTGTGAATGTGTTGCAACCATCTTACCTTGATGTGCTTGTACAATTTTTTGGCAAATAGATAACCCTAATCCTGCGCCACCACTTAAACGACTACGAGATTTATCTACTCGGTATAAACGTTCAAATAACTTTGGCAATGCCTCTTCAGGGACACCTGGAGCACTGTCTTCAATACAGATATTGACCAATTTATTACTACAACTTAAGTGTACTTTTAATGAGCCTGGCGCGTCGGTATAACGCAGACTATTTTCTAATAAATTAGAGAGCAATTGAGTTAATGACTTTTTATCGCCTTCAATCCAAACAGCCTCTGCTGTATCAAAAGAAGTCTGTAACTGAATATTTTTTTCTGTACTACGTAATTGGTATTGAGCACAACTTGTATTAATAATTTGTAATACATCAACTCGATCCGATAAATCAAATTGTATGCCTTCATCAGATAATGATAATTGATATAAATCATTCACCAACTCGCTCAAATTTTGTACCTGATAATGTAACGAATTAATATATTTAGGCTCTGCTTTTCGAATACCGTCTTGTATTGCTTCAATCTCACTCTTTAAGACTGAAATAGGGGTGCGTAATTCGTGTGATATATCAGCGAGCCATTGCTCTCTACTTTCTTTTTGATGCAACAAACTACGGCTTAATTCATTAAAACGATTTGATAAAGCGGCAAGCTCATCTTCGCCGCTGACTTCTATTTGCGTCGAATAATCGCCTTCTTGCAATGCACAAGCTGCGTTTTCTAGACGTTTCAGAGGAGTTAAAAAATGACGAACTAATAACCATGCTAAAACAAAAGAAAGTAATGTCATCCATAAAACAACCCACATAAAATGAGTTTGTTGTTGATGATAAAAGCTTCTTTCTAAGGCACCAGATATTGCATTGTGTTTTTTGGTAACAACCCAGCCAATTGTTTTTTCTTGTTGTTTAATAGGAACTTTAATTAATTCATCTTGAGGTTTGGGTTTACGATTATTGAAAATAGAAATGAAACTCTCATCTAATATATCAATACGTTTAAGAAAACGACGAGTTCGATTGTCTAGTTTCTTTGGTTCTTCCCCTCCTTTTACAGGACGAAAAAAAACAGGAGCCGCGGCTACTTCCCATTCATCAATCGTTAACTTTTTCCAACCTGTTTGTTCTGAATAATAAGGCGATATTTGTTCTGCAATTAATTGCATTCTCTCTTCTTCACCTCGATTAACATAATTCTTTAAACCAGATTGAAAGCTATAATTAATTAACCAAGCCATACCTAGTACCATCAAAGTACAAATAAACAGCATTGATATCAGAATTTTTTTGAACAAGGTAAAGCGCATTAACAGTCCTTTTAACTAAAATAAAATTTTCTAAGTATTAACTGTAACGTAAAACTAACGTTATAAATGCGATTATTTTTCAACTTTTTATTTTTTATAATGCTTAAAAGCAAAAAAGCCATTAAGTAAATACTTAATGGCTTTTAAACTGATTAGGTTAAAGCGGTATAAGTAGCTTAAATATTATCAATTGAAGCATTTAATGTTGCACTTGGACGCATCGCTGCAGTCACTTTCGCAGGGTCTGTATGGAAATAACCACCTAGATCAACCGTTACACCTTGTGCATCGTTAAGCTCTTGAACAATAACAGTTTCATTGCTTAATAATACTTCAGCTAATGGTTTAAATTGCGCTTGTAGCTCAAGATCTTTAGTTTGTGTTGCAAGAGCTTCAGCCCAGTACATAGCCAGGTAGAAGTGACTACCACGGTTATCTAATTCACCCACTTTACGTGAAGGAGATTTATCTTCTTTTAAGAATTTACCGTTAGCTACATGCAACGCTTCAGCTAAAACAACTGCTTTTTCGTTACCTGTTTTAGCTGCAATATCTTCAATTGATACTGCTAATGCTAAGAACTCACCTAAAGAATCCCAACGTAAGTGGTTTTCTTCAGTAAACTGTTGAACATGCTTAGGAGCTGAACCACCAGCCCCTGTTTCAAATAGGCCACCACCATTAAGTAGCGGTACAATTGAAAGCATTTTAGCACTTGTACCCAATTCTAAAATTGGGAATAAATCTGTTAAGTAATCACGTAAAACGTTACCAGTTACAGAGATAGTATTTTTACCTTCTTTAACACGTTGTAAAGTGTATTTACATGCATCAACAGGCGCTAATATTTGGATATCTAAACCACTTGTATCATGATCTTTAAGGTAAATATTTACCTTAGCGATTAGATTTTTATCGTGAGCACGTTTTTCATCTAACCAGAAAATTGCTGGTTGGCCAGTTGCTTGTGCACGACTAACCGCTAAACGAACCCAATCTCGGATTGGAATGTCTTTAGCTTGACACATACGCCAGATATCACCTTCCTCAACATCGTGAGACATTAATGTGTTACCAGCAGAATCCGTTACTTTAACCGTACCCGCTTCAGTAATTTGGAATGTCTTATCATGTGAACCGTATTCTTCAGCTTTCTGAGCCATTAAACCAACGTTTGATACGTTACCCATTATTGCTGGATCAAAAGCACCATTTTCACGACAAAATTTAATAGTTTCTTCGTAGATACCTGAGTAACAACGGTCAGGGATCATTGCTTTAGTATCTTCAAGGTTACCTTCTGCATTCCACATTTGACCGCTAGAACGAACCATAGCAGGCATAGAAGCATCGATGATCACATCACTTGGTACGTGTAAGTTAGTAATGCCTTTATCAGAATCAACCATTGCTAAACTTGGGCGTGTTACGTAAACCGCAGCGATGTCAGCTTCAATAACCGCTTTTTGATCTGCAGGTAAGCTAGCAATTTTAGCGTAAACATCACCTAATCCATTGCGCTCATCAACACCTAGCTCTTTAAATAAGTCAGCGTGTTTTGCAAATACATCTTTAAAGTAAACAGTTACAGCATGACCAAACATAATAGGATCAGACACTTTCATCATGGTTGCTTTAAGGTGTAAAGAAAGCATGATGTTGTTTTCTTTCGCTTCCGTCATCTCTTTTTCAAAAAAAGCACGTAGCGCTTTAGCACTCATACGAGATGAATCAATAATTTCATCTTTTAATACTGGTGTAGATGCTTTTAATACGCTTGTTTGGCCTGCAGTGTTAGTGAATTCGATTTTAACATCATCATTTTGACCTAATACAACTGATTGCTCAGAGCTGTAAAAATCGCCATCTGTCATGTTTGCCACATGAGATTTAGACTCTGTAGACCATTTGCCCATACGGTGCGGATGGTCTTGTGCATATTGCTTAACAGCATCAGCAACACGACGGTCAGAGTTACCTTCACGTAATACAGGGTTTACTGCACTACCTAAGACTTTAGCGTAACGTGCTTGTGTTTCTTTTTCTTCATCAGTTGTCGCTACTTCAGGGTAATTTGGTAAGTCAAAACCATGTGCTTGTAATTCTTTAATTGCCGCTTGTAATTGTGGGATAGAGGCACTTACATTCGGTAATTTAATAATATTTGCTTCAGGTGTTTTAGCTAAATCACCTAATTCAGCTAACGTATCAGCTTGTTGCTGTGCTGGCGGTAACTTGTCAGAGAAGTTAGCAATAATTCGAGCTGCTACAGAGATGTCACGAGTTTCTACTACGATATTTGCTGCTTTAGTAAATGCATTAACGATTGGTAATAGAGAGTGAGTTGCAAGTGCAGGTGCTTCATCTGTTTGCGTATAGATGATCTTTGCTGATTTATCTGTCATTTTATTTCCTTTAACAAAAATTTATGAGGTGAATTAATAGCGTGAAAAATGTTATCAAAATGTTACATGTGATAATTATGCGCATATAATAACGAAAAAAATAAAATTATCTAGCTCCACTTAAACAAGTATTCAATTTTAACTAAAACAAGATCATTATTTGTGAAGCTTGTGTTAGAGATTGATTAACATAACATTTCATAGTGGATACTGCTTGGAAAAATTATTCTGCTACAATGACTATTTTTAACTGCTTTAAGGATAATAAGTGAATCAACCAACAAACAAAAAAAGTAATAACAAATTTAAAGCAGACTCAAATTCAAATAAACGTAAGACTAAAAAAAACTCTCACTTTAATGTTAAAAAATCTGCTCATAAAACCTTTGTCCCTAAAAAAACACTACCTAAATCGATGCAAAAAATCGTGCTATTTAATAAGCCTTTTGACGTATTAAGTCAGTTTACCGATGAAGGCAATAAAAATAACTTCCGTGAAACATTAAAAGACTATATCGATATTCCTGATATTTATGCCGCCGGTCGTTTAGATAGAGATAGTGAAGGTTTATTAGTATTAACCAATGATGGACAATTGCAGGCTGACATTACTCAACCAGGCAAAAAAACTGAAAAAACTTACTGGGTTCAAGTAGAAGGCGCACCAACTGAGCATGATTTAGAAAAATTACGCCAAGGTGTCAAACTCAAAGATGGTATGACCTTACCTGCAAAAGCTAAAATAATGGATAATCCTGATATTTGGGAGCGTTATCCGCCTATTCGCGAGCGAGCAAATATTCCTACTACATGGTTAAGTCTAACGATCTCTGAAGGTCGTAATCGTCAAGTGCGTCGTATGACTGCAAACATTGGTTTCCCGACATTACGTTTAATTCGTTATTCAATTGGGGAGTGGACAATAAAAGGGTTAGATAACGGTACTTATAAACAACTGTCTTGAATACCCGTTAAATAAAAATTCTCCGCATTTAGCAGAACACAAAGTCACATGTTTATAAATCACAGAATGTCATCCTCTGAAAAGAGTACTCAGCAAAACTACACTTCAATGTTGATAAATGTTCAGTATTTGTAAAATTTTTTGTATAAAAAGCTTGGTGTTCTTGCTTAGTCTTATTGCAGGGGGATAGTTTAAGTGCTTTATGATCCAAGGTTAATAATTGTTTTACGCGAACAGCAATTGCGGCTCCTGAATCAACAAAATAAATAGGACGATCAAAGCATGCCTCTATCTCATCTTTTATCAATGGAAAATGTGTGCAACCTAATACAATGGTATCTGGCATATTATGTTCATTCTTAAGCCAAGGGCTAACAACGGCTTTTACATCATTAAGGTTAATGCTTTTACCAATTAACTTATCTTCAGCTAAGGTAACTAATTTAGTTGAACCGATTCGTAATACCGTTTTTCCTGTCGCAAATTGCTCAATTAAAGTTGTGGTATAAGCTCGCTCAATTGTGCCCGGTGTCGCCAATAAACCAATGACATTGTTTTGTGTTATGAGAGTAGCAGGTTTAATCGCAGGCACAACACCAACGATAGGAATAGAAAAGTGCTTTCGTAACGCTTCTAATGCAACTGTACTTGCAGAGTTACAAGCAATCACCAATAGATCGGCAGGATGCTGCGACATAAACTCGCTTAATAATTGAATAAGTCGTTTAATCAGCTGTAAATGAGGTAATTCACCATAAGGAAAATAAGCATTATCAAACAAATAATGACATTTGATCGAAGGGGTTAGTTTAATGATCTGTTGATATACCGACAAACCACCTACCCCTGAATCAAATATAAGTACTCGTTTTGCAGGCATCTTGCTTATTCCTAAGTAAAAAAAAGTATTTTAGCCTGTAATAACAAAAGAAAGAAACAAAATGATCTTCACCTGCTTATTGCTATTAGCGGTTTTAACTAGCCAACAGCTACAGCCTGTTTTAGAATGCCCCTCCATTTAAGTACTATTCAAAAGATAGTGAACAATAGCGTTAGAATACAGAGGTAAAAATGAGCTTAGAATTTGTTGATCCGGATAACTATGAATCACAATTAAATGCTAAAAAAGAGCAGTTTACAGAACTCTTTTCAACCTTTGAATTACCAGAACTAGAGTGTTTTGCATCAGAAAAATTACATTATCGTATGCGTAGTCAATTTCGAGTTTGGCACGAAGATGAAGAATTGTATTTTTATATGACAGACCAAGAAACAAAAGCGCGTATTCGCGTCGATCAGTTTTTACCCGCTAGCACTTTAATTAACCAGTTAATGCCTCGTTTAGTGGAAGAATTAAAAGTCTCTCCTATTTTACGCTACAAACTATTCCAAGCGAATTTTATATCTAGTCTGAACGGCGAAATTATGGTGAGCTTGCTTTACCATAAACCCTTAGATGATGAATGGTTAACAGCAATTAAAGCGTTAAAAGAACGCTTATCAAAAGATTTTTCCATTAATATTATTGGTCGAGCAAGAAAGCAAAAGTTCATTGTTGATAATGACTTTGTTATTGAAAAATTAGATGTTGATGGCCAGCAGTTAACTTATCAACAAGTTGAGAATAGCTTTACTCAGCCTAATGCTAAAGTATCTATTAATATGCTGGAATGGGCAATTGATTGCACCCGAAATAGTCAAGGTGATTTATTGGAGTTATATTGCGGTAACGGTAACTTCTCATTAGCATTGGCTAAAAACTTTAAGCGAGTATTAGCAACTGAAGTATCAAAACCCGCCGTACACTCAGCACAATTTAATATCACTGAAAATAATATTGATAATGTAGCAATTATTCGTATGTCTGCAGAAGAGTTTACACAAGCGATTAATGGTGTTCGTGAATTTAATCGTTTAAAAGAAAGTGGTATAGATTTATCAAGCTATCAATGCAACACTATTTTTGTTGACCCTCCTCGTGCAGGACTTGATGATGGGACAGTTAAGATGGTGCAGAAATATGACAATATAATGTACATCAGCTGCAACCCTGAAACACTTAAAAATAACCTAGATGTATTTACTCAAACCCATGAAATTAAAAGATTTTCATTGTTTGATCAGTTTCCTTATACACACCATACAGAAGCCGGTGTCTTTTTAGTCAAACGCTAAGCAATTAATTAGCAAAGAATAAGCCCAAGTAAAAAGAGCTGATTACACCTGTCATTCAGCTCTTTTTTGAGAATGATTTTATATTCGCTTTATATACTTAACCGCTAACTAAGTTCTTTGTAAAGAAGGCTAACGTTCTATCCCACGCTAACTCAGCCATTTTTGGATCATAACGAGCGGTAGAGTCATTATGGAAACCATGATTTGCTTTTTCATACATATACATAGTGTAATCAACGTTATTTGCTTTTAAATCAACCTCATAATCTGGCCAATAAGCATTTACTCTTTTATCAAGTTCACCTAGTTGAATTAATAATGGTGATTTAATATTTTTTCTTAACTTTTGCTCCGCTGGCGTACCATAAAAAGAAACACCTGCATCTAATATCTGTGGAACATTCGTCGCTAATAAATTAACAATATAACCACCAAAACAAAAACCTACAGCACCTAATTTTCCAGAGCTTAATGGATGGGCTTTTAAGAATGTAGCAGCAGCAATAAAGTCTTGTTCAATTTTATTTTTATCAAGTGACTTTTGCATCACTTTACCTTCATCATCATTTCCAGGATAACCACCTAATGAGTATAAAGCATCTGGGGCAAAGGCAATGAAGCCTGCTTTGGCTAAACGGCGAGCCACATCTTTAATATAGGGATTTAATCCCCTATTCTCATGTATAACCAAAACAACAGGTAATTTCCCATCAACTTTTTTAGGCGTTACAAAATAACCTCGTCCTTCGCCATAACCTTTTGGAGAAGGGAAAGTGAGGTAACTAGCTGTAATTGACTCATCGTTAAAAGAAACCTGCTCAGCTAAAGCATAGTTAGGCAATAATGCACTTGAAAGCATGGCTAAGGTAATACCTGCCCCAGTCATTCCAGCAAGTCTTTTTAAGAAGGTTCGTCTATCGATATCACCATGTGCATATTCGTCATACCAATCAAATGCTTCAACTGGTATTTGTACCGCATCAACTTGATCTAATTGGGTTACTTCCTTTTCATTGCTCATACTCACACTCACTCTATTAAGGGGTTATAGTGTTAAAAATAATCAAGTTAAAACATAGCCAATTTTTAAGTCAGTGTAAAATTAATTAACTTATTTTTAACATAAAGGTGAGAGGTAAACGATATTAAAGGAAGTGATATAGAAACTTTTATTACTAGGAAAAATAATAGCAGTCGTTAATTTGCTTTAATATATGACCCAATTACAGTCACTGCATATTGTTTTTTTATCTGCGCAAGCGCTGCTGCAATGTGAGCATCTTCTTGATGCCCATCTACATCAATAAAAAAATGGTAATTACCAATTTGAGAACGAGTAGGACGAGACATTATTGAGGTTAAATTAACTTTTTGTAACGCAAATGCACTCACAATATGCCCTAATACGCCGGGACAATCTTGCTTATTATTAACCACTAATGTTGTTTTATATTGTTTACCTTCAACCCGGGGTTGTGGCTTTTCTGATATGACTAAAAAACGAGTTTGGTTATTTGCATAATTAGTTACATCGTTATTAATTAATTTCGCATCTTGCGCATGAGTAAGTGCATGCTGCGGAATAATAGCCCCTGCCGTTTTACCTTTTTTTTGTGCAAGAATTAAAGATTCAATATTACTTTGTGCCGTATGCACCTGCACCCCTGTTAAACTATTAATAAACTCAGAACATTGTCCATGTGCAACAAATTGTACATATAAATCACGAAGTTCTGACATATCTTCACAAAAACCAACAAATGAAAACTGAATTGGTAATAATAATTCAGAAATAACTGATAACTTAGTGTTAAGCAACTGATCTAAAACAACTTGTACATAACCTTCAGACAAGTTTTCTATAGGTAATACACCTAACTGACACTCATTTCCAACCGCTTCGAAAGTTTGAGATAACGTCGAATAATATTGAATATGGGTATTTTCTACTGAGTTTTGTTCTTGTATTGCTTGAATATATTGCTTGGTGGCAAGGTCTGAAAATGTATCTTTAGGGCCAAGAGTTGCAATAGTAAGCATAGAATACCGAGAGATTATCGAAAGAGAATATAAAAGGTGAGCATTCAGCTCACCTAATAATGTTTAAAAATCCATATTAGTTTTTAATTTTTTAAGTGCATTTGCTTCTAACTGACGAACACGTTCAGCAGAAATATTATACCGTGCAGCTAAATCATGTAATGTCGCTTTTGGTTCGCTTAACCAACGAGAACTTAAGATATCTTGGCTACGAGAATCTAATGTTGATAATGCAGAATACAATTTATCTTTAGTATGTGACTCAGTATTTTCTTGCTCAATCTGAGTCTCTACACTTGCACTTTTATCTTCTAGGTAATGCATCGGTGAAAAATTATTATCGTCATCATCATTAACACTTAAATCAAATGAATGATCTTGCGCATTTAAACGAGATTCCATTTCAAGAACATCTTTAGTACTTACATTTAAGTCCGCAGCAACAGCTTCTACTTCTTCTTTTTTGAACCAACCTAAACGCTTTTTAGATTTGCGAAGGTTAAAAAATAATTTTCGCTGTGCTTTGGTCGTTGCAATTTTAACAACACGCCAATTACGAATAACATATTCATGAATTTCAGCTTTTATCCAATGTACAGCAAAAGAAACAAGGCGTACGCCAACGGTTGGATCAAAGCGTTTAACCGCTTTCATTAAACCTACGTTACCTTCTTGAATTAAATCAGCTTGGGCTAAACCATAACCTGCATAACTTTTAGCGATATAAGCAACAAAACGAAGATGTGACATAACTAGCTTTTTAGCTGCTTCTAAATCACCCTCATAGAATAAACGTTCTGCTAGCTCTTGCTCTTCTTCAGCGCTTAGCTTAGAAAATGAGTTTACAGATTGAACATAGGCTCCAATACTTCCTTGAGGAATAAGACTCATTGAATTTATTGTTTCACTCATGTTTCACCTTTGAATACTTAAATTTTGAAAATAGGAGTTTTCTTATTAGAAATAACGATGCTCATTATACAGTAGCAAATTGAAAATAAAATATATTAACTTAACAATAAAGGTTAACTAGCTATCAAAAAATTTAAATAACACTTTTTCTCTAGTTTACGCTTAACATAACGTGATAACCAATACTGCGCTAATGTATGATTTTGTAAAACATCTCTAAAATGTAAAGAATTAATACGCATCATTTGACCATGGTGTAAATCAAAAGTTCCATAGGCAATCAAAGTATTGTTACGACGAATAACTAATACTTCTTTACAATCAGCAATTAAATTACCTAATTCCATATTTTTTTGCAGAGCAATTTGCTCCTGAATTAATGCTTGGCATATAGGAGATGAGATTGGTAGCAACTTAATATCAATACTTTTCATAAAAATTCCTGTATTAAATCAGCCTCACCAACACCGTGAGATGGGTCACATATTACAGGCAAAAAAAAAGAGATCAAGCCTGATCTCTTCAATTTACATTTCTTTACAATTGCTCTCTAACGCAGCATTTTATTTCGGTTCAATTTTTACAAGATATTGTTTTACGGAGATAAATGATGCAATAAACCCTAACAAAGCTCCGACACCAAGTAAAGTTGCAGACTCTTGGAAATTTAGTGAAATAATTTCAAATTGAACTTGATATACACCCGTTAAACTCATCACCCCAGACTGCAACCACAGTACTAAAATAAAAGTAAATAACCAAGCAATAAGGCCACCTAAAAATCCATACCAAGCTCCGATATAAATATAGGGCAACTGAATAAAACTATTGGTGGCCCCAACCAGCTTTAACACTTCAATTTCGGATCGCTGATTGAGGATATTAAGACGAATAGTATTACTCACAATTAAAAGTACAGAGAGTAATAATAAAGCAGCAATGCCGATAACAATATCAACAACTAGGTAGAAAATAGCCTGTAATTTTTCAATCCAATCAATATCAACCCGCACCAGATCTATATCTTGTTCTCGCTCTAATTTTGCAACCAAAAGCTTACTGCCCGCTGTATTCATGGCAGACTTAACAGGAATAACCACTAATACCGCAGGTAATGGGTTTTCATCTAAATAATTAAGTGCCTTTGAAAAGCCAGACATCTCTTTAAATTCTTCTAAAGCTTGATGACGCGAAATATACGTAACGGTTTCTATATCTTTATATAGACTGAGTTTATTGATCAATACTTGTACACGCTCTTCAGAAATATCTTTCTTTAAGAAAAGACTAATTTCAGACGCACTGTCCCATTGACCACTAACGCGCTCCACATTTTTATACAAAACATGAAAAACAGTAGGTAATGAAAGCGCAATACCTAACACCAAAATTGTCATAACTGTCGCAAAAGGTGTTTTCCATAATTCAGTAAAACTTGCAGTCAATTGACGAGTATGTTGCCCTAAGCTTGATTTAATACGTCCTATTAAAGAGACTTTATTAATTCTTGGTGAGCCAGATAACTTTTTATTTCCTTCCATATTAATACTCATTACGTTCCCTCAACAAGCCATCATTAATCATTTCACCTTCACGTAAAGTGAGAGTGCGGTAGCGCATTTTAGCAATCAGACCTAAATCATGCGTTGCGATTAATACAGACATACCAAATTCATTTAATGATTCAAATAAACTTAAAATTTCTAACGATAATTTTGGGTCTAAATTACCCGTAGGTTCATCGGCTAATAATAATGGAGGTTGATTAATAATAGCGCGAGCAATACCAACACGTTGCTGTTCACCACCAGATAAATGAATAGGAAAACTATTTTCTTTACCTGATAAACCTACTTTTTCAAGTGCAGACAGACTACGACGTTTAATCTCATAACGACTATAACCTTCAATCAATAACGGTAGCCCTACATTTTCAAGTACCGTTCTATTCATCAACAAACGATGATCCTGAAAAATCATACCAATATGACGACGTAGATAAGGAATATCGTTACCTTTGATATGACTAATATCGTTGCCATTTAAAACAATTCGTCCCGTTGTCGGGCGTTCCATTAAACTGACTAATTTTAACAAGGTGCTTTTACCTGAACCTGAATGACCGGTTAAAAATGCCATTTCACCTTGTTTTAAATGGAAATCTACTTTATTTAAAGCAACTTGGTTGTCAGCATATATCTTGCTAACCTCTTCAAATAATATCATTGTATTTTTCCACCTTGTTCTGAATCATCTTCCTTAGAAAAAAGAGCATCAATAAATTCCTTTGCATTAAACTCTCTTAAATCATCGATACCTTCACCAACACCAATATAGCGAATAGGTAATTTAAATTGATCAGCAATTGAGAAAATAATCCCACCTTTTGCTGTTCCATCTAGCTTAGTAAAAGTAACCCCTGTTAACCCAACTGCTTCATGAAACAATTTAACTTGGCTAATTGCATTTTGACCTGTGCCAGCATCAATTGTTAACATTATTTCATGTGGAGCTGTTGCATCTTTTTTACGCATAATACGTACAACTTTTGCAAGTTCATCCATGAGATGATCTTTATTTTGTAAACGACCCGCAGTATCTGCAATTAAAACATCTGCTCCTCGAGCGTGTGCAGCATCCATTGCATCAAATAAGACAGAAGCACTATCAGCGCCAGTCTGTTGAGCAATAACAGGGATATCATTACGTTCCCCCCATACTTGTAATTGTTCAACGGCTGCAGCTCTAAATGTATCACCCGCCGCAAGCATTACTGATTTTCCTTCACTTTGATATTTTTTAGCAAGTTTGCCAATAGTTGTAGTTTTACCAACACCATTAACCCCTACCATTAAAATAACATAAGGCTTTTTATCTTCATCAATCACTAATGGTTTTTCAACTTTTTGCAAAATATCTGATAGATCTTTTTTCAATAACTCATAAAGGACTTCAGCATCTTTTAGTTGTTTTCTATTAGCATGGTCGGTCAAATTTTCAATGATACGTAAAGTGGTTTCAACACCAATATCTGCAACAATTAATTGCTCTTCTAATTCTTCAAAAAGATCATCATCTATTTTTTTGCCTTTAAATAATGATAATAATCCGCTACCAATATTTAGACGAGTTTTCTTCAAACCGAGCGCAAAGCGAGCAAAAAAACCTAATTTTTTTTCTTTTTGTTTAGGTTGCTTTGCATTTTCCTCATCAACAAGTTCACTTTCATTCCTAGTGCTTGCATCTTGCTCTTGAGCTAATATTTCAGCCTGTTTTGCAGCTTCAGCGGCTGCTAATTCAGTTTCTTTTTGGGCTAAAACCTCTGCCTGTCGTGCAGCTTCAGCGGCGGCTAACTCAGCTTCTTTTTGGGCTAAAATTTCGGCCTGTCGAGCAGCTTCAGCAGCGGCTAATTCAGCTTCTTTTTGGGCTAAAATCTCGGCCTGTCGTGCTGCTTCAGCGGCGGCTAACTTAGCCTCTTCTTTTGCTAAAATCTCTGCCTGTCGTGCAACTTCAGCGGCGGCTAACTTAGCCTCTTCTTTTGCTAAAATCTCGGCCTGTCGTGCAACTTCAGCAGCTGCTAACTCAGCTTGTTGATTAGACTTGTCTACATCACTTTCGTTAGTGAGTGATTCCTGTAATGTATCTTTATCTTGCTGTTCTGTTTTCTCGACTGATTTTCTAGAAAACCATGAAAACATTCCTTTCTTCTTTGACATTAATTAAAAACCTTACTAACAACCTGTTTACCCTGCTAAAATAGCTAGCATATTGAAACGCTATATTAACACTATCTTGCCGGACTAAAAATTATATGCGCAAAAATCAACGTGCTTTAACACAAGAAAAAAGCAGAAAATCGACTAATGACGGATTTATTCGCCTGATCTCTGGTCAATGGCGGGGAAAAAAGTTACCAGTAAAGGATAAACAAGGTTTACGACCAACAACAGATCGCACCAAAGAAACACTTTTTAATTGGTTAATGCATGATATTCGAAAAGCAAATTGTTTAGATTGCTTTAGTGGAAGTGGTAGTTTAGGTTTCGAAGCATTATCTCGCTATGCCAATTTCTGTACTTTTTTAGAGCTTGATAAGCAAGTCGTAAATCAATTACAAACCAATATCAACATGCTTAAAGTAGAAAATGCACAAATCATTCAAGGTGATTCGCTTGCATATTTATCATCCCCAGCCAAACAACAATATACCGTTGTTTTTATTGACCCCCCATTTAATAAAGGTTTAGTTCAACCTTGTATTGAACAATTAGAAACGAAGGGACATTTAGCTGATAATTCCCTTATTTATGTTGAATTAGAAAATGAATTAACAAATCTTTCTATACCTGATAATTGGGATTTATTAAAAGAAAAAATATCGGGACAAGTACGTTATCAATTATTTAAGAGAAGCTAAATTGGCATCCTATTTTATACCTTTAGCAAAAATATTAATGGGCTTAATATGGGGGTTATTAATCATTAACCTCGCACTCCCTTTTCCAGGCCAATTAGCTAATGCAGCTTATTTTTTGCTTGTTTTTATTTGTATCGTACATTTAATTCAACTACTAATAATCAAAATTGTATTTGCTAAGAAAGTACAACTAGATACAAAAGAGACACTGTCTATTTTCTTTTTTGGTGCATTTAAATTATGGCAAATAAAGACGAAATTATTTTAGAATCGGACAAATAAACGGAAAAAGGCGAGCATATAAATATGCTCGCCTTTTTTATAGTCTTAAATTCATTCCGTTGAGAGTATCCACGCCCTTGTGGTTCCATGACAATGCTTTTTCCTAAGCGAATCCTTTTACCAATCCTTTAGCTTGTTCCTGATCCTAATTAACAGTTCCACTGCAACCGCTTCATCCTGAAGGCGTCCTAATAACATCCAATTCCTATAAACCTAATTTCCCTTTACACAAACTAGTGCTTATTTTAACTGATATCCAAATCAGTGTTTTCCTAATAATATGGAGAGTTACTTTGAACTATTCCTTTTTAACACTCCTTTAATAACTCTTTCCGTATTAAATCTTCATCCTGAAGGTTGTTTTCCATAACAACTCAATTCCCTTTACTTGTGACCAAGTATAAAAATAAATGAACCATTAGTAGTCTTCAAAAATAAAAAATAAAAAACAAAATAGTTAAACAAGATAAAACAAAGGAAAATAAAGTTAAATATCAATAAGTTAATTATTTAACCTTGTAAATGTAAGGATATAAACAATATAAAAAAGGCACATAACTTTCAATTTTATAGTCAATATCTCACAACGTAAGTCAATGATTTTAAATGAATAAAAAAGTATAGCTAAAATATTAGGGGGAGATAAAATTTGTCTGTATAAAAACCACCAATAATAGCAGTGGTTTTATACAAAAATACGTTAATAATATTGATATGCAGAGTAATTACCTATTGAGCCCACTCAATAATTCCATCTACTTTTTTACCATCATCACTTACCACTAACCATTTTATATGCTTTTCTCGCATTAATTCTTCAGCTTCAGTTAAACGTGCAGATGCAGAAATAACTCGAGGAGTTGTATTCATTAAATGCACTGCTTGGCTATTAACAATACTTTCTCCTGCAATTAAAAAGCGGCGTACATCACCATCAGTAATCACTCCTTGTAGGTTATTATCCTTTAAGACTAAAGCTAAGCCTGTACGAGTTTCTGTCATCACCATTAATACATCTGTTACTGAAGTCTCTGCAGATACGATAGGTAGATTATCACTGCGCATTTCATCCCTAACAAAAGTAAGTAGACGCTTACCTAAACTTCCTCCAGGATGAAAACGAGCAAAATCCATTGGACTAAAGTCTTTTTCTAAAGTCAGAGTATTAGCTAATGCATCGCCAATAACTAACGTCAATGTTGTTGAGGTACTTGGCGCAAGGTTATTAGGGCAAGTTTCTTTTTCTATGCTCGCATCTAAAACCACATCGGAGTTTTTAGCTAAAGTAGAGTTTTTACCGCCAGTGATAGAAATAATTTTATTGCCAAAATGCTGAATAGAAGGGATTATTTTTAACAACTCATCTGTTTCACCACTATATGAAATAAGTAATAATACATCTTCTTTGGTTACCATCCCCAAATCTCCATGGAATGCTTCACCTGGATGCATAAAAAATGCAGGCGTTCCCACAGAAGCTAATGTAGCAGCGATCTTGGTACCAATATGACCAGATTTTCCCATGCCACAAACAATCACTCTACCTTTGCAGTTTTTCATTAATTCGAGTGCTTGCAGATAATCTTCCCCTACTTGTTTGCTATGCGCAGTTAAAGCTGCACTTTGCACTTCAAAAACGGTTTGAACTTCTTCTAATAGTTTTGATTCAGGTAATGAAAAACGAGACATGAAACTTCCTTTAAATGGAGGAAAGTGGACAAAAAGTGAGCTGGTCGGTATGAGAGGATTTGAACCTCTGACCCCTGACACCCCATGACAGTGCGCTACCAAACTGCGCTACATACCGATTTACATGTAAGTCTAATTATTTATCTTTAAGTTGCAACAAAAAAGTGTTGTTATGTTATTACGATGACGGTCAATAATAGCGCTACTTTCTCTTCATTAAACTTAGATTCAATGTCACAAGAATTAGAAACAAAAATACCCGCATATAGCGGGTATTTTAGAAAATATGTAAGCAACTTAATTATTTATAAGCAGTCAAACTCAACTAAAGTATCAACATCGGCATCATAATCAACGCCTTCGATGCCAAAACCAAATAACTGTAAAAACTCTTCTTTGTATTCTTTATAGTCAGTTAACTCAAACAGATTTTCTGTTGTAATTTGTGGCCATAAATCTTTACATGCTTGTTGTACTTCATCTTGTAATTCCCAGTCATCAAGACGTAAACGACGAGCATCATCAGTTGTTGGCGCAGAACCATCTTGTTTAAATAACTGAGCTGTAAATAAACGATGAATTTGCTCCATACAACCTTCGTGTAAACCTTTTTCTTTCATGATTTTGAAAACCATTGAGATGTATAGAGGCATAACAGGAATAGCTGAACTTGCTTGAGTTACAACACTTTTTTGCACTGAAACATAAGCTTCACCATTTAAAGAGTCTAATTGTGCTTGAATAGCAGTCGATGCGCGATCTAAGTCTAATTTCGCTTTACCAAGTGCACCATCCCAATAAATAGGCCATGTTAATTCAGTACCAATGTATGAATAAGCAACCGTTTTAACACCTTCTGCTAGTACGCCGGCGTCAGCTAATGCGTTCATCCAAAGTTCCCAATCTTGTCCACCCATCACGGTAACAGTGTTTGCAATCTCTTCTTCTGTCGCAGGTTCAACTGAAGCTTCGATAATACAATCTTTATTAGTATCGATAGCAGTAGAAGTATAAACTTCACCAATTGGTTTTAGGCTTGAACGGATCACTTCACCAGTCTCTGGTAGTTTACGAACAGGTGCTGCAACTGAATAGATGATTGCATCAATTTGACCTAAATCAGCTTTAATTGTATCAATAACAAGTTGCTTTGTTTCGTTTGAAAACGCATCACCATTTACGCTTTTTGCGTATAACCCATCTGCTTTTGCTTGTTTTTCAAATGCGGCACTGTTGTACCAACCAGCAGAGCCTGGTTTACGATCTGTTGCTGGCTTTTCAAAAAACACACCGATAGTTGCAGCATCACTTCCATATGCAGCGGCAATACGTGATGACATGCCATAACCTGCAGATGAACCAATAACGAGTACACGTTTAGGGCCTTTTTCAATTTTGCCTTGTTGTTTTGTATATTCAATTTGTGCTTGAATATTTTTTTCACAACCTGTTGGATGTGTTGTTGTACAAATAAAACCACGAATCTTCGGTTTAATGATCATATTGTTTCCGCTCTTATTAATATTTGAAACCTTCAATGTAAACACAATAATCAAAGATTGTAGTTTTTAAAATCAAAGGCGTAAGTAAAATTATCGCTAATATACCTGTTATCAGACAAAATGCCAAAAATCAGCCGGCATATCAACACGATTGAAAATAATAAACTCTCTTTTGTTAGCTAGAGTTTATTTTGTTACTGATTGCTTTAAACACAAATAAGGACGATCGCCATTCAATCCCATTGCTTGTTGTATAAATTGTTTTTTTAATGGTGAAATATTATCTGCCATTAATAATGCCGTATCTCGTAATGCTTTTTTAAATGGATTATTACCATTAAATAATTGTTTTAATAATTCCATTGAAGCAATCATTTGCGTTGCTTCTGTTTTTCGCCAACGTTCAAAGTGACGTAAATTTTGATACAACCCAATATCATCACCTACATTTGCATGCGCTAATATTTCTTGCCCTAAACATGCGGCATCAAGAACACCCAAATTAACTCCCTGACCAGCTAACGGGTGAATGGTATGAGCCGCATCACCGATTAATGCAATACGATGTTTTGCAAAATCACGAGCATATCTCATGCTAAGTGGAATACTTTGACGCTTTCCTTGTACTTCACATAAGCCTAAACGATTATCAAAAGTACGGCTTAATTGCTGATTAAAAGCTTCATCATCTAAAGCTAACAATAATGTCGCTTGTATCGGTGGCAATGACCAAACAATAGAACTTAAGTTATTTTCATACAATGGTAAAAAAGCTAGTGGGCCTTGGGGTGTAAAGACTTGTCTCGCACAAGCTTGATGTGGTTCATCTGTTTTAACCGTTGCAACAATGGCATGGTGTTGATAATCCCATTGTGTTAATGGAATATTAACTTGTTGTCTCACCCATGAGTTAGCACCATCCGCAGCAACAACTAATTTAGAAGTGAGTTGTTTACCACTACTTAATGTTAACCAAGCTTCTCCATCACCTATCGCCATATTTTGTAATGTTTCAGGACAAAGAAAAGTAATGTTTGCTTGCTGTTGAACGGCATTTAATAAAGCAAGCTGTAGATTTTTATTTTCTACAATATAACCAAGATCATTTTGATTCACTTGTTTCGCATCAAAATCTATTTTCCCAAAACTATCTTTTTCCCACACCTGCATGGTGTGATAAGGAGTAATGCGTGAAGCATTTAATGAAGTCCAAATACCTAAGTTATCAAATAAATTTTTGCTAGCAAAACTGATCGCGCTAACTCGATTTTCAGTTTCTGCTGTCAACTCACTTGCTTCACGAGCTTCAATGATTGCAACGGTTAAATGACTATTAGCTAAAGATTTAGCTAACGTTAACCCTACCATTCCGCCACCGACTATGGTGACATCATAAGATTGCATCATGATAAATTTTCTCCATTAAACCATTCAAACTTTCCTTTGGCTTGTTCAATAATAGGAACTGATAAAAAAGGAAAAAAACTCATTGCCTGTAATCCAATATTACGAGGCAAACTGAATAAATGATATTTATTGCTAAATAGACGCACCAAACTATCTGTCATTAAAATAGTGTTGTTATGATCACTTTCTCTGCACATCCAATAATGATTAAGCATGCTAAAAGAGCCAATTTTTTCAGTACCAGCTTTACTTACAATGTTAGCTAATACATGCAGATCACGTAACCCTAAATTAAAACCTTGGCCTGCAACAGGATGTAAACTATGTGCGGCATTGCCAATACACACAATACGGTGTGCTATAGGACGTATGGTTTTAATCAGACTCAATGGATAAATATCACGCTTTCCTGCTTCTTCGAATAATCCTGATCGATATCCAAATTCACATTGTAGATGTTGTAAAAATGCTTTATCAGATAACTTTGTAATTGTTTCAGCTTGATCATTGTCAACGCAATAGACTAACGAATAACGATCCTCTAAAAGAGGTAACAAAGCAATAGGGCCATTTTTAGAAAAACGTTCATAAGCAATACTTTGATGAGGTTTAGAACAACGAACATTACATATCACGGCACTAGATTTATAATCATGGTGTTCTGTATTAATTTTAGCAAAATGTCTAACTTGACTGTTACTGCCATCAGCACCAACACACAATTTTGCATAAGCTACTTGTCCATTATTCAAATCACAAATAACGTGGTTTTGTGTTTGTTGAAGATTATTTAATTTAACATTATATAATGTGGTTAACGAAGAGAAGGAAGCTAAAGTACGAGCCAGTATTTTCCCCACATGCCGTAGTTCAACGACATAACCAAAAGCATCAATATCAGAGGTTAAATCCAATGCGCCAAAAGCCCCTCTATCAGAGACTTCGATCTGCTTAATTGGCTGCGCATTTATTCGAATATCAGCCCATAATGATAAATCATTTAAAATGTCGACAGAACCTGAGCTCAAAGCAATGCATCGAGCATCAAAACTAGGGTGAGTATGAGATGGGTCGATTGTTTGTTCTTTTGTTACACGCTCAGCATTCTCATCCAGTAATAAAATATTCAATTCTTTATTTTGCTTCAATAAAGATAAAGCTAATAAACTACCAGACATCCCCGCACCAACGATAACAACGTCATATATAGGGACATCATTAATCACTGCGTGAGATATTTTTAAAGAAGTAGACTTAACCATGTTGCATCAGTGCTTCAATTTCTTGGATGCTTTTAGGAACAGCTGCAGTTAATATTTCATTTCCATTTTCTGTTACTAATAGGTCATCTTCTATACGAATACCAATTCCTTTCCAACACTCATCAACATCCGCATCATGACTAATATATAAACCAGGCTCAATAGTTACTACCATTCCAGCTTCTAATGCACGGGGCTCTGCAACACTACCTGAGTTACCAACATCATGTACATCTAAGCCAATAAAATGTCCTAAGCCATGCATATAAAATACTTTATATTTCTCTTCTTTAATAAAGCTTTCTAAATCACCTTTTACGATACTTAAATTGAATAAACCTTCGCTCATTTTACGCACTACTAATGCGTTAATTGCTAACATACTAATATTGGGTTTAACTTGTGCAATGGCAAATAGTTGGCAATCTAACACCAATTCATAAAGCGCCGCTTGTTGTGGAGAAAATCGACCATTAACAGGGAAAGTACGTGTAATATCACCCGCATAACCTTGATATTCGGCCCCTGCATCAATCAAGACTAAATCACCATCTTGCAACTGCTTATCATTTTCGGTGTAATGCAAAATACAAGCGTTATTACCACTGGCAACGATACTGTTATAAGCAACATCGCGAGTTCCCTGCCTAGCAAATTCATATTCAACTTCTAGCTGTAATTGATACTCCCACATTCCTGGCTGACATTGTTGCATAGCTCGAACATGGCCAAGTGCTGATATTTCACCCGCCTTACGCATTAATTCCTGCTCATAGCTACTTTTAAATAAACGCATTTCATGTATCTGTGGTTGCCAATTTAAAAATTGATTGGTGTCAATCAAACCACTACGCGTTTTACTACGCAATTTATTTAATACTGACTGTAAACAGTGATCTAATGATGCGCCACTTAAGACGGGATAATACAGATGCTCAACATTAGTAAAAAATTCACTTAACTTAATTTCTAAGTCATCTATAGGAAAAGCCTGATCAATTGCTAATTCCGCTAAAGCAGCTTCTTGTCCCAAACGGTAACCATGCCAAATTTCAGCAGTTTTATCTTTTTTACGATTAAATAAAACACTTTTAACCAGACCATCTTTTTTAATTAACAACAAACATGCATCGGGTTCATTAAAACCCGTTAAATAATAAAAATCACTGTTTTGACGAAAACGAAACTCTGTATCGTTACTTCGCATCAGTTCTTTATTAGCAGGGAAAATTGCCATGCTGTTGTCCAGCATACTATTAGCAAATATTTGACGACGCTTTATAAATTCAGTCATATGATCTCGATTTAATGAAGAGTATTAGAAATAGGAGAGGGAGCCTGACGAGAAAAAGTATTAAAGCATAACATTGCACTCACTCGAAGATATTCAACAATTTCAGTAAAAGCAATTTCAGAATCTTCATCTTCTTGCTCAAAATCCAATGATAGTTGTGAAATATCTCGAATATCACGGATCACTTCTTGAACATCCTCAGGCGCTTGATTAAGAGCTTGTTGCACCATACCAAATCCAACTAAAAAACCCTGAGCCCATTGTGCCATAGCTTCAGCTCGCTCATCTAATGGTTTGTCATCAGCAGGTAATAACAAATTAAAACCAAGTCCATCATCGGTACATTGCTTTACTACATCTGCATAAATCTCTGAAATTAATTTTTTCATAGAAGATGGTAACGCCATTCCCTCATTAACAACGTCATTAAATAGCGATTGCCAACTATTATTATCAAGGGAAATACCACCACAAACAAACCCAGATAATACACCGTGAGTTTCAGCTGCATTGGTAAATAATTCAGCATCTTCAAGTGCTTGTGAGATTTTTTCAAAACTGGGTAAAACAACAGAATTCATGGTCACACTCTTAATCAACAAGGAACAATATATTTATTCTATCACCCACAAGATCTCGTCGCCACTAAGTACTTGAAACTTGATAGCTAGGTGGATATAGTTCGGGCGTAATCTCACATTTTTTAAGGGGAAAATGATTGTTCCCTTTTTTGGTAATACTAACGGGGTCTTTATGGCACATCTTGACATCACTATATTAGGACAACAATACAAAATAGGCTGCCCAGAAGGTGAGCAAGAAAATTTATTAAAAACGGTCCATCAACTTGATGAGCACCTTAAAGAGATGAAAGGACCTAGCCGAACACTACGTAATGAGCAACTTGTGGTTATGGCAGCATTAAATTACCGTCATCAATTAGATGCACTTAAAGCTGAAAATCGGGCCCAAACAGATAAACTGAATAAACGTATTGAACAACTTCAAGAAGCTATTGCAGGTGCATTAGGAAAAGAAATTGAAAAAGAAGAATAAACCTTAATTTCTCAAAGGTTTATTGATTTTATTTTTAGTATTAATTAAATATTAAACGCAATTATTAAGTCCTTTTCAAAAAATAATCAAGCTTTAAACAAGTTGAAATTTTTACTTAAAAATCCCTTTAAAAAACATTTAAAAAAGGTTAGAGTTTATTTAACCCTCGGGTACCCGCTAATCTTGACTACGTCCCTGAGCCGATAAGCATTACCCTGGTGAATTAGTTCGGATGCTATTGTGTAAGCTCGACTTGTATCGAGAAACCTGCGGCAAACACTGATATACCAACCTTGACCTTCGGGTTCAAGGTCACAGTCAACAACGGTATCCTTGGGTTACTTTTCACTTTAAAATATCTATAAAGAACAACTATTTTTTATATTAATCCCCTTTAAATTAAATTTATCAATGCGTAACACACTCTTATTTGTTATGTTACATCACATACTTTGATCACCTTAAAAATACTATGCCTAACCATATTTCTGAACAACGAAATACGATCCGTCAGCAGATACGTGCATCACGTCGAGAGTTGTCATTAACAGAACAAAAAAATGCATCACAGAAACTCTTTACGCGACTAATCACACACCCTAAAATTTTAAAAGCTCAGTCTGTATCAGTTACCTTGGCCCATGATGGTGAGATTAATTTATCTTTATTTATAGATTGGTGCTGGAAACATCAAAAACAAGTTTGCCTACCAGTACTCCACCCAACAGAAGAAGGAAAACTACTCTTTATTGAATACTGTCCAGACACGCCTATGATTAAAAATCACTATGGAATTACAGAGCCAAAATTAATTCATGGACACCATGATAGCAACCACTTTATCAACACCACCCTCATTAACAATTTAGACATTGTATTCACTCCTTTAGTTGCTTTTGATATTCAAGGTAATCGTATTGGCATGGGGGGCGGTTATTATGATCGATTATTAGCACCTTGGTTTACACAAAAAACAGGCCCCTACCCTATTGGTTTAGCGCATAACTGCCAATATATTAATGAGTTACCAATACAGAGTTGGGATGTCCCATTACCAGAGATAATCACTCCGAACCAACATTTTCATTTTAATAGAAGTTAATTATTTACAAAATGCACATAAATATTGCTTAAATTTAAAGCATAATTAAGGGTATAATCGCCCCACTTTTAAGACATATACACATAATGTTTCATTTAATAGGATACAAACCATGACTCAAGATGATAAGAAAAAAGCCGCTGCTTATGCTGCCTTAAAATATGTTGAAAAATTCAGCATTGTTGGCGTTGGCACAGGCTCAACTGTCAATCATTTCATTGATGCATTAGCAACAATGAAAAATGATATTGAAGGTGCAGTATCTAGCTCAGAAGCATCAACCGCTAAATTAAAAGAATACGGTATTCGTGTATTTGACTTAAATGATGTATCTGAATTAAGCATTTATGTTGATGGTGCAGATGAAATCAATTCTTTTAATCATATGATTAAAGGCGGCGGTGCAGCATTAACTCGTGAAAAAATTGTATCAGCGGTCGCAGACAAATTTATTTGTATTGTAGATGACACAAAAAATGTAGATATTTTAGGTGGATTTCCACTACCAGTAGAAGTTATTCCAATGGCTCGCAGTTACGTAGCTCGAGAATTAGTTAAATTAGGCGGTTCTCCAGAATACCGCGAAGGTGTTATTACTGATAATGGAAATGTCATTTTAGATGTGCATAACCTAAAAATAACTGAACCACTAACACTAGAAAATAAAATAAATTCTATTGTTGGTGTTGTAACTAATGGTTTATTTGCAAACCGAGCTGCCGATGTTGTACTTGTAGGCACTGAAGATGGTGTAAAAACACTAAAATAAGCAAATAAAGTAAATAAAAATTCAAATGGTAATAAGTAGTTTCGATTTTTCATATATGAAATAAGCGTCTCATATTCACAACGACATCTATTTTTGCTATTTTAATTGCACTAAAAATTTTAATATTAATTGTTGGTCCACTTGCCTTATTTTCATAAGGCCCAAGGAAATAAAATGACAAAGTTTTCGCTCAATAAAGATAAAATTAAAATTCTTCTACTAGAAGGTTTACACCAGAGTTCAGTTGATACTTTTACTCAAGCTGGTTATACCAACATCGAAAGTATTAAAACCTCATTAAGTGAAGAAGATTTAATTAAAAAGATTAAAGATGTACATTTTATCGGTATTCGCTCTCGCTCTAACTTATCAGAAAAAGTATTAGCAGAAGCTGACAAACTTGTCGCAATTGGTTGTTTTTGTATTGGCACAAACCAAGTTGATTTGGTTGCAGCACAAAAGAAAGGGATTGCTGTTTTTAACGCTCCTTTCTCAAATACACGAAGTGTTGCTGAATTAGTACTAGGCCAAGCTTTACTTTTATTACGTGGTGTACCTGAGCGTAACGCTAAAGCTCATCGTGGTGAATGGGATAAATCAGCAACGGCTTCATATGAAGCTCGTGGTAAAAACTTAGGCATTATTGGTTACGGTCATATCGGTACTCAATTTGGTATTCTTGCTGAAGGTTTAGGTTTTAATGTTTCTTTCTACGATATTGAAAGTAAGCTAACTTTAGGCAATGCAACGCAAGTTGCATCTATGCAAGAGCTATTAGCAACATCAGATGTGGTTAGCTTGCATGTACCTGAAGTTGATTCAACAAAAAATATGATGGGCGCAAATGAATTTGAACAAATGAAAGATGGTGCCATTTTCATGAATGCAGCTCGCGGAACAGTTGTTGATATTCCTGCATTATGTGATGCTTTAAGAAGCAAGAAATTATCTGGTGCTGCTGTAGATGTATTTCCTACAGAGCCAAAATCAAATAATGAAGAATTTGATTCTCCATTACGTGAATTCGACAATGTAATTCTAACACCACATGTTGGTGGTAGCACACAAGAAGCACAAGAAAACATCGGTTATGAAGTAGCAGGAAAATTAGTGAAGTATTCTGATAATGGCTCTACATTATCATCTAAAAACTTCCCTGAAGTATCTTTACCAATCCATAAAGGTACAAGCCGTTTATTACATATCCACCAAAATCAACCTGGTATTTTAACTAAGATCAACTTAGCTTTTGCTGATAACGATATCAATATCGCAGCACAATATTTACAAACAAATGAAAATATTGGTTATGTAGTTATTGATGTGAATAGTGAAGATGCTAAAAAAGCATTAATCAAACTAAAAGAAATCGAAGGTACAATTCGAGCTCGTTTATTAAACTAATCAACTAGTTATAATAAATTTAGGATATAAAAAATGAGACTTTTAAGTCTCATTTTTTTGATCTTATTTAAAATAATATTTTCTAATACCAATTGTATTAAGCATGCAATCTATTTACTGTGATTAGTATAAATATTATTAAATAACTGAAAGCTCTACTGAAATATTACCACGAGTCGCATTTGAGTATGGACAGACTTGATGTGCTTTCTCTACTAATGCTTCAGCACTCGCTTTATCCATATCGCCTAGTGATACAGCTAATTTCACAGCAATACCAAAACCGCCTTCGATTGGGCCAACAGCAACTTCTGAATTAATATAAACATCAGCAGGTAATTTAATTTTTTCAGCACCTGCAACGAATTTAATAGCACCGATAAAACAAGCAGCATAACCTGCAGCAAATAATTGTTCAGGATTAGTCCCTTGGCCATCATCACCACCTAAGCCTTTAGGAGTTGATAAATTAACATCTAAACGACTGTCATCAGATTTAGCAACACCTTCACGACCACCCGTTGCAGTGGCTTTTGCTGTATAAGCGACTTCTTGTAATACATTCATAATTAACTCCTAAAATTAATATTAACCAAAAAAATTAGTTTGCATGCAAAATAATAACGCGGGAAAATTACAATTGCAAATAATTTGCATGCAAACTAAAATGTTGTTTTTAAGGAGCCTTTATGCGACACGAACAGTTAAAGTTAAAAAACCAGCTATGTCATCGTTTATATATGGCTTCTAATAGTATTGCTCGAGCGTATCGAGAACCATTAGCAAAGGTTAATTTAACCTATCCGCAGTATGTTGTCATGATGGCATTATGGGAGCAGGATAAAATAACCATCGCAGAACTTATTGAAAAAACAGCGATTGATGGTGGTGCTATGACACAGATTTTAAAAAAAATGACAGAAAAATGCTTACTTAGCATTATCAAAGATGAGCAGGATAAACGAAAAAGAGTAATTAAATTAACTCAAGAAGGGCAAAAAATAAAAATAAAAGCCGTTGATATCCCGAGTCAAATTCGATGTAAATTTAATAATGTAAATTCACTACAAATAGAGCAATTAGTACAATTATTGGATTTAATAAACCATGATTTAAAGACAGATAATAGATAAAAACAGTTTAAAACAATGAAACTATTTCATTGCCCAAGCACTGCCTACCTGAAAATATAATGCAGTATCATCAGGTCCTTGAGCGACATCCATGCCAACTTGTAAACCTAGTTTTGATGCGATCAAGTAACGGATCCCCGCACCTTTGCTATATACAATATCCGAATCATTTTTAAAAGAATCATGATTGAATGCTTTAGCAATACCTCCAAAACCTACCAATGTCCATCTAGGAATAAAGGTCCAACGTAACTCCAGTTCACCTTCTGTGATTAAACTTCCTTGAAATTGCATTGCTTTCACACCACGTAGGTCAACAAAGGGATAAGCATAATAAGGCGCATCATCTCCATCCACACCACTAGCTGCAAAACGAGAACCTAAAACCCAATTTTTAGCAAAGTCGTTGTAATAGAGTAAAGATAAATCATAATGAAGATAATCTTCATCACTTCCCCATGCACTATTCGCAGAAGATAAACTCAAGCGACTTGCGATCCCATTATTAGGAGTAAATATATTATCTCGACTGTCATAACTTAATATGCCCGAAATAGAGGCGCTACGGCTCTGAAAATTAACACCAGGTAACTCTATAGGTAATTGATTAAGACTAACTTGGAAATCACTATCAGAATCGATAAAGGTATAACTTAAACCAGCAAAAAAATTACTTTCTGCCAGTCGAAATTGAATTTCTTGTAAGAAAAAAGCCGCATTAGCTTCTAAATTAATATTTGATGAAGGTTTATCAATATTGTCTGATAGTCCATAATACTCAATATTAACGTCGGCTTTACCTGCTGCGGCTACATATCGAATATTATCATCATCCCAAATACCAAGATGTTTACCTCCAACAAACCAAGTTCCATTCTCAGTTCCACCAGCAGCGACGACACTAACACTTGGTTTGCTTTTTGCTCCACCAAACTTATCATGAAAGTATACCAAGGCTAAACCACCACCATAACCAACGGCAGGCTCAGTAATAAT
This sequence comes from Psychromonas algarum, assembly GCF_004376845.1. Lineage (GTDB taxonomy): Bacteria > Pseudomonadota > Gammaproteobacteria > Enterobacterales > Psychromonadaceae > Psychromonas. The sequence goes on from NZ_SNUW01000011.1 coordinate 98,656, forward strand.
AATAGGAGTAGGTAAAAAACCTTTTTTTTCAAGTAGCCAATTACTCATATCTAACTGACCATCAGTTGGGTCAATAAATGCTTCAGACATAAAACTAGCGGCGACCGAGCTTTGCGAACAAAGTAAAGCAAATAAAAATGACTTTATTAAATTGAACGTAGCGTTATTAATACTTTTAGTACAACACCCTAGATAAAACTGCATGATGAATCCCTTTAAACACACAATAATTATTGATGAGTAAATACCTTACACAAAAAAATCCTTTTGCTCTTGCAACTCTAAATATGTCCACGCAATAAAACGACTTATTTTTTGACCTTGTGACATCTCAACCACTTTCACTTGTTGTACTTTTTGTGCTTCTAATAGCTTTTTCAAAGGATTAACATTTTCAGATTTAGATAATAAACAAGTAAACCAACAAACTTGGTTTTTTATTAACAAGCTCTCTTCAACCATCTGTTTTACAAAAGCAATTTCACCACCAGCACAACTTAACTCATGTGCTTGCCCTGCAAAATTTAGTACATCATTAGGTTGTTTATTGGATACTGCATTTTTACTTAGATTCTTACGCTTTAATCGACTACCTTGCTCTGCTTTTTCCATTGAAGCATGAAAAGGAGGGTTGCACATAGTAAACGTAAAACGATCTGTTGTTTTCACCATACTAGAGAATATTTTTTGCGTATTTTTTTGCTGGCGAACAATGATCTTTTTACTAATATTTTTATTTGCATCTACCAATAACTTTGCCGTTTTAACAGCTAATGCATCAATATCAGAAGCAACAAAAGACCATTCATAACAACGACTGCCTAGAATAGGGTAAATACAATTAGCACCACAGCCGATATCCAAACCTTTAATTTGACTACCTTTAGGTATATTTCCAGCAAAAGCAGCACTTAATAAGTCAGCTATATAATGAATATAATCAACTCGCCCAGGAATAGGTGGGCATAAATACCCAGCAGGAATTTGCCAAAATTTAACATCATAAAAATGAGTTAATAATGCTTTATTGAGTAATAAAACCCCTTGAGGATCACTAAAGTTAATTGTTAAATCACCTTTAGGGTTATGGATGACATAAGGCTTAAGCTCAGGGCATGTTTTGATTAAAGCTGAAAAGTCATATTGCCCTTGATGAATATTTCTAGAGTGTAGCAATCCTTTGCTAGGATTAATTTTCTGACAATTATTCACAATAGCGCCTTTTAGTATTTTAGTATTCTATTTTTCATTCAATATCTTAAGTTTATTCAACCAATGAAGCTGAGACTGTTTTATTATACCGATTACATTCAATATGTTGTCTAAATTTCGCACTGAAAAAACAGTTCAATTCAAGGCGTAAATTGATGTAAATGGCTATTCCCTTTACAAAATTTGCAACAAGTAAGTTGGCTGTTTTAACAAGTAAAATAGATAAGCTATTTATTGTAATTTGGTATTATTATGTTCAATTAACTCACCGTTAATATCTAACACCTTTCTTTTATAATGAAATTTAACCATTTGATTCTCAAACGTTGGAGCAAACCACGCAATAAAAGTACGATCGTTTTTTCTAACCTGCTCTACACGATAAGCTTCTAACTCGCCAAACTTTGTTTTTATTTTTTCTTTCCCTACTACTTTAAAGAAATAATGAGCCACACTTGTAGAAGTTTGCATATAAAACTCAAAATCAATTTGTCCTGCTTTTAACCCCTCTGAAATTTGCAAAGTGATGGTATTAAAATCAACAATTGGAGCACTGTCATTAGTATATTCAGCTTTTTCTCCATTATTTACCACATGAGTCTTACGGCCATCTTTATCAAAATTAACCGTCATATCAACAACACTAAAACCAACACTTTGACGAAAAAACGAACGACTTAAAAAAAGTTTTTGTTGTTCATCCCAATCAATATCCGATTTTTGGCTACCACCAAATGAGAAATATAAAAAAGAAAAATCAGCAACAGAATTTACTTCAACATCTTTTCCTGTCCAATGATATTCCTGCGTCATTTTTCCTATTGAGATACTTTTATAATTCACCTGATAAACATAACGATTTTTAGTATCTAGCACATTCGTAGCAATTGCTTCATTTGCATTAGTTGTTGGAGTGCTTACAGTGCTTCCTTTTGTGACTTGTTCAGTTGGAACAGAATTTAATTCGTTTGCTATTAGTGTATTTGTGAATAATAAAAACAAACCTGAAAAAAGAAGTGTAAATCGTGTTTTAGTCAATGGAGGTAATTCCTTTAATGTTTTTTATAATGGCAAATAAACCGTTAGATCGAGAAGGGCTTAAATAGTTTAATAGTCCTAATTCTGAAAATAATTTTTCACAATCAATGCTTTCTATTTGTTGTTTTGTTTTATTTTGGAAAATGAGTAAAATAATTTTCATTAACCCTTTTACGACTCTAGTATCACTATCCATTTCGAAATGGTAAATACCTTCTTTTTCGCTAATAACTAACCAAGCTAAACTTTCACAGCCTTTAACTTGATTGCTTTCTATTTTCAAATGCTCAGGCAAGCTAACAAGCATTTTACCCAGTTGGATAATTAAACGATATTGCGCGTCCCAACTTTTATTGTCTGAAAAAGCGTTTTTTAATTGTTGATAATCTGTAATGGTCGCTAATAGCTGCACTTTATTTTCCTTTTTTTGTTTTCATATAATCAGAAAATAATACCAAGGCACCGCTACTACCGGTCAATTTTGCACTTCTATTATTATCTTTGCCAACCCAAGTCGTGACAACTTCATCATTATCAAAGCCAACAAACCAACTATCATTCAAGTTATTTGTTGTGCCTGTTTTACCTGCAAAATATTGCCCAGGATTACGCCAACGTAAACTACGAGCAGTTCCTTCTGTTGTCACTTTATGTAACGTGTCAGATAACACTTCAACAGATTCAGGTGAAAATATTTGACGAGCATGCTGGCTACGTTGAAATATAGGGCTCCCTTCTTTTGACATGATAGAGCGAATAATAGTTAAAGGTTTATATACGCCTTGCATGGTAATGGGTTGATACATCTGTGCCACTTGGAAAGGTGATAACGGTACACTTCCTAAAACTAAAGATGGATAAGCAGGTATCTTTTCATCAACCCCCATTTTGTGCAAACTATTGATCACATTATTCAGACCAACTTGCATCCCTAAATTAACCGTAGGCACATTTAAAGAATGTACCAGTGCATATTCTAAACTAACTTCCCCCCGAAATTTTCTATCATAATTATTAGGTTGCCAACGTTGACCAGAACTATTTTTAAGAATAATTTTTTTATCACTAAGGGTATCTGATAACTTATAGCCATTATTTAATGCTGTTAAATAAACAGCAGGTTTCACTAATGATCCAATTGGACGCTTTGCATCTAAAGCACGATTGAAACCACTAAATTTTACATCTTTACCAGATACAATGGCACGTACTTCCGCATATTCTCGATCCGTTACTACCATTGCACCTTGTAGATCATTTTGATCTTTATGCTGAACCCTTTTAATGCCTTGTTGAATTGCTTTTTCTGCATTTTTTTGTGCTAAAGGTGAAATTGAAGTAAAGATAGATAAACCACTCTGACGACTTACCTGAGTTGGTACTCCACTATTTAATTCTCGATTTAATAAACTGACAAAAGCGGGATTAGCTCGATGATTAAGAGCTTTAGCATTACTTAAATTTAAATGACTGTTTACCGCTACTCGGTATTGAGCAGTATTAATATAATTATTCTCAACCATTAAACGTAATACTAAATCTCGACGGGCAAGCGCTCGTTCTGGATTACGTCTAGGGTTGTAATAAGATGGCCCTTTGATAATTGCCACCATTAATGCTATTTGCTCAACACGTAACTCATCAATTGGGCGAGCAAAATAAAAGTCGCTAGCAAGCCCGATACCATAAATACCTGTCGCCCCATTCTGAGCCAAATACACCTCATTTAAATAAGCTTCTAATATTTTGTCCTTGCTATATTTATGATCCATCAACACAGCCATATAAGCTTCTTGAAATTTACGCCATAAACTTCGCTCTTGAGTAAGAAATAAATTTTTAGCTAATTGCTGAGTTAAAGTACTGCCGCCTTGTACTGTACGACCTGCTTTAAAATTGGCAATAAAAGCACGTAAAATAGCAAACGGAGAGACACCTTGATGATGATAAAAATCACGGTCTTCCATTAACAATAAAGTATTAATAAATAAATCTGGAATTTTTTCAAATGGAATAAATACTCGATCTTGAATATGTTTACTGTTCAATCTATCTAACAATAAAGGATCCAGACGAAACTGTCGTAGATGATTGTATTCATTATCTCTGATACGACTAATGCCATGCTCATTAAAATCGACAATCGCTAATGCAGCAGGTTCTGAACGGTCTGGGAAGTCAAAAGCTCGGCGATAAATAACCACCTCTTTACCTTTAACAGCAAATTGCCCCACATCTTGTACAATACTAACTGGTCGATAATTAAGTAATTTAAGCTCACTGACCAATGCACTTTTTGTTAATGGCTTATCAAGATCTAAAACTAAAGGGCGAGCATACAAAGTCGCAGGTAGTGTCCAAGTTGAACCATCTAAACGACGTTCAATTTTTTTATCAAAATAAATTCCACAAATAATAATAAAGGCAATAAAAGCCAAACTTGATTTCCAAGTAACTGACCATAACCCTCTTAAAAAACGTTGTTTAAATGGCTGTTTTTTAGGTTTACGTGTTGCTGTTTTTCTTTTAGTTTTAGGATTTTTAGCAGCAACTTTTTTTGCTGGCTGTTTATTACTTTCTTTATTTGTTGTTTTTGCCATAACGAATTTTGATAACTCAATTTTTTAATAAATTAGTAGTTTGAAACAAATAACTATTGGTACTTGTTCTATCAAGTAAAATTATTTTTTCTCACTCGATATATATTTTTTAGTTCTACGTGTTGCCACTGCCTTAGCAGGGTCATCAGGCCAAAAATGCTTTGGATAACGCCCTTTCATCTCTTTCTGCACCTCTTTATAAGCACCAGACCAAAATGAACTTAGATTTTGAGTGACTTGCAATGGTTTCATTGAAGGTGATAACAAAGCTAGCTGAACAGCAATAGTGCCATTAAAAATGCTTGGAGTGTCAGCTTGCCCATATAATTCCTGCATTTTAACTGACAATAATGGATTATGCTGCTCTCGGTACTCTAGTTTAATTAGAGATCCTGTTGGAACCGCTAATTTTTCTGGAAATAGCTGATCTAACATTTTCTGTTTCTGCCAAGTTAAACGAGATAATAATGCCGCTTTAAGATCTATTTTTTTCAACTGTTCAAGCTGAGTAATACCAACACAAAAAGGCGCTAACCATTGATCTAACTGCTCAATTAAAATGGCTTCACTGAAATCAACAAAGTCATTATTTTGTATTAGCTGAGATTGTAAATAGGCATAACGTAAACGAGTCAATAATACTTTATTCTGTTCACTCCAATATAACATTGATAATCCTGTTTGGCGTAAACCATTTAATAGCGCTTCTCGTTTTTGTGTATTAGTAACTTTTCTTAAGGGGCTACGAGAAAGGACAATTTTACCTAACATTAAACGCTGCTCTGCAATTAATTTATTCTCTTTTAATGACCAACTCAGGTAATCAATTGATATTAAATAATGCGCGAGCAATGTTTTTATTTCTTCCAATGAAATTGCACAAGCTTTAAAAATAAGGCTATTTGTTTGCTGTGCAGATAAGGCGAGATCAGCGACCACCAGCATTTTTTCATTTAATAAAACAGAGTGATGGGATAAACAAGCTCCAACACCATTACTTAATTGATAGTCAAATTGTTGGGCATTACCCCGCTTTAAGGCAATACGGTCAGGAAAAGCAATTGCTAATAACACACCGCAATAAGTAAATGGTAAAACAATAGGAGCTTTAATTGCACATTTTTTTAATAATACTTGGTATTGCTTTTTGACTTGGAATGAAGGAGACAACAACTCAGTCATAATATCATCACTACTCTTTTCATTACTTTCTAAGAATGCAGCAAGTAAACAGGCAAGAGCGACTAGACCAGGTTGTTTTAATTGCCCTTCTAAGTTTTTAGCTGTGATCAACATGTGCCCTAAACGAGGACTCAAAGCAAGATCTATAATTTTCTCGCCATGGGTGGTGCAACGTGCATTGTTGTCTAACGCTCCTATTTTTTGTAATAATATCTGTGCAACTTGCACATGTTTTTCATTAGGTTGTGTTAAAAATGGTAACTGACTTGGATGATTAACACCCCAAGCACTAATTTCTAAGATTAATGAGGTTAAGTCACTTTGTAGTATCGGCACTTCATTTTGAGCAGTTAAGCGCTTTTCTTTTGACCATAAACGATAACAAGTACCGGCACTTAATCTTCCTGCCCGCCCTGCTCTTTGAGTTGCACTCGCTTCACTAATTGTTTGACTTATTAACTTCCCAATCCCTGTTTGTGGTTGAAATTGAAAACTACGTTCAATACCAGAGTCCACTACCACAGTAATACCATCAATGGTTAAACTCGTTTCTGCGATATTAGTGGCTATCACTATTTTTCGTTTATTATTGGGAGCTGGCTGAATGGCTAATTGTTGCTGCTCTAAGCTTAACTGACCATACAATGGTGCTAATAACACTGGTAAATTATTGATACGGATCCAATCTTGTAGATCACTACAACAATTTAAAATTTCTTTTACACCTGCAACAAAAACCAAAATATTGCCCTGTTGTTGCTGATATGCAGTTTGGATGAGTGTGATGAAAGCTTTTTGTTGATTATATTGAATACCTTGTTTAAGGCGTTCATTTGAAGGCTTTTGATAAATATATTCAATAGGATACATACGCCCCTTACAATTGACACAAGTTGCCTCAGGTAAATGCTGTTGTAATGATTGGTTGTTTAAGGTAGCAGACATGATCAATAGAGAAAGATCCTCACGCAAACTCGCTTGACTATCCAGACACAAAGCAAGTCCTAAATCAGCTTGTACATTACGTTCATGGAATTCATCAAAAATAACTAAATCAATACCGTTCAATTCAGGATCTTTTTGCAATAAACGGATCAATATTCCTTCAGTCACAATCTCTAATTGTGTAGTTTGGCTAACTTTAGATTCACCTCGTAAACGATAACCAACTTGTTTCCCGATAGGTTGCCCTAACTGTTCGGCTAAATAATGAGCAATATTACGAGCAGCTAAACGTCGAGGCTCTAACATTATTATTTTTCCAGTAAACCATTGCTCTTTTAATAGCACTAGAGGTAAATAAGTAGACTTACCTGCACCTGGGGGAGCTTGAAGAATAACTTGAGGGTTATGGATAAGTTGTTGTTTCAGTTCAGTTAGAACGGCGTGAACAGGTAACATTTTGAATACAATTCCTTAATAAGAGTAAAGGCATATAGAGCGGACATAACTGGAAACAAATTTAATAAAAAACCGAATAACAAGATCAGCTGTTCACAATTAATAACAGAGCATTTGACTCGCTCTCGTATACTTGCTATAGATAGCCGCCGAAAAAACAGATGCACCTATGTTAGCAAAGTTTGTTCGCCCTATTATTTATATTTATCACCGTTTGGTGCGTTTAAAAAATATTTATGCAGCATCGAAAGAAGGAAATTTTATGCCCGCTAATCAAAGCAAAAAAACACTCGGTATTCTAGCCATTGCAGGAGTAGATCCATATCAGGAAAAACCTGGCGAAGAGTACATGTGTAAGGAACAACGAGATCACTTTACAAGTATTCTAACAGCCTGGACAACTCAACTACGTGAAGAAGTTGACCGTACAGTTGATCACATGAAAGATGAAGCATCTAATTTCCCTGATCCAGTTGACCGTGCAACTCAAGAAGAAGAGTTCAGTCTAGAATTACGAGCTCGTGATCGTGAACGTCAACTAATCAAAAAAATCTCAAAAACATTAAAGAAAATTGAAGTTGATGATTTTGGTTTTTGTGAGTCATGTGGTGTTGAAATCGGTATTCGCCGTTTAGAAGCACGCCCTACAGCAGATCTATGTATCGACTGTAAAACCCTTGCAGAAATAAAAGAAAAACAAAGTATTGGTTAATCAATACTTTTAGATTTAATAAAAACGGTTAGCATTTGCTAGCCGTTTTTGTTTACAGAGATAGATAACTTGTTAAAAGAAAATAAACCTTATATTGGCAGATTTGCGCCATCACCTTCAGGTGCATTACATTTTGGTTCTTTAGTGGCGGCAGTCGGAAGTTACTTACAAGCAAAATCTCAACAAGGTCTATGGCAAGTGCGTATTGAAGACATAGATCCACCCCGAGAAATCGCTGGCTCAAGTAAAGATATTCTTGAAACATTACAAGCTTATGGTTTGCAATGGGATGGCGAAGTCATTTATCAACATCAACAAAGCCAAGCTTATGAAAGCGTATTAGCAGAATTAATCTCTCGTGGTTTATGTTATGCCTGTAGTTGCACTCGTAAAATGATCAAACAACAAGGTGGATATTATCAAGGTAAATGTCGGGATGCTAAGCAGACTCTTACCGGCAATGCATTACGTATTAATTTATTATCCATTATCCATAAAGCAAAGTCTTTTGAAGATAAGCTGCAGGGATTAATCATATTAGATGAGACTGACATCGAAGATGATTTCATTATTAAACGTAAAGATGGTTTATATGCTTACAATTTGGCAGTTGTTATTGATGATATTCAACAAGGTATTACCGAAGTTGTAAGAGGAGCTGATTTAATCAGCACAACAGGAAAGCAATTAAGCTTATATCAATTATTAGGTGCTGAGCCCCCTCAATATGTGCATTTGCCTCTTGCTGTCACAGAACCAGGTTTTAAACTCTCGAAACAAAATCATGCTCAAGCAGTGGATAAAAAAGATCCAATTCCCACGTTAAAGCAAGTATTAGCTTTTTTAGGTCACCCAATTCCTAAACATATCAAACAAAGCAGTTGTCACGATATTTTAAACTGGGCGACTGAAAGTTGGTCTTTGAATAACGTACCTAAACAGCTTGAAATTCAGCTATAAATAGCAGCATTTATTATCTTAACAATGACTGTTTTTACACAAATATAAATATCATTTGTTTTTAATGATCCGCACACTTAAAATAAGCGCATAATTTTAAGACTAATTCCATCTAACAGATGCAGGGGATAGAGCTATTAAACGCTTAAGCAAACTAGTAAAAAAAGTATTCACCAAGAAAACAAGGCCAGAAGCCGCTATTTCGCTAGATCGATATAAGATCCCGCGCGAACAACACTCTATTTCACGATCAGATATTGACGAGAATGCATTGAAGGTTTTATACCGTTTACATAATGCAGGTTACCGTGCTTTATTAGTTGGCGGAGGTGTTCGTGACTTATTATTAGGCTTAAAACCAAAAGATTTTGACATTACAACCAATGCGACACCAGAAGAGGTAAAAGCTTTATTTAGAAATTGCCGTTTAATTGGACGTCGTTTTCGTCTTGCACATATCCTATTTGGTCGTGAAATTATAGAAGTCGCCACTTTCCGCGGCCATCATGATGAAACAGAGCAAGACAAGCAAAAAGTAAAACAATCACAAGCAGGCATGTTATTGCGTGATAACGTTTATGGCTCATTAGAAGAAGACGCTGAACGTCGTGACTTTACAGTTAATGCGCTGTATTACGATATTGCTGATTACGCTTTATATGATTTTTGTGGTGGTATGGATGACTTAGCACAACGTCGATTAACGTTAATTGGTGAACCTGAAGTACGTTACCGAGAAGATCCCGTTCGCATGTTACGTGCAATTCGCTTTGCTGCTAAATTAGATTTATCTATCAGTGAAGAATGTGCAGAACCGATCCGCCGTTTAGCTCCCCTTTTACAAGATATTCCTGCCGCTCGTCATTTTGATGAAGTCATAAAATTATTGTTATCAGGTCAAGGCTTAGCAACCTATCGTTTATTAAAAGAATATAGATTATTAGCAATGTTATTTCCTATTTTATTTAAAGATGGTGAAGATGACAAAGCAACGAAGATGATAGAACAAGCATTGATGGATACAGACAAACGTATTGCTGATGGTAAACGTGTTACTCCTGCGTATATTTATGCTGTCATGCTTTGGTATCCGCTTGAACAACGTGCTCAAGAGATGAGCTTTGAAAGTGGCATTGAATTACACGATGCATTTATGCTCGCAATGAACGAAGTACTTACGATCCAAGTCAAAACAATTGCCATTCCGAAACGTTTTACTGCAGCTATTCGAGATATATGGATATTACAACATCGTTTACCTCGATTTGGTGGTAAACGAGCACAACGCGTTTATGCACATGAAAAGTTCAGAGCTGCATTTGATTTCCTTTCTTTAAGAGCGCGTGTAGAACAAAGCCGGGAACTAGCAGAGCTAACTGCATGGTGGGAAGAATACCAATTACATAACAAGTTACCAGAACATAATTATGCTCGTAACAATGTAAATAAAGCAAAAGAATTTAAACCAGATGCCAATAAACCAGCAAAAAAACGTCGTTATAGCAAAGCAAAGCGTAAACCGGCGATGAGTAAAAAGAATGATTAGTTACATTGGTATTGGTAGTAATCAATCACAGCCAATAGAACAAGCTAAACAAGCCATTACAGCGCTTAATCAGATAAAGAACACAACGCTAGTCACTTGTTCTTCTTTATACTGTAGCGCACCTATGGGGCCACAAGATCAACCCGATTATATTAATGCAGTGGCTAAATTAGAAACAACATTATCAGCACTTGAATTATTAGATGAACTACAAGCGATAGAGCAAAAGCAAGGACGTGTACGGAAAGATAATCGTTGGGGTCCAAGAACACTAGACTTAGATATTATTCTTTATGCAGAACAAACTATAAATAATGAACGTTTAACAATTCCACATTATGGAATGCAACAACGAGAGTTTGTCCTCTATCCCTTATTTGAAATAGCACCACAATTACAATTACCTAATGGTACTTTTTTGACTGAAATGCTTAAAGATTGTGATAAAAACGGCTTGACTACTATAACAAGTTGAATTAATTAATCACCTCAGTAGAATAATCACATATCAACCCACTGCGAGTTAGGAGCAACAATGGCTAAAATAAGCGTTTCTCGTTTAGCTAAAATGAAACAAGAGCACGAAAAAATCACCTGTATTACAGCATATGACGCTAGTTTTGCAGCAATTTTTGATCAAGCAGGGATTCAAGTTTTATTGGTGGGCGACTCTTTAGGCATGGTATTACAAGGCCATGATTCAACACTTCCAGTAACAGTTGAACATATTGCCTACCACACTGCATCTGTTGCAAGTACGGCAGAAAAATCTTTAATCATTGCTGACTTACCATTTATGAGTTATGCAACACCAGAGCAAACCTATAGTAACGCAGCAATTTTAATGCGCGCAGGTGCAAATATGGTGAAACTTGAAGGTGGAAATTGGGTAGCCGACTCAGTTAAAGGTTTAGTAGAGCGTGGTATTCCTGTATGTGGTCACTTAGGATTAACCCCACAATCAGTTAATGTTTTTGGTGGTTATAAAGTACAAGGCCGTAATGATCAACAAGCAGAAAAATTATTAGATGATGCACTTGCTTTACAAACTGCTGGTGTCCAATTATTAATACTTGAATGTGTGCCTGTGGCATTAGCTAAACGTGTAACTGATGCATTACATATTCCTGTGATTGGTATCGGAGCGGGTGCTGAAACAGATGGGCAAATATTAGTGATGCATGATGCCTTTGGTATTTCTGCAGGTTTTTGCCCTAAATTTTCTAAAAACTTTTTAGTAGAAACAGGTGATATTCGTCGTGCTGTTGAACTTTATAAAGAACAAGTAGAAAATAAAATATTTCCTGGTGCTGAACACAGTTTTTATTAACTGAAGCTTTTTATTAAGAGTTAACAATGCAAGTAATCGAAGATCCTAAGCTGCTGCGCAGCGAAATTAAAAAATTAAAGCAGCAAGGAGAGCTGATCAGTTTCATACCAACAATGGGAAACTTACATCAAGGCCATTTGACATTAGTTAAAGAGGGCCAACTGCATGCGAAGATTACCATCGTAAGTATTTTTGTTAATCCAATGCAATTTAACAATGCACAAGACTTAGCAAACTATCCAAAAACATTAGCAGAAGATTGTGCTCAACTTAAAGAGGCAGGGGTTGATATTGTATTCACTCCTACCCCAGAAGTTATTTATCCTAATGGATTAAACGCGCAAACTTTTGTTGAAGTTCCTGGTATTTCAGATTCGTTAGAAGGTGAATTACGTCCAGGGCATTTCCGAGGAGTCAGCACCATTGTCACTAAATTATTCAATTTAGTACAACCTGACTTTGCTTGTTTTGGTAAAAAGGACTTTCAACAACTAGCAGTGATCAAGCAAATGGTATTGGATTTAGCAATGCCAATTAAGATCATCCCAGTAGAAACTGTTCGAGAAAATTCAGGCTTAGCCATGAGCTCTCGAAACAGTAAATTATCAGAAGCTGAAAAATTAATTGCTCCCAAAATTGCAGAAGTAATGAATAACATTGGTCAAAATTTGCCAACTAATTCAGAAAACTGTGAGCAATTAATTAAAGACGCACAACAGACATTGAATAACTCAGGTTTTAAAACTGATGAAATTCATATAGTTGACCCTCTTACATTTGCTCCTTTACACAAAGCAAGTAAGCAAGCGGTTATATTAATGGCTGCCTTTCTAGGTAATACGCGATTAATTGATAACTTAGTTGTTAATTTGCACCAATAAAGTTTTTACTTTATAGTCGCCCTGCTGAAAAAGACAACAAATTTAAATTTTTAGAATTAAAGGTTTTGTATGAAAAAGACACTGCTAACAGGTAAATTGCACCAAGCTCGCGTTACTCACGCTGAATTAAACTACGAAGGGTCATGTGCGATTGATCAAGACCTTCTTGAGCAAGCGGGCATTTTAGAATACGAACAAATTGAAATTTATAATATTGATAATGGTAACCGTTTTTCAACCTATGCAATCATAGGTGAACGCGGTTCAAAAATAATTTCTGTTAATGGTGCAGCAGCACGTCAAGCCGCTGTTGGTGATCGTGTTATTATTTGTACTTATGCAAGTTTAGACGCTGAAGAAATTAAAGGTCACAAACCAAGTTTAGTTTATTTAGATAAAGATAATAATATCGTTCGTACTAGTAAAGATGTACCAATCCAAGTAGCTTAATAGCCACATAGATTGATCAAAACATTTCTAAAGCCACTAGTCTCCAGTGGCTTTTTTATTACCTCATCCTGCCCCACATTAAGAATCCACCTCACCTATTGCAATTAATTTTTGAAATTAGCAAAAAAAATTATTTTTATATTTTCTGAAATAAAAATCGCTTATTTGATCTATTAATATTTTTCCGGTAGCGTTGAAATAAATATAAAACTTAATCAACTGTTGCTTTCGTCTTTATATCTAATACCAATTACATTAAGTATATGATCTAAATTTTACGCAGAAAAAACAATTCAATTCGGAGTATAAATTTAGATAAACGATTGTTTCATTGACGAAATTTATAACAAAGAAGAGGATTATTTTAACCAGTAAAATAGAGCAGCTATTTACTGTGTTCCCTATAATAAACCATAGCAACATTATGACAGCAGCATAACTATGACACAGGAGAGGATATGAAAATAATTATCGCACCAGATTCATTCAAAGAAAGCCTTACTGCAAAACAAGTTTGTGTCGCTATTGAAACTGGCATGAAACGAGTTATAAAGCACGCTGAATATCATTTAATTCCTGTCGCTGATGGCGGAGAAGGTACTGTACAATCTTTAGTTGATGCAACTGATGGAAAAATAGTTAACCTTACAGTCACAGGACCTTTAAGCGCTCCTGTACAAGCTTTCTATGGGTTATTAGGTAATAACTCCGATACAGCCGTTATTGAAATGGCAGCCGCAAGTGGTTTGCATCATGTTGCAGAGCATTTACGCGATCCTAAACAAACCTCCAGCTACGGCACAGGTGAGTTAATCAAGGCCGCACTTGATAATGGTGTAAGTAAAATTATTATCGGCTTAGGCGGCAGTGCAACCAATGATGGCGGTATCGGTATGTTAAGTGCGCTTGGTGTTACCTTTATTGATAAAGATGGCAATGAGATCGAAGCAAATGGTGATGGTTTACAAAAAATACACCAGATTAACATCGATGCATTAGATAAGCGTTTAGCAAGTTGTGAAATATTAGTCGCCTGTGATGTTGATAATCCATTATGTGGTGAGCGAGGCGCGAGTCATGTCTTTGGCCCGCAAAAAGGCGCGACAAAGGAAGATATCCAACTATTAGATAAAGCACTAAAACATTACGGTGAATGTATTCAGCAACAATTTAATATTGATGTACTGAATCAAGCAGGAACTGGTGCCGCAGGAGGCATAGGAGCGGCTCTTATCGCATTTACTAATGCCACATTAAAACCAGGTATTGAGCTTGTATTAGAAGCTGTTCAATTAAAACAATGTATACACGATGCCGATTTAGTGATCACAGGAGAAGGTAGAATTGATGGACAAACTATCTATGGAAAAACACCAATGGGGGTCGCTAAAATAGCTAAACAATTCGATATTCCAGTCATTGCCGTAGCGGGTTGTTTAGGTGACAAGCACCAAGCAGTCTATGGGTGTGGGATAGATGCTGTTTTTGCAGCAACACCAGGCGCAATGACGCTACAACAAGCTTTTGCTAATGCGAGTGTTAACCTAGAAAACGTATCTGAAAATATTGCTAAGCTCTGGTCAATAAAAATAAATTAACGAAATATCTAAGCCTCTATATCAAGAGGCTTTCTTAACGCGTTTAAGTAAATTGTTTAATTTCAATTTAAAATATGAACTCCGCTCTCTTAATAAGATAAAACAGATAATAAAGTAAATAATTGGTTCAGTTAGGCCTGACTTAACAGACCAATAATAGTGAATAGTTCCTAATAATACAGCAACATATACCCAACGATGTAAACTAAACCAAGCCTGTTTCATTTTACGTCTAATGGCATTAATTGAAGTGATACTGAGCAACAATAAAATTGTCCAAGCAAACATACCCAGAGTTAAATACGGTCGTTTAATAACTTCTTCAAATAGTAAAAATAATTCCCAGTTTAACTCTAACCATATAAATACAATGACATGTAAACACAACCAGAAGAAGCTATACAAGCCTAATAAACGTCTTAATCTCCCTAATAAAGGCTGTTTAAACCGCTTACTTAAAGGTGTGATCATTAATGTTAGCAATAGATAATTTAAAGCTGTTTTACCTAAAAAATGGATCATCTCTTTGACAGGATCCGCGCCTAAACGGCCACTATCAATTAACAAATAAAAGTACATTAACACCGATAACGAAGCTAAATGAATAATTATCTTTATTAAAGTAATAGCAACTGGGGGTAATTTTCCCATTAATTTACACTCTATTTATTATTGAAATAAAATTAAAAATGTCGCAAAAGATCCATATCTTTGTATAAATGAGCAACCTCTTCTTCATAGCCATTAAACATGAGCGTTTTCTTTCTTTCTTGCTGGAATACATTACCTTCAGCAATAATACGTTCGTTCTTCTGACTCCAACGAGGGTGATCAACTCTTGGATTCACATTGGCATAAAACCCATATTCGTCAGGCCCAATAGCTTGCCATGTATTACGAGGTTGTTTATCAGTTAATGTAATTTTGACAATCGATTTAATACTTTTAAAACCGTATTTCCAAGGCACAACTAAGCGGATCGGAGCACCATTTTGTGGAGCAAGTGTTTTTCCATATAGACCAACGGATAGAAGAACTAAAGGATTCATCGCTTCTTCAATAGTTAAGCCTTCTACATAAGGGAAGTTGATACTACCGCCAATAAATTTAGAGGATTGACCTCGCATTTGCTCAGGATCATAAACGGTTTCAAAACGGACATATTTAGCATCAGATTTAACACCCACCTGCTTTAATAATGTTGCTAAAGTAAAACCTAACCACGGAATATTCATTGACCAAGCTTCAACACAACGCATCCGATATAAACGTTCTTCGATATCAAATTTTTTAAGCAGATCTTCATAATTGAGTGTTATAGGCTTATCAACTAAACCATCAATTGTTAGCGACCAAGGATCTACTTTAAACTGTTGGCTATATTGGAAAGGATCACCTTTCCCCGTTCCAAATTCATAGAAGTTGTTATATTGAAGCACTTTATTTTCAGGTGTTAACGGTGTAAGTGATTGGTAATTCGTATTTTTAGTAAAATTTAAAGGAGAACGTTTAAATGTAACATCATTACTTTTTTCTTCAGAAAAAACATCGAATAATGCTGCGCTAACAGGTTTAGCAAAAGGAAAAGTTAATGCCGCTAAACCGAGACTTTTAATAATATTACGTCGATCTTTATAAATCGACTCGCTAGTTAATTGAGACTCTTTTAATTGTGATTTTTTGCTGTGTTTTATAAGCATTATATTTCCCTCGATTATCAGCGATATAAAATATAGACCTATAAAACACTATTAAAATTTCAATAATTCAATAAATTAACCATTAGTTGCTACAAGTCACAGGTTAAACGTAAAGATTGCTGACCACTTGCCCAATACTTGCGCTCAAAAGGAGTGATTGCATTTTCAGCAGTATAAATTTCAGTTTTACTTTCAACATTAGCTAATTGCAATGCACGCTGAAATTCTTCGACATAAGTAAACCAATTACTTCTTAAATCCAGTTTGCCCCCAAGTTTAATAATTGAAGGGAAAACAGCACTACCATGCCAACGACGCTGCAGATGCTTAGATTTAGGCCATGGATTGGGATAAAGTAAATAATGATGAGAAAGCATCCAATTTGCTTCTACCGCTAATCGCCAAAAATCATTTAAATTAACTTGCAACAAACGATAATTAT
Organism: Psychromonas algarum; assembly: GCF_004376845.1. GTDB lineage: Bacteria > Pseudomonadota > Gammaproteobacteria > Enterobacterales > Psychromonadaceae > Psychromonas. The sequence continues at coordinate 115,708 of NZ_SNUW01000011.1, forward strand.
CCAGATCGTTAATGACTGATTCACCATCAACAGGATGTTTCGATAAACGATCTGCAGATTTATCCATTCCCAATACGATAGCTTCAGGATGTGATTTTGCTATATGAAAAGTGCTTTCTCCCACTCCACAACATGAATCAAATATAATAGGCTTCCCTTGCTGTTCAACCCATTTTTCAATTTCCTTAAAAGCCGATAACGTATGCGCCTGATAAGGTTTCTTAAAATCATGTTGTAAATGCTTTAGTACCACCTCATCTAACTTTTCATGCAACCCTTGCTGATTAGAGGTAATAATTCTTGAATCACCAGTGATATCATTCATGAACGAATACCTACACCTTTTTTAAGTAACATAGCAACTAATGAATAACCAATAAAAATAAAGGCAAAAATCACAGCAAATGACCAAGCGACAGGCACATCTGAAACACCTAAGAAACCATAACGGAAAGCATTAATCATATAAAAGACAGGATTAAAATGTGATACACCTTGCCAAAAATCAGGTAATAATGAAATAGAATAAAAAACACCACCTAGATAAGTTAACGGCGTTAATACAAAAGTAGGGATAATACTTATATCGTCAAAAGTTTTAGCAAAAATAGCATTTAATAAACCACCAATAGAAAAGAGTATAGAAGTACATAAAACACTAGCAATCAATATCAGCATATTATGAATATGTAAATCCACAAAAAATAAAGAAACTAAAGTGACAATGAGGCCAACCATTAAACCACGAGCAACACCACCGCCAACGTAGCCCAAAATAATTAAATAATTGGGAACTGGTGCAACTAATAACTCCTCAACATTACGTTGAAATTTTGCACTAAAGAATGAAGCCGCAACATTTGAATATGAATTAGTAATAACAGACATCATGATCAAACCAGGAACAATAAAAGCCATATAACTAAAGCCATTCATTTCACCAATTCTTGAACCGATTAAATTACCAAAAATGACAAAATACAAAGACATGGTTATCGCAGGCGGTACTAATGTTTGTACCCAAATACGTAAAAAACGATTGATCTCTTTTAACCAGATACTCTTAAGTGCTATCACATATTGTTTATTTAGCATCGATAACTCCGTTTTTAACTAATTCTAAAAATAACTCTTCTAAACGGTTAGATTTATTTCTAAGGCTTTTCACATTAACGCCTTGTGCAGACAATAATTCGAATACTTTATTTAATGACTGAGCTTTAGCTAACTCTAATTCAATTGTATTTTCATCGATGACAGATAACTTAAAATCATTACTTTCAGGGAGCATTGATGAAGAGTCAACATCTAGAATAAAGATTTCACTATCTAATCGACCGATTAATTCTTTCATACTGGTATTAATAACTAATTCACCTTTATTAATAATACCAATATTACGACATAAACTTTCCGCCTCTTCTAAATAATGAGTCGTCAGAATAATAGTCACACCCTGCTTATTTAAATCAGTTAAAAATTCCCACATGGAACGGCGCAGTTCGATGTCAACACCAGCAGTTGGTTCATCAAGAATGAGTAACCTTGGTTGATGCATTAGAGCGCGGGCAATCATGAGACGTCGCTTCATACCTCCGGATAACTCTCTTGCAGGTTCATTACGTTTATCCCATAAATCTAATTTTTTTAGATATTTCTCAGCTCTTTTATAAGCTTCTTTACGCGGAGTGCCGTAATAGCCAGCTTGATTAACTAAAATTTGTAGAGGAGGCTCAAAGGGGTTGAAGTTAAATTCTTGAGGTACCAAACCTATCTGACTTTTTGCTAATTCAAGTTGTGTGTCAATGTCATAACCGAATACTCTAACCTGTCCAGATGTTTTATTTACTAATGATGAGATAATGCCTATCGTTGTTGATTTACCTGCGCCATTAGGACCCAACAAAGCATAAAAGTCCCCTTCTGCAACTTCTAAAGAAATCCCTTTTAGCGCTTGTACTCCACCTTGATATGTTTTAATTATGTTAGTTAATTCAATTGCGTTCATAACAATTTTGCCTTTCTGATTACACTGCTAACCATCGAACGACTAGCTTCAAAAACCTAATAGGTAATTATACCATTAAAGTACTTCCTCTGATGAACAAATCATATTGAAAAGTACCTACTTTTATTAAGAACAAAAAAGCCTGCTTAAAGCAGGCCTTCACAATGCAATTGAAAATGCATCAAAGCATATAATAATCAGTTTAGTGTGTATGACTTAAATAATAGAATGTAGCTTGAACATAATCATCAGCTTCTACTCCATTATCATCAATACAATTTTCCGCTTCATCTACAGAACTGCTCTTTGAACCAAAGAGTGTCATAGTACTGTTCATCGTTTCCATTACTTGGCTCATAAGCAAAATAGAACAACTACTTAATATAATTGATAAGGAAAGCGCTCATTAATCACTGCATTACAATTTGAAGAGAATACATTAAAAGTTTTATCTGCTATGAGCTCCCCGTCTAACTCAATTGTCATCCGCCATGGACCACATTTATCTTCAATGGGAGCCCAAATAGTATCGCCCAGATAAAAGCTCCAGTCGTTGTTTGTAATATGCACTTCACCAGTAAAAGGAGCACAAGGCTCACCAGATCTATTATGTACATTAGGATGATTGATACAGTAGAACACCTTCTTACCACGAGCACTCTTCACATTAATAACAAAACCAAATTCAATATCAATTTCTGCTGGAATATCGGTAGTAAATTGATTTATTTTAGGTAAGTCTTTAGATTTTGCATCCCACTGAGAATAAATTCCATAGGTTTGCATTTTAATAACAGTTTTTTTCTTAGGCATATTTTTCAAATTATCGACATACAGATTAGTAATTATAGCAACCATATTAAGGGCAATAACAGTAAATGCACTCGTATTTTTTAAATACAGTTTGTGGTACTAGGAAGGTTTTGTAACAAATAATAAGATAGTTATAGAGATAGCAATTTGAGTACATCTATAAGGGTCTCAGAGCTCACCCACTCATAAGCCATCGGCTGCGCGATACTACCAGGGCACGCAGCGCTTAGCCCGCTCATGAACCGATGCTGGCTGCATCATTAGCCCCTATCTTCCACCTAGCGCATCACTAAATTTTAGATATAAAAAAACCCTGTCGATGTTAATCAACAGGGTTCATTCAATGAGGCGCTTGGCGATGACCTACTTTCACATGGGGAGACCCCACACTATCATCGGCGCAGCTGCGTTTCACTTCTGAGTTCGGCATGGGATCAGGTGGTACCACAGCGCTATTGTCGCCAAGCATAAAAATAAATTAGGAAAGTGATGTGTAATGCTCTTTTTAT
>NZ_SNUW01000012.1 GCF_004376845.1 Psychromonas algarum
CTGAGCGAATAATAACTATTAGATCACAGAGAGTCAGCTCAATCAAGGTTGTTTTTTGTACAATTAAAGGTAATTAGAAAAAACGCATAAAATGCGTTTTTGGGAGAAATTCTACAGCCTCAACGCCCGCTTAAGCGGAAAAAATAGTTGGCTATAATTGTGTAGCGGAGCGAAACAGCCAACTGTTTTTGTTCCGTTTAAAGCGCTTGTTAGGCAATACTAGCTACTAAAAAAACCATTGAATTCTGATAGGTATGATAGTTTTAGTTGTTCTGCTGTTTTAGGTGTTATCGGTGTTCTGGAAATATCAGCTGATACTTTTAATGTAGAAACAGCTACACCAAATAAAGCAGCAACACCTTGGGGTACATTATCAAGAGCAGGCACAAGTGTTGATAAATATTCAGCCGCACCTCCACTAGCTAGGTTCTTGTAATCAAAGGATATTGAAGGCTTAAAATTTGTAAGATGGAATCCTCTCCATCTCTCTTTTGTAACCCTCATAGAGGCTTCTACTGCTTTACCAAAATCAGTAACAATAAGGTTTTGAGCTAGAGCCCGATCAGGCTCTTTTTGAACTTGTAAACATAACTCATCCAAATAATACCAAAGTTCTCCAAGCTGTTCTTTTCTTTGATATTTGAATTCAAGAACATCTTCGATAGGAGTACTTCCAGGTGGGACAGGCATTATATTTGCAATATCTAGTGTTATATTACTACGGAGTTCAGAATGTTGATCTGCAAGGTTTAATCTATCTCCATCCTGCATGAAAACCCACTTTCCTGGCTCCATACCCATTAATGCTTCAGCAACGATTGCTTGAGCTTCTAAAAGCGATCTTCCACCATCCCCACCAATTTGATTGAGGGTAACCCTTGGCCGTCTAATTAAACCTTGTTCAATAAGAAGTTCTTCATTTTCTATTCCAAAATGCATTAAGCTATTTGTTGGAATGACTACATCATCCCAATACAGCAAGTAGTACCTAAGCTTCTCATTGCTCATACCAACTTTCAGAGAAAATTCATTTTTATGTCTTGATTTGACAGCAACCGGAGCTGCAATTATTCCTCTTTCCATTAGTGACTCACTTTGTTTGTATTGCCTAACAGCATATTATCCATAATTCACGATAGTAACGGATTATGAAATAAAAAATAACAAAACAATAATAATTAAATCATTACCTGTCAAAGCCTTATAGTCAAATAAGCGATCTTATTTGGACTATTAACCTTGTAGAAACTAAGCACTGCGGCTACATCAACTTCCCGTTATCGTTTTTCTGAATCAATCACTACCTTTAGCAAGCTAAGGCATGGATGCCGTTGCTAGTTCAGTTCGCCACAGGGATGTGGCGTATGAACGGTGCGCTAAGAAGGGAGTTATTTATTCAGATTAAAAAACGTTACGGGCGAGTTTCTTTTGGTTCTGTTTTCTTTGTTCGTATAAAGAAAATGAACTCGCCGACAGGGCGAAAACACAGTGAATAAACATCAAACTGACCGGACGAGCGCAGACGACTTAACACCTATTCATAAAGGTATCAAAGCACATCTAAACCAAGGCAGGATGAATCCTGCGCCCCAAAACCTAACCTTTACGCTTTGCTTAAAGTACAGAAATGACAAGTGAATACTCACAACATAAAACCTTACTCTGCATGTCTACAACTAGCCCACCGTTGAGCTTTCCCAAATAATTAATAACTTTCAGCAACAGCAAACAGGATGTTTGCTGTAAGTTCATTCGGCACATGGACGTGCCGTATGAACTGATGCGTTAAGAAAGTTGTTGATTATTTGGATCAGAAAGCGGTTCGGTAGCCAGTTTCTTTGCCTCCTTTCTTTTCTGGTAAAAGAAAGGAGATCGCCGACAGGGCGAAATAAACGCCAGTAAAAATCAAACTGCCACGACGAGCGCAGACGCCCCGATATCTAAAACTTGAGTAAATACCCTTTCCTACGCACACCATAGGAAAGGACTATTATTTAAAAAAGCAGGCTAAACCCAGCGGACCAAAACACCACCACTTTATTACAGGCACAAAAAAAGCAAGCCGAAGCTTGCCCTATAAAGTTATGCAAAGGTTTACTTAACTAAAAGCAAACCTTAAGAAAAATTACTCTGCTGCTGCTGGCGCTTCTTCTTTTTTCTCTGCTGCTTCTTTCATAGAAAGACGTACGCGACCTTGGCGGTCTACTTCTAGTACTTTAACTTTAACTTCTTGGCCTTCTTTCAGGTAATCAGAAACTTTTTGAACACGCTCTTCACAGATTTGTGAGATGTGAACAAGACCGTCTTTACCAGGAAGAATGTTAACGAATGCGCCGAAATCAGCTAGACGTACAACTTTACCTGTGTAAATAGTACCTACTTCAACTTCAGCAGTCAGTGCTTTAATGCGGTTGATTGCATCTTCTGCTTGCTCGCCGGATGTTGCTGCAATTTTAACTGTACCGTCATCTTCGATTTCAATTGTTGTACCAGTTTCTTCACAAAGAGCACGAATAACTGCGCCGCCTTTACCAATAACATCGCGGATTTTATCCGTGTTGATTTTCAGTGTGTGAATACGTGGAGCGAATTGAGAAATGTCATCACGACCTTCAGAAATTGCTTCATCCATTACAGATAGAATGTGTAAACGTGCAGCTTTTGCTTGGTTTAAAGCAATTTGCATGATTTCACGAGTGATACCTTCAATTTTGATATCCATTTGTAAAGCTGTGATACCGTTAGTTGTACCCGCTACTTTAAAGTCCATATCACCAAGATGATCTTCATCGCCTAAGATATCAGAAAGAACAACGAACTCTTCGCCTTCTTTAACTAGACCCATCGCGATACCCGCAACAGAAGCTTTAAGAGGAACACCAGCATCCATAAGCGCTAGAGAAGAACCACAAACAGAAGCCATTGAAGATGAACCGTTAGATTCAGTGATTTCCGATACAACACGTACTGTGTATGGGAATTCTTCAACCGTAGGCATTACAGCTAATACACCACGTTTCGCTAGACGACCGTGACCAATTTCACGACGTTTAGGAGAACCAACAAAACCAGTTTCACCTACACAGTATGGAGGGAAGTTGTAATGTAATAAGAAGTGATCTTTCTTCTCACCCATTAGACTATCGATGATTTGTGCGTCACGTTGTGTACCAAGCGTAGCTGTTACTAATGCTTGAGTTTCACCACGTGTAAATAATGAAGAACCGTGAGTACGTGGTAAAACACCAGTACGAACGTCAAGTGCGCGAACACTTTCAGGATCACGTCCGTCGATACGTGGCTCACCTTTAATGATGCGAGTACGTACAACAGTTTTTTCTAAATCATGTAAGTATTCACCTACTTGCTTAGCCGCTAACTCTTCGTCAGCCGCTAATAATTTTTCTTTAACTTCAGCAGTGATAGCTTTGATTGCGTCGTAACGCTCGCCTTTGTCACTGATTTGGTAAGCCGCTTCAAAACGTGCTTGTGCTTCAGTTGCAACAGCCGCATCTAATGCTTCGTTACGAACTGGTGCAGTCCAATCCCATTTAGGACGAGCTACTTCAGCAGCAAATTCTTTGATTGCTTCAACAACAACTTGTTGCTCATCGTGACCGTATACTACAGCGCCTAACATTACGTCTTCGCTTAAGATACCAGCTTCAGATTCAACCATTAATACTGCGTTGTCTGTACCAGATACCACAAGGTCTAGCTCACTTGTTTCTAATTCTGTTTTAGTTGGGTTAAGTAGGTATTGACCTTCTTTGTAACCAACACGAGCACAACCGATAGGACCATTAAAAGGCATACCAGAGATAGAAAGTGCCGCAGATGTTGCAATCATAGCAACGATATCTGGGTTAACTTCTGGGTTGATTGAAACAACGGTCGCAATCACTTGTACTTCATTTTTGAAACCTTCAGGGAAAAGAGGACGAACTGGACGGTCAATAAGACGTGCAATTAACGTTTCTTCTTCAGATGGACGACCTTCACGTTTGAAGAAACCACCAGGAATTTTACCTGCAGCGTATGTTTTTTCCTGGTAGTTAACAGTCAGAGGGAAGAAATCACGCTCTTGATCATCAGCATTTTTACCAACAACAGAAACGAATACACAAGTATCGTCCATGCTACACATTACAGCGGCAGTTGCTTGACGTGCAATTACGCCAGTTTCTAGTGTTACCGTATGTTCGCCATACTGGAAACTTTTTACAATAGGAGTCATTTTTTTTCCTTTATTAAAATAATTTTCTCTATGCTTTTTATCGCGCCCACAGTATACGTCAACCCGACTTTTTTTAAACTTTTTTAGGTTAATTTTTTACGATTTATACGTCACTAAAGAGATAAATTAGCGATAATTATCAATTACCTTAAAAAATAGATATAAATATGTGAAGTCATATATTTGTCTCTTAAACTAAATTGCTACACTGCAACTATCCAACAATACCCAAGGTTTCATCATGACACCTCAAACATTGCCTATTCTTTACTCTTTACGTCATTGTCCTTATGCGATGCGAGCACGTGTTGCCATTTTTAAATCCAATCTGCCTGTTTTATTACGTGATATAAAATTAAATAACAAACCATCAGAGATGCTTGCCCTATCGACAAAAAAAACAGTGCCTATGATGGTGATAAAAACAGATAATTCATTACAGGTGCTCGAAGAAAGTTTAGAGATAATGCTAAAGCTATTAACGACAAATGATCCACAGCAATTATTAAGCCCGCCCAATACAACATTAGAAGAAATGCTGTCACTTATTCATTATTTTGAAGCTGAATTAATTCCTGCAAATGAAGCTTATAAATGTGCCAAACGTTACCAAGAAAAGAATATTGTTGAGTGCCGACAAGCATGTGAGGTTTATCTTCAACAATTAGAATTACGATTAACTCAACATCGCTATTTATTATCAGATAATGAAAGCTTAATGGACATTGCTTTAATGCCATTTATTCGTCAGTTTTCAAAAGTGGAACGTCAATGGTATCAACAATCCCCCTATCCTAAATTAAGAGCTTGGTTAAACCATTATTTGCAGAGCCCTATGTTTACCAAAATAATGGCAAAGCATGAATTATGGGTAGATTGTCATCGAGACATCATTTTTGGAGCAAAATAAGCCAACATAATAGAATAACTAAATGTTGGCTTTAACTTGTTTTTTATTGATAACAAGCATCAAAAAACTGCTTTTCTAATAATACAGCTTGTTGAAAATACTCTTGCATTGATGCTTGTTGAGTTGCATCTGCTTCATTAAATGCAGTATCAAGTTGAGAGCGTAAATGCTCAATGACAGATTCAAAATACTCACCTGAATGTAAAGTGATCCATTCACCAAAATAAAAGGGTAATGATTCAACAGCCCCAACCATTGGTTCTGCCCAGCTTAAATAAACCCATTCAGCAACACATAATACCGCGATCATATTTACGTATTCACCACTGTTTGCCGCTTTCAGCATTAACGCTTGGAAATCACTGGTTGGTGTTAATAATTTAGGCGCTGTTCGTTCTGATTCAGGCACATTCAACATATCAAAAGAGCGTTGAAAATAAGTATTCTCAGGGCCGGCAATGATCCCTAAAAAATGCGCTAACGGTAAACGGTCTGGTAAAGAAGGTGCATGATGAATAGCTGATGCCGCTAAACGCACAAAGTTATCGATGAAAGTATAATCTTGAGCTAAATAAACTCGCATTTTTTCTAATGATAAACTTCCATCTGCTAGCTCAATACAAAATTTATGGTTAGTTGCAGCTGACCATTCTGCGATACAAGTTTGTTTTAATTGTTCACTTGGGCGCATGATAATCCCTCATCCATAATGTTTTTATGTGTAATAAAAAAAGAGCTATAAAGCTCTTTCTATTTAAGTTGAAAAGTTAAAAATTAAGCGCCTAACAATAGCTTATCATCATCTAACTCTTCACCATCAGTGCGCGCTTGTGCAAATAGGTTTAATAAGTCTTTAACCTCATAACCAGCACGTTTTTCACCTGATAAGTCAAATATGATTTTACCTTCGTGAAGCATGATAGTACGAGAACCATGATCTAAAGCTTGGCGCATAGAATGGGTAACCATCATCACTGTTAATTGTTTTTCAGCAATGATCTGCGAAGTAATATCCATTATTAATGCTGCTGTTTTTGGATCCAGTGCAGCTGTATGTTCATCTAATAATAAAATAGTACTTGGTTGCAATGCAGACATTAACAAACTAACTGACTGACGTTGCCCACCTGATAACAATCCCATCTCACTGTCGAGTCTATTTTCAAGGCCAAGGTTTAAGCGACTTAACTGTTCACGAAAAACCTTACGCATATTACTATTTAAAGCTGATGAAAGACGTCCCCTTTTTCCTCGACCATAAGCAAGAGCCATGTTTTCTTCGACGGTTAAATCGCCACAGGTACCGGCTAACGGATCTTGAAAAACTCGGGCTATATCTGCTGTTCTTCCCGTAGCGGGTAACTTAGTAACATCTCGCTCACCAAAAAGGATTTTGCCTTTAGTACTGCTTATATCACCTGCAATGGTATTTAATAAAGTCGATTTCCCGGCACCGTTAGAGCCAATTACAGTAACAAATTCACCCATCGGAATAGTTAAATCGATACCACGTAATGCTAATTTTTCAGTGGGTAAACCACGGTTAAAAGTTACATGTAAATCTTTACAACAAATCATGCTTCATTCCTCGCAGCTTGTTTTGCTTTCCACTCTTTACGTAATTTAGGGAAAATTAATGCTAAAGCAACAAGTACCGCAGTTATCAGATTTAAATCTGATGCACTAAAACCTAAGAAATCGGCATTAAGCGCCATAGAAACAGCGATTCGATATAACACAGAACCGACAATACAGCTGAGTACAATGACGTACATTGAGCGACTAGCAAATAATGATTGACCAATAATAACGGCAGCTAAACCAACAACAATTGTACCAATACCCATTGTTGAGTCAGCAAAGCCATTAGTTTGTGCAAACAAAGCACCCGCTAAACCAACTAATCCATTAGACAACGCTAGACCAGCATAAACCTTTTGTTTAACGACAATACCGTTTGCTTGCGCCATACGCTTATTAGAGCCAACCGCTCGCATTGCCAAGCCATACTGTGTTCTTAAGAACCAAGCAACTAACAAGCCACCAGCAACAGCACAGATACCAACAAATATCACCCGCATATACATATCGGGCAGACCAAACAAACCTTCAAAAGGTGTTAATATGGTCGGCTCCATTATAAGCGCGACATTGGGTTTGCCCATCACACGTAGGTTAATGGTATATAAGGCAGTCATTGTTAAAATACTGGCTAACAAATGCAATATATCAAAGCGTAAGTTCAACCAAGCGGTTACTAGCCCCGCACATGCTGCGGCAAGAGTACCGGCAAGTGTTGCTACTAACACATTAACGCCCATTACAATCAGTGTTGCTGTAACAGCAGCTCCAAGTGTGAAACTGCCGTCAACGGTTAAATCAGGAAAATCTAAGATACGAAAAGTGAGGTAAACACCAATGGCAACAAGGCCATAAATCAAACCAATTTCTAACGTACCTAAAAAAGAAAAAAGAGACATTGTGATCCGTTCTTATTTAATAATTTTGGTTGCACGAGCTAACGCATCAGCAGGAATCTCTACACCCATGCGTTTAGCCATTTTAGGATTAACATACAAGTTTGTACCTTCTGCCATTTTCACATCAATCTCACCTGGCTTTTCACCTTTTAGTATACGTACAACTAAGTCACCTGTTTGACGACCTAAATCGAAGTAGTTATAGCCAACAGCAGCGACTGCGCCACGAGAAACTGAATCGGTATCACCAGCAAAAACAGGAATTTGAGCATCAATCCCCACTTTAACAACTGATTCAACAGCACTAATAATAGTGTTATCAATTGGGCAGTAGATTGCATCAACTTTACCAACTAACTGCTTAGTTGCGATCATCACATCAGAAGATTTAGGGGCAGCTGATTCAATAATTTTGATGCCCATTTCAGCAGCAGCTACTTTTAATGCAGCAACGCTTGATACTGAATTGGCTTCACCTGGATTATACGGAACACCAACTGTTTTTAAATTAGGTATAAATTCTTTCATCAACTCTAAATGTTGTTTCACATTTACCATGTCAGACAAACCTGTCACATTGCCACCTGGCTGTTTTAAGCTAGGGACCAATTTAGCGCCAATTGGATCGGTTACTGCAGAAAATACAACGGGAATATCACGACTTACACTAACCGCAGCTTGTGCGGAAGGTGTTGCAATAGCAACAATAACATCAGGTCGGTCGCCTACCATTTTACGCGCAATTTGTGCGGCAATAGCAGGCTGTCCTTGAGCACTTTCATAAGTGAACTTTAAGTTATCCCCTTCATAACCATTTTCAACTAAAGATGACTTAATTCCATCACGTACGGCATCTAATGCAGGGTGTTCAACAATGGCTGTGGTGGCAATATAAACAGGCTTTGCTTGTAAACTAGTAGAAATGACGGCAACAGCCAGAAGAGTACTTTTAAGAATTGAATTGAGCTTCATATTTTAGTCCCTTAAATTAGCTTTATTGTTAGAAGGATCAGCATAAAATTTTTGATATGTTAACTCTTTTAACGTGGGTAGGCAGTATTGTACGAGTTCTAACCGTATCAGTTAATATTAATTTAACCAATAGGAAATGGATAAAATAGTTAACAAATCACTGCATAATGACAGAGATTTTATCTCTCTTTATAATATTGAGACTAGGCCGCTTGTTTTTTGTGCATCGCTTGATGTCGTTTTCAACAAAAAAACTAAAGGTTCCTTTAGCAACAGGCTCTAAGTCGATTTTAAGTGCTTATAAACGATATAGATCTAATTCAACTTCTAATACCTTTGATGAGTAATAGCTAAATATTCATTAAGCAGAAACAAAAAAAGAGCCCTTAGGCTCTTTTTGGAATCAAGATTTAAGTCGAAATTAACGACGTAGACCTAATTCTGCGATTAATGCTGTGTAAGCTGCAACATTTTTACGCTTTAAGTAGTCAAGTAATTTACGACGTTGACTAACCATGCGTAATAGACCACGACGGCTGTGGTGATCATGGATGTGCTCTTTGAAGTGACCTTGAAGGTGGTTGATTTGTACTGTGTACAATGCAACTTGAACTTCAGGTGAACCAGTATCGCCTTCTGCGCGACCAAATTTTGCTACAATCTCAGCTTTCTGTTCTGCACTTAGTGACATAACGTACTCCGATATTTTGTGGTTATGTGAATAACCTATTTTAATTATTATCGCCGATCACTAATTCAGCGATAAAGTGAACGCCGAATAATACGGACTTTATAGTGACTGTGCAACTATAAAAGCGGCTTATTTTAGCTGTTCTATTAAAATTGTTAATAAACAGAAAATGGGGGTTAATAAACCGATATAAATGAAGAATTTATATCGGCCTGACCAATCCCATTTTATCTTAATGGTTTCAATAATGCTTTAATCACAGAGCTTAAACTAGCAAATACAATTAACACCGCAAGAAGCGGTAATAAAAACCACATTGCCGGATGTAATTGGGCAGGCAATTCAAAGCCCCACCTCATCAAAGCAAACAAAATCATTTCAGCAGCAATAGCTGCGACAATACCAGCACTCAAGCCTAATAAACCATATTCAGCCCACAATGTATGACTAATACGTTTTTTGCTCGCCCCTAAGGTGCGATACAAGGTAATTTCTCTTTTACGTTCATTAAGACTGAGTCGCAACAAGGTAAATATGAGTAAAATTCCAGCCATAACACCTAAAGTAGCTAAGCCAGTCAAAGACCAAGAGATTTGCCTTAATAAACTTTGAATTTTATTCGCCATTGTCCGTAAATCTAGTAACGTTACCGTTGGATAGGAACGTGCTAATTGAGTCACCCTGTCAGTTTGATTTTCTTCTGCTCTAAAACTCACCATCCAAGTGGCAGGTAAATCAGCAATAGCATCTTCACTAAAGATAAAGACAAAATTAGGTTTCAAACTTTGCCATTCAACAGCTCTAAATGAGTTGATAGTGGCACTAAAGCTTTGACTATTAACTTCAAAAGTAAGCTTATCGCCCAATTTCAGCCCTAATTCATCAGCAATATTTTGCTCTACTGATACCGTTTTTTCTCCACTCCACTGTCCAGCAACCACTTCGTTATATTCAGGTAGCTGATCCATCCAAGTAAAGTTAACTTCCCTTCTTAGAATGCGTGTTTCTGCACTTTCATAAACGGCCATATCGGTTGTTTGAATGTCATTTATTTCTGTCACTCGTCCACGAATAATCGCAAAAGCATCACTACGGGGCAGCGTTAATGAATCTATATCCTGTAAATAAGAAGCGCGTTGTTCAGGACTGATATTAATAGAAAATACATTGGGTGCATCTGGTGATAATGTTTGCTGCCAATCTCCTAGTAAGTCACTTTTAACAAGCCAAATAAGTGACACCAGCATCAAAGAGCCAGACAAAGCAGCCAACTGCATCATGCTATTTTTAGGCGAGCGACTGATTCGGCTCAGCGCTAAACTCAGTGCAGCACTCCACTTCAATTTCGCTAATAAAGTTAATAAACCATAACTCAATCCTGCTAGTACAATAAAGAGGATCAACAATCCAGCTAACACCATCCAAACCAATTTGTTACTACCATAGAAAACAACTAATGCAGTTATTGGGAGCAGCAATAACCACCAGCTTTTTTTAGAGTATTGTACGGTTTGTTTTTGAATAACATTAATAGCAGGCGCATCTAACAAACGCATTAATGGTATCAATAATGCGGGCAACCCAATACACAGGGAAACACCAATAGCGAATAAGAAAGGTTGTATGCCAACACTTGGTAAAACTTTAGGTAGGATATCAACTAAGGGAATACGTAATAAATATTCTAATAATAATCCTAATGAACTCCCCACCACAAAAGCAACAACAAACATGATCAATACTTGCGTTGTTAACCAACTACGTAACCAAGCTCTACTTGAGCCCATGCTTTTGAGCATGGAAACAGTTTCACTGCGATTACGAACATAATGCAGACAAGTTAAAATCAAGGTCACGGCAGCCATTAAAATAACCATTAAAATAGTTAATGATAAATACTGCTTCGCTTTATCCATCAACCTAGCAGCTCGACTTTCACTATTTTGGTCAACCCATCTTTCACCAGCTTGTAATTCATAGTTACTTTGAAAAGCTGCGAGAGTCGTTGGTTCGCCATTAATAAATAAACGATGTCTAACTCTACTGCCTAATTGTATAGCCCCTGTTCCCTCTAAATTACTACTGTGGATAAATAAGTTAGGAATACTGTTAAATGGGTTATAAGCCAATTCAGGCTCATCAATAATCACACCGCTAATCGTTAATTCTGCATCACCAATTGCAACGGTTTCTCCGACCTTAGCTTCTAATATGGACAATAACCTGGCCGATACCCATAACTCATTAGGGTTAACTTGGTGTTTTATCTGCTCAGTTTCATCACGTAAGTTTAATACTCCACGTAATGGATAAGTACTTTCAACACTTTTAACCGTAACCAACTGCATTTTGGTATCGCTAAAAGCCATGGTTTGAAAACGACTTTGTGTTGAAACCGTTAATCCGGCCTCTTCAGCTTGATTAATCAATGAGGGTGAAATAGGGTTAGTGGAGCGTAATACAAGATCCGCAGCCAATAAGGTTTTACCTTGGTTTGTCATCACCTTTTCAACCCGTAACGCTAAGGTTGATAAAGCAACAACACAAGCAATGATTAAGGTTAATGCCACCATCACAGGCCATAATTGGCCTGACCAAATTTCTCGCCAACTCCAGCTAATGATCATTTTATTTGCTTTCATACGCTTTCCTGACATTGACCATCATTAATAATCAGCGTTCGCTGACAGCGCTTAGCAAGTTCAGCATCATGTGTAATTAAAACTAATGTTGTTCCCTGCTCTGTATTCATTGCAAATAATAATTCAATAATATTTTGTGCTGTTTGCTGATCTAAGTTTCCAGTTGGTTCATCAGCAAATAAAATTTTAGGTTGAGTTACAAATGCACGCGCTAAAGCAACGCGTTGCTGCTCCCCACCTGATAGTTGAGTGGGTAAATGTGTTTCTCTACCGGATAAACCGACTTTTTCTAACAATGCTTTGGCTTTAAGCTCATTGTTTTTTTGATCTTCATTACCACGTAACAACATAGGTAAAGTGACATTTTGCAATGCTGTTAAAGAAGGAATTAATAGAAAATTTTGAAAGACAAAGCCAATAGACTCACTGCGAATTTTTGCACGTTGTTCATCATCCATTGATGAAATAGTAGAATCTAATAATGTAATGGAACCTGATGTTGGTTGATCTAATCCTGCTAACAATCCCATTAATGTTGATTTTCCTGCCCCAGATGTCCCCATAATTGCAATAGATTCACCTTCCATAATATTAAAAGAAATCCCCTTTAATATAGATAATTGGTTATCATTACTGATGACAGATTTTGTAACATTTTCAACACTTATAATGGATTGACTCATGATTAAACGTATTCCCTTATTGTTTATATTTTTTATTTTAATGGCATCTTCATCTTTGGCTTACAGTACCACGTTACTCATTATTGGAGATAGTTTAAGTGCTGGTTACCGCATGCCTGTGGAGAAAAGTTGGCCTGTACTATTACCTCAAAAGCTACAACAACAAAACAAAGAAGTTAATGTTATCAATGCAAGTATTTCAGGTGATACTAGCGGCAATGGTTTAGCAAGACTCCCTGCATTATTACAACAACATCAGCCAGATTATGTACTGATTGAATTAGGTGCTAATGATGGTTTACGCGGTTTTTCACCTAATATTATTAGTCAGAATTTAGCGACTATGATTGACCTGATAAAAAAACAAAATGCGCAACCATTATTAATGCAAATACGCGTGCCTACCAATTATGGACAACGTTATAGCAACGCTTTTTCTGGGCTTTATCCAAAATTAAGTGAGCAAAAAGAAGTGCCGTTACTTCCCTTCTTTTTAGAACACGTGATCACCCAACCTGAATGGATGATGAGTGATGGTTTACACCCCAAAGCAGCTGCGCAACCGTGGATTGCAGAATTTGTCGCAGAAGCGCTCAGCAAAGTAATATAATAACAATTTATTAACATACCGCAACCACAGTATTTATCAATAAGGATAAATATACATAGAGTGAAGTAGATGATTAAAAATCAAAAAACAGCCACCTTATTTGCTCTTTTAGCCGTATTGATGTGGTCCACTGTCGCCACTGCTTTTAAAATCACATTAAGCTACTTTAGTGCACTACAAATGCTCTTAGTGGCCAGTTTAGTTAGTAGCATTGTATTAGTGATCATTTGTCATTTTCAGCACAAACTGACTTTACTTAAATCGAGTTTTTTAAAAAAACCATTTTTCTATTTATTAATGGGTGGCATTAATCCCTTTTTATATTACTCATTACTTTTTCAAGCCTATGACTTATTGCCCGCACAACAAGCGCAATCATTAAATTATACTTGGGCAATCACCTTGTCTTTATTAGCCGTCCCTGTTTTAGGTCATAAGTTACGTAGAAATGATGTCATCGCTATTGTTTTAGGCTATTTAGGTGCATTAGTGATTGCAACTAAAGGTGATTTATTTGCAATTAATTTTGATAGCCCTCTTGGTGTTACTTTAGCGCTTCTCAGCACGATTCTTTGGGCTTGTTATTGGATATTTAATAGTAAGAACAATGCAGAACCGATCATCGCATTATTGCTATGCTTTTTATGTAGCATGCCTATGATATTTCTCGCAGTATTAATCTTTGATGATATTAAATTAATTGCTTGGCAAGGTTGGGTAGGTGCAACCTATATTGGATTATTTGAAATGGGATTAGCATTTGTCGCTTGGTTAACGGCACTTAAATACGCGGAAAGCACGAGTAAAATAAGTAACTTAATTTTCATATCTCCTTTTGTCTCATTATTATTATTAAATCAGATTATTGGAGAGACTATCTATCCAGCAACAATCATAGGCTTAATTTTAATTATCACAGGGTTATTGATTCAGAAGAAATCCTAACAGAGAAAGTTGGATGCGAAGATAAACTAAGTTTTCAAAAGAGATAAATAGCTCATACTCAAATTTTAGGCATAAAAAAACCAGCTAGAAGCTGGTTGATTTATAGAATTGGTGCCCGGAGCCAGACTTGAACTGGCACGCCTATTGAGCGAGGGATTTTAAATCCCTTGTGTCTACCGATTTCACCACCCGGGCAATTCTATAATGGAGGCGGAACCCGGAGTCGAACCGAGGTGGATGGATTTGCAATCCACTGCATGGCCACTCTGCCATTCCGCCAAAACATTTGGAGCGGTACACGAGACTCGAACTCGTGACCCCAACCTTGGCAAGGTTGTGCTCTACCAACTGAGCTAGTACCGCATCACTATGTTTATCTCAAGAAGAAGTAGTAAACTATTTCCCCTCTCGATGTGTGCGCATTCTAATGATTCTTAACAATGAGTCAATATAAATTATCGACTTTTTTACTTCTTTTAATCTGTTCGACGTTTTTTTAGACGAAGCGTTTATATATTCAGCAAATTTAGAAATCATTACTCTTTTTTAATAAAGGCCATGCAGCTTTTAAATAAACAATCATTGACCATAGCGTTAATGCGGTTGCGATATATAGGAAAGTAAAACCAACCCACTCCATTAATGTAGAGTATTCCCAAATTAATAAGAATAATGCAAACATTTGCGAAGCTGTTTTAATTTTTCCAATAGAAGAGACAGCAACACTTGCTCGCTCTCCTAATTCAGCCATCCATTCTCGTAATGCGGAAATAATTATTTCACGACAAATCATCACCATTGCTGGAATAGTGATCCAAATAACAGCGTAATGCTCAACAATCATCACTAAAGCGACAGCCACCATAATTTTATCTGCAACCGGATCTAAAAAAGCACCAAAAGCAGTTTGTTGATTAAGACGACGAGCTAAATAACCGTCTAATAAATCTGTCACTCCCGCTAACCAAAAAATAAAAGCGGCCATTCCTGCAGACCATGTCATGGGTAGGTAATAAACAACTACAAATACAGGGATCAAAAGAATTCGAAAACTGGTTAATATATTGGGAATGTTAAGCATTAAAATATCCTTTAAGGTAAGCCCTCTCATTTTGGCATTTTATGCTTTGCTTTTGCAAATACTTAACTCATAAAAGCGACAATTAAAATTAATCTTACTCTTTCTTACTTTATTTTTAACAACACTTAAGACAGGTATCAATGATGTAACACTTCATAAATAGTTTCAGCTAAGTTTTTACTAATACCGTTGAGCTTAGTTAATTCATCAACACTCGCATTTTTAACGCCCTGTAAACCACCAAAATGGTTCAGTAACATTTGTCGGCGTTTAGCCCCAACACCTGCAATACCTTCTAAGGTACTCGTTCGTCTTACTTTATCTCGCTGCTGTCTATGCCCCATGATCGCAAATCGATGCGACTCATCTCGGATCTGCTGGATCAGGTGTAAAGCAGGTGAGTGACTATCTATCTCTAATATTTCATGGCTATCAGCTAATATTAACGTTTCTAAACCTGCTTTACGGGTTACTCCTTTTGCGATACCAATTAATAAAGGGTACTTATGAGGAAAGTTATGTTCGAGTGAACTAATAATCGTTTCAGCTTGGCTTAATTGCCCTAACCCACCATCAATGAAAATAATATCGGGCGTTGTCTCTTCGCTTTGCACATCCTTAAAACGCCGTGCTAACACCTGTCCCATGGCAGCATAATCATCGCCAGGTGTAATTCCCGTAATATTAAAACGGCGATAGTCAGATTTTTTAGCGCCTTCACGATTAAATACAACACAAGAAGCCACTGTTTTTTCACCCATCATATGAGAGATGTCATAACATTCCATACGAGAAATAGGTTGTGTTAACTCTAACTTATCTTCTAATAAGCTATAACGCTGTTGAATGGATTTTTGTTGGCTCAAGTGAGTGCTCAATGCAATATTGGCATTAGTTTTAGCAAGTTTAGTAAAACGTAAACGCTCGCCCCGCATAACAATTTTAAGTTTAGTTTTATAACCACTATGTTCAGAAAATAGATCTTCAAATATTTCTCGATCACTAAAATCATTTGTTAATAGAATTTCACGAGGGATTGCCCTACCATTTTGCCCAGACAAATAAAATTGACTTAAAAAGCTGCTTAAGATTTCTTCTTCAGCACTATTTTTAGGTACTTGAGGAAAGTAATTACGACTCCCTAATACTCGACCTTGACGAATAAAAAGCATATGAATACTGGCAACACCATGTTGATAAGCAAAACCCAATACGTCTAGTTGTTCAACTTCACCACTCACCCACTGCTGCTCTTGTACCTTCTTTAAAGACTGAATTTGATCTCGCCTTACCGCAGCTTTCTCAAACTCCAAAGCCTCGCTTGCCGACTCCATTTCAGTCACTAATTTTTCAATGACATGCTGGCTTTTACCCTGTAAAAAGGACGTAGCTAATTCAACTTGATGAGTATATTCCTGCTCAGGCATGGCATTGACACAAGGGCCAAGACAACGCTTAAGTTGGTACTGTAAGCAAGGACGAGAGCGGTTTTTATAATAACTATCTTCACATTGGCGGATAGGAAAAAGTTTTTGCATTAAATGCAAACTTTCTCGCACAGCACCACCACTTGGATAAGGCCCAAAATAGGTTCCTTTACGCTTTTTATTTTGAGAGCGTACTAAAGTCAGCTGCGGATGTTTATGGTCACTTAAGAATAAGTATGGATAAGACTTATCGTCACGTAGCAACACGTTATATTTAGGTTTATGTTGCTTAATAAAATTATGTTCGAGTATTAACGCTTCTGTTTCAGTATGCGTAATGGTCACTTCAATACGCACGATATGACTGACTAAAGCCAATGTTTTAGGATGTTTCTGGGTAAGACTAAAATAGCTACTTAAACGCTTTTTAAGGTTTTTAGCTTTACCGATATAGATGATCTCATCTTTATCGTTAAACATTCGGTAAACACCAGGTTCAGTTGTTACCGTTTTTAAAAAAGCATCAGAGTTAAACTTTGGCATAGGCTAAATTTACTTTACTGAATAGATGACAAATCGAATATAAGAAAAAGGCACCGCAAGGTGCCTTTATTAAATGCTAAAGTGTATCAGCATCTAACATGCCATAACGAATGGCAAGATGTGTTAATTCAACATCTCCATGAACACCTAATTTATCAAATAATCGATAACGATAACTATTAATGGTTTTAGGGCTCAAATTAAGCTGTTCTGAAATATCAACCACTCGCTGGCCTTTAGTTATCATGATCATGATTTGTAATTCACGCTCAGACAACACACTAAATGGGTCTTCATTACTTGGAGATAATTGTGACAATGCCATCTGTTGTGCAATTTCAGGCGCTAAATAACGTTGTCCTGAATTAACTGCACGAATAGCATTTAATACTTCCTCAGGTGCTGCCGCTTTACTTAAATAACCTGCGGCCCCCGCTTGCATTACTTTTGTTGGAAATGGGTTTTCTGTATGCATGGTTAGCATAATAATTTTAATGTCTTCATTGATGCGTAAAATTTTATGCATCGCATCAAGACCACCGATCCCGGGCATATTGATATCCATCAAAATCACATCGGGTTCATTACTTCGGCACCACTTAACAGCTTCTTCTCCGCTTTCAGCTTCGCCAATTACTTTCATGCCTCGAACATCATCAATGATACGGCTTATCCCTGTACGAACTAATTCATGGTCATCGACCAACAGGATATTTATCACTAAAATTTTCTCCGTATGAGTAATAAATTACTCATGATACTAAACAGGTGAGTGTAAAAATTTGTTAGGTATAGTACCGACTCAGTCAGCTATCGCATATATAAAAAGAGTGATGTTCTGAGCTAGTTAACAATTATCATAAAAGGTAGATTATTTATTATTCTAATAATATATCTTCACCTAATTATTTAGACTTTTTAACACATTTAAACAAGCAATGCTCTTATTTTCATTATGAAAATTAAGTCATCAATTAAGTGACATACATACTATCAAACTATCTACGATTAGATATAAAAAAGGCCACTTAAAAGTGGCCTATATTAATAAGAGTTCAACTTACTTACTAATATCATCAAAAAACGTTTTTAAACTATTTAAAAAACCTTCTGATTTTGGTTTGTGTTTTTTGCTGCTGCTCGAACACAGTGAGTTTTCAAACTCTTTTAATAACTCACGTTGTTTACTTGATAATTTAACCGGTGTTTCTACCGTCACTTTACACATTAAATCACCAACAGAATGACTGCGAACTGATTTAACACCTTTATTACGCATGCGGAACATACGGCCAGTTTGTGTTTCAGCTGGTATTTTTAATTTAACACGGCCATCTAAAGTAGGCACTTCAATTTCCCCACCTAAAGCAGCTTCAGTAAAGCTGATCGGCACTTCACAATATAAATCATTGCCATCACGCTCAAATACATCATGAGGACGAACATTCATTTGTACGTATAAGTCACCAGCTGGAGCACCATGTTCTCCGGCTTCACCTTCACCACTTAAACGAATACGATCGCCTGTATCAACACCAGCAGGAATCTTAACTGATAATGTTTTACTACGCTCATAACGACCGTCACCATGACATTTATTACATGGATCAGTAATGATCTTACCTTTACCACGACAAGTAGGACAAGTTTGGTTAACCGCAAAGAAACCTTGACGCATTTGTACTTGGCCTTGGCCATGACATGTACCACAAGTTTTTGCATCTGTGCCTTTTTTAGCACCTGAACCATTACATTGTTCACAATGTACTAATGTTGGGATTTCAATCTCTTTAGAAATACCTTTAACAGCTTCTTCTAACGTCAGTTCCATATTGTAACGTAAGTCAGAACCTTGCTGTGCACGTTGGCCTCCACCGCGACGACCACCACCAAAAATATCACCGAAGATATCGTCAAAACCACCGCCACCAAAACCACCGTGACCACCTTGGCTTTGTTGATTAACACCATCATGACCATATTGATCAAATGCTGCTTTTTTCTGAGGATCGCTAAGAATTTCGTAAGCTTCTTTTACTTCCTTGAACTTTTCTTCTAGCGCGTCATCACCTTTAGTACGATCTGGGTGGTACTTCATCGCTAAGCGTTTATAAGCTTTTTTAACTTCTTTTTCTGTCGCATCTCGGCTTAAACCAAGTACTTCATAACAATCACGTTTAGACATGGATATTTCTCAAATCTCTGTTTATTGAAAACAAACACGCGGATTATAGATAAATCCATAACCCGCGAGTTGAAACGATATAACTTATTAGGGGTTACCTAATTATTTTTTCTCGTCTTTTACTTCTTCAAACTCAGCATCAACGATATCATCGTCTTGCTTAGCTTTAGCTTCAGGTTGCTCTGCACCAGCTTCACCAGCTTGTGCTTTTTGTTGAGCAATTTCCATTAGCTTTTGTGACGCTTCTGCAAGTGCTTGAGTTTTAGCTTCGATTTCAGCTTTATCTTCACCTTTGCTCGCAGTTTCAACTTCAACAATTGCAGCTTCTATTTTCTCTTTCTCGTCAGCTGGTAGAGCATCACCTGCTTCTTCAATTTGTTTCTTAGTACCGTGAACCATTGCATCTGCTTGGTTACGAGCCGTTACTACTTCTTCAAATTTCTTATCCGCATCAGCATTTGCTTCTGCGTCATTTACCATTTTTTCAATCTCTTCGTCAGATAGACCTGAACTTGATTTGATAGTAATTTTTTGCTCTTGGTTTGTATCTTTATCTTTAGCAGATACATGCAAGATACCATCCGCATCCATATCGAAAGTAACTTCGATTTGTGGTGTACCACGTGTAGCAGCACGAATACCTTCTAGGTTAAATTGACCTAAAGATTTGTTGTCTGCAGCACGTTTACGCTCACCTTGAAGAATGTGGATTGTTACCGCACTTTGGTTATCTTCAGCCGTTGAGAACGTTTGTGACTGTTTAGTTGGAATCGTTGTATTTTTATCGATAACTTTCGTTAATACACCGCCCATTGTTTCGATGCCTAAAGATAACGGCGTAACGTCTAATAGTAGAACGTCAGTTTTGTCACCAGAAAGTACAGCACCTTGGATCGCAGCACCCATTGCAACCGCTTCATCAGGGTTCACGTCTTTACGAGCAGCTTTACCAAAGAATTCAGCAACAGTTGCTTGAACTAGAGGCATACGTGTTTGACCACCAACTAAGATAACGTCATCGATTTCACCAACAGAAAGATCTGCATCTTTAAGAGCAAGACGTAGAGGTTCAAGTGTTGCTTTAACCATATCTTCTACTAAAGACTCTAATTTAGAGCGAGTAACTTTAACATTTAAATGTTTAGGACCTGTTGCATCAGCAGTGATGTATGGCAAGTTAATTTCTGTTTGTTGTGCAGAAGACAATTCAATTTTTGCTTTTTCAGCTGCTTCTTTAACACGTTGCATTGCAAGTGGATCTTTAGTTAGATCGAAGTTTTGTTCTTTTTGGAACTCGCCTACTAAGAAGTTGATTAAACGGTTATCGAAATCTTCACCACCTAAGTGTGTATCACCGTTAGTTGATAATACTTCAAATGTTTTTTCGCCATCTACTTCATCAATTTCAATGATTGAGATATCAAATGTACCACCACCTAAATCGTATACTGCAACTGTGCTGTCGCCTTTAGAGTTATTAACACCGTAAGCAAATGCAGCAGCTGTTGGCTCATTGATGATACGTTTAACATCAAGACCAGCGATACGACCAGCATCTTTAGTTGCTTGACGTTGCGCATCGTTAAAGTAAGCAGGAACAGTGATTACAGCACCAGATACTTTTTCACCTAGGTAATCTTCAGCTGTTTTTTTCATTTTTTTCAAAACTTCAGCAGAGATTTGTGGAGCAGCCATTTTTTTATCGCGTGCTTCAACCCATGCATCACCGTTATCAGCCTTGATAATTTTATAAGGCATGATTTTAAGATCACGCTGTACTTCTTCATCTTCGAAACGACGACCGATTAGACGTTTAATTCCGAATAAAGTGTTTTGTGGGTTAGTTACAGCCTGACGTTTAGCTGGTTGACCAACTAGGATTTCACCGTCTTCTGTGTAAGCAATGATTGAAGGAGTTGTACGTTCACCTTCTGCGTTTTCAATGATTTTTGCTACATCACCATCCAGTACAGAAACACATGAATTTGTAGTACCTAAATCAATACCGATAATTTTACCCATTTTAACTCTCTCCACACTTGTTAATAGTTGTTACTTGTTTAGTTGGCTCATCTGCAATTTGCAGTGCCTGTTTGATACTTTATATATAAGGGGGTATTTTTTTGTTTCAAGGGCAATTAACAAAATAAATGTATATTTATTAAAAAATATTTAAATTGCCATAAAAAAAGGTGCCGAAGCACCTTGTGTCATTACCATCTAACAAGATGATTAATCAGCAGCTTTTGCAACCACAACCATTGCAGGGCGAATAACTTGACCACCGCTTAGTTCATAACCTTTTTGCATTACTGCAACGATTTGGTTAGCAGGAACACCTTCAACGACTTGCATACTCATTGCTTGGTGTTTTTCTGGGTTTAATACTTCTCCCACAGGATCAATTTGTTGAATACCGATACTTGAAATTGCTTTTAATAGTTCAGTTAACGTCATTTCAACGCCATCAAGCATAGGCTTAATCGCTTCATTTTCTTTGTCAGCATGTTGAATAGCTAGCTCTAAATGATCTACTACAGGCGTTAATGCATTCGCAAATGTTTTTAATACTGATTTTCGACGATTTTCAGCATCGATACCCGCTTTACGAATTTCATTTTGAGCAAATGCAGTGGCACGAGCAATGCCATCTTTTTGTTCTGCAATCGCTTCTTCTGCAACAGCTAACTTTTTAGTTAACTCTTCTATTTTAAGAGCTTGCTCATCAACAGGCTCAGCAGCAACTTCTTCTACTTCAGCATTTTGTTCTGCTACATCATCACCTAAAACAGTTTCAATCGGCTCTTCAACTGTGTTTTTTTGTTCTTCACTCATATTTCAATCCTACCTAACATTAATATTGGTCAATTTTATAAGCTCTATTATGGGGATAGTAATAATAGTTTCAAGCCTGTTAATAAAAACATTTATTAGAGGTATACTGAAAATCATCGCATTTTTAGCTAATGGGCATTTTATGAGTCAAGATAGTACGCAACAAAGCCAATTTAAAACTATTGGATTAATTGGCAAACCACAACATAGTGAAGCATTGCAAACTTTGACAAGCTTATATCATTTCTTACAAGCCCGAGGCCATTCAATTATTGTTGATCGCCGTCTATGTGATGATCTTAATCTAGCAAAAATAAAATATGATGATTTAGTGGGTATCGGTCATAAGTGTGACCTTGCAATTGTTGTCGGTGGTGATGGTTATATGCTTGGAGCAGCTAGAGTACTTGCTCGATTTGATATTTCAGTCATTGGCGTTAACAGAGGTAATTTAGGTTTTTTAACTGACTTAGATCCTGAAAATTTTGAACAGCCTCTAGCAGAAGTATTAGAGGGAAACTATCAAACAGAAAATCGCTTTTTATTAGAAGCACAGGTTCATAGCCATGGCCATATGAAAAGTTGTAATACCGCGGTTAACGAAGCCGTTTTACACCCTGATAAAATTGCGCATATGATTGAATTTGAAGTGTATGTAAATGATAACTTTATGTTGAATCAACGTGCCGATGGATTAATTTTATCAACACCTACAGGTTCAACTGCTTACTCGCTTTCTGGAGGCGGACCAATATTAACCCCTAATCTAGATGCAATTAGCTTATTACCTATGTTTCCACATACATTGAATAGTCGTCCAATAGTGATTGATGCTAATAGTACTGTGAGATTAAAAATAGCACAGACTAATTCAACCGAAATGCAGATTAGTTGTGACAGCCATGTGAATTTATCCGTTTTACCAGGTGACGAAGTCATTATTAAAAAAACGCAACATCAATTAAAACTGCTACATCCACAAAACTATAATTACTTTCACGTACTCCAAAATAAATTTGGATGGGGTAATAAACTCTATTAATTAAAAATTTAGCATAAAATCATCACATGACACTTTACTGTTTAAAAAAACAGTACTACACTGTGTATTAAAACAGTAGTTTTGTAATCATTATGATCAACATAGGATGTGAATTTTATGCTAAGCCAACTAACCGTTCAGCACTTTGCTATTGTAAAATTTTTGGAACTAGACTTCCGTCAAGGCATGACCACTATTACAGGGGAAACTGGAGCGGGTAAATCAATCGCGATTGATGCACTTGGTTTATGTCTTGGTGACCGTGCAGATATCAGTATGATCCGACAAGGTACTGATAAAGCAGAAGTCAGTGCAAGGTTTAATCTTAGTGATACACCAAATGCATTGATTTGGTTACAAAATAACGATCTAGAAAATAGCTTAAGTGACAATCCTAACGAATGTTTATTACGTCGGACTATCACCAGAGAAGGTCGTTCTCGCGCTTATATAAATTCTACCCCCGTCCCTCTATCGCAATTAAAAAGCTTAGGGCAACTACTTGTTAATATTCATGGTCAACACGCGCATCAAAGTTTATTACGTAATGATATTCAGTTATCGATTATTGATGAATATGCAGATCATCAACAACTACTACAAAAAGTGAAAGATACTTATCAAGGCTGCCACTTTTTAAAAAAACAATTGAAACAACAGCAATTAAGCCAGCAAGAAAAACAAGCACGTAAACAATTATTAGAATATCAAATTGTTGAATTAAATGAATTTGCACTAGCAGAAAATGAATTTTCAGAAATAGAATCTGAGCATAAAAGATTAGCAAATAGTGGTGCATTGATAGAAAACACACAAATGAGCTTAAATTTATTAAGCGATTCAGAAGAAGTTGATGCTTTGAGTTTATTACAAAAAAGCATTTCACTTATTGAATCACAAGTACAGCACGATGAAAAATTATCAGTCATTGTAGATTCTTTACAAGAAGCAGTAATTCAAATTGAAGAAGCGGGTTATGAATTACGTCAATATGCAGAAAAATTAGAACTAGACCCTGAAGAGTTTGAACAACTGGAATATCGTTTAAGCCAAGCTATGACACTTTCAAGAAAACATCAAGTTCAGCCTGAAATGTTATATTCATTCCATCAAAAATTAAGTAAAGAATATCAACAGTTAAATAATAGTGAAGCTGAAATTGAGCAATTAACGATTGAACTTGAAAATGCACAAAAAAACTATGCAAAACACGCAAAAAAATTAAGCCAGAGTCGCCAACGATATGCAAAAGAGCTAAGTAAAAAAATAACAGAGAGCATTCAAAAGTTGAATATGGAAGATGGACAATTCCACGTGCTAATTACTCAAAACGAAAGTAATAACCTTAGCCCATTAGGGATTGATAATATTGAATTTCAAGTGGCTGCAAATGCAGGACAAGGACTGCAAAATTTAGGCAAAGTTGCTTCTGGAGGAGAATTGTCACGTATCAGCTTAGCAATTCAAGTGATCATTAGCCAAAGAGTCTCAACACCAACACTTATTTTTGATGAAGTCGATGTTGGGATCAGTGGTGCTACAGCAGCTGTTGTTGGTAATTTGTTACGCAAGCTTGGTGAAAGTACACAAATATTTTGTGTTACTCATTTACCGCAAGTTGCCGGAAATGGCCATCAACAAATGATAGTGAACAAAAAAAGTGACGGTAAAACTACAAATACTAACATGCAGTTATTAGATTCCACTGAACGAATTCAAGAACTTGCAAGGTTATTAGGAGGAGATGTGATCACAGAACATACATTAGCAAATGCCAAAGATTTACTTATCGCATAAGCCCATGCAAATAATAATGATACAAAGATATTTACCGATTAATTATTTACAGGGTCTTTTTAATCGGTAAGACTAATCACAATAAATAGCGTATCTATTTTACTGGTTAAAATATCCCACTTCCTCGTTATAAACTTTGTAAAAGTAACTACCATTTACGTCAATTTATGCCTTGAATTGAGCTATTTTTTCAGTTCAATATTTAGATGGAATATTGAATGTTATCGGTATAAATATTTTTTGATGGGTCCAAAATGCAACAAACAGTAACTTTGTAAATGAATTAAAATAGACCTCTGCCCTACTATTTTTAAATTTTTATCTCACAACAAAGCCATCATGCAAATAGTTTGTTATATTAAGTCTACTTTTTATGATTGGTTTTAAAAATGAAAAAGCTCCTATTTATATTCTTCATCATCACTTTATCTGGTTGTAGCCAATTGAATCAATCAACGACTTCCCATGAAACGACAAATAAAACCTGGGATGAACAGCAACAACAGTTACAACAACTTACCTCTTGGACTATCACTGGTAAATTAGCAATATTTTTAGATAATGAACGCCAAACAGCCAATTTACATTGGCATCAAGAAGGTGATAATTACAAAATCCAATTAACTTCATTCATCGGCACTCGTGTTTTACAAATAACTAAAAATGAACAAGGCGTTGAAATTATTAATAATGATGGGGACAAATTTGTAGGGTCTGATGTGAATACTTTAATAAAAAAACTTGCCCCAAACCTCGCTTTTCCTGTTTCGGCCTTACAACAATGGATCAAAGGTGATCCTGATGAGGCTACTTATATCATCAACTCTCAGCAACAGGTTAAAGAATTAACAGGTACCGATAAAAGTGGTAGTTTGTGGACTGTACATTATCAACAGTATCAATCTTTTTCAGGGTATATATTACCCACAATGTTGGATCTAAAACGAGATAAAATTCGAGCAAAAATTGCAATTAATCAATGGACAATAGCAACTAATTAGAGCTTACGATGCAAACTAAAACAATACGTTGGCCTGCCCCAGCAAAATTAAATTTATTTTTATACATTACAGGACAACGTTCCGATGGTTACCACGAACTACAGACCCTCTTTCAATTTATTAAACGTTGTGATTATTTAACAATCACAGCAAATAGCAGCAATAACATTACCATAGCCCCCGAACTTAAGAATGTGCCCCTTGAAAGTAACTTAATTTATAAAGCAGCAACCTTATTAAAAAATTATGCTTCTTATCCCTATGGCGCGCATATTGAATTAGAAAAAAACCTTCCTATGGGTGGAGGTTTAGGGGGAGGGTCTTCTGATGCAGCAACAACTTTAGTTGCTTTAAACTATCATTGGGATTTAAATTTAAGCGATAAAATACTATCTGAATTGGGGGCATCTTTAGGGGCAGACATTCCTATTTTCATCCATGGTAAAGCAGCGATTGCAGAAGGCATTGGTGAAAAACTAAGCTCAGTAGAACCTAAAAAATCACATTATTTAATTGCCATGCCAGATTGCCACGTTTCAACACCAGTTATTTTTAATAATCCAGATTTAAAAAGAGATACCCCAAAGCTCCTACATCATGAACTAATGAACAATAAATGGGAAAATGATTGTGAAAATTGCGTTAAAAAACATTATCCTGAGGTTGCTAATACTATCGACTGGTTGCTAGAATACGCACCTACTCAGCTAACTGGAACTGGTGCATGTGTTTTCAGCACATTTGACCATGCTGATGAAGCTGAGTTATTAGCTGAAAAAACGCCAAAATGGTTGAATTGTTTCACCTCGGAAGGCTTAAATATTTCACCATTACGTGAACTATTATCTACACTAAATAAAAATTAATTAGTTGAAATTTCAATTAGTTACACTTGTTAATAATATGATTTTATTAACTAAATCAACAGGATGAAAGAGGTCCTCACA
Source organism: Psychromonas algarum (assembly GCF_004376845.1). Classification (GTDB taxonomy): domain Bacteria; phylum Pseudomonadota; class Gammaproteobacteria; order Enterobacterales; family Psychromonadaceae; genus Psychromonas. The sequence goes on from NZ_SNUW01000012.1 coordinate 27,029, forward strand.
GTGCCAAACATGAAACTATTTGCAGGTAACGCAACACCCGATCTAGCTCAAAAAATCGCAGATCGTCTTTTTATCAAATTAGGAAGCGCAGACGTAGGTCGTTTTAGTGATGGCGAAATTCACGTTCAAATCAACGAGAATGTTCGTGGTGATGATATTTTTATCGTTCAATCAACTTGTGCACCAACTAATGACAACTTGATGGAATTAATCGTAATGATCGACGCACTTCGCCGTGCATCAGCTGGTCGTATTACAGCGGTAATTCCATACTTTGGTTATGCTCGTCAAGATAGACGTGTTCGCTCAAGCCGTGTGCCAATTACTGCCAAAGTAGTAGCCGACTTCCTTTCTAATGTTGGTGTTGACCGTGTAATGACTGTGGATTTACATGCAGAACAAATTCAAGGTTTCTTCGATGTACCTGTTGATAACGTATTTGGTAGCTCAGTACTACTAGAAGATATGTTAGAGAAAAAATTAGACAATCCTATGATTGTTTCTCCTGATATTGGTGGTGTTGTTCGTGCTCGTGCACATGCAAAACTGTTAGATGATGCTGATTTAGCAATCATTGATAAACGTCGTCCAAAAGCAAACGTTGCACAAGTAATGCACTTAATTGGTGATGTTGAAGGCCGTCATTGTATTATCGTTGATGATATGATCGATACAGGTGGTACATTATGTCAAGCTGCTGCGGCACTTAAAGATCGTGGTGCTTTATCTGTTTATGCTTACGCTACACATGCAGTATTCTCTGGTTCAGCAGTTGAAAACATCAAAAACTCTGTAATTGATGAATTTATTGTTACTGACTCAATTCCACTTACAGCTGAAATTTTAGCAACAGGTAAAGTTAAACAACTTACTTTAAGTGGTATGTTAGCGGAAGCAATTCGCCGAGTAAGTAATGAAGAATCTATCTCAGCGATGTTCCACTACTAAAAATCAATGAGATAGCAAGCTCTATTTCAATCAGATTTTTTAAAAACGCCTATTTATAATAAATAGGCGTTTTTTTTGGCATTTAAATTGTACAAAAATGTTTACTGCGTTATTATGGCGCGCCTTTTTTATACACCCTATTAAGGGGAAGGTGGTTATCGCTGGTCGCAAACGATAATCTATTTTAATTTGAAAAAATAATTTAATTTTTTCAACAATGGAGTTTACCATGTCAATTACATTAGTCGCTACAAGCCGTACAGATTTAGGGAAAGGTGCGAGCCGCCGCCTACGTCACACAAACCAAACACCTGGTGTTGTATACGGTGCAGGAAAAGATCCAGTATCACTTACTTTCGAACATAAAGAATTAATGAAAGTAGAAGCTGTTGAAGCATTTTACTCTTCAATCTTAAACTTAGAAATTGATGGTGTTTCTGAGCAAGTATTGCTTAAAGATATCCAACGTCATTCTTTCAAAGACCGTATCCAACATTTAGATCTTTTACGTGTTGATGCTACACATAAATTACACACAACAGTACCTTTACACTTCTTAAACGAAGATACTGCTGAAGCTGTTAAAAACGGTGGCGTAATTGCTCACTTAGCAAACGAATTAGAAGTAACTTGTTTACCTGCTGATTTACCTGCATTCTTAGAAGTTGATATTGCAAACGTTGAAATTGGTCAAACAGTTCATATTTCTGATGTTAAACTTCCTAAAGGTGTTGAATCTGTTGAGCTTATTAAAGGTGAAGAATACGATTTACCTCTTTTAGCTATCACACTTAAGAAAGTAGCTACAGAAGAAGCTGAAACTGAAGCAACAGAAGCTGACGCTGCTGAGTAATCGTGTCAACTACGATTAAATTGCTTGTGGGCCTGGCTAATCCAGGCCCCGAATATGCAAACACTCGACATAATGCCGGACAATGGTACCTACAACAACTCGCCTCTCAAGAAAATATTCAGCTAAAACCTGAAGCAAAATTTTTTGGTCACACCGGACGTATTCAATTTGCTGGTAACGACATTCGTTTATTAGTTCCAACAACCTTCATGAATCTAAGTGGTAAAGCTGTTATTGCAATGGCAAAATTTTACCAAATTAAACCTGAAGAAATTTTAGTGGCTCATGATGAATTAGATATTCCTCCTGGTGTTGCAAAATTTAAACTCGGTGGAGGACATGGTGGACATAATGGATTGCGAGATATCATTTCAAAGCTAGGCAATAATAAAAATTTTTATCGTTTACGTATTGGCATCGGGCATCCCGGTGACAAAAGTCGCGTTAGCGGTTATGTGCTTGGTAAAGCAACAAGTACGGAACAAAATTTGATCGAGCAAAGTATCGATGAAGCAGCTCGTTGTACACACATATTAGGTGTAGACGGCATTGAAAAAGCGATGAATCGCTTACATAGCTTCAAAGCACAATAATAGATAATTAATAGGATAAAATCATGGGTTTTAAATGTGGTATTGTTGGTTTACCCAACGTTGGTAAATCAACCCTTTTTAATGCATTAACAAAAGCAGGCATTGAAGCAGCTAACTTCCCTTTTTGTACAATAGAGCCAAATACTGGGATTGTTCCTGTACCAGACCCACGTTTAGATCAACTTGCGGCAATCGTAAACCCGCAAAAAGTGTTACCAACTACCATGGAATTTGTTGATATTGCCGGCTTAGTTGAAGGCGCATCAAAAGGTGAAGGCCTAGGTAATAAATTCCTAGCAAACATCCGTGAAACTGATGCAATTGGACACGTTGTTCGTTGTTTCCAAGATGAAAATATCGTTCACGTAGCAGGTAAAATAGACCCACAAGAAGATATTGAAATCATTAATACTGAGTTAGCATTAGCTGACTTAGAAAGCTGTGATCGCGCTATTTTGCGTTTAGCTAAAAAAGCGAAAGGTGGTGATAAAGATGCTAAATTTGAATTACCTATTCTTGAACGCATCAAAGCACATTTAGAAGCCGATGGCATGGTACGCGGCTTAGATTTTGAAAAAGAAGAACGTGCAGCAATCGACTACCTTAGCTTTTTAACATTGAAACCAACAATGTATATTGCAAATGTTGCCGAAGATGGTTTTGAAAATAATCCATACTTAGATAAAGTACGTGAAATTGCTGAAAAAGAAGATGCAGTTGTTGTTCCAGTTTGTGCATCTATTGAATCTGAAATTGCAGAATTAGACGACGAAGACAAAGCTGAATTCTTAGAAGGTATCGGTCAAGATGAACCAGGTTTAAACCGTGTAATTTACAGTGGTTATGAACTATTGCACTTACAAACTTATTTCACAGCTGGTGTTAAAGAAGTACGTGCCTGGACAGTACCCGTTGGTGCTACAGCTCCTCAAGCAGCCGGTAAAATCCACACTGACTTTGAGCGTGGTTTTATCCGTGCTGAAATTATTGGTTATGAAGATTTCATTGAGTTCAAAGGTGAAGCTGGTGCAAAAGAAGCTGGTAAATGGCGCTTAGAAGGAAAATCATACATCACAAAAGATGGTGATGTTATCCACTTCCGCTTTAATGTTTAATTCTTTATTCAAAACTGAATAATATCCAATGGCAACTTCGGTTGCCATTTTTATAAATCTGCTTTTAATCCTTACAAATTTTAATATTGATCCCTTGAGCTTCAAACAAAGAAAGTAATTTTGGATCTGAGGCTACATCAGTCACAAGACAATCTATTTTATGTGCGTCACAGACTTTATGTTTGCTCATTTTCCCCAATTTAACATTAGAAGCTAATGTCACAACCTGTTCTGATTGTTCAATAATAGTAGAAAGTGTCTCCGCTTCATCTATATGATTTATGCTTAACCCTTTACTTGGGTGTAAAGCACAAACACCTAGAAAACAGGTATCAAAATAAATTTTACGTAACATGGCATTTGTTGTGGCTCCTAATGCCATCACTGCAGGTTTAAATATTTTCCCGCCTAATAAAATTAACTCAATATTATTATGATGAATTAATTTAGTAGCAACCAATGGACTAGGTGTAACAACAGTAAAATTAAAATCTGTAGGCAGATTCATTGCCAATTGCAAACAAGTTGTTCCTGAATCAATTAAGATGGTTTGTCCTTCTTTAATTAAAGGAATGGCCGCTAATGCTACACGCAGTTTCAACGGATCAACTTCTTCGTGTCGTTCTCGATACTCTTGGTTTTGATGCTGTAAAGGTAACGCACCACCATGTACACGACGTAATTTCTTTTGTTCATCAAGCAGTTTTAAATCACGACGAACGGTATCTTCAGACACACCGAGTTGCAAACTTAATTCATTTGCATAAACACGCCCAAATTGACTTAATAACTCTAGCGTTTTACTGTGTCTTTCTTGCTGTAGCATAAATTTCCCTGCACTTCTGTGTGATATTTCTAGATAGCCACTCTACTCAATAATTTTCTATTGGGCTTCATTAAATTGATATTGTTTAGCTAATTGGCTGAATCCAGCTGATGCCCCTTTTGAAACATGAATCTGATGGCTAATGCGCTCTTTTAAGGCATCTACATGAGAGATTATACCAATTAACTTACCTGTTGCATTCAAGCGTTCTAACGCTTCTAAAGCAACCTCTAATGTATTTGCATCTAAAGTACCAAAACCTTCATCTAAGAATAAAGATTCTATTTGTGTTTTATGACTAACTAAGTTGGATAAAGCTAATGCTAAACCTAAACTAACTAAAAAGCTTTCTCCACCTGACAAGGTCTTCACATCACGTATGGTATTAGCTTGCCATAAATCGATTACTTGTAACGCTAACGGTTGATTAATGTTACGTTTCAATTGATAACGTTGATGTAGATTCGCCATCTCTTTGTTCGCTAAATAAACTAAATTATCTAGGGTAACTCCCTGCGCAAAGGTTCTAAATTTAGCCCCATCTGCCGAGCCAATTAATTTATTTAGCAGTGTCCAGTGTTGCGCATTTTCTTGTTTTTGTTGTTGCTGTTTTAATAAATCTTGTTGTTTCAGTTTGGCATGTTCATCGGCCTGTAACAGCCCTAATTTCGTTGCATAAATTTGCTGATACTGTTCTATTTTACTTTCAGATCCCTTTAATGCTTGCGATGCTTGTGGCAAATCTAACTCTGTAAGTTTTAATGCTTGTTGCGCTGCGAACTGACTTTCTAACGTTTGTAAGCGTGTTGTTTCAGTTAATAACTGCTGTTGTAATTGTTGACGTAATGCCATTAGCGACTGCATTTCATCTTGTGTTAAACAGGCATCAAGATAATCAGCTTGGTCAGTGAATAAAGAAACAGCTAATGCATTGCTAAACTTAGCTTCAACATTGGCTAAGTGATCTTTGTACTCTTTTTCTAATGTAATTAACTGCGAGCTTTCACCTTGTAACGCTTGCTCCGTCGCATTCAATGCATGAAGTGCTAATTTAGCTTTTTCTACCTGCTCTTGGCAATGTGTTAATTGCTGTTGTGCCTGCTCACGTAACTGCTCTTGAGAAACCTCACCAAATTGCGACTTTCTCTGCTGTAGAGCGTCATTAATTTGCTCAGTTAAGACATTCATTTGAGTTGTAACTTGCTGTAATAGTTCGCTATGTTGCTGCATCACTTGTTGAGCTAACAAATGTTGTTGCGATAACTCACTCAATTGCTGTTGTAGCTGCTGCTCTTGCGTCAACTGTTGTTGATAATCTGTAACTTGCTTGGTTGCTTCAGCTAACCATTGTTCTGGTTGATTAAAGATAGATTCAGGGTTTAAGAATGTTAAATCACTAGATGCCGATAGCTGATATGGTTCTGGTAAACTCGTCACAATTGTTTGTTTAACCGCATCCATTTTTAATGTCATTTGTGCAGCATCAGCGGATAACGCATCAAATTGCTCTGTTAATGAATTTTGTATATGCACACTCTGCTGCTGTGTTAATAATAAATTATTCTTATCAGCTGATAGTGTTTGTATTTTATTTGATTGTTCAGAGTGCAGGCTCTCTAAGCGACGAACCTCTTCTATTTTTTGAGTTAACTGTTGTACTTGTAAGGCTAACGACTGTTTTTGCGCTAACAATAACGCATTACTTTGTGCATTATATTCTTGCCCCATCAAATAGGCATTACTTGACCACAACTGAAGTTGCGCTTCTCTTTCTAATAACAAAGCTTGTAGCGATGACTGAACTTGCTGTAACTGCTGCTGATTGCTTTTTAATTGCCCGTTTAATTCACTGTAACGATTACGCGCTTCAAGTAACAGCTGCTGCTGCTCATTTAAACGGGATTGATGGTGTGATGTATCGATTTTTTGATAATTAATTAAAGCAGGATGCTCTAACGAACCACATAAAGGACAAGGTTCACTCTCTTCTACCTTCATTTGCAATGCACTCAAGCTTTGTATTATTTGATCCTGCTCGAGTAACTTTTCAGTATTATTAACCTCTTCAGCTAATTTCTGTCCTTGGCTTTTCCATACTAATAACTGCTCATTTTCGGCTTGTAATGTTGTTTCTAAATGGATTTTATTGTCTGTTATTTTCACTAAATCCGCTTCAATACGATCTAGCTTATCCACCAGCGGTAAAGCAGACAGACACTGCTCTAACTGAATTTGTATATTGTTTAATTCAGTACTCGCAGCCTTTATTGAAGCATCCGGTAATAAAGAAAGCGCCCTATTAATATCAGATTTAGTCTGTTGTAAGGTCGATTCTAGCGGTTCAACTTGAGTCATTAATGATTTTATAGCTTGCTGAGCATGAGCATTTGATTTAATAGCATCAAACTTTTTCTGTTCAATCGAGGTTAATATTTGAGAAAGCGTTAACTGCTTATCTTGCATTTCACTTAGTTGATTTAACTGTAATGAAATAGTGGATAGTTTTTCACTAATTTTTGGAATATAAGCACGAGACTGCAATGTTAATTGAAGTGTTTGCAGCTGCTGATGATGAGCCGTTATTTGTAGCTGTTGCTCTGCTAATTTCTGTTTTTCTTGTTTTACTGTCGCTGATTTTTCAAGCTGCTGCTGGTTGAGTTGTTGGGATTGTGATTGTTTATCTGCAATGGCTAACTCTAACGGCATTAAAACACTGTTAATTTCATCTAAGACTTGTGTCGTTTTTTGCTGCTGAACTTGTAACTGTGTGCTTTTCAACTCTTGATCTTTTAAGGCATCTTCCATCAAGGCTTTATTGCTCTTGCGCTTTTGTTCAATCTCTAACAGCTGTTGTTTAACTTTCTCATGTTGTTTAGCCGCTTGTTGCTTTGATTCAAACAGCGGTGTTAACTTTGCCGCTTTCTCTGCATTAATTAAGGCTTTTTCTTTGCTTTCAAAGTGCTGCTTTTGTTGATTTATCTTAGCAAGCACTTGCGTCTGCGCTTCGATATCAACGGATATTTTTTGGGTTTGTTGCAACCAATTAAACGCAGTTTCTAACGCTTTATGCTCTGCTGTTAAGTTTTTTTGCTGCTGAGTTAACGTAGCGATTTCAGCATCTAATTCTGCACGTTGCGTTTCATCTAATAAACTTAATACTTTAGATTGTTCTGTTAACAAGGTTAATTCAGCTTGGATCTGTTTATTTTGCTGATAAACATACTGCGCTATTTCGCAATAGATCTCTGTGCCTGTTAACTCCTCTAACAATTCAGCACGTTCACCGCTAGTTGCATTTAAGAAGGCTGCAAAACCACCCTGTGCTAATAACATGGACTTAGTAAAACGAGAAAAATCTAATCCAGTTAATTCAGTCACCAGTTTAAGTACTTCACTGCTTTTAGTCGCTAAGACCTTACCCGCAATTTCTGTTAATTCGCAAATGGGAGCTTGTAAGTTTCCATCTGCATGGCCACGAGCACGCTTTTGAGACCAATAAACACGATAAGCTTTACCTTTAACGGCAAACTCCACTTCTGCAAAGCAATCACCACAGCCTCGAGTCATTAACTCATTTTTACTTTGAGTTAATTTATCTAAACGAGGAGTTTGTTGATATAAGGCTAAACAGATAGCGTCTAAAATAGTACTTTTACCCGCACCGGTTTGCCCTGTGATAGCAAATAAAGCGTTATCCTGAAAAGCTTGATCTTGAAAATCAATTTTCCAATGCCCTTTTAAAGAATTTAAGTTTTCAAAACGTAATGAAAGGATCTTCATGATTGATGCTCCACAGCAGATAACACTTCTGCGAATAAACCTTTTAACTGCTGCTTCTGCTCTTCGCTAATATTTTCTTCAATATCAAGACGATGATCAAATAATTGTTCTGGTGTTACATTATCTAAACTTTTTTTATCACTCTCTTGCCATTGATTCATTTCGTTAATTTGAGGACTACTCACTTTCAAAATATCAATCTGGGTTCCTTCTACTAGCTCACTTAAATGACTTTGTAGATCTGACATGTAATGCGCTTGTTTGAGTTTGATTTCAACCCACACACTTTGATTAGACATTTCATTTTTTAAAGTATTAATTTGCTCTGTCATACTTTCTAGATCACCAGAGATAATTTTTAAAGGCTGAAAAACAGGAATATCTAATTTATCCACTTTTACATCTTCTTTATTAGTAAATTCAATAATATTCACTTGTTTAGTTTGTTTACTTTCATCAAAGCTTAATGGAATAGGTGAACCACAATAACGAATAACATCAGATTTTTGTACTCGCTGTGCTTTATGAATATGTCCGAGTGCAATATAGTCAAATGCAGGAAATAAAGAGGATGGAAATGCAGTTAAAGTACCGATATAGATTTCACGAACAGAATCAGACACAGCACATCCCACGGCAGTAAGGTGACCTGTTGCTAAAATAGGTGTAGTTTCATCAACACTTTCTACCGCTAACTCATAGATGGTTTGATAAGTATCGGCAATCCCCTGTTGCAAAGACATTTGCTTTTGCTCTGCCGAACTCCCTTGTTCGCTAAGCATCACATCCGTTGCTCGTAAAAAAGGTAATGCACATAATAAAGCTTGTTGTTTTCCACTTTTATCTTCAAGAGAAATAATATGCTCAGATAAATCATCACTTAAACCTGCTAATACAGATACATTTAAAGCTCTTAATAAAGATTTACTTTCATTCAACACCGCAACACTGTCATGATTTCCTGAAACAATAACTAACTGAGAACAATAGCTCTGTTGTAATTGCACAATAAAGTCAGCATAGAGTTTGCGAGCATAGGAAGCAGGGGAAGCACTATCAAAAATATCACCAGCAACAATAACCGCATCCACTTTATGATCATTAATAACAGCAACTAACCACGTTAAAAACTGTTTATGTTCATTTTCACGGGTTTTCATCATAAAATATTGGCCAAGATGCCAATCTGAAGTGTGTAATATTTTCATAGCTCACTAATATTGAGTTTTAATTATCTGCAGTTTATCTTTTTAGTTAATATAAAACTCTATTTAGACTTATTTTTAGTTATGTTTGCACAAAATAAAAACAACTTGATTAGCAATTAGGCAAATAAACAAAAAAACGATTTTTTTCTTAAAAATTAGTTGACGATGAACGCTGATATCCGCATAATGCGCCCCATCGAAATGACGCACTGCTTAGCAGTCGTGATAGAGATTAAAGTAAAAATGGCTACATAGCTCAGCTGGTTAGAGCACATCACTCATAATGATGGGGTCCCAGGTTCAAATCCCGGTGTAGCCACCATTTACTTATTGCGGAAGTGGCGGAATTGGTAGACGCGCTAGATTTAGGTTCTAGTATCGCAAGGTGTGAGAGTTCAAGTCTCTCTTTCCGCACCATTCTTTATTTAATTAAAGAATTCAATTTAGAGATTAAACTCTTAAAAATAGTAATTGGGATATCGCCAAGCGGTAAGGCACCGGGTTTTGATCTCGGCATTCAGAGGTTCAAATCCTCTTATCCCAGCCACATTCACTAATTTGTTATTAACAAGTTAGTATCCTTGAAGAAGGTTAAACTTACAATACAGCAATCGGTTATGTATCGAGAGATTTTAATATAGAATCTCAGCAGTATTAAAAAGAGAATGAACTCTTATAAAATAAAACAACTGGGATATCGCCAAGCGGTAAGGCACCGGGTTTTGATCTCGGCATTCAGAGGTTCAAATCCTCTTATCCCAGCCACATTTGCGGAAGTGGCGGAATTGGTAGACGCGCTAGATTTAGGTTCTAGTATCGCAAGGTGTGAGAGTTCAAGTCTCTCTTTCCGCACCATATTTAGCCACTCGCTAAAATAATGAAACCAGCTTATAGCTGGTTTTTTTATACCTAAAATTCATGAATTAATTATCTAAGTCATACTAAATAAAGATTTAGGTTCAGCTATTCTAGACCGAATGCTGGAGGTGTGAGGGTGATGGATTAAAAATAGAAGTGTAAAATATTTTAGATGGGTAAGTATTGAGTGATACAAATAAAATAATATCTGGAATGAATGCAAAAATTAAAAAGAGTAATAAGTAAATCTTATAAAACCCAATTCAATTAGAGATCGAAATAAGGCCTTATAAGAAGGTCATAAATATCTAGCTTTGCTAATGAGCAGAATATTTATTTACTATTAACCACAACATTTTTTGTATTTTTTACCACTGCCACAAATGCAAGGTTCATTACGAGTAGGCTTTTTTTCAAAACGTGTTGTAATAGGCTTATTAATTAGTACATCAAGTTCTGTTGTATTTTCTGCTTGTTCAGCATCAACAGTAATAGCTATCACTAAATTATGCTCTGTCGCTAATGCTTGGATCTCTTCAGCACGTAATTCACTATTAACCGTTACTTGTGCTGGTAACTCTTCAGTACCCGCTTTTACAGCACGCTTTGTATTAAAACCATAACTTGAGTGTTTTGGTTTTTTCTCTTTTTTACCTTTGAAGAAAAACTTATCTGACATAATTAACCTTTTTTATTCATCGCCTAGCATTTTTCGCACAGTGTACAGTATTCACAACATAATTGATCATACAATTGTTCAGACAATTGGGCGCCCACGATAAATTAAAATAGATGGTAATGCTAAACCAAAGCTTAATGCTGTGAGAATAAATAACGTACGCAAACCATTTTCCATCACTACTTGCATTAGCTCTAAACTATATCCACCAGTATTAATTTCTACTAGTCCCACCATAGCCGCAAAAGCATAGCTACCCGGGATCATTGGGATCACAGAAGCCACTGTAAAAACAGGACGAGGAATAAGGTGTTTACGTGACCAATATAGACCTAAAAAACCCATACTGGTTGATGCTATTAATGTAGCCCACTCAATTGGCATACTAAAATGCATTAAAAGAAATCGTAAACTATGTGCAAATGCTCCACCTAATGCACAATAGATCAGCATTTTACGTGGCACATTAAACACCATTGCAAAACCAACAGCTGGTATCCATGCAAACCAGGCATCTAATAGAAACAGATAGAAAGTATCCCAAAATGCTGTCATTAGTGTGCCCACCCAGATACGCCAGTGACTGTCATTGCCGCCACAATACCAATCGATACACTTACTGCTAATAAGGTTGCAAATACCCAGCGAGCAATACCCATACTAATATACCCTTTTAACATATCAGATACGGCATTAATCAAAGGAAATCCTGGTACAAGCAATAACACACTTGCAGCCATCGCTATTTGAGGATGTTCTCCAACTTCAAGCACAACGCCTAAACTCGTTACTGTAGTCGCCACAAATGCCGCCGAAGCAAAAATAACAAAAGGATTATGATGCCTATGTGCTAACTCTTGGCGTAATAACATCGCTAAGCTTGAAGCAACAAAAGTGGTCCAATAAACGGCTGTATCTCCATCAAAAAAATGGCTGAAACTCGCACATGAAAAACCAATCATTAATACCACTAACCAACGGTTGTGTTTAAAAGGTTTTAAACGTTGAAGCCTTTTTTTTACTTCCTGTGCATCTAATAGTTTTTTCTCTGCCATGACACAAATACGTTGTACATCGCACACCATTTGCATATTGATACCACGGTCGAAACAACGTCTTGTTGTGGTCACGCAGTGTCCAGAAATTAATGTCGTTACAACAATGGCATCAGGACTGATTGACAATTCAATATTATCAGCCCCCAACGCAAGACCTAGGCGTTGTGTAGTTTGTTCAATTAAACGACTTTCTGCACCATGTTGGTGTAAGGTTTGTCCAGCTAACACGGCAATGCGTGTTAACTCTGTTTGTTGCTCTTTTGATAAGTTCATCATTTATAATTGTGATTCAGCGAGTTTCAAATCTAAGGTTGCTTTAAGTAATTTGAATAATAATATAGCTGCGTCTATCTCTTCTTTGCGATTAGTTAAACTTTCAATGTTTAATCCTAATGGAATATTTAAAGGTAAGACGGCTTGCAAAACTTGTTCAAAATTATTACGGCTAATTTGCAGTGATTCTTTTAATGGATTATCAGATTCTAAAATACGTAATGACGTTGCTTCTGGAACAGAAATACCTAACCACTCAATAAATTCTAATGTCTTAGCACTACCACAAGGTGAGAAAGTCAAAATAACACGTTTAGGTTGTACACCTTGTTGTTTACATTCACTTGCATAGCGCGTTAATAGATCAATGGTTGCTTGTGCATTATACACAGCCTGAGTAATAAAATATTCACAGCCCTGCTCTTGTTTATGAAGTAAACGTAAATGCTCATCTCCTTTAGCAACATGGCGTTCCGCAATTGTCACTCCTCCTAAATAAAAGTTTTGAGGGTGTGCTTGTAAAGTATTGTACGCATCGGCTAACGATAATTTAATTTCCCCCTCAGATGAAGGAGAGCCAACTAATACAATATCGCGCACTGAAAATTGATGCCAAGCATCAGATAACCATGATGAAAAATCTGCTGCATCACGTTGTGAAACACTTTTATAAGTGATCACCGGCTTACCTACTTTATCGTGTAATAATTTGGAATATAAACGTGAATCATGTGTGTATTTAAATGGAAATGGGCGAGGTTTATCAATACGCGAGGTTTCATCTTGAATATCATAAACAATAAAACCGTCGTAATCGATCTCTTCTAATCGTCCTAATAATTTATCCGCAATACCTGAAACTAATTCCAAGTCGGTATCTTGTTTAGGGGGGGTAGTACCAATGAAATAAACACCACGCTTGGGGTCGGTAGTAATACTTTTTAACTTAGAGTTATACATAACAAGATCCTAAACCATCACACAAAATAAAATTAAAAAATTATCCCATATCTTGTAGTGAATTGATATTAAGGAAATAACAATTAAATCACTCTCTTCATAATATTTTCAAAATAATGAATCAGGTTAAATCGTATTGTTAATTGATCCTATTAAGCAATAGCGATATGCAAAGTTTTCGCGTTATACTAAGCCTTATTTATAATCAAAAAGTCACTCTTATGCGCAATCCACGTTTTTATGAACCACAACCATTAGCTGAAAATACATATATTGAGTTATCCGATGATGCAGTCCAACATATACGTGTTTTACGTTTAAGCATCGGTGACCAAATTAGCTTGTTTAACGGTCAAGGTGGACAATATTTAGCACAATTAAGTGAAGTTCAAAAACGTCATTGCCAAGCTAAAATTATCTCATTTCAAGAAACTCATAATGAAAGCCCATTACATTTACATCTAGGTCAAGTTATCTCTCGTGGTGACCGTATGGAATTTGTGATACAAAAAGCAGTAGAGTTAGGTGTTAATGAAATAACACCTCTAATCAGTGAGCGTTGTGGGGTTAAATTAAATGCTGAGCGCATGGCCAAAAAACAACAGCAATGGCAAAAGATTGCTATTGCAGCTTGTGAGCAGTCAGGTAGAAACCTAGTACCAACAATACATCCAACTCAAACACTTGTAGAGTGGAGTGAAATAGATATTGATTGCTGTAAATTAACTTTACACCCAAGAGCTAAGTATTCAATTAATACCTTACCAAGTGATATTAATCATGTACGATTATTAATTGGCCCTGAAGGTGGATTAAGTGATGATGAAATAACACTGACAGAATCATTAAATTTTACAGAAACATTATTAGGACCACGTGTTTTGCGTACTGAGACAGCGGCATTAACAGCGTTAACAGCATTACAATGTCGTTTTGGTGATTTAGCTTAAGCTGTTGCAGTTAATTACTAACATACTTTAAATATATTTAAGAATAGGAAAATATATGACTATTAAAATTGGCATCGTGATGGATCCCATTGCTAACATCAACATTAAAAAAGATTCAAGTTTTGCTATGTTATTAGAAGCGCAGTCTCGTGGCTGGGAGCTTTATTATTTAGAAATGAAAGATTTGTATCTTGAAAATGGTCGTTGTTATGCAAGTAGTCAAAAACTAACAGTACAGCGTGAAGAAGGTAATTTTTATCAATTAGAAGAAACGGTTGATCACCCTCTTTCTGATTTAGATGCTGTATTAATGCGTAAAGATCCTCCTTTTGATACAGAATATATTTACGCAACTTATTTATTAGAGCGTGCAGAAGATGAAGGTTGTTTAATTGTTAATAAACCACAATCATTACGTGATGCAAATGAAAAACTCTATACCGCTTGGTTTAGTGAATTTACACCAACAACTTTAGTAACTCGTCGAGCAGATAAAATCCGTGCATTCCACCAGCAACATAAAGATGTTATTTTAAAACCTCTTGATGGTATGGGCGGCGCATCTATTTTCCGTATCAAAGAAAATGATAGTAATATCGGCGTGATCATTGAAACCTTAACAGAACATGAGCAACGTTATTGCATGGCACAAGCCTTTATCCCAGAAATTAAAGCCGGTGATAAACGTATTTTAATTGTTGATGGCGAGCCAATGCCTTATGCATTAGCACGCATTCCTGCTAAAGGTGAAACTCGTGGTAACTTAGCAGCAGGCGGAACAGGTGTTGCACAACCCCTATCTGAGTCTGATTGGCATATCGCAAATACCATAGGTACAAAGTTAAAAGAAAAAGGACTTATTTTTGTTGGCTTAGATGTTATTGGTGACAAAGTGACTGAAATCAACGTGACTAGTCCTACTTGTATTCAAGAAATTGATAAAGCTTACGGTACTAATATTAGTGGTAAGTTAATGGATGCTATTGAAAAACGTGTAAAAGGCGCTTAATCAAGCAACTTATATATTTCCTCACTCATCACATAATAAAGTTTGAATTTATTGCCAACTTTAAAATGGCAATAAATTCATCTGTAATGAAGGGTCACACCATGATTGATAAAAAAAAACCTTTTGCAGATCCTGATATCAATTCAGATAATGATTCAGCCAACATCAGTAATCCTTCTGCGACAGAAATCATTAGTTCATTAAAGGATCACTTCTTAATTGCAATGCCATCATTGACAGACCCATACTTTAAGCAGTCTGTAGTGTATTTGTGTGAGCATGATGAACAAGGTGCAACAGGGTTTATTATTAACTTTCCGGTAAAGCTGACATTACAAGAACTATTAAAAAATGTAGAAAATATCGATTATGAGCCTAATCCCCCACTCACTGAATCTGTATTTTTAGGTGGCCCATTAGATATGGAGCGTGGATTTGTCTTACATACCCCTTTATCTGACAACTCCAAAAGTACACAACTTAATGAACAATTAATGATGTCTAACTCTAGTACTATTTTAGCATCACTAGGTACTGATGATGCACCTGAGAAATATATGGTAGCTTTAGGTTATGCTAGTTGGGATTCAGGACAATTAGAAGAAGAGATGAACCAAAACCAATGGCTCACCATCGACTTTGAAAACGATATTATTTTTAATACTCCTGTCGATCAACGTTGGATTTCTTCTTTACAACGTTTAGGTATTGACCCATCACATTTAAGCAGCGCAGTAGGCCACGCATAATGACAACAAAAGAAATACCAACCACATTATTAGGATTTGATTTTGGCACTAAAAGTATCGGTGTTGCTACAGGGCAGATGATCACAGCAACAGCTCAACCAATTTTAGCAATCAAAGCAAATGATGGGATCCCTAATTGGGATATAGTTGAAGCTGTTATCAAAGAGTGGAAGCCAGATTTAGTTGTCGTAGGCTTGCCTCTTAATATGGATGGTAGCGAACAAGCTATCACCCAACGAGCTAAAAAGTTTGGTAACCGCTTAACGGGTCGTTTTGGTGTAAAGACAGTATTCCAAGATGAACGCTTAACAACAGCAAGTGCCAAAGAGTTTATTTTCGAGCGAGGTGGTTACAAAGCGCTTGAAAAAGGTAAAGTCGATAGTGTTTCAGCTGCGCTTATTTTAGAAAGTTGGATGGAAAGTTATTATCAATAACCCCCATATTTAACGACTATATTTCATTTTTAATGACTTCCGCTTACAAGGATATAAGCAATATGCAACTTACAGAAATCAATCCAGAGCGATACCGTCAGCGTTTAAATAAAGTGATATTTGCTTGTATTGGTACTTTAACAATTGGTAGTTTAGGAATAAGTCAGCTCCTTATTTTATTAATGCCCTCTTCTGAAGGTAGCCATTTCCATTGGAATTTATTTGGTGTTGTTGTTACTAGCCTGGTTGTTTTAATTACCTTATTAAAATTAAAGTCTCACGATTTTTTTTATGAAGTGAGTTATGTTTGGGATTTAAAACAAGCATTAAACAAAATTAACCGACGCATTAAAAAAATTGAAGCAGCAGCAAAGCAAGGTGATACCGTAGCGATGCAAATACTACATTTCAGTTACTCAGCTTCGCGACAACTTTGGGAATTAGACAATAACACGATTACATTGGGGCACTTAGCCTCACTAGAAAAAAAACTTCAAGAATTAGCTGACACGCATCAAGTCACTCTTGATATTAACCAATATAACAGCACACAACTAGCGAACTACTAATGCCTATTTTACATATTGAAGCTTTTTTAATTGCCATTACCATCTTAACGATGACCCCGGGTTTAGATACAACACTGGTCATTCGAAACACCAGTCGAGGTGGCGAAAAAGATGGTTTTATTACTAATTTAGGAATTTGTTGTGGTTTATTTTTCCACGCATCGTTATCTGCAATTGGTATTTCACTCATACTGTCGCAGTCACCGACACTATTTCAAACGGTACAAATTATTGGTGCAATATATATTCTATATCTTGGGGTACAAGGATTAAGACACAGTTTTTCAGTATCCGCAAAAGATCCAGAAAAGTTATCTTGCAACGGCAGCTTTAATTTCATTAAAAGTTTTAGAGAAGGTTTATTATCTAATGTCTTAAATCCTAAAACAGCCATTTTTTACCTCGCTTTTTTACCACAATTTATTAATCCAGAATATTCAGCGTTCATGCAATCAATGCTCATGGCAACCATTCATTTTGTGATTGCATTATGTTGGCAAGCTTTTATAAGCCGTATGATAGTCACAGCTCAAAAACGTTTTGATGGTGGTAAAACACAGCTATTAATGGAGCGTTTAACAGGTGTTGTTCTTATTGCTCTCGCTATTAAATTGTTATTAGGGAACTAGGCTAGGTTAAATTAAGTAGGATTAAGTTAAACACAAAATGAGTAAACGATGAATTTATTTCGCCAATCAATCATCAACCCAGAAAACCTTCTTCCTAAAGAAGGTACTGCTTTATATTATGGTGAGCTACTTTCCTTAGATGCTTCAGATAGTTATTTTCAGCATTTATTAACAAATATTGCATGGAAACATGATCAAGCTGTGATCAATAATCAAACTATTACCACTAAAAGAAAAGTGGCATGGTATGCAGATCAAGCTTTTAAATACACCTATTCAAAAGTAACAAAACAAGCCCTTCCTTGGACAAGTGAATTACTACAATTAAAAGTAATGGTAGAGCAAAGAACGGGTGAACAATTTAATGCTTGTTTACTGAATTTATATCATGATGGCAATGAAGGCATGGCGTGGCATAGTGATGCAGAAAAGGATTTAAAAATAAATGGAGCCATCGCATCCTTAAGTTTTGGTGCAGAAAGAGTTTTCTCTTTTAAACATAAAACAACCCAAGAAATGATTTCAATCATTTTAGAACACGGCAGTCTGCTAGTGATGAAAGGCACAACTCAACAATATTGGTTACATCGTTTACCTCCGAGTAAAAAAATAACAGAACCTAGAATTAACTTAACCTTTCGTACTATATCTCCAAATTAAAACAATTCACTCGTACCCAACTATTTCAAAAACTCATCACTAAACAGCAACGTAGTCCAAAAGTATCATCGGTGGTTTGATGATGACAGATGCGCCCAAACAAGAAGTATCAACTCAATCAAAAACAGCTGTTGCACCACGTGACTTCACACTTACAGAAGCGATGAAAAGACCACAGTACTGGTTATTAGGTTTAATCTTCACAACTGTTTGTATGAGTGGTCTATATGTTATCGGTGTGGCTAAATATATCGGTGAAAACTATGTACATTTAACAATGACAACTGCTACAACCTCGGTCACTATCATCGCTGTTGCTAACTTCAACGCCAGTAAATAAGTCTGCTGGCGTTTTTTTATTCTATTAATACCTGAATACTACAAAGGTGGATCAACTTTATCTGTGACTGAAGTATTAACCCGAAACCAACCAGCAATAGAATAACGATCTCGATTAGCTGCTAATACCTCATGAGGAAACTCCTCGCTTAAAAAAGCCACAATGGTCCCCATTAAAGGAACCACTTTAATTCCTTCTTTATCAAGGTCATCTTTATATAACACTAATTCTCCAGCATCACTTGGTAGCCACTGACTATTAAAATAAACCACAATTGATAACACTCGATTTGATTCGCCTTTAAAAGCATCATAATGACGTTTGTAATAATCACCAGGGCGATAATGTGCGAAATGACTTTCAAAGGAAAATAATCCTAGAAATAATCGTCGATTTAAATAACGTTGCAATTGTGTCGTCCAATCTAACCAATCTTGACCTGCAGCTGTATTATCTGTGATCCAACTGATTGCGTCGGTCCTTACAAATTCATTTTTTAAATACGCTTTCCCCCTACCTATGCCTGCATTTTTAAATTTATCCACTTGCATTGTTTGTTGATGAACAAATAAAGTATTAGTTAATATATCAGGTAAAGCAGCAGGTAAAACACTATATCCACGCTGTTCAATATCTTGTGCAATAAGGGCAAACAAAGATTCATCGATGGTATCGTTGCCTGCAAAGTGGCTAACTGTACTTGTAGCTAACAAAGTGGTGTCCTTTCCTAACAAAATTGATATAAAAATTTCGTTAAAATATTGAATAAACGTACTAAGACCTATTAATAATAAAAATATAAAAGCATAGGCGAATTCAAACCCTAAGAGCTTGATTGAGGAGGCTAGTTATTGGTAGTAAAAACTCAAAAGAAATGTGTCAGCATAGTGACAGTTTTAAGTGAAAAGAAAAGCTTTATTAAATAGTTATTGGTAAATAAAAAAGCCGCTCTCTAAATACATAGAGAGCGGCTTTAAAAATAAAAAATACTAATTTAAATTATCGCTTAACCAATTTAAGACTATCAGCTAGCGCTTTAAATTCATTACTAATTTTATCACCAAATAATGGTTCAACATATTCGTTATGTTTCCATTGTTGATTTAAGTTTAACCAGTCATCCGGTGATAAACTGCTTTTGATTGCAGGGAAAATTTCTTCTTCTTCATAAGTTAAATGTTGTTTTTGTTTAACCACAAATTGCTCAAGCTTTTCAATAAACAACTCTTTAGAAATAATCGCATCCAATAAAATCATGCCTAACATTTCATCAAGTTCTTTAGTGATTGTTTTTAATTCTTGGTGATCTTGACTTAATCGGTTAGCTACTTCATCTGGCACAACTCTATATTTTAGGTAGTGTGCATAAATTAAATTTTCCATTGGGTGATGATATTTGTCAGAATAATTTTTAAGGTAGCTCATAATAGATTTTACAATCTGATAATCTATTTTTTTATCTTCTTTTAAAAATTCTACTTTGTCACTCAAAGCATTTAACAATAGCATAATGTTTTTATGGTCTTGATGGATACGATCAATCATTGTAAGTCCCATTTAATAATTAAATAAAATTCTATGTTTCGATTATAGTCAAAGTAACTTAATAAAATCCTGAACTAAATCAAGAAAGTCTCAATGACTAAACACTCATTAGAGGTTACCAATTTATAGCAGAATCTCCTTGCGCTAATAATAATTGGTTAGCTTTAGAGAAATGCTTACAGCCAAAAAACCCTCGATAGGAAGACAAAGGTGAAGGATGTACTGACGTTAAAATATGGTGTTGTTGAGCATCTATTATCTTAGATTTTTTTATGGCATCACTTCCCCACAACAGGAAAACAACACCTTGTTTATGCTCATTAATATGTTTTATCACATTATCAGTAAATTGCTCCCAGCCTTGTTTTCGATGACTACCCGCACGCCCTTTTTCGACGGTTAAAACGGTATTTAATAACAAGACACCTTGTTTTGCCCATAACGTTAAGTCTCCACTCTCAGGCATCACTGTACGGGAAAGATCATCTGCAATCTCTTTATATATATTACGTAATGATGGTGGCAACTTGATCCCTTCAGGAACAGAAAAACTCAAACCATGAGCTTGCTTTTCACCATGATAAGGGTCTTGTCCTAAAATTACTATTTTGACATTTTCTAACTCAGTTAATAAAAATGCTTTAAAACGATCTTCTTCAGCAGGATAGATGATTTTTCCAACAGAAATTTCATGATCAATAAACTGCTGAAGTTTTATAAAATATGCCTGTTGCTGCTCTTTCTCTATAAAATTTATCCACGACATATTTATCCCTTGTTAAAACGCATTAAAAATTCAAGAAAAATATAGCATATAAGTATTTGTTAATTATTAAGTTTAAATTAAATATTTCCCGTTTATTTTTTTATAATAAAACAACAATTAAAACAACTTTAATAACCCATCAAAAACAATGACTTGCAATTTTACACTGATCTATCTCAATTTAAGCGCAAATAAACCACACAAATAACAGGTGAATATTGATTTACATCAATCCCTAGCAGTAATATAATCTTAAGCAGATTAATTAACCACCACCGTTATTTGTATATTTACTACCATTTTGTAATTTAATTACACAATTGATTGTAAAAAAACATTTAACATACATTAAGTATTTTTAACCAATATTAAGGAAATATCATGGCTTTAGGTATCCAAATCACTAAATCAGATAACGCTTCATTATTAAACTCTTTCTGGTTATTAGATGAAACAAATTCTCAAGCACGTTGTTTATGTGTGAAAGACAATGCATATGCAGAAGATCAAATCATCTCTTTAGCTGAATTAGGCGACATCGAATACAAAGAAGTTGCTGTTCAAGCTCCAGCTATCCAAGAAGGTGGTCAACACTTAAACGTGAATGTTTTACGCCGTGAAACATTAGAAGATGCAGTTAAACACCCTGAAAAATACCCGCAATTAACTATTCGTGTATCAGGTTATGCAGTACGTTTTAACTCATTGACTCCAGAGCAACAACAAGACGTATTAACACGTACTTTCACTGAAAGCATGTAAGCTAATCGCTTATTAGTTGTGTAAAAGTTTAAAACTAAAAAGGGAAGCAAAGCTTCCCTTTTTTTTATACCTATCATATTATTTTATAATCCATACCCATCAAAATACTCAATGAATTTTCTATACTTGTTGATAACTAACGTAGCTATCTAAATGATTTTTGTAAAAAAGCTTCAGTTTATTATTCCACTGTTTCACCATCAAATATTATGTACTAACTTTTTCATATTTCCTTATATGTTTAGCCACAATAAAAAGTAAAACTATCCTGTTGTTGCTAAAGCTAACTTAATTGCAAATCCCATAAAACCAACGCCCACACCACCAGCAGAAACAGAACTGACTTTTTGACGTTTTCTAAACCCTTCCGCCAACCTTTGTCCAGCATAAATCAGCACAACTAAATAAGTAAAACTTAATATTTGCAGTGTTATAGCTAAAATTAAGAACGGTATTACAGGCTGTGGGTAGCTAGGATCAACAAACTGAGCAAAGAACGAAATAAAAAATAGAATTGCTTTAGGGTTTAGCAAGCTCACCAATAATGATTTACGGAAGGCTTTGCCGTTACTTGTTTTTTTCTCAGTAATGGAATTTTGTATATCCTGATCTGCTACATTTTTCCAACCTTTAATTGCATCTTTAATTAAGTGATAACCTATATAAAGTAAATAAGCAGCACCGGCATATTTAATCACCATAAATACAGCAGGATAACTCACCAAAATAGAAACAGCCCCTAATGCAGTTGCTAGCATTAATATTGAATCACCTACTAGAATGCCAAATAATGCAGACCAACCAAATCGAGCGCCTTGTCGAGCAGACAAAGCTAATACATACAAAGAGTTAGGCCCGGGTAATAACACAATAAATAATGCACCAATAAAATAAGTGACATAATTCACCACACCGAGATCTTGTAAATTTAAACTTTCTAACATTTTAACTCCCTAAGATAACTTTAAAGCTCAATCCATTTTTCACGAGTATACTAGCTTAAAATATTGGACACCGTATGTAATGAGTATTATTAAGTTTAATGTTTAGATGTCCACTACTTTCCAATAATATAGATTTCAACATCTTAGATAAAAAGCTATTGTAGTTGTTTTAATCAGTAAAATAGATCTGCTATTGCTATTCGTTTCACTCATCAACATACAAAAGGACTGTAACTTTGCAAACAAGTTTTATCGATGGAACAACTTTATATCGTCAGCACAATTTCAAATTACCACTTGATCACAATAAACCAGATGCAATACATATAACTGTTTTTGCACGTGAATTAGTTGATTTAGCCAAAGATAAACAAGATTTACCCTGGTTAGTTTTCTTTCAAGGAGGCCCAGGCTTTCAATCTCCGCGAGCAAGTGGAGAAACAGATTGGTTAAAGCGATTATTACAAGAGTATCGAGTACTACTATTAGATCAACGTGGTACAGGACACAGCTCAGAGATCAGCCAAGCATCCTTAGCAGGCCTATCTGCAATCCAGCAAGCAGAATACCTAACACACTTTAGAGCTGACAATATAGTACGTGATGCAGAAACGATCCGTATTAAACTTAACATCGAAAAATGGGCTACTTTAGGGCAGAGCTTTGGTGGCTTTTGTACATTAACTTACCTGTCATTATTTCCCGAAAGCCTTTCTCGTTGTTATGTAACAGGTGGCATCCCCTCAATTACTCGACATGCCGATGAGGTTTATCAAGCAACTTATCAACGTACAATTGATAAAAATAATGTATTTTTTGAGCAGTTCCCAGCAGCACAAAAAATATGTAACGATATCGCACAATATTTATTGGATCACGAAGTAAGCTTGCCTAATGGTCAACAGTTTACAGTTGAGCAATTTCAGCTTATAGGTATTAACTTAGGTCGCTGTAATGCAAATTTAGCACTCTACTACCTATTAGAAAGTGCATTTATACAAGTTAATGGCTGCAAACAACTTAGTTACAGTTTCTTAAACCAAATGCAGCAAGAACAAAGTTATCTTACCAACCCTCTGTATGCCATTTTGCATGAATCTATTTATTGTCAAGGCACAGCCTCAAACTGGTCTGCACACCGAGTACGTGAACAATATTCACAGTTCAACTATCAAACAGGTAAAGCATTTATCTTTACTGGAGAGATGGTTTACCCATGGATGTTTGAGCAGTTAGAAACATTAAAACCATTGCGCGAAACAGCCAATTTATTAGCTAAAAAGCAAGATTGGGGCAATTTATACGATGCCGATATATTAAATAAAAACAAAGTACCACTAGCTTGTGCAGTATATGCGGAGGATATGTTTGTAGAACTTGATTATAGTCGTGAGACTTTAGCTAACATCCCAATGTCTAAAGCTTGGATAACCAATGAATATGAACACAATGGAATTGGTGTAGACGGAGAGAAAATTCTAAGTCGTTTAATTGAAATAGCCAATACGTTAGATAATTTACCCAAGTAGTTTTTTATTATTTTAGCGTTCAACAAATAAGATCAATAGCACCTAGTATTACAGAAAATGGATTCATAGGCTGAGTATTACTTGCTTTTTAAAAAGCAAAAACTAAGCCCATCGATTACTTTATATTATGCGCTAAACTCTTTTAACGCAGATATTGCTTGCTCTGCTTTATTAGTTTGTACAAAAATATGATCGTGATAATACGCAGCGATCACGTTTGCACTGATGCCTTTGGATGACAACTTATTAGCGACTGCAGCAGTAAGTCCAACGGCATCTAAACTAGAATGGACTGTTAACGTAATTTGGCTATACGTACCCTCAAAAGATAAGCCCGCTTTTTCCGCTATTGATTTTTCAACAACAAGTGTTAGACCTTCGGACTCAATAAAAGTAGCAATCGGGTTTAAATCCACATACTCTTTGAGATCAGCTGAAACGGTACAAAAAACAAACTCAGCATCAATCAGTGTTGGACTCATTGAACGCAATAACTCATCTAAATCTGTAATGCCTGACATAGGGACACTTCCTTATAATATTAATGTCCAAATAACGGACGAATAAAGCTTGGCTATATAAACATAACGAACCAAGCTGCCATTTTACTGGTTAAACTTAACTTATCACGACGAGCAACTAAGATGAGAGACACCGCCCATATTAAAGAACTCAAGCGGTTTTAATCGATAGAACTTATCTTCCACCTCCGGCGACTGCTCCGTATAAGGTTGTGTCATCACTTCTTGTAACTCTCGAATGAAAGCGTAATTCCCAAGGGTTGCTTGCTGATAAGCAGGCACAACAAACCACTCACGCAAAATGTATTTGGGGTTAACCAACTTCATCTGCTTAGAAACGGCTTCAATGCTGCTACCATTTGCATCACAATCGATGTTGATCAATGCTTTCCATTTTGACAACCACTCTATCCAACGTGTATCTGTCTGATTGCTATCTGACTCATGTGCCGTATTATTTGAGCTATTGTAAAAGCTTTTTTTAAGTGGACGAATATCATTCGGTATCGATGAAAGTTCTCGAAAGAAAATAGTATAATCCACAGGCATTTGTATCATCAACGTTTGTAATTCATTAAGCAGCGCCTTGTGAGCTGCATTGTCCAAGGTACTAAAACCCAGTTTAGCTGCCCACATGCTTTGCATTTTCGAATGCATAAGCGTCGAGAATCCTCGTTGAATTTCATCAAGTGCAAGCAAAGCATCCTGGTGTTCTACCAGTAACGGGCGTAATGCCGAACAAAACATCTCAAAGTTACTTTCTGCAGCTTTAGGTTGGTTCATAAACGAAAAGTGATGACCACCACCTGTCCAAGGCTGATATTGTGGATTAAACACATCGCAAAAACCAAACGGACCATAATCAAGCGTAAAACCACCTGCAGCACAGTTATCGCTGTTAAAGTTACCTTGGCAGAAACCAACACGGATCCAGTTTGCTATCAATGACGTCACGCGGTCACGAAACCCACTTGCCAACAACACTATTTTTTCAGACAACAAAAGTTGCTTATCGATAACATCAGCGTAATCACGATCAATTAAATGCAGCACAATTTTTTCAAGCTCTTGCATTGCTTTAAGTTGCTCATCAAACTGCTCATCTTCACGAGTACGGCGAGCAAAAAGTTCAAGTTGGCCAACACGAAGGAATGACGGAGCAACACGTGTTGTAATAGCAACGGGTTCAGATATCAACATATCAGGATTTTCAGAACGGGCCCCCTCTGAGTACCATCCACGCTTTACAGTTTCTGTTTTTGAAACATACAAACTCAACGAACGAGATGTAGAGACACCAAGTGCATGCATGTGTTCCTGAGCCAAGAATTCACGGACACTAGAGCGTAAAACTGCACGGCCATCTGCACCACGACAATAAGGAGTACGACCACCACCTTTTAATTGCATTTCCCAGCGTTGCTCCTTGATAACAGCTTCAAGTACTGAAATCGCACGACCATCTCCATAACCGTTACCCGTTTGGAACGGACATTGATGAATAAATTCAACACCATAAATAGAAAGCGCATATCCAGTCGCCCAACCTAGTTTGTTCATCGGCGCTGGCACCTGAGAAAGATCGCCAGAGAACATACGCATAAAGTCAGCAGACTCTGCCATCGAATCAGTTAAACCAAGCTCAGCAAAAAAAGGTTTACTATGCGTAACATATTCAGGATCTTTAATTGGTGTTGGTTTGACAGGAACATAATGACCCGAGAAAACTTGTCGAGCTTCATAATCAACACCATTTTCTGTCGCGTCAGGATCGCAGTTAAGTGACTCCATTAAGGAATAATCAGCTAATTTAGCAAGATCCGCTAACGTCGATATGGCAGGTATATTCGGTATAGAAGATGTAGACGAGTCTTTTTTCTGAGGCTGCTGATTTGTCATAGTTTTTTATACCAAGGTTCGTAAAAATAAATGTTAATAGTTTGTATCTTACCTTGTTATTTTAGAGAGATCTGTAGTTGTTCTAATTTGAAAAATATTAGTATGTTGTAGATTGAGTTTGTTGATATTGACTTTGTTGAGTTCGTCTACACTCATCGAGTCAGTCTGATATTTTTAACTTTAGATGTCACCCTTTCATCGAGTTACTTTTTTCTCTACCAGCAGAGACTGGCACCTAATCGCTTTCTTGATCCAAGAAATGCACTCATTTTAATAATTAACTAATTGATATTATTGGCTTCAATGTATAGGGAGCAATACTTTGCTTCTTTTTTTGGGGCGTAGGATTGATCCTACTGTTTTTTAAATATCTTCTCGTTCCTATGGTCTACGTGGAAAACCATATTTTAGTATTCAGATTGTATTGGCTCGTCTGCGCTCGTTGAGTTGAGTTGATATTGTTAGCTTTAGATTTCCGCGCTAACGACGTGTTACTGTCTTTTGCGTGCCCAAAAGATCCACACCAACAAAAGCAAAGAAAAAGGCACTCCGACTGGATGAGCGCAGACGAGATAATACCTGTTCATAAAAGTACCAAACCACATTCAAACCAAAGCAGGATGGATCCTGCGCCTCAATTACGTTTCAACTAAAGTACAAAAAACATAAACGAAATTAGCAAATTAAACCTTGTAAACTTATTCCTACATTTGCATAGTAAAGTAACTAAAACCAAACAATGAGTATTAATCAACATTCAGTGACAACCTACTTTCATGTAGAAAAGGAGTAAATATGAAATTTTGGCAGACACTATTCTTCATTCACCTAAGTCTTTTAGCCACTTCAGTTCAGGGTATGCAAACACTTTCACTCACTGAAGATAAAACACCTTACAAAACAAAAGTGCTGTGGTCTGATATAAGCATCCCTTGGGGAATGACTCAATTGCCGAATGGAAAAATATTAGCGACCGAACGTTCTGGTAAGTTGTGGTTATTAACCGAGGGGAAACCTCCCGTGGAAATTATCGGTTTGCCTGCAATAGATGTGAATGGCCAAGGCGGTTTACTGGATATTGCATTACACCCTAAATTTTCAATCAATCATCTTATATTTTTCACCTATGCGAGTGAAAACAAAACCGGAAGCAATACGGCTTTAATGCGCGCCAAGTTAGATATTGAACATAATCAGCTAG
Organism: Psychromonas algarum; assembly: GCF_004376845.1. GTDB lineage: Bacteria > Pseudomonadota > Gammaproteobacteria > Enterobacterales > Psychromonadaceae > Psychromonas. The sequence continues at coordinate 54,687 of NZ_SNUW01000012.1, forward strand.
CTGAGCAGAAAGTATTATACCTTGGCGAAGGAGACTCAACCCGAGGAAACCATTATGGTAGTCGTATCGCCATCACAGATGAGTTTATCTACTTTTCAATTGGTGACCGTGGGCAGCGTGATAAAAATCCACAAAACTTATCCCTTGATGGTGGTAAAATTTATCGATTAAATCTTGATGGCACCATCCCAGCCTCCAACCCTTTTTATCAACAAGCCAATGCTAAAAAGGCGATTTATTCCTATGGTCATCGTAATCCACAAGGGTTAATTACGCTCTCTGAACGTAATCAAGTTTGGTCACATGAGCATGGTCCAAGAGGTGGTGATGAAGTTAATCTGATTGAAGCTGGTAAAAATTATGGCTGGCCAGTGATCGGCTATGGCACAAATTATATTGGTACCAATTATACCGACATCACTAGAAAAGAAGGAATGGAGCAACCTAAATTATACTGGGATCCTTCTATTGCCCCATCAGGAATGGCGTATATTACCAGTAACAAATACCCTCAATGGCAAGGCAAAATATTACTCGGTTCAATGAAGTACGGATATTTAGTGTTACTAGAAATAAACAACGAACGCATTGTTAAACAAACTAAATTACTCGCAGATGTAGGTAGAGTAAGAAATGTTATTCAAGGTAATGATGGATATATTTATCTGGGTATTGATGGCAAAGGGATCTTAAGGTTAATGCCGTAGTTTACTTGCTAAAATATTGGAAAAATTCAATAGTGAGGAGATCATAGCTATTTTTAGTTTTGATCCGTCTCCGCTCATTGGATCTAATTGATTTTTATTGGCAGAGGTTTATCCCTGTCCGCGACTTCAATGTATGGCTATCCACTACTTTTAAGACTGAGCCATAGCGAACGACCTTCAAAATGCAGAAATAAACAGTTTTAAAAGATAGTTTAGGTTTTAAATTAATTCAAAGTAGATGGGTATCCGCTAATTTTCACTAACTTTGTCTATGATGAGTTACTCTATGTAGGATAATTCGCCGCTACATTGTTTTTATTTCCCACTTAAATTGATTATCTTTTCACTGAGCTATTCGCATCAGGTTTATAAGATAAAGGTAATATGATGTCAAAGCTGGGACCACTTCGGCCTTCTGTGACGAAAATATCTCCGTTATGTTGTTTTATAATTTGCTTAACGATTGCGAGCCCCAACCCATGCCCACCACTTTGTCGACCTCGTGATTTTTCAAGTCGAATGAAAGGTTCAAAAATGCTTTTACGATCTTCAACTGGAATATTAAGACCATCATTTTCAATACTAATACGCATTTCAGATTCCGTTTGATGTATTGATATTGTTACCTCTGACTTTGCATATCGATACCCATTACGAATAATATTTCCCACGGCCCGTTGGAATGGGCGTACTGAAATCGGGGCATAACAAGACATTGATGTTGCTAAAATAAGTTTTTTGTCAGTTTCAAACTGCAAGTGAGTTAACTGTACATCTAGCAGGTTATGTATATCTATTTCTTCAAGATCAAACTGGCTATCAAGGCGCTCCATTTTAGCAAAATGCAATAACTCTTCGACCATACTGCATAGCTCATCTAAGTCTCCCTGCACTCCCTCAAGATAGGGCAATTGTTCAGGACGGACACCCGTATCGTCTAGCATGTCTAGGTTACACTGAATACGAAAAATGGGTGTTCTAAACTCATGCGCAACTGCATTGGTTAAATTACGATTACTACGAATAAGCTGGGCTATTCGCTCTACCATCGAATTTAGTGTTGAATTGAGGTTGCCAACGCGGTATAAAAAATGTGTAGAAGCTCGTGCATCAAGGTCACCCTCAGCAAAAGCCACACATACTTTTTCTAAGCACCGCAACCTTCTGCCTAACATCAAAAAGACAATAAATGTAATAACAGCAAGCGCCAGACAAATTTCAAGCAAAAAGAAAAATTCATATTTACTTTCTTGCTGCCAAAATTCAGATTTATAATCCGTTTCAATTTTATAAATATGCTTTTTATTACCAAAATTAAAGTAAACAAGCATGGCATCAACATCTTCAATAAATAAGTTTTCTTTCTCGATTTTAGATATTATTTTATTATTAAGCGTTGGATCTTTTGCTTCATATATTGATAACTGAAAGTGCATTTTTTGCGTGAACGTTTGTAATGCTTGCTCAGCATGATCCTGACCTTTAGCCTGTGCTATTTCGTCGAGCAGGTAACTGGTCGCAGTAACATTTTGCTGAAGGTCTTGCTCATCCCATTTATCTGAGGAAAATAACGAAAATTGTTCCATTACAAGTACGGTGATAAAAAAGGTGACAATGATTAATAAATAGGCTGAAATAAAAAGCTTTTTCATAGATGAACCTTAAATTGTAAAAAACATTACCAACGCTCTGGCACAAACAGATAACCTTTGCCTCTAACGGTAATTATTTTTCGTGGTAAGGCCGGATTATCCCCCAGCTTTTTGCGTAATATGACGACTTTATTGTCTATAGTACGATCAACACCGTCATATTCTATGCCGCGTAGTGTTTTAACAAGAAATTCGCGAGAAAGTACTTCCTCTGCATGAGAGGAAAGTAACCACAATAAATCAAATTCACTACTGGTCAGTTTGATATTGAGGTTGCTGAGTAAACACTGTTTACGTTGTTTATCTAAAGACAATTCGCCAAAGTTTATTTGATTAGGGTCTAATGTTGGCGTAACGAGGTTATTTTGTCTACGCAATAACATTCTAAGACGTGCCAGTAGTACTCGAGGTTGCACTGGTTTAGATACAAAATCATCTGCCCCCATTTCCAATGCGGTAACCTGATCAAAGTCATCTTCACTTGCCGTTAAAAATAACGTTTTCCCCTGATATGAGGGTTTAATCTGTCGATAAATAGTGAAACCATCTGCATTGGGTAGCATCAAATCTAAAATCACGATGTCTGGCTGCTGCGTAATAATAACGGCCGCTGCTTCAGCACCATCATTAACGCAAGTTACATCGAAATTATTATTACTTAAATAACAGGAGAGTAGTTCACAAATCTTCTCGTCATCTTCAACGAGGACTGCTCGGACATTAGTCATATTTGGTATCTGCATTAAAAATAGATTAAGAACTAGCTTAACACTAGGTATCTCGATTATACAGATGCTCATCATCAGCACAATTAAGCTCAGCATTTGCTATTTATTCGATCATTAAAATAAGCAATATTCATAAAACTAAATATGAGCAAATAGCCAGTAAGTGCTGGTGAAATTTACTTGCGATATAAATAAAAAATTAGTGAATAGAGAACGAACTACAAAGTCTACGACACTCCGCAATAGCTGGGGTGAAACACTATTTACGCATTGCTCTAAATGAAATAAGTGATGTTTTTTAATCTATTTTCGATTTAATTTACGACCTCATTTTTACCATACCTGCTCATTATTTAGAGTGATATAGTTGTGAATCACTGACAGGGACGTTAGGTAAGTTAACAGCAGAAAAGCCATACAAATCCATACAAAGTAAGACAAACTCGGACAGACATATTGCATCCGTCGTTTTATTATCTCGTCAACAAAATAACTTACCCATTAAACTATCAGGAACTATTATTATGAATATTAAACATTACTTAATGCTGGCTGCGTGCGTGACTGTAATTACGGGCTGTTCTGGTCACCGTACTACCGAAGAAGCATTCACAACACATGCAGAAAGTGCCAATATTCTATTTTTCCAAATACCATCAACAGATACAAAGACTCGTGCACTCGCGCTTGCACCTGAAAATGCAAAAATTGAAACGATGACGACTACACCAAATGACTTGAGCTCGGTAAGTGGGGTGCTAAACAGAATCATTGGTGTTGATCGAACGACTATTACCGGAACAATTAACAAAGACTAATTTTATTTTTATTAGACAAGTGGCCATTAGCAAGGCCACTTCAATTCTATGCATCTAGAAAAAATAGATGGGTGTCCTCTACTTTCTCTACTTTCTCTACTTTCGGTCAACACACATACTGTATAAAATTAGAACTGATAAGCTCCTGTTAAAATAAAGTTATCGGCTTTTGATGAAGAACTATCGTCAAAAAGATTATATTTTATTTGAGTGAAGCGATATTTAAAGCCAGCCCCCCAATGCTCATTGAACATATAAGTGCCACCAAGCTCAGCAACCATTCCTATAGCATGCTCAGAATCAGAGTTATCAAACTTATGAATGTCTGTCGTTCCATTTGTATGATCAATGTCTAAATAAGTGCCTTTAGAATTAACATTGATAAAAGAGAAAACACCACCAACACCCGCATATAATTTAACTTTATTAATAGGTGAATAGAATATCTTAGGAACAACATAGAAATTGTTAGTTGTTAGATTCGAAGTTGCATCTGTTTGATCAGTATAATCAGGATCACTATTATCAATGTAAAAAAAGTCTTCTTTATTATCAGTATGATCTAATCCAGCACTCAAGCCTAAATAAATATTATTATCTGCAGAAATGTCCATTAAAACACGAGTGTAATCTGCACCAAAACTATAACCACCAATATGTTCCCCATCAGCCTTAAATTTTGATAAACCAGCACCAACAGTTATCCATTGATCGCCTACTTGAATGGTATCGTTTGTTGAAGCTACAGCATTAAATGTAATAACGCTTGTTATCAGAGACGTTAGTATTATATTTTTCATCTTATTATTCCTATTTGAGTATCTGTTCTAGCCGTTATTATCTAAAATCAGGAACTAACTTCCAATTAATGTCATCATCACTAATGTAACATTGCAATGAATTTGAATTATCACGCATTGTTTTTCGAAATGAGATGTCCTTTATCCCATTTGTTGTTTTTATATCTTTGTAGTGAGATAAGATATTTGAGTCATGTGAGAAAGGTGGTAAACGAAGCGATAAAGTAAGTGATTCAGCTCCATATAAATCATCAGATTCAAGATCTTTGGGGATTGAATCTAAAAAGGTGATTAATTGATTAAAATCTATATTATTTTCTAAATCAAAAAAATCACTTAGCGGACTATTTTGATTTTGATACGTTAATGAAACGTCAAAATAATGGTTATCAAGTAAAAAATAACTTGCAGATAAAACAGTATTTGTATCAATATCATTAAAACTTAAATTTAAGCAATCATAATCATCAACATCTCTATTTAAACGTCTACCTTTATAAAATGGAGAATTTGATAAAGTATTTGATAAACTATATTTTTTATTTATTAAAATAGATTCTCTAGCAGTGCAGCTTCCTGCAAAATATTCGCTAACAGGATAATAAAATTCTTTACTAGATTTAATTTTAATACCATTATTTTCATACTGGTATACAGATTCTTTGTCTTTTAAAGTGAAATTACCATATAAATCATCAGACTCATGATAATTAGTTATTATTAGATGATGTTGATCGGTCATTTTTGCTATAGTCTTGGACCAAATTACTCCTTCCTGCTTATAAGCATTTTTTTCTGGAAGGTAAATAACCTCAATTAACTTATTTTCCGGTTCATCATTTAATATTTTTGATTTTTCTTCAAACGATTTAATCAGGGATTCTTTCACTAAAGATGCAATGTTTTTTAACTCTTGATTGTCTGTTTTATCATAATTTTCATAAACCATTGCTTCAGTTAAAGATAAACTATTATAACTTTTACTTATTGTTGATGTTATAAATAAATTACTTTTGCAAGTTGAACTTAGCGATTCATCAGACGAATTAGAAAAATAAAATGAAGAGGTAGTTTTTCGTTGATTTACGTAGAGTGATGTTATCGGACTGATAACTAACGGGAGGTTGCCAGAGTCAAGCGCACTGAATACGAGCCCAGGTTTAGAGGAAAAACTAGCAACTAAAGGAACTACTCCCCAATATATAGCGCCATCACATTCTACATCTTTATAAATTAATGCTTGATCATAATTTAATGCGATAGAAAACTTTCCATCAGAATCGCTTACAGTCCCTGGCTCGGTATGGCTATCCCACTGGCCATTATGATTAATATCAAGAAATACTGTCGCAGAATCACTAAATCCATCAATGACAGTTCCCTCAATGGTAGAGCCCAAATGAGTTATTTCATCACTACTTTGATTACCGCATGAAGCTAATATAGCAACAGAAATGATAATAATTGAAATTTTGAAGAGAATATTGTTTTTAATCATCATTGAATTTTATGGAGCGAGACACTTGTAACACTTTATGCCTTAATAAATCACCTCACTTTGATTTAAATCATCAAACAAGGCAATATCATTCCAAGCATTACAAACCTCATCAACAATGTTCTCATAACCATTAAAAGTACGGTTTGCTAAGTGATGTTGTCGCATCCAGCTCCGCGAATAAACCTGGAATAAACCTAGACATCCATTCATTTATATTACGCTTAATATACTATTTCTGTTATCCACAAACCAACTCAATAATGGGAATAGTTGAGTAATAAAACCTAATGCATAGAATTTATAAGTAAATAGCTAAAATTCATCAGTTTTTGTATACAGGAAAGCTTAGCGAATGCTAATTACAAAATAATTATGAATGAAATGAATTAACGATGAACTAATGCAGCCGTAATTGATTTTTACTCGCTATCCAACGTTTTCCTGTGTTACTTGCATAAGCGGATAATGCGTCTAACGACCCCACGAAAAGTCATGGACAGCCACACGAAAAGTCATGAACAGCCATAAATTGATATCAGCAATATCAATCAGTTACGATAAAACTTCTAACAACACGGCTACAACTCCCCCACCGTTGAGCTTTCCCAAATAATGAATAACTTTCAGCAACAGCAAACAGGACGTTTGCTGTAAGTTCATTCAGCGCATGGACGCGCTGTATGAACTGGTGCGTTAAGAAAGTTATTGATTATTTGGATCAGAAAGCGATTCGGTGCCAGTCTCTTTTGGTTACTTTTCTCTTCTGGCAAAGAGAAAAGTAACTCGCCGACAGGGCGAAAACACAGCTAATAAACCTCAATCTGACTCGACGAGCGTAGACGAGACAGCACCTTATATTCCAATAACACAACTAAATATGAATTCCCACGGAGACCGCGGGAACTAGAAAAAGCAAAACCTAAAAACTAAACTATGTATTCCCACAGAAGACAGTGGGAACGAGACAACCAAAAAGCTAAGACCAACCGCTACCCTTTCAATTCCGTCAATTTCAACCTCGTAAACCCGGACATCCATTAATTTATTATGCTTAATATACTATTTCTGTTATCCACACACCAAGTCAATTAATGGGAATAGTTGGGTAATAAAAGCTAATGCATAGAATTTATAAGTAAATAGCTAAAATTCATCAGTTTTTATATACAAGAAAGCTTAGCGAACG
>NZ_SNUW01000013.1 GCF_004376845.1 Psychromonas algarum
TTGTTTGATTAAATTGTTAAAGAGCGTGCCTTTCGGCTAGGCGGCGTATATTACGCGCCTTTCGAACAATGTCAACGTTTTAATTTAACTTAATTTCGAAGCGAACCTCGAAGCGTTAATACGTTGTAAATCATTCTCAAACTCGCTGGGTAACTTGCGTTCCGTCCCGTGTCTGTGGATGCGCATTATAGGGATCACAAAAGTATTGGCAAGCGTTTATTGTTAATTATTTAAATTTAATGACCAAGTGATTAATTAAGCAACAATATGAATATATTTCATTCAAAAAGGTAAGGGGTTTTGTGATTTCTTACTGCACGTTTAGGTAATAAACTTCTTTTTACAATACTCCACCTTATTAATACCTTGATAATGCTTATTAAAAATAGAGTAAATAACAGTTTGGATTCAAACTTAGATTCAAATACTAAGTGCATTAAAAACAAAAAATCCCCTCACCTAGGTGAAGGGCTTAAACAAAATAGTTAAAATTATTGTTTCAAGTCTAATTGATAAAAACTGACTTGAGCATAATCTCCTGCAGCAATACCTTTATTAGTACATTCTGATGAGCCTACATTACATTGATTGTAGTTACCTGCTTTGAAATACATCCAGTCAGTTGCATAACCTTCATCGTATTCATTACCTTGGTATTTACCTTTTGATAAATCGACAGAGAATGTTTTCACTACTTCATTTGCTTCACCGACATTTTTAACAAAAGTAAGGTTCATAACGCTATTTTTAACATTTATATCATATGAAAAAACTTCACCTAATTTAATGCCATCAGTTGGTTCAGGTGATCCTGTGCGTAAATTGTAAGCACCAAATACGTTATGATAGATATCTTTACGTTTAGAGCGATTCTCACCTGTCGCGTTTATTTCATATCTCCAATACAAAGAACCATATTCTTGACCAGGTAATTTACGATAAACAATCTTTAAAGGTTCATTGGTTGAACCATGGATTTGACCAATTACAGTTGAAAATGCACCGTTCTTTTTATCGTTGCCACTTGTACTTACCCAATCTACAGAAAGCGTTGCAGATAATTCACCACCAACAGCTCCATAAGATGCAGCATCAGGATTAGATGCAATGGTAAAGTTATTTTTTGGATCACCGTAATCTGTCGCTAACATTGCACGCAATTCACTTCGTGCATTTTTACTATTTGGAGTTGTCATTGCTTTATTAGGCGTTTTAAATACCATTGCCCCTGTTTCTTTATCGGTATAGAACCAGTCAGGGTTTGAAAATGGTTTTTCTTGATTACTTAAATCGTGGACATAAATTTCCATCACTTTACCAGCACGCTCTGGTTTATCATCTTCCATTGGAATGTTCAGCTTCCATTTACTCAAATCAAAGTTTTGAGCCGGTGCTTTTGTTGGATCTAACTTAGCCATTAATGCAATTGTATTTTTTGTGGGCTGCCCAGCTGTTGCTTTTGGTGCTTCACCATTACTTGCACAACCAGCAAGAAGGCCTGCAACCATTACGCTTAAATAGATTTTTTTCATTGAAGTGCCTTTATTATTATAATTTGTATGCAAATTCTATAAGAATAGTTACCGAGAATATGTGATCTTATTGGCAGGCTAATAAAATACTATATACACATCTAATTTCAATAGAGCTGTTAATGAGGAGGTAAAAAGAATAATGGTAGATGTTTAAGGTTAATGTATTGAAGTTCAATATTAATTAAAAAGGAGCCAGAGCTCCCTTATGTATAGCTATTATGATTATTTTTCGTAAAGGCAAAGGTAAGCAGTTTGTACTGTTACTTTTACATTAAAACTTGTATTTGCAGGCACTTCAAACGTTTCACCTGCATTGAATGTAGTCCATTCAGGATAACCTGGAAATTGAATCGTTAGGTTTCCACTAACAACAGTCATATATTCTTTTGCACCTGCATCAAACGTGTATTCACCCACTTCCATAACACCAACAGTTGCCGGTAACGTCTCACTTTGGAATGCGATTGATGTTACATTTCCGTCAAAATATTCATTTGTTTCAAAACTCATGTTACTTCCTTTTATATTTACTAGTGATACAACCGAAGCTGATTATGTCGAAGCGTGGTTTAAAACTCAACCTTACACGATTTTTAATTTAGCTTATTCGCCGCTTTACATTATTACGAGAACTATAAAGTTAATGATGAAGTTAATTAAATAACTATCCAAAAAAATCAGCGCTAAATATATAATTAGCTACTTTATTCCTAAGTACTTAATTGTTTGCTTAATAACTAGGTTGTTTACTCGGTTGTAAATTCTGATTGTAATAACTCAATTTGTTCCTGAGCCTCCATCCATAACATTTCTGCTTCTTCGAGAGCTTCTTTCACTTCGCCTTGCTCTTTTAATAAGTCAGTTAACATTTTTTTATTTTCTTGCTCGTAAAGCGTACTGTCACTTAACTGTTCTTCTATGGTAGTTAAACGTTCAGAGTAACTATCCATATTTTTCTCAGCAGCCGTTAATTGTTTTTTATAAGGAGTTAATTTTTTACGAAACTCTGCTTCTAATCTTTTTTGGTCTTTACGATTGGCACTTGCTGACACCGTTTTTTCAGTTGTTTGATCTGATTGCTTCTCAATACGTTGTTGATCTGACAACCACTGATGATAATCATCTAAGTCACCAGAAAACGGCTCTACTTTTTTATCATGCACTAAATAAAGGTCATCGATTGTGGTACGAAGTAAATGTCGATCATGTGAAACAACGACCATCGCTCCTTCAAATGCTTGAAGGGCTACGGTAAGTGCATGACGCATTTCTAAATCAAGGTGATTGGTTGGTTCATCAAGTAATAATAAGTTAGGTTTTTGCCACACTAATAAAGCTAAGACCAAACGGGCTTTCTCTCCACCAGAAAAAGGAGCAACGATATCAAAAGCTTTATCACCTTGAAAACCAAAACTGCCTAAGAAATTACGCAATGGAAGTTCTTTTTCATCAGGCGCGAGACGTGACAGATGTTGCATAGGACTTTCGTCTAGATGTAAAAACTCTAATTGATGCTGTGCAAAGTAACCTATTTTAGCATTAGTATTAATTTCAATTTTACCCGATTTAGGCTGAAGTTGATTCGACAACAACTTAACTAAAGTCGATTTACCTGCGCCATTTCTGCCTAATAAACCGATGCGACTTCCTGGTACTAGGTTTAATTTAATTTCATCAAGAATTAATACATCTTCGTAACCTGCACTCACTTTTTCTAATGTTAATAGAGGCATTGGTAACGCTTCAGGCTCTCTAAATGAAAAACTAAACTGATTATCAACATGCGCAGGTAATAAAGTTTCCATTTTTTCCAGCGCTTTAATACGGCTTTGCGCTTGTTTGGCTTTATTGGCTTTATAACGAAAACGATCAATATAGCTTTGCATATGATCCATTTGAGCTTGCTGCTTTTCATAAGAAGATTGTTGCTGCATTAACTTTTCAGCTCGTTGGCGCTCAAAACTGGTGTAGTTGCCTGTATATTCAAATAATTTATTTTGTTCAATATGAATTATCTTATCAACAATACTGTCGATAAAGTCTCGGTCATGAGAAATAAGAATTAATGTGCCTTGATATTGATGCAACCATTTTTCAAGCCAAATAACGGCATCTAAGTCTAGGTGATTGGTTGGTTCATCAAGTAATAAAAGGTCAGATGGACAAAGCAATGCTTGTGCTAAGTTTAATCGCATACGCCAACCACCAGAAAAGTCACTCACTGGGCGCCCTTGTGCTTGTTCACTAAAACCCAGACCGGCTAACAATTCTGCCGCTCTTGATTCAATGGTATAACCACCTGCATTATCAAGTTGGATATGCATTTCGGCTATTTTAGTTCCATTATCATCCGCTTCCGCTTGAGCGAGCTTAGCTTGTAACTCCCGAAAATAACGGTCACCATCAATAACATACTGTAATGCATTAGTGTCTAAAGCAGGTGTTTCCTGTGCAACACTAGCTAATCGCCAATGATGAGGGATCGTTAAGTCACCCGCATCAACTTGATGATCTTGTTTTAATAAAGTAAAAAAACTGGATTTACCACAGCCATTCGCTCCTACCAAGCCTACTTTTTGTTTTGGATTAATTGTCGCACTGGCATTTTCAAGTAAAGGTTTTCCGCCACGAATGAATTCAATATTAGTTGCAACAATCATAATTTCAGGATCTCAATATAGATGGGATAAATTAGAGCAAGATAATAACGAACTTTGCAAACTTGAGCCATAGCTACTGTAAATGAACAGCGATTTGTTTATCATTACGTACTTTTTATTATTTGTGATTTTTTATATGCCAGTATCCAAAAACAAAAAACGCTTTATTGCAGGGGCTGAATGCCCGCAATGCAAGACTATTGACAGTATTGCTCTGACACTGGAAAATGCAGTTGAAACCTTAACCTGTGTTGCCTGTGGTTATACGCAGACACAAACACCGACTCAGGCTAAATCGGCAACTCGCCAATTTGAACATATGATTGGTGTTTTTGATCCATCTGAGCATGATAAAGAATAAAGAGAGATAGTAATGAAAATCGAAAAAAATTCAGCAGTTTCAATTCACTTCGGTGTTGCAGAAGTTGATGGTAACGCACTAGATAGCACAGAAAACGGTAGCCCTCTACAATACATCCAAGGTTCACAATACTTAGTACCTGGATTAGAAAAAGAGTTAGAAGGCAAAGAAGTAGGTTATAAATTTGATGTTAAATTAGAAGCTGAAGATGCTTACGGCCCATTCCAAGAAGAACTAGTTCAAGAAGTTCCACGCTCTTTATTTGAAGGCGTTGATGAAATTGAAGTGGGTATGGCATTTCAAGCAGAAACAGAACAAGGCCCACGTACTGTTGAAGTAACGGCTGTGACTGAAGATTCTGTTAGCATTGATGCAAACCATCCATTAGCAGGTATGGCGTTACAATTTGTTGGTGAAGTTGTTGCAATTCGCCCTGCAACAGCAGAAGAAATTGCACATGGACATATCCATTCAGCAGAAAGCCACACTTGTTGTGGTGGTGATTCAAGCAAACATGCTGAAGGTGAATCATGTTGTGGTGGTGCTGGGCACGAAGAGAAAAAAGAAGAAAAAGCTGAAGGCTGTTGTGACAGCTGTCACTAAAAGTAACCTACAACATTAGATTTACTGATGGTAAAAACATCAAATAATTACAATTTAAAATAATAAAATAAACTGCATTAATATGCAGTTTATTTTTATCCAGCAAGCCCCAAAACCCCTACCAATAGCAATTACCGCAAACTTCACTCAATATTTGAATTGCAATAACAATTCAAATAACGGTAAAAATCATTGTGATACTCACGCCACTTTAGTATCAATAAAAAATCAAATAACAAACACTGTAACCAAATTGTCACACTTGCTTGTTTAAATGCACTCGCTTCTTAAGAAGTACACATAATTTTATAAGAATATAAAGTGAGATATAAGATGAAAAAAGTTATTGGTTTAGTAGCTGCATTGGGTTTGATGGCAAGCCCTTTAACACAAGCAAATACAGCAATTACCGTTTCAGGTTCGACATCGGTTACCAATGTAATGGAAGTACTTGGTGAAACATACCAACAACTAACAAATCAAACAGTTGAAGTTCAAGGAACAGGCTCTTCTGCAGGTATTCGAGCAGCAAAAGATGGCACTAGTATGATTGGTATGTCATCTCGTGACGTAAAAGATAGTGAAGTCACTGCTGATACTAAAGAAATAGTTATTGCTCGTGACGGTATCGCTGTAACGATTAACAATAAAAACGCAGTGAGCAATTTAAGTAAAGAGCAAATAGCAAAAATTTACCGTGGTGAACTAAAAAACTGGAATGAAGTTGGTGGTGAAAATCGCCCTATCGTTGTAGTAACACGTGATGCAGCTTCTGGTACTCGTGGTGCATTTGAAGACATCATGAAATTAAAGCGTGAAGTTAATGGCATGAAAGTATCTGCAATTACATCATCTGCACAAGTAGGTAACGGTAACGGAATGGTTAAAACGATTGTTGCAAACAATCCTTATGCGATTGGTTACATTTCACTAGGCTCTGTTGACGATTCATTAAAAGCAGTCAGTGTTGATGGCGCAGCTCCTTCATCTAAAACTATCGCTTCAGGTGATTACTCAATTGCACGCCCATTCGTTCTTTTAATTAAAGAAGATGTTGATCCGGCAGCAAATAAATTTATTGATTACATTCTTTCTGAAGATGGTCAAAAAATTGTTGAAGCACAAGGTTATATCCGCGTTAACTAAGCAGTTTGTGGTTAGTCATTAACTAATGACTAACCACTCATTTTTTTAAGAGTATTGAGGTAGTGATGGATAGTGCAATGACAACCAACACATTAAAGTTGCCAGAAAAAGCAACAAAAAAACGCGACTGGATAGAGACAGTTTTTCACCTGTTATTTTTAGGGTGCGCAATGGTTGGAGTACTATCAGTTGCTACCATTGCTTGGTTCGTATTTCATGAAGGTTTACCCGCTTTTCAACAAGCAGGTATTAGTGAAATAATATTTGGTCGAGAATGGTTACCTCCAGCGCTCTTTGGTATTGCACCAATGATCGTAGCCTCTTTAATATCAACACTTGGTGCTGTTATTATCGGTGTACCTATTGCAATTTTAACTGCAGTATTTTTAGCTGAATTAGCCCCTAAGTGGTTAGCAAACTTAGTTCGTCCCGCTGTAGAGTTGTTAGCAGGTATTCCTTCTGTTGTTTATGGTTTCTTTGGTTTAGTTATCATAGTACCAATGATAGAAGTGCTATTTCACATTCCGGCAGGTAACACAATATTGGCAGGCATAATCGTACTTGCAATCATGATCTTGCCAACAGTTATTACAATTTCAGAAACATCTTTACGTGCACTACCAAGCACTTATAAAGAAGCAGCACTAGCACTCGGTGCTTCACATATTTACAGTATTTTTAGAGTACTTATTCCTGCAGCACGCAGTGGTATTTATACAGGTATTTCACTAGGGGTTGCCCGCGCAATTGGTGAAACGATGGCCATTATCATGGTAATGGGTAACGCACCTGCGATGCCTGGCTCTCTACTTGAACCGGCTCGTACACTAACAGCTAATATTGCCATGGAAATGTCATACGCAACCGGCATTCATGCAAGTGCACTGTATTCAACAGGTATTGTTTTATTAGTATTTATTGTGCTGTTAAACGCTAGCTTGTTATACCTTAATCACAAGAGATCACACTAATGTTAAACAGAACACAACAAGACAAAGTGTTACTAGGTGCCATCTGGGCATCAGCGTCAATCACAATACTATTTTTACTATGGGTAATGTGGCATATTTTAAGTAATGGTTTAAGCCACGTTAGCTGGGAGTTTATCACTGGTGCTTATACTCGTATTGGTGAAGCATCAGGTATCTGGGCAATGATTGTGTCTACCGTTTATATGGTTGGACTGTCACTATCCATTGCCGCTCCTATTGGAATTATGACTGCGATTTACTTAACCGAGTATGCAAAACCAGGTAGTAAAATAGTTAAAGTTATCCGTTTTTGTACAGAGTCACTAGCAGGTATTCCATCTATTGTTTATGGCTTATTTGGTATGACTTTCTTCGTGACAACTTTAGGGTTAGGCTTCTCTATTTTAGCGGGCTCTCTAACACTATCTATGCTTATTTTACCCGTGATCATTCGTACCACTGAAGAAGCATTAATGGCTGTACCAATCAGTTATAGAGAAGGCGGCTATGCATTAGGAGCTACAAAAATATATACCATTTGGCGTTTAATATTACCAAGTGCAATGCCGGGTATTATTACTTCAATTATTTTAAGTATTGGGCGTGTGATTGGTGAATCTGCACCGGTATTTTTAACTGCAGGTATGGTGACACAAATTCCTGAATCAGTTTTAGAATCCGGTCGAACGCTGACAGTACATTTATACAAACTAACTCAAGAATTATTTACACAATCCGAATGGGATCAAGCTTATGCAACGGCAACAATATTGATTGTCCTTGTACTTGCTTTAAACCTAGCAACTAAGATCATTACTAACCGTTACAACAAAGTATCCCATTAAAGGCAGAACAACATGAACAAACTTACAATAAATAACCTAGATCTGTTTTATGGTGAAAACCATGCATTAAAAGATATTTCATTAAATATCCCTAATCGTAAAGTAACGGCATTAATTGGGCCTTCAGGTTGCGGTAAATCAACCTTATTACGTACCTTAAACCGTATGAACGATTTAGTTGAGAACGTAAAAATAACCGGTGATGTCCATTTTGATGGTGAAGATATTTATCAGCAAAGTGATGTTAAGGCATTGCGTAAACGCGTGGGAATGGTATTTCAAAAAGCTAACCCTTTTCCTATGAGCATCTTCGAAAATGTTGCTTTTGGATTAAAAGCGCAAGGAGTTAAAAGTACCGAAGAGATTAAAGCTGTTGTAGAAGAGTCTCTTCGCAGTGCTGCATTATGGGATGAAGTAAAAGACCGTTTGGACAGTGACGCATTTGGCTTGTCAGGAGGTCAACAACAACGTTTATGCATTGCTCGAGCGATTGCAATGGAGCCTGAAGTTATTTTAATGGATGAACCTACTAGTGCATTAGATCCGATTGCGACGCATAAAATTGAAGAGTTGATGGATGAATTACGTAAAAAATTCACCATAGTGATTGTGACGCATTCAATGAATCAAGCAAAACGAATTGCAGATAAAACAGCATTCTTCTGGATGGGTGAATTGGTTGAGCATGGTGAAACTGACCAGATATTTAACAATCCAATCGATACACGCACTCAAGGTTACGTTAGCGGCGAATTTGGTTAACCTTACCTTCCCCCTAAAAACATATTTTTAGGGGGAAATTTATATCTGCTTACTTCAGAAAACAGCCACTCTAGTAAAAATAAGATCTAGATAAAACGTTTCAACACTTCTATAAAACATTCACTTTCACTAATAAATGGCGCGTGTGATGAGCATTCAAAAACCACTTTTTTCTTAGATGGAGACAACAACATTACCGCCTGTAAGTTTGTGATAGGCACTAAGCTATCATGCTCACCAAATAAGCTTAAACAAGGCATAGATAATTGTTCAAAGTCATTTCGTAAATCAACATCATTTAATAAATCTAATCCAGAAAGTAATGCTGTTGAAGTAGGTAAAGGTTGACCAGTTAATAATGATTTAATGGTCATAATATCAGATTTAACTGTGTCACTTCCCATTGCTTGCAATGAGAAAAATCGAGTTAATGTTTTTTTAGATTGCTTGCTTACCCCAACTTTAAAAGCATCAAACACCTCTTTTTTAACACCCCGCCACTGCTCCTGTTCAACAAATTTCATTGAAGTACATACTTGGATAAGTTTATCCACTCGTTCAGGAAAATGAGCAGCAACGTAAGTAGCAACTAAACCACCTAAGGACCAACCACACCAAATAGCGTGTTCCGGTAATTTTTGTAAAATAGTGTTGCTAATATTTGCCAAAGAGTAATGATCAACATCAGGTTGTTCCCCATAACCCGGTAAATCAACTAAATGCACTCGATAATCTTGACTTAATTGTTCTGCAACAATACTCCAAATGGCACTATTAACTCCCCAGCCATGAACTAAAACAAGATCACGGCCTTCACCAAGCACTTGATAATCAACTTGCTCATTATTTTGCTGTTCTATACTCACTATAACTTCATCTCTCTATAGGCTGTTTATTTGCAACACTTTTTACGTAATATCTACCAACATAGTCAAAGACTACTTGAAGCTTGTTTACCAAGCCACTGTTTGCTGTGTAACCTAGCAAGTAAGCAGTCACTGATTTGTTCATTTTGTCATGACGCCATATTAACAGAGAGAACTTATTGTTTGCACTGCGGATGTGGGCTAACTGCATCACAAGATTTTTGTGGAGAATGCTTACAACATCATTTTGATTTTCAACAATTACATGCTGTTGCGAGTTACCAATCGCCCTTTCCTGAATTAATCAAACAACTAAAGTATAACAATCAATTATTAGTGGCAGACCTATTAGGCTTATTATTAGCTGATTCCCTTAAACAACGTTATAACCAACAACAATTACAAATTATTGATTACCTTATTCCTGTGCCCTTGCATGCAAAAAAACAAAGAACACGAGGTTTTAATCAAACACAACTTATTAGTAATGCACTGACTCAAAACCTTCCCGTTAAAATCGCACAAAAAACGATAATACGAAATAAGTTTACTCAAGCTCAAGAAGGGTTGTCTCGCCAGCAACGAGCCTTTAATCTAAACAATGCTTTTTCATTAAGTGCAGAAGACAAAGCTGCATTAGCAGGAAAATATATTGTATTGCTTGATGATGTTGTAACAACAGGCGCAACAATTAACAGTTTATGCCAATGTTTATTAGCAGCGAAAGTTAAACGGGTTGATGTCTGGTGTATTTGCCGCACTGAATTGCAATAATATTACCGTTCAATAACCAACATTTTGAGGTGATTGATTGCTTATATAAGCATCTTTATTTTATTATTTACTGCAATATCACTCTTTGCTTTATTATTGCGTTCAATTCTCGCTATAATACCCAAGTAAATTACTCAAGCATAAAGGTTTAACATGATCGAAATTACACCAGTTGCACAAGCACACTTTGCAAAACTACTAGCGCCACAAAAAGAAGGCACTAACATCCGCGTGTTTGTAATCAACCCGGGTACACCAAAAGCGGAATGTGGTGTTTCATATTGTCCACCAGAAGCTGTTGAAAGTAGCGATACACGTTTAAAACTTGATGGCTTTGACGCATTAATTGATGAGATTAGCCTACCTTTCTTAGAAGATGCTTTTGTTGATCTTGTTGAAGAAGAAGCAGGCACTCAATTAACATTAAAAGCACCTAATGCCAAAATGCGCCGCGTAAAAGACGATGCACCATTAATTGAACGTGTTGAATATGTAATCCAAACACAAATAAATCCACAGCTAGCAAGCCATGGTGGTTTTATTAAGCTAATTGAAATTACTGATGACAACGTTGCCATCATTGAATTTGGTGGCGGCTGCAATGGTTGTTCACAAGTAGATTTAACGCTAAAAGAAGGCATTGAAAAAGAATTACTTGAAGAGTTCTCTGGCGAGCTAAATGCAGTACGTGACGTAACTGAACACGCTAGCGGCGATCACTCTTTCTACAAATAATGTCTATAAAGAGTTAGTCTAATTTGATGCGGTTATTTGCTTGATAGATAACCGCATAATAACCAGCTAAACCTAATACTAATAGCAACGCAAAAATCATCTCTCGACCTAATGCTAAAAACAAAATAAAGCATGTCAAACTAGCAAAGCCTGCAATCCATTTACCTTTACCCTTAAGCAATTTAACGCCTGCAATTGCAGCAGCTAAATAGATCAAAATAAACAAACCATTCGCATTAGCAATTAAAGTATCTATAGGTAAATGAATCATATGGGTAATTAACAACACAATGAAACACAATAAAATGGCCAAAGAGAGCCCTAGATAAGCCACATTATGCTTATTAGTATGTTGAAAATTTCTATAGATTTGCTGCTGTTGAGCCATACTTTGTAACAAACGAGAGAAGCCAACAAAATAAAGACTAATAGAAATAAAACAAGTACAGAAGCCCACTAAGTTAACTAACAAATAACCTTTATTTCCTAAACTAGACTCAACCAAATGTACCACTGAATTTAGGTTATTTTCTTGCCCACCATAAAACCCCATTTGTAATAAGCTAACACTAATCACTCCATAAACAATTAAAGTGATGGTAATGCCAATAAAAATGGTCAGCGGAAAATCTCGTTCAGGATGTTTAAAATCATCTGCAATATGCGTGATCGCTTCAATGCCTAGAAAACACCAAAGAATGAAAGTTGCGCTTAAAGCAATATGGCTAATATTGAATGCGGTATCAGGTAATTCAACAGGATAACTCAACTGACTATCAATAGAGGCAAATAATAAAGTACTTACAATAACAAGACTAAGTAAGGATTGAATAATGGCAGCCGTTTTTAACCCTAACAAATTAATCATTAATAAGAACAATAAAATAACGATTGAGATTTCGAGTCGAAGATCCATTTGAGGACTAATAAAATGCCAATATATTAATGCATTTTGTAAAAAATTCGCAGCCGTCATCGTGATCACAGGAGATCCTAGAGCAACAACCCAAATAAACATCCAGCTAACTAATCGAGCACTACGTTCTCCAAATGCTTGTTGTACAAAATAAGCTGTGCCACCTGCATTGGGATAAAACTTTCCTAATTGCGCAAAGGTAAACACAATAGGCACGATTAATATCCCCATTATTGCCCAAGCTAATAACGACCAACTGCCCGAGATTTGAGCGGCAATGGCAGGAATAATAAAAACCCCCGAACCCAATAATGCAGAAACCAAGATGCCGACACCCTGAGGTACTGATATTTTATGTGTTTTCAACGTCACAAACTCTCCTTAATTTGCACGCAGTCTACCACTTGTTTTCAATTAACTCAGTAGTGAAATAAAGCATCTTCACAGAAAAAGCAAAGCAACCATTGAAATAGAGAAATCACAAGCCACTTATTGAAATTCTAGCCTTGTATAACACTTCATTTATAAAAAACGTGCAGTTTGTCAAATAATGCGAGCATTTTATAAACAAATAAAGTAGAATGCGCCTCCCTCGCACACGGATCCATCTAAAGCGAAGCAAAATATTCAGAGTAAACCTACTACGCGGTTGATTCCGCGAAAAATTAATGGAAATGGTTCAATTAGCATTTAACTTGTTGAACTGATGTAGGAATAGGCTGAATTTAACGTGCGTTCGAGCAACGTACAGTATTTTATAAACTCATGAGGCCACTATGTCAGAGTCAGAAAACCAAGTAGAAAAAGCAGGACCAACTTTTAAAGAATTAAACTTACCAGAAGCACTTGTACAAGTTGTTTCAGAAATGGGTTACGAAACACCATCTCCTATCCAAGCACAAACAATACCGCACCTATTAAAAGGTGAAGATGTATTAGGTCTTGCACAAACGGGTACAGGTAAAACGGGTGCTTTTGCTCTTCCTTTATTAGCAAATATTGATGTCAGTAAAAATCATCCACAAGTATTGGTATTAGCACCAACTCGTGAATTAGCAATCCAAGTAGCTGAAGCATTTCAATCTTATTCTCGCCACATGCGTGGTTTCCACGTTATGCCAATTTACGGTGGACAAAGCTACAACATTCAATTCAAACAACTAGCTCGTGGACCACAAGTAGTTGTTGGTACGCCTGGTCGTATCATGGACCACTTAAAACGTAAAACATTAGATTTATCAAACCTACAAACATTAGTACTTGATGAAGCTGATGAAATGTTACGTATGGGTTTCATTGATGATGTTGAAACAATCATGAAAGAGATGCCTGAGAAGCACCAAACTGCGCTTTTCTCAGCAACAATGCCTGATCAAATCAAGCGCATTACTAAGCGTTACATGAACAACCCGACAGAAGTTAAAATCAAAGCTAAAACATCTACTGTTTCAAACATTGAACAAAAATGTTGGATCGTACGTGGTGTTAACAAGTTAGATGCATTAACACGTATGTTAGAAACTGAAGAGTTTGATGGCGTGATCATCTTTGCTCGTACTAAAACAGCAACCGTTGAATTAGCAGAACGTTTAGAAGCTCGTGGTTACCGCAGTGCTGCACTAAATGGTGATATGAACCAACAAACACGTGAACGTACCATTGCACGCCTTAAGTCTGGTGGCTTAGATATTTTAGTAGCAACCGACGTTGCTGCTCGTGGTCTAGACGTTGAGCGTATTAGCTTAGTAGTAAACTACGACATCCCAACTGATACTGAATCTTATGTTCACCGTATCGGTCGTACAGGTCGTGCTGGCCGTACTGGTAAAGCAATTTTATTTGCAGCACCACGTGAACGTCGTTTATTACAAGCAATTGAACGTGCTACTCGTCAACCAATTACTATTATGGACTTACCAACACGTGATGAAGTAACTCAAACACGTATTGATAACTTCCAAAAACAAATCTTCTCAACATGTGAAAGTGAAGATTTAACATTCTTCCGTACTTTATTTGAGCAAATGGTTAATAATTCTGAGATTGATGATACCGATCTTGCTGCAGCATTATTATTCTTGGCACAAAAAGAAAAACCATTACAGCCAGTTGAAGAAAAATTTGTAGAGCCTCGTAGCAATGATCGTGATTTTGCTCGTGGTGATCGCCCTCGTCGTGATCGTAACGATCGCTCTCGCGGAGATCGTCCTGACCGTAATGATCGTTCTCGCAACGAAGATAAACCACGTGGTCGCGGACGTCCTACTGACGTTGAACTTGAAATGTTCCGCTTAGATGTTGGTCGTGAGCATGGTGTACAGGTTAAAAATATCGTAGGTGCTATTGCAAACGAAGCAAACATCAACAGCCGTTTCATTGGTGATATCCGTTTAAATGACGATCACTCAACAATTGAATTACCAAAAGGTATGCCGGAAAACACATTAGCGCATCTTAGAGGTGTGCAAGTATGTAAACGTCCGTTAAACCTTAAAAAAGTCTAAGTTTAAATAAGACTTTATATCAAGGAGGCTAGCGCCTCCTTTTTTGTGCCTGTAAGAAAATTAACTCGCTAAACTTCCTCTGCTAATATTTTTATTATTCGCAATAAAAAAGGCCGATGACAAATATCAACGACCTTTAAAAGAGTTACATTTAATAACAAATATTATTTTTTAATTGGACGCTTCCAACCTTCAACATGACGTTGCTTAGTTCGTGCAACCGTTAGTGCATTTTCAGGGACATCATTAACAATTGTTGTTCCTGCTGCCGTTGTCGCACCATTACCAATAGTAACGGGAGCCACAAGTTGACAATCACTACCAACAAACACATCGTCACCAATTGTTGTTAAATGCTTATTTGCACCATCATAGTTACAAGTGATCACACCTGCACCTACATTTACACGTTGTCCAATCACACTATCGCCGATATAACTTAAATGCCCACATTTAGTGCCATTTCCTAGTGTTGATTTTTTCACTTCTACAAAATTACCGATATGTACATCTTCTTTAAGTACAGTACCAGGACGAATGCGAGCAAAAGGACCAATTGATGAAGCCTCTCCTATACTTGCACCTTCGATAATAGAATTTGCTTTTATTTCAGTGTTATCAGCGATATCACAGTTTTTTAGAATACAGCCTGCACCTATTTTTACGCCATAACCTAAGGTCACTTTACCTTCAATAATAACGTTAATATCAATATCAACATCTTGGCCACAAGTTAATTCACCACGTAAATCAAAACGACTTGGGTCACGCAACATAACTCCACTTAACAATAGGTCATTAGCTTTTTGACGTTGATATGCTCGCTCTAAATTAGCAAGTTGTAAGCGGTTATTAACACCTTCAACTTCAAAAGCATGCTCAGGTTGAACAGTTTCAATTGAACAGCCTTCTAAATGAGCCATTTTAATAATATCAGTGATGTAATATTCACCCGCGGCATTATCGTTAGATAGAGCTGGCAACCAACGACTTAAGTCACTTGCATTCGCCACTAAAATACCAGTATTCACTTCTTGAATGGCAAGTTGAGTTGGGTTGGCATCTTTTTGTTCAACAATACCAATAACATCACCACCAGCACGTTCGATACGACCGTAACCAGTTGGATCATCTAATTTAATTGTTAATAGTCCAATCCCACCTTGCGGTTGCACTGCAATTAATTTTTGTAATGTAGTCGCTGATAATAAAGGCACATCACCATAGACCATTAATATTTTTTCTTCTGCTTGGAAATGAGGTTGTGCAATTTGCATTGCATGCCCTGTCCCCAATTGTTCAGTTTGTTCTATCCAATTTAAACAAGGGTCAGAAATATTCTTTTGCATGATGTCGCCACCATGCCCATAAATTAAATGAATGTTTTCAGAGCCAATCCCTTTTACGGTGTCAATAACATGCTGCACCATGGGTTTGTCTGCAATTTTATGTAACACTTTTGGTAAACGAGAACACATGCGGGTGCCTTTGCCGGCAGCGAGAATAACAACACTAAGTGACATAAATAAAACTCCAGAAAATCAGAAAAATATTATTTTAACTGAATTACCGGCGATAGCGAATCACAAAGCAATATTAACTAACTTTTTATTTAAAAAAATAAATGGAATATCTTCACAGAGTGTGAATAATAAATAGCTTAATGGAAACACTATGATTCAATAGAAAAAATTACCATAATAGATCTTATTCTACTCAATAAAAAAATTAATGGGATGTTCAATGAAAGAGCAAATTTTAGCTGAAATGCATGTGCTACCAAGCATTGATATCGAAACAGAAATTCAACAACGTATCAACTTTATTAAACAGACATTACAACAATCTCATACTAAAACTTTAGTATTAGGTATTAGTGGTGGTGTCGACTCAAGTACTGCCGGTCGTCTATGCCAGTTAGCTGTTGAACAACTTAACCAATCAACACAAACAAACGATTACCAATTTATTGCTGTGCGTTTACCTTATGCAGTACAAAAAGATGAAGATGAAGCACAACTTGCGTTAAGTTTCATTCAACCTTCACACAGCGTGGCAGTAAATATTCAAGCTGGCGCTGATGGTATTCATCAAAGTACTTTAGATGCAGTAAAAAATAGCAGTATTCATTATTCTGAAGAGACTAACCTAGATTTTGTTAAGGGCAATGTTAAAGCGCGTATGCGAATGATTGCGCAATATGAAATAGCCGGATTAACGGGAGGTTTAGTTGTTGGAACCGATCACAGTGCAGAAAACATTACCGGTTTTTACACAAAACATGGGGATGGCGCTTGCGACTTAGCCCCTCTATTTGGTCTAAACAAACGCCAAGTAAGATCACTTGCAAAGCACCTAGGTGCACCTAGCTTACTAGTTGAAAAAGCGCCAACAGCAGATTTAGAAGAAAATAAGCCTCAGCTAGAAGATGAAGTTGCATTAGGTATGACTTATGACCAAATAGATGATTTCTTAGAAGGAAAATCTGTTGCTCCAGAGATAGAAGAAAAATTAATTGCCATCTATTTACGAACTCAACATAAGCGCCAACCTATCCCAACTATTTACGACTAAACACCTTAGTATTCAACGTTCTCAGTTGTATATGAATAGTTTCCTTATCTAATGGCTTAATAGAAATTAAGCCATTATGGTAAATTTATGCACTTTTTTTTCAGCAAATCATCAAATCACTAGCCTTAATAAGGTTTCTAATGGTAAATTATCTGCTCGATTAATAATTAATCGAACTCTATTTAACTATAAATTTTAAGGAAATGTAGACCATGAAAAAAGTGGGTTTAGTTGGTTGGCGCGGTATGGTTGGTTCTGTTCTTATGCAAAGAATGCGTGAAGAGAATGATTTTGCAACGATTGAGCCAGTATTTTTCACCACCTCACAAGTTGGTCTACCTTCACCAGAGGTTGGCAAGCCAACCGAAACCTTAAAAGATGCCTCTTCAATTGAAGAATTATCAAAAATGGATATCATCATTACCTGTCAAGGTGGTGATTACACAAACTCTGTTTATCCTGCGTTACGTGCTAGCGGTTGGGATGGTTACTGGATTGATGCCGCATCTTCATTACGCATGAAAGATGACAGCATTATCGTATTAGACCCTGTAAATAAAGATGTTATTCAGCAAGGTTTAGCTGATGGTGTAAAAACATATGTTGGCGGTAACTGTACTGTTTCACTAATGCTATTAGCATTAGGTGGTCTATTTGAAGCAGATTTAATTGAATGGGTTTCTCCACATACTTATCAAGCAGCTTCAGGTGCAGGCGCACGTAATATGCGTGAATTAATCAGCCAAATGGGTGCAATTGAATCATCAGTAGCTGCTGAGTTAGCGGATCCTGCATCAGCTATTTTAGAACTAGATAAAAAAGTAGCTGAATTTATTCGCAGTGATGCATTACCAACAGAACAATTTGGTGCTCCGTTAGCAGGCAGTTTGATCCCATGGATTGATGTGCCAATGCCTTCTGGTCAATCAAAAGAAGAGTGGAAAGCACAAGTTGAGGCGAACAAGATTTTAGGTACTAGCGACAAGCAAACACCTATTGATGGTTTATGCGTCCGAATTGGTGCAATGCGTTGTCATAGCCAAGCAATCACAATGAAATTGAAAAAAGATGTATCAGTTGCTGAAATTGAGAAGATCTTAGCATCACATAATGAGTGGGTTAAAGTTATTCCAAATGAGCGTGAAGTTACTGTATCAGAACTTTCTCCTGCAAAAGTAACAGGTACACTGAGTATTCCAGTAGGCCGTATTCGTAAACTAGCAATGGGTCCTGAATACATCAGTGCATTTACTGTAGGCGATCAACTTCTATGGGGTGCAGCTGAGCCATTACGTCGTATGCTGAATATATTACAAGAAGCTTAATTACAAAATTTTTTAATAATAAATCTTGTTAATAAAAAGGCCTCTGATGAGGCCTTTTTTTGTATCTATAATTTATAGAAATTACACTAATTAACAGATCGATTTTACTTGTTAAACTAAGTCATTTTTTCTGCGCAAACTTTAGAGCTCTTATTTAATGTATTGCTATTACTCTCACCCTAAATCAAAAAAACCTCCGAAGAGGTTTTTAAAGCATAAAGTAGAAGTAATGTTTACTCGCCTTTTTTACTACGTGCTAATAAATCCATAGCAGCTTCTTGCACTGCTTTGCCTTGGTAGAGTACATAATAAATTTGTTCACAGATTGGCATTTCAATATTAACTCGACGTGCTAAGTTATATACTTCTTCAGTATTGCGGTAACCTTCGACAACCTGACCAATTTCAACCTGCGCTTCATCAATCCCTTTGCCTTTACCTAATGCTAAACCAAAGCGACGATTACGAGACTGATTATCTGTACAAGTTAACACTAAGTCACCTAAACCAGCCATCCCCATAAAAGAAGATTCGCTTGCACCTAATGCAACGCCCAAACGAGTTAATTCAGCTAAACCTCGAGTGATCAGAGCGGTACGAGCATTTGCACCAAAACCTAAACCATCAGCAAGGCCTGCTCCAATAGCAATAACATTTTTAACTGCGCCACCTAATTGAACAGCAGTGAAATCTTCCGAAATATACGTTCTGAAATTACTTTCATTATGAAAAAGTTCAGCAAGATCCTGGATAAAATCAGTATTAGATCCAGCGATTGCAACAGCAGTCGGTAAACCTTTCGCTACTTCCATTGCAAAAGTAGGTCCCGATAATACTGCAAGAGGATAATTATCTCCGACAATATCTACAGCAACCTCTTGCAATAAACGTCCAGTTTTAGCTTCTAAGCCTTTTGTAGCCCATGCGATACGATGCTCTGGACGTAAAAAAGGTTTAACTTGAGAGAGTACCAAACCAAAAACATGGCTAGGTATCACGAGTAAAATAGTATCTGTTGAGGCAAGGCACTTAGCTAAATCATTTTCAGCTTGAAGACGTTCAGGAAAAGCAACACCGGGTAAGAATTCTTTGTTTTCACGCTCTGCTTGCAACCGTTCTATATGGTCAAGTTCATGACCCCAAAGTAACGTATTATATCCATTACGAGCCAAAGATACAGCAAGAGCAGTGCCGTAAGACCCTGCTCCTATTACTGTAATGGCAATTTGTTCAGCCATTAGATCACCTATTTAAGTAAAGACTTAATTAAGAATTTAGTTTTTCTGCTTCAGCTTGCTTAGTTTCCATTGCTTGTTGGAATAAAGCATCAAAGTTAACTGGCGCTAAGTTTAACTGTGGGAAAGTACCGCGAGTTACTAAGTTTGATACTGCTTCACGTGCATACGGGAATAAGATATTTGGGCAGAATGCATTTAAACAATGCGCTAATTGTGCACCTTCAAGCTGTGGAACAGAGAAAATACCAGCTTGTTGTACTTCACATAAGAAAGCAACATCACCGTCAACTTTTGCAGTTGCAGTAAGTGAAAGAGTAATTTCGTATACATTTTCTTCTAATTTATTAGATTTTGTATCGATATCCATTGTGACTTCTGGAGTCCACTCTTTCTTAAAGATCTCAGGTGAATTTGGGCATTCAAAAGAGATATCTTTTACATAAATACGTTGGATATTAAATTCTACTTGCTGTTGTTCTGACATGTTCTTTCCTTAAGTTCTTAAAAATAATGATTTTTTAAATAATTTAAATTAGCTTAAAAGCTTATCAAGTTCACCTGCACGCTCTAGTGCGTATAACTCATCACAACCGCCGGTTGCTTGTCCATTAATGACAATTTGTGGCACTGTTGTTCCACCTGTTAACTCAGTCATTTTAGAACGTAACGAACGATCAGATACATCAATCTCTTGATATGCTACTTGTTTGTTGTCCAATAATTGTTTTGCACGAACACAATATGGGCAATAAGAAGTTGTGTAGATTGTTATAGTTGTCATAATTATTTCTTAGTTGTTGGTAAGTTAGCAGCAGTCCAACCGCTCATACCAGAATACAAGTTATTTACTTGCTCAAAACCCGCTTTAACAAGTTTCTCTCCAGCACCGGCAGAACGAGTTCCTGATGCACATACAACTATAATGGGGGTCTGCTTATGATTTTCAATAGCAGATAATTTTCCTTGTTCAATCTGTGACACAGTTATATTTTTAGCGTTAACAATATGTCCTTTTTTAAACTCTTCTGCAGAACGAAGATCAACCACGATTGCATCTTGTTTATTCATCAACATTGTTGCACCTTGCGGATCAACATCTGTGACATTACTCAATTTACTTTTAATTGTGGTATGGATTAACATTCCGGCAATAGCTACCCACGCGATGGATAACATAGGGTTGTTAGAAATAAAATCAATATACTCTTGCATAACTAGTTTCTTCTTTGTGAGGGATAATTTGAGCCAGAGTATACCCTTTGGAAAAC
Organism: Psychromonas algarum; assembly: GCF_004376845.1. Lineage (GTDB taxonomy): Bacteria > Pseudomonadota > Gammaproteobacteria > Enterobacterales > Psychromonadaceae > Psychromonas. The sequence continues at coordinate 21,084 of NZ_SNUW01000013.1, forward strand.
AGAATATCAGCCTCGAGATTTAGATTAATAAATGAAAACGCCTTTTTCTTCGCTATTTTAGCTTGCTTTGATCTCATACTAGGCTTTTTCAGTGACAAGTAGCACAAATGTAGTAAAATCCGTGCTAAATAATTTTAAACATTACAGAGGTTTGATATGACAACTCCTAAGAAACCATTAGTTTTATTAATTTTAGATGGCTGGGGCTACCGCCCAGACATGCCAGATAACGCAGTATCAAATGCTAAAACACCTGTTTTAGACCAACTATGTAAAGATTATGCTAATTCTCTAATTTCAGCTTCAGGTATGGACGTAGGTTTACCTGATGGTCAAATGGGTAACTCAGAAGTAGGTCATACTAATATTGGTGCAGGACGTACGGTTTACCAAAACTTAACTAAAGTAACTAAATCTATTGCTGATGGTGATTTCTACGAAAATGCTAATTTTGTAGCAGCGGTAGATAAAGCAGTCGCAGCAGATAAAGCCGTTCATATTATGGGGTTAGCTTCACCAGGTGGTGTTCATTCTCATGATGATCACATTGTGGCAGCTATTGAATTAGCAGCAAGACGTGGTGCAAAAAAAGTATTCGTACATGCATTCTTAGATGGCCGTGATACACCGCCACGAAGTGCAAAAGGACCTTTAGCTCGATTTGAAGATAAATATAAAGAAGTGGGCGTAGGTCGTACTGTTTCTCTTATCGGTCGTTACTTTGCAATGGATCGTGATAATCGTTGGGATCGTGTTGAGCAAGCTTATAACTTATTAACACAAGCAAAAGCAGAACACACTGCTGACAGTGCATTACAAGGCCTTGAAGATGCTTACGCTCGTGATGAAAATGATGAGTTTGTAAAAGCAACTGTGATTGGTGAAGCGGCTCCTATCGTTGATGGTGATGCAGTATTATTCTTAAACTTCCGTGCTGACCGAGCGCGTGAATTAGCGCATACTTTTGCGGACCAAGAATTTACTGGTTTTGAACGCGCAGTAACTCCTAAAATTCATTTTGTAACACTAACTGAATATGCTGCTGCAATTAAAGCACCAGCAGCCTACCCAAGTGAAGATTTAACACACACTTTAGGTGAATGGTTAGCTAAGAATGAAAAAACACAATTACGTATTTCTGAAACTGAAAAATACGCACATGTAACTTTCTTCTTTAATGGTGGTGTTGAAGATGAATTCCCAGGTGAACATCGTACTTTAATCAACTCACCTGCTGTTGCAACATACGATATGCAACCAGAAATGAGCTCTGTTGAATTAACTGAAAAATTAGTTAGTGCAATTAAGAGTGCTGAATACGATGTGATCATTTGTAACTATCCAAATGGTGACATGGTAGGTCACACTGGTGTTTATGAAGCAGCAGTAAAAGCTTGTGAAGCAGTTGATAGCTGTATTGGTGAAATCATCACAGCAGTTAAAGAAGTAAGCGGCGAATGTTTAATCACAGCTGACCATGGTAATGCAGAGCAAATGATTGATCCTGATACAGGTGAAGTACACACAGCTCATACTAACCTACCAGTACCGCTTATCTATGTTGGCCGTGAAGCAACGATTGCTGACGGTGGTCGCTTATGCGATTTAGCACCAACAATGCTAACGTTAATGGATATGGAAGTACCAGAAGAAATGACGGGCACACCATTAATTACGCTTAAGTAATGCATGGATTATCAGGCGCTTTATTAAGTAGCGTCTGATAGTTATCTTCCTGAAAGCAGATTAGCCAACGTGAAAGTTTGACTTAATCACACTAATATCTCTTTTTATTCAATAAAATAAAATCTACACCTCAGTAATCGTTTTTTTACTCAACTTCTAAAAAAATTATTGGTAACATAGCAAATTGATAAATTTATCAATTATATTATTAAGTTCATAAGGCCGATAATTACAGTGATGTTCAAAAAAATCCATTCAAAGAAGCTACTAGGCTTAGGTCAATTAGCCTGTCTTTCTTTATTAACCCTTATTATCTTCCATGGCCAAGCATCAGCGGCTGATCTTAATAAATTACATCGTCAAATCGAACAAAGTAAACAAACCAAAGCGCAAAAAGAGCAACAACAAAAATTGCTGGAACAAGAATTAGCACAAAGTGATCAAGCCATTGCTAAAGCCTCACTACAAGTTACTGAAACTAAAAAAACAATTGATGAAAAACGCGCCTCATTAATTAAATTACAGAAAAAGACAACGCAGCTGAAAGAAGATAAAACCAAGCAACAGGCTTTGTTACAGCAACAATTAATCAGTGCCTATATGGCTGGTCAAAATGACCTTATTAAACTGATTTTAAATCAAGAAGATCTAAGTAAAGTGGTTCGTGCTAAAAGCTATTATCACTACCTTAATAAAGCGCGTTTAGAAAGCATTGAAACATTACATAATACTCAGCAAGAACTAGATAATAATGAAAAAGAGCAAGCTTCTGCGCTCGCTGCATTAGAAGTGATGTATGAAGATCAAAAACAAACACAAGCGACAGTAAATGCCCAAAAGGCCAAACGTGATAAAGCATTAAAAGAGTTAAACCAAGATATCAATTATCAGACAGCAAAATTAGCAGAGCTTAGTCAATCAGAAAAAGCACTAAATGCGCAACTAAAAAAAGCAGCAGAAGCCCGTCAAGAGCGAGAGCTAGCAGCAGCTAAAAAACAAGCCGCTAATAAATTTAAAATTAGAACAGAAAGCCAAACACATTCCCGATTTGCGAAGAACAAAAATAAGCTGAAGTGGCCTATTCAAGGTAAAGTTCTGCATACTTTTGGCAGTTCTCGTAGTAGCCAAGTAAAATGGAAAGGTATTGCGATTGCAGCCAATGAAGGTGAAAAAGTCCGCGCGGTTGCTACAGGACGCGTTTTATTCGCAGGTTATTTCAAAGGTTATGGTATGGTGATCGCACTCGATCACAGTGATAATTACATTACTCTTTATGGTTATAATCAAACACTACTACAAAAAACAGGTGATGTTGTTTTCGAAGGTGATGCAATCGCATTAGCAGGACACAGTGGTGGACAAGATAAGAACAGCTTATATTTTGAGTTAAGCCACAAAGGAAAAGCACAAGACCCTTTAAATTGGTTAGCACCAAGAAGAAGATAAAGTGCAAAATATAATTTCCAAGCTTATCTTCATTTTTGCCTACTTATTTGCTTGCTCAGTGAGTCATGCAACAACGGTAGGCAAAATAACGATTATTATTGATGATATTGGTAATAATCGACATGACCAAGCATTCCTAACATTACCACAACCAATCACCTTAGCGATTTTACCTTTTACTCCTTTTGCGAAAAATATCGCCAATTCAGCTTATCAACAAAAACGAGAAGTATTATTACACATCCCTATGCAAGCCCATTCACATAATAATTTATTAGGTGCCGGCGCATTAACACAGGAAATGACAAAACAGACTTTTACTAAAACGTTGAACAATGCCTTAATAGCAATCCCGCATGCTATTGGTGTTAATAACCATATGGGAAGCCAATTAACAGAAGAGGTTGCCCCTATGCGCTGGACAATGGAGTTATTATCTCAACAAGGACTTTTCTTTATTGACAGTCGAACGACCGCTAAGACGATTGCAGAAAGTAGTGCAACAACAGCCGGACTTCCAGCATTAAGAAGACATATATTCTTAGATAATATACGCACACAAGAAGCAATGGATAAACAATTTCAGTTAGCTATCCAACATAGCAAGAAATATCCTTATACCATTGTTATTGCACATCCCTACCCTGAAACATTACAATATCTAACAGATCATTTTAGCCTGACCGATAACACTTATCAACTAGTTACTGTTAGCCAGTTAATTTCTGAAAAACAACGAACAGCATTGCAAGAGAAAAGAGTAGAATATCAACAAACACTATTAACTCCTGCAGAGCAAACCACCACACAACTTCAATAAAATAAGAGTGAGTACTGTATGCGATTATCCGTTTTTATTGCTAATACCTTATCAACACAACTTGTTATAGACCTACAAAAGATCTATCTAAATTACCTAGTTGAAGATTCATTAACTCAACAAGCAATACAACAACTACTTGAGCAAGATTCTACTCGTTTGTATGTCACTATGTTTAATGAACGTCATATCGGCGCAGTGAAAGTACAAACAAAAGCAACTCAAGCAACATTGTCACAGTTATGTATTCGGGACATTACTCGACGTCGTGGGGTTGGTAAAAACTTACTAAAACAGATCGAAAGCACATTACATGCTGAAGGGATCGAGCAAATTCAATATAATTTACAAGAAGTCGCAAAAGATGAGTATTTAAGTACTCAAGCCTTTTTGATGAATAGCGGTTATATCATCAAGGATACAATAGCAAGCAAAGCTATTTAACTTTAATTCCCGACAATTAAAGACATAAAAAAACCACACTTCATTTGCATGGAGTGTGGTTTTTATATCGATATAAACTTATTTAACACACAAAAATAGTGCTACCGTATCAGTTTACTTTTCCAAAGCCGATGTTTATTAATTACCTGCGCCAGGAAAATCACCTAGCATCATGTTTAAAATACCTTGCATTCGTGAGCCTGAACTATTCATTTTATCGTCTTTTAAATCCAGAAAACCTTGTACCGCAGAACGCCAATAGATCTCTTTTTGCTGATTATCTAATACTGCTAATAATAATGTACCTTTCTCATAACGAGGATCGTTTACATGACTGCGAGATAAGCCAGGCAACAAACCAAACTTCTCTTGAATACTTTGATCTGCGACATCATCTTCTAGAGCAAATAAAAACCCAATCACAACATCTGCTTGTTTAGGATTTTCACGATACTGGTAACCTTTAGTCCTTAAATACTCAGTAATTTGAGAACGAATGTAGGTTTGCAATTCTTTCTCATTATGTCCTGCTAAACCAGATAACACGCGATTATATTGCTCACTCCAAGTATAAGTAGTGAAAGCTGGCAATACCTCTGCGGGTTTACCACTGCTCACGACTGTTAAACGGTGAACTTCACTTTGTTCTTGTGCTTTTTTTACTTCTTTTTCCATGTTCGCATCTTGTGAACTACAAGCAACAAGAAGAAACTGCAGCGCAACAAAAAACGTCATTAAAAAACAATTCTTTTTCATATTCTGGCCTTAATCTTCGTTAACAAATGAAGCTGCTTTTTGCATCACTTCAATACCTGAACCTGGTATATGTCCATTTTCACTCAAGTGACGACGCCATGCACGTGCACCTGGTAATCCTTGAAACAATCCTAACATATGACGAGCTATTCGATTTAAATGCACACCCTGACTAAGTTGTGATTCGATATAAGGATACATTTTATCTAATACTTCAAAACGTGTTAAAGGTGTTTTATCACAACCAAACAACTGCTTATCAACTGAACTTAAAATATATGGGTTAGCATAAACTTCTCTACCCAGCATTACACCATCAACATGTTGTAAATGTGCTTCACATTCAGAAAGTGTTTTAATACCACCATTAATTGCAATCGTTAATTCAGGAAAGTCTTGCTTTAATTTATAAACACGTTGGTAATCTAATGGAGGAACATCACGATTTTGTTTAGGGCTTAAACCACTTAACCAAGCTTTTCGCGCATGCACAATAAAAGTGTCACAACCCTTTGATTTCACTTTTTCAATAAAATCACATAAAAACTCATAAGAGTCTAATTCATCAATACCAATGCGTGTTTTTACCGATACTGGTAAACCACTGGCATCTTGCATCGCTTTTACTGCATCAGCAACAAGATCACCTTCTGCCATCAAACAAGCACCAAAGCGACCATTTTGTACGCGGTCAGATGGGCAACCCACATTTAAATTGATTTCATCGAAACCGCGTGTCGCAGCAGCTTTAGCTGATTGAGCTAAATCTAATGGTGCAAAACCACCTAGTTGCAAACAAACAGGATGTTCCGCAGCATCTTTTTGTAAGTAATCACCTTTACCATATAAAATAGCCCCAGTAGTGACCATCTCTGTGTATAACAAAGTATTTTTACTCATTAAACGATGAAAATATCGGCAATATTGATCAGTCCAATCAAGCATAGGGGCTATGGAAAATCTATTTGAAACGTGTTTTTTATTTTCTTTACTATTTATCAATGAGTTAACCACCTAAAACCACGATAACTCTAAATCGAAGTTTGTTTGTTATGTGTTGTTTTGCTATATTTTCCATTCTAAATGATCCCAAATAACACCCCAAATTGATCCCAATTCGATCCCAAGCTGTTATTTATGATCCCATTACTAACATAGCGTTTAATAGAAAGGATTATACATGGCATCTGTAATTATTGAAAAAAGAGTTGGTAAAACAGGTAACATTACCCACCGAGCAAAAGTCCAGCAAACGCACGGTGGAAAAGTAATCGACAGGCTATCTAAGACATTCAAAACAAAAACACTTGCCAAAACGTGGGCGAATAAAATTAAAAAAGAGATGGAAGATAAGTTTGAACGAGTCAAAGCTGGTATTTATCGCCCTGAATCAGAATTAGCAGAAGTTACTATTGGCGAGCTAATAACGAGGTATCTTACAAACTCTCGTATATCCCCAACAATTGGTAGAACTAAAGGCTTTGTTCTTAGATCCTTATTAAATTATGAAATATCATCTATTCTAGCGAGTAACTTGCGAGCTAGTGATGTAGTTAAACATTGTGAAGAACGATTCAGCGAACCTACTAATCCATTACCTCAAACCATCTATCACGATGTAACCTACTTAAAATCGGTAATGGATGCGGCCAAAGGTGGACTTAAGGTTAATGCCGATAGTAAATACCATAATGAAGCAATTTCATCTTTAGAGCTGCTAAATCTAATCGGAAGATCCAAACCACGAAGCCGCAGACCAACCAGAGAAGAGCTAAAATTAATGGAAGAGCATTTAATCAAACGCTCTAAGCATAGGTCAGCTAAAATCCCTTACGGCGATATTTTACAAATATCGTTACTTACTGCAATGCGTATTTCTGAAATCACACGAATAGAATGGACTGATTTAGACCACGAAAATAAAACAGTGATAATTCGAGATAGAAAAGATCCAAGGAGTAAAGAAGGCAATGATTGGGAAATTCCGTTATTGGGAGGGGCTTATGAAATTATAATGAAGCAGAAAAAAGATCCAGAGCAACCCGAATTAATTTTCCCTTATAACCCTCGTTCTGTAACTGCTGGTTGGCAAAGAGTTAGAAAAAAACTAAACATCAGCAATTTACGTTATCACGATTTAAGACGAGAGGCCGCTTCTCGATTAGCTGAAATGGGTTTGCCAATTAACATAGTTGCTCGAATAACAGGGCATAAAAACATTAATATATTGCACAACATCTACGCCCAAATTGATATCAAAGAGTTCGGTAAAAAAGGATATGCAAAGTATCTAAAAGAAGATATTTCCTAAGCTGTAGAAAGTGAAAAGCCCCAATCAAATGATTAGGGCTTCTCTCCGATAAACGGTTGCTTATGTAGTGGCTTGAATCAGTGGTCATCTACAAGCTGATAGATATATACTAAGCAACAGCACGATGACTGTCAACTAAAACCAGAAGAATTAATATGCCAAACACGATTACATATACCGCCCTCGCCAATGTTATTCCACATCAGCGTTTATCTATGTATGAGAAGGTGTTTAAAACTAGTGACCCTATAGGGCTTCACGGCGCTTATATTTGGTCAATTAAAGTGGCCGCAAGCATCCACCCTTTGCTTGGTGCCTTAGAAGTTGCGTTACGAAACTCAATCCATATTAGTGCAACACAAACAATATCAACAGATTGGTATGACAAAATTAGCACTAAAGAACGTAAAAGCTGGAAAGCAGGTAAACGAGATCATAACAACATCAAATGGCATAAAGCGCAAGTTGCAGATATAAAGAAAAAGATTGCTCGTAAAATACAAACCGCACCAAAAGGCCTGACAATGCACGACCTACTTGTTGCTAAAATGGACTTTGGTTTTTGGGATAATCTTTTAAGAGAGTGCTTTTCAATCAATGGTGATAAAAAAGCACTCTGGCCCCAATGTATGCCCTTAGTTTTTCCCAACTTACCCAAGGGAAAAACAAATGCTTCTGTTCAGTTAGAAATATCAGCTCTAAGGGAATTAAGGAACGATATAGCTCATAACTCACCTATTTGGAAACACAAAAGCGTAATAGATGAACAAACAGCTATTAGCTACGTCAATACTCAAATAGATAAAATTATTGAGATCATCAAATGGCTTTCAAGTGAAAAAGTTGATCTTCTAGAAGTGCATATGCTCCAGTCAGAAGCGAGAAGAGTTACTTCTCAAGAATATTTGCAATTATGCCAACGAAAACAGGTAACCGATTTACAAGAAAAATATAGTCTCTATAAAAGAAACTTGAGGGGTAAGCTAAAAAAACTTGATAAAGATGAGTTTGATATTGTAAACACCTACAACGGTGATCTTTATATGGTGACAAAAGTATCACAATAAATAAAGTGATACTTTACTCATCATTAAATCCATTCTTTTTCTAAAACAAGCTGATTAATTTGACAGCCAATTTCGATAACATTTTCACTTAAGTAATCATAAGATTGGTGAAGAAAAGATAAAGCCTCAGTTGCAGGATATTTCTTCTTATCGTAACAAAATGCTTCAAAATTAAACTTATGTGCTTTATTTACAGGCTCCACTAAGCTGTATGTTAATTGAGGTGTGATATTAGAGCGATGCTTAGTATGATTGATTAAAGCGATTAAGTGTAAATAATTTTCATCAGAGCTAAAGTCATTTAACGAGGCCAATACATCAGGAAAAACTTCCTTTTCACAAAGTAGCTTTTTAACATTAAATAGAGAAATATTTCGCTCCCCCAATGGCTTAATAACTTCTAAGTTCAAACTATAATAAATAACGTGAGCCAATAGATCAGGAGTGCAATGCAAACACCTGAGCAAGGCAAAAATATGAGCTTTACAAGCCACCTTAAAATGATGCTCATCATTCAAAACATCTACATCATTAATAAAGACTAACCTGAAATAATCTTGTGGCCTTGTTTTATTTTCAGAATGAGACTCAATCAACTGTTTTAACTCATCATAATGAAATCTGGCAAAATCCTGATTTTCAAATATTGAATCTAATGCTTTAGCAAGCAATTTTCCGTGTTCATCACCATACAATTCAAGAGCTACTTTTTTCAGCTTTCCAATTTCCCAATTCATTTTAATTCCCATATCTGTTAACAAAAGCTATTAAGCATTTTAACAAAAAGCAAAGCTCCTACTCATCATCAAAGTCTATCTTTAAATCATCATAAAACTGATAATCATCTAAACGAGGTGTTTCTATCGTATAGCGAGTTTTTTTATCATAGGTTTCACCGTAGTAAACTGGCTTTTTGCCATTTTTAGCGGAATTAAGAATACGTTTGATTGCAACAAGCTGATTAGAGTGACTCATTTCTTTTGAAATATTAAAAAAATCTACTGCGCCATAAAATGAGATTTTATAGCACTCAAAATAACCGATTTGCAGATGTGCCTTCATCGCAGAGATATTTTTATATCCCATCAACTCAGATAAAGTGACATTTTTATTATGGGTAGCCTTTTTAAATAAGTCCTTAATATATTCTTCTGTTAGAAAGTATTCTACTTCATCAACCCCACACGTTAGCTTTTTGATTTTAATATAGGAGTGGTCAATGTTATTTAGAAGCATTTTAACAGCGCTTAAGCTTAATTTTTTAGAGCCAAACAATCCTTTTTTACTACTGAGATTTTTTAAACTAAGTTTAAAAGAGAGTTCGTTACTTTTTGCAACGGTTCGGAGCATCATAGCGTGGGCGATCAGTGCAAAAACAAACTTTAATTCCAATGGGTTGTTTGCCTGATAAAGTTTACGTTGCGCTTCATTTTTATTCTTGAAGCAAATACTTGGGATGGGTATAAATAGATTTTTTGTTAACATAATTTCCTCTTTTATTGGATAAATATTCCCAATATAAAAGGATTTTTTACATAACAAGCTCAGTGATAATTGACTAAATTAAATGGGTTGATATATTAAAATCATCTTCAACGGCAATTGAGATATTCATTTTTAAAGCGCACGTCAATGCGCTTTTTCTTTATCATCTAATAAATCATAGAAAATAATTAATGCAAATAATCCATCTTTTTTAACAGTGATTTTTACAATAGCGCCGTTTCGTAATTCTGCATTCAACCCTTCGTAATACTGCATTGAAAGGTTCGTAATAATGCATCATATTAATATATTAAACTTTAATTAATTTTCTTTTAGTTAGTGAAATTAGCTTAAATATTGTTTGAAAAGCACAAAACCGCTTCGCAAAAAAATCAGAGATTTTCAATTCTGGTGGGAGGTGAATATTAGACAGATGTTCAGGAAAAAATTATCAGATAGGCTTAATAGGCTTTTAACCCTACCACTTTATCATTATTTCTTAACTCAGGTTAAAAGGCACAGAGAAATCAAATCAATCGCTTATTTAAGCAATTAAGCGCTTTGAATTAAAACAAGACTAAAGCAGACTGTTTATTGTATTAAACCCGATTTTCTCAAAAAAATATTTGGACTTGTTAATGTCTTATTTATCTTTATTCAAAATGCCTACCCCAATGAAAATAACAGGTAGATCTTCCACCATTACTAATGCATTTATTAACGCCATTATTCCAATTAATTATCCGAATAATGATGAAGTTAAAGAAGCGCTCGCTATTTTAGGTATGAATGATGAAAACTTTCAATGTGCCTATTGCGGTGATACAGCCAGTGAATGGGATCATTTAAGACCTTTAGTTTTGAATAAAAAACCAACAGGCTATATCTCTGAAATACAAAACCTAGTCCCTTCCTGTGGTAAGTGTAATCAGTCTAAAGGCAATAAAAACTGGAAAACGTGGATCACCAGCGAAGCAACATTATCACCTGCATCACGTGGGATAAGTGATATTGAAAGTCGCATAACAAAGTTAACAAATTATCAAGAATGGGAAATACCAACAAAAATAGATTTTGAAGCGATAGTTGGTGAAAAAAAATGGAAACAGCATTGGGACAATTGGCAGTTAGTGATCGATACAATGGAACAATCACAGCTTCTTGCAAATGAAATAAAGGGCTTATTGGCAAATGACATTCCGCAGAGCACAACAGAAACACATTCAACTCATAATGAGCCACATACAACAGATCCTTCACCAGTAGAAATAAACGAAATAAATAAAGTGCAAAGAAAGCTTTCAGGCTGGATTAATAATCCAACTCAAATAAACTCTCAAATACTAAATAGTTTTTTAGCATTAAAGAGCACACACGAAACAGTGACAATAGATTTATTACGCTATTCCCTCCCTGAAATGACTACCTTTCGTAGTAACTTCAATCAGATGAGTATTATCGTTGAAAGAAACCACGCCAAAATATTTGAAGTAAATGATAATGTTGTAAGGATATGGGGACCAGTTCAATACTTAATTAATGATTATCAAACTCAATTAAATACATTCAATATTTAATTTACTCGTTTCGTAATTCTGCATTAATGGGTTCGCTATTCTGCATTTAAAAGTTCGTAATAATGCATCATATTAATATATTAAACTTTAATTAATTTTCTTTTAGTTAGTGAAATTAGTTTAAATATTGTTTGAAAAGCACAAAACCGCTCCGCAAAAAATCAGAGATTTTCAGTTCTGGTGAGAGTCGATTAATCAGACTGATTATCGAAAATCAAAACTGAAACAGGCTTAAATACAATCGAAATTAGTCCAAATAAGCCATTATTTACTGATTGGATAAAATGATAGAGGCATTTATAAAAAGGCGTTTATTTTGCTGTTTAAAGTCGTTTCTTGGTGATAGTTCGATTTTTCTTAGCTTTATGCTTTAAAGCAATGGCATTTTGAAGCTCATTCGCAAGCTTTGGATCAACCACTCGAAGCGCTGAAATAGCCCTATTCACTTGATCAAGTGATAGATAAAGTGTGGTATCAAGCGAGTCTACTTCTGCCTGTATCTCTTCAACTAATGACTGTTCGGACTCAATACGATCCAGCAGATTTTTTGAAGGAGCTTCTATCTTCTCCAATATTTTATCTCGTAAAATAATACTGTTTTTTAACTTATCATTTTTCATCATTAACAATTTATCAGTCAGAAACTCAGACACACTCAACGCCTGTGTTTTTTGTAATTCTGCTTTTGCCGTATTAACCAGGCATTGTTTGTTATCTTTCTTCTTATTATTTTTCATACCTATTTCCTTAGTCATCTATTACAGCAATAGCATAGCTAACAGGCTTTGCAAGAAACATAAGTAATTGGCCCACTTGGGTTATTTGACAAATCGTAAAAATATGAGTGGATAGATATTAGGAAATAAGACAGTTTTATAGCTCGGCAAGTTGTGCCACGGGTCCGTAGCCTTGTTTTTAAAAATGATAAATCATTTTAAAAAAGAGTGGTGATTGATAACCAAAAATACATTTAAAAATCTTATTGCATTCGATATTTTAAAAACATTTCCCGTTATCAATCTTCGCTTAAAACCATCATCAAGCATTGCCTGTTTTACTTCCTCATTACATTTGGATTATTAAGGAGAAAGTAAAAATGGAGTGCAATCGTAAAAATAAAGAAAAAATAATTGTTCGTTGTTCAGGTGAAAAAAAAGCCGAGTTATTGGCAATTAAAGAGAGTTTACAGGTAGATACTTGGCTAGAAATGGTTGAGCTATTAATCAGTGAAAAAGAGATAGCTCCCCCTAAAACCATCATTCAAGATGATCAGTATCTAATGAAAATACTCACTGAGTTAAGGCGGATTGGTAATAATTTAAACCAGCTAACTAGGCACTGTAATACCAACAAAGCAATATCACTGGATGAAGTTAAACAGTTGAAAAAATTAGCAACCTCTGTTTCTCGATTAAAAAACAAAGTCATTAAAACTTTTGTTGTTAAAAGAGCTAAAAAAGGAGGTGCTTAATGGCTATTGCCAAAATCCTTCATGAGGGCGAAAAACTATATCAGCTTAAAAGAACCATTAAATATAATAGTGTTGCTAAAGAGTGGCTGAACTCAGCAGATAACCCTCGTTTAATTGGTGCGTTATCAAACTTGGGAGTTATTGATATAACCGATCAGCAAGCTTATGATCAGTTTATGAAAGAGTTTATTAAAGAAGTCACATTAAATAAATCCCTTTCAACCAATAAGCGCCAGACTAAGCTTTATTCTCACGATGTAGTGAGTTTTGCGGAACTCGATAACCAGCAACGCTCACAAGATGAATTAACTAAAATTAGTCTAGAAATACTAAACACGGTTTATGATATGGATAACACGCCTTATATTCTATGGCCACAAACAGACAATAAACACGGGTTACACTTTCATATCGTTCGTTCAATGTATTCCAATAATGGCGAGTATCAACGAGTTAAACAATCAAAATTGAAACTACGATCGGCTTGCGAAAAAGCAGAGAAAAAGCACTCTCTTGTGCTAACGGGTAAAAATATTAAAAACACACCCAAAATCAAAAATGATCCAATGCTAAAAGTGTTTAAAAATAAAAAATCAGAAGCTAATTATCTGCACCAGAAACGCCTCAACGAGGCGATAAATCAAGATATTCCACTCATTAAGCTAAAACGAAATGTTCATAATGTAATGCTCACTACGACTTACCAAAGTGATTTAGAAATTGAAGAACAGCAACGCTTTGAAGCGGTAAATATTAAAATATCTGATAAAGAAGAGGTTAATAACGAGTTAAACAGCATTAAAAAAACAATATTTTCACTCTATAAAAAATCAGAAAATGAAGCGGAGTTTTTAAAGCAAATCACCGATAAAAAAATTACCGTTGAACTGCTTAAACACAGTAAATCAGGCAAAAATAAAGGCATCGTTTTTCACTATAAAGACCAATCTATTTCTGGAGGAAAAATATCTAGTTCAATGACATTAGGCAAGATTAAACAACGCTTTCCAAACTTCATTAACACACTTGAAAAACCACCTACATTTAGTCAAAAAGGAGCAAAACCAGTTAGCCTACTGGACTTTCATATAGAGCAGATTAACAAATATTATAAACAGCGCAGTAACAAAAATAACGGAGATATTTTAATATATTTTGGCAAGAAAAATGTAGAGCAAAGACCTCATAACTTTAACCTTAAATTATCGCACCAACGAGATAAAATCAGCTTTGGCCCAGCAACACCCAATGATTTTGACCTGAAATTAGCGCTTGATGTTGCACTACAAAACGGCTGGAAAGGTGCAATTATATCTAACTGTAGCCGTGATTTTTTAAAACGTAATATGGCGATTGCTTATAAACAAGATCCTAAGCTATTGTTTTATTTTCAGTCTGATAAACCTAATTTGTTAACTTATGATGATTTAAAAGCGATTAAAAATGACCTTACCGCCACAGAGTTAAAAACTGCAATAAGAAATAATTTAATCTGCGAGAAAGACACCCATAAAATGATTGAAGCGTTAAAAGAAGTAGCTAAAACTCCGCAGGCAATAGGATTTGCAGACGCACTTAAAAAAGGCTTTTCAATTAAAGATCTTGATAATAAAACAGAACAAGAGTTAGCAACTTTTCATAAAAAAAAATATTTCAATACAATTAAATCACCAAGTAAAACAATATTATCTACCGAAAAATTAAAAGATGGTCGTCAAACTGCTCTCGATGATATAACAAAAGCAATTGATGAGTATGAGCCACTTACCTCTGATGTTAAATCAAAGGTAACGGCAAAAATTAATAAACCATGATTAATTTTAAAGAATAGGAGTTTAAATCATCCACTATTACCTAAAATGATTCGTTTATTACAGATATTAGCAGTTTTTTAGATTCTATCTCAGAATATAATACCTCTCTTTCTAATTGTTCTAGTAACTTTATGGATAATTTAACTTTTTTCTTTATTTCTAATATCTCTTTTTCTGGGGGTAAAGGTATCAATATATTATCCATCTTATTTTTTGGAAGTCCCTCTCGACCAGCCCCTGTTTGAACATTAATAATTTCATTTTGAAAATAAGAAGAACAAATAACAATGTGTAAATATTCAGTAAGTAATGTAAACACAGGCCTTATTATTGCCACGTGTTGATTGATGTTACCTTCATCAAATATAGTATTTACAATACAGCAACGTCCGATTGATCCTCCTGTTATATTTAATAATAGATCGTGAGGTTGAACTTTAGTTCCTTGCATTTTTTTATGGATTTCATCTGAAATATACGCAATATCACTCAACCGTAAACCATCGTTATATACATTTTGGGACCTAATAAACTTAATACCCTGCTCGATATACGCAGATTTTCCACCTCTTGGAGTGCTACCAGAACCAGTTTTAGAGCATAGATCTCCTAAGCGAACCCATTCCCAATTATCAGGTATTAAGAATGGAACTGTATTATTCAAAACTGGAGCTAATTTTTTTTCTTTTTTAATTTTTTTTTCTGAAATAAGTTCTAACTTCTGTGAATAAACTTTATTGAATAAATTATTTGCAGGCTCAAACTTCGTATTTTTACGCCAATTTTCTGTTCCTTTTCCTTGAATTGCATCAGACAGAATAGATTTATATAAAAGCTTAACATTTTCTTGTTGAGCCAAGCATTCAGAGAGCATATTTTTACAAGAATCATACCCAGATAATGCACGTGCAATTTTGACTTCTAATTGATCATACCCACTAACTTTAACCCCCTTCGATAGTTTAATAGCGTCAGATTGCTCTTCATCGGTACAGTATGGGAAAGATAAGTTTTTTAATTTATTAGCGTTTATACTTGGCCTGAATTCACCTTTATTTAAAGAAACAATTTGAGACCAATAGGCATAACTATTTAAAAATAAATTAATAAATGCGGGCTTGCTCTCTTTATTTGCTCTTATTCTAATTAAGTAGCCTGCATATATTGATAAGCTTGGGGGTTCAGAAATAAGAAAACTTTTTCCTGTCGTGCCTCCTGTTCTAGCTATTAATAAATCACCTGAGTTTAACATATAGGTTGATTCATCTTTACAATCACAAAATGGAACAGAACTCCATTTAACTTTTCCATCTGTTATATCACTGATTCTAAGAAATTTATTTCTCCCACTTTTTTGGGCTGAAGCATTATAGCCATATTGGGTGCTTTCAATAACATCACAAAGCTTTAAAGACCTCTCGTGTTTATCAAAGAAATGCTTCAATATAATAGTATTTTTTATCTGCTTTCTTATTTCTTCTTCTTTTTTAATAAAAGTAAGGGGAATAAACTTGAAATGAAAACTCATAGACATAATTCGCTTAGAATTGAAGCAATTCTTTTTTGACTGAGCTGAATATTTTCAATAATTTCACCTTTTGAAAACTCAACTTCTTCAACACCTTCATCGGGATTATCAATATCTAAGCTAAAATTATTTAAATCTTCCAGCTTAACTTTCCAAGAAAGTTCTGTTTCTTGTCGGTTTCCCCACCACTTAATAAGTGGTTCAAACTCATTAAAGCGGATAGGCTTGGTTTTTGAATAACTTTTCTGACCTTCAGGAAGTTTATGTTCGTAATACCAAATCTCTTTAGTAGGTTCACCCTTGGTGAAAAATAAAAGGTTCGTGCTTACTGTGGCTGGAAAAAATGTGCTTTGTGGTAAACGAACAATAGTATGAAGGTTACACTGTGTCAGTAATCGCTCTCTAATACGAGCCTTTACACCATCTCCTGTAATTGACCCATCAGGTAGAACAATTGCAGCTCTCCCTTTATCTTCTAATAGTTGAATCATTAAAATTACAAACAGATCTGCACTCTCTTTGCATCGAAATGTTGCAGGAAAGTTAGTTTCAACACCTTCAGCAATACTCGCACCAAATGGAGGATTAGCTAAAATCACATTCACCTTATCTTTTTTACTGATGCTATTATATTCTTTCTTTAAGCTATCAATGTAATGATAATCAGGCACATCAATCTCATGTAAAATAAGGTTAGTTAGCCCTAATACATAAGCAACTGGCTTCAATTCCCAGCCAGATATACTTTGTTGCAATGTTTGTTCATCTGTAACCGTCTTAACATATTCAGATCTGACATGATCAATAGCGGCCGTTAAAAACCCACCTGTTCCACAAGCTGGATCTAATACCTTTTCACCTAAAACAGGATCTACCATTTGGGTCATTAATTCAGTAACAGCTCTAGGAGTATAATATTCTCCTTTGTTACCTGCATCTCTTAATTCTAGTAATATACTTTCATATATATCACCAAAAACATGCTTATCTTCAGACTTATTAAAATCAACTTCATTTAGCTTATTGATGACTTTTCTCATCTCAAAGCCTGATTTCATATAATTATTATTACCATCAAAAACTTCTTGAATTAACTCGGCTCTTTTAGTTTTATTTTTTTGGGTTAATTCTTTTAAAGCAGGAAAAAGCTCATTATCAATAAACTTAATTAATGGCTCTCCTGTTATTCCTTCTTGGTCTGTTGCCCATGTTCTCCATTGCAGGTCTTCGGGTATAGCTGAAATATAGTCGTCTTTTATTACTTCTAGCTCTTGATCTTTATCATCCATTATTTTAAGAAAAAGCATCCACCCAAGTTGCTCTAATCGCTGTGCATCGCCTGAAATACCTCTGTCTTGCCTCATGATATTTCTGATACTACTTACTACTGCACTAATATTTGCCATCTATGCTACCTTGTATAATTCTTGTTCTAGTTCAGCTAATGCTTCTAAATAGCCTAATTTATTTCCAAATGCTTTTATGATCTCAATCGGAGATCCATGTTGATTGATAGGATCAAGTTTCAACACTTCCATACTTTCAATGGTTAATAAACCATCATCAGCATACTTTTCTAATAAACTTTGAATAACAGCTTGAGCTTTTTCGCCATATTTAGCGAAATAATGTCGTTTTTTTACTTGTTGAGCACGCTCTTTACGAGTGAGAGGGGGTTGTTCAAAAGCTATATGGCATATTAGATCAAAAGGGTCGAAATCTTGCCCTACTTCTTCTTTTAGTATATCAAAAAATATACCTTGCTCTTCTAATGCTTCAACGATTGTCGTTTTTTTATTGGTATTATTCCATTTTTTTAAAAAATCAGAGAGCGTAGCAAATTGTTTATTAATATTATCCTTTGTATAGGCTTTAAAGCTCTCAGTGATAATTTTTCCGTCTTCGCCTAAATATTGAACTCGTTCATTAACTACTTTAACTAATACACCATTGATACGAACTTTTTTACGAGGAGGCTCAGTAATTTCTCCTCCGCCCGTTAATTCTGGAGGCTCAGTTAAATCGACTTCTTCACCCGTTTCTATATCAATAATTGGATCATCAGTCGCTTCATCTTCAATACCA
This sequence comes from Psychromonas algarum, assembly GCF_004376845.1. GTDB lineage: Bacteria > Pseudomonadota > Gammaproteobacteria > Enterobacterales > Psychromonadaceae > Psychromonas. Next base: position 39,574 of record NZ_SNUW01000013.1, read on the forward strand.
CTTAAATCATCAACTTCTATTACATCTTTGATCATGACAGGATCGCCATCAAAATCGGGATCAGCAAACAGGTTAGTTACATTTCTAAAGTCCATAATAGTAAAATATTGTTTGCCATACTCTTCATTAATACGTGTGCCACGCCCAATGATTTGCTTGAATTCAGTCATTGAAGCAATGTTACTATCAAGCACAATTAATTTGCAGGTTTGAGCATCAACACCTGTAGTCATTAACTTTGAGGTAGTGGCAATAACAGGGTAAGTTTCACTAGGATTAATAAAATTATCTAACTCTCGCTTTCCTTCTTCATTATCACCAGTGATTTGCATAATATATTTATTATTCTCAGAGAATAAATCTGCATTTTCATTAACTAATGCGCTTCTCATACCTTCAGCATGTTCAATATCAATGCAGAATACAATTGATTTAGAGAAACGGTCATTACCTTTTAAAAACTCCGTTATTTTTTTAGCTACCAGTTTTCTTCTATCATCTACGACAATATTTTTATCAAAATCAGAACGGTTATATATCCTATCTTCTACTAGCTCTCCATCTTTATCTTTAAAGCCTTTGGGTGGTCGCCAACCTTCGGCATCAATGTCTAAAGTAACTTTTACAACTTTATAAGGGGCAAGGAAACCATCATCAATGCCTTGCTTGAGAGAATAAGTATAAATAGGATCGCCAAAGTAATCCTGATTAGATACATCTTCAGTTTCTTTTGGGGTAGCAGTTAAACCAACATGAGTAGCTCCATTAAAATACTTTAATATTTCACGCCATTTACTGTCTTCCTTTGCACTTCCTCTATGACACTCATCTATTACGATAAGATCAAAAAAGTCAGGGCTAAATTGTTTATATGCATCATCTGATTTACTATCAGAAAGCCCCTGATACAGCGCTAAATATATGTTGTATGCCGTATCTATTTTCTTATGCTTTATAATTGTCATCGCATCTTTAAAATGCCTAAAATCCCCACGAGCAGTTTGATCTATTAGGGCGGTTCTATCGGCTAAAAATAAGATTCTTTTTTTCATACCACTTTTCCATAACCTATATATGATTTGAAAAGCGGTATATGTCTTACCTGTTCCCGTAGCCATCACAAGGATGATACGATTTTGTTTTTTAGCAACAGCTTCTACTGTGCGGTTTATTGCAATCTGCTGATAATAACGAGGTGAACGTCCAGACGTATCAAAGAAGTAATCTTGAGAAGCAACTGTTTCAATTTCTTTCGTTTTTATCCCTTTATATTGTTTATATTTTTCCCATAATTGTTCTGGAGTAGGAAACTGGTCTAGTGTTAATTCAGATTCCATTTCACCGCTAGTATTAGTTTTATCGTGAAAGTAAAAACTATCCCCATTACTGCTAAAAACACAGGGGATATCTAATATCTCTGCATAATCCAAAGCTTGTTGCATACCTGATTTTACTGATTTTTTATTATCTTTCGCTTCGATAATTGCAATAGGGACATTAGGCTTATAGAAAAGAATATAATCCGCAAACTTTCTTTTGCCTCGTGTAGTTAATTTCCCTTTTACATAAATACGTCCATCGGTAAAAAATATCTCTCTTCCAATTTGCGTTTGCTCATCCCAGCCAGACTTTAATATTGAGGGAGTAATAAACTTAGCCTTAATATCGGATTCAGATAAATCTTTTTTATTCATAGTGCGACTTCCTTCATACCCATTAAGGGCAGTTAACATTAAGGTCTAATTAGGAGTTTGTTTATTAGATGGGTGACTCAAAGGAGCTTTAAACCACTCTTCTGATATTTTGCAATTTTCACTATCAGGTGCAGGTTTAGCCTCATGAACTTTTAGATGTAACGGCATTGAAACACAATTACCAAAAACTAAAGCTTCACCTGGAACAGACTGTTTAATTTTATTAACAAAGTCATCAGAAAAAAATGGCAAGATTGCATACACATAACGCATATCGACCTCATTTTGAATCCGATGGATAATAAAATTAGCGCATTGCGATAAAACTGTTTCTGATAGTTCCGATGGTCTTTGAGAAGAAACTAGAAGATATAACGAATATTTACGACCTTCCCTTGCTATCTTTTCAAAGATATTTTCTTTAAAAACATATTGATAATCTTTTTTAATATACCTATGAGCTTCATCAAGTATCAGGTGGATAGGCTTCTCTCGCCTTTCTTTATTTAAATATTGTTTACGTTCTTCAAATATTAAACGTGATGTAACGCTTGTTAGGGTTTCTAGAGAATCAGGTGATAGCTCACTTGTATCAATAATCACCATTTGAGTTTGATGTGCATTATTTTCATCAAAGTCCCAAAAATCATCTAGAAATGATTTTGCATCAGTAATTGATGCATTGGCACGAGCACGCATAAACTCACAATTAGTATTTTCCAGAAAATAATCTAAACGAGTAAGCATGGTAGAAGTATATTCCCTCATACGCTTATTACCACGAGAGTCTTCTTCAAGTAGCGCTAGGTTTGAAGCAATCTTTAAAAACTTATAATCGAAATATTCACCATGAGGTAACTTTTCACAAACAACTGAATCAACATTTTCACTATTAATCTTTTGGATAACGACTTTGGTTTTGTTTAATAACTCATCATTATTAGAGCCATAACTTAATCGGCAAGCATTTTTTAATGTCTCTAAATCCGAGCTAAGTTCTGATTGATTTGCGACTAATTTTAAAGACGTATTTGAATTAATAATCAACTGTAAGCTTGCGATGATGCTTGATGCTGTTGTGATATTAGTAGTATCAGAATCACCTTGGTTAATAATATTCAATATGATGGAACAGATTTTATACCTTAAATAATCAACCGTTTTAGCAACCTCATTCCCATCATTTGAAAGTAACTTATAGAAAATAAATGCTTCTTGGAGAACTTTGTCCCAAAATGGTCTTTGCGTGGCTTCTGTCGCTAATAAAAACGCACTCCACTCATCAATCGACATCAAAAAATGGGGTAAACAAAAGGGTTTAAAGTCGGAATTAAAATTACTAAGGTTCGGCTTATATAATTTCACTTTAATACTATTGTCAGATGAATACTTAAAGGCATTTTGGTATTCACCATTTACATCAAAAACCAATATTCTCGAACCTAAAGCAGTATTATTTTGTTTCTTATGGATCTCTTGAATAATATGAGCAATTGTATTTGATTTACCGCTACCAGAATTACCCAAAACAGCAGAATGAATATTAAAAAACTTATCAATATTTATATCAATGGGGTAGTTAATTAAACTTTTACTTTTACCTAATGAAAAACTTTGGTGGATTCGGTTTTCTTTATCGTTTGCTGTAATACCTAATATCACTTCCATATCTTTAAAAGTAATAATTCCAACATTACTATAAAGACTTGGGAAAACGCCTACTCCTAAACTAAACCGATGATCACGAGATATAGTCCCAATTGGCTTCAACAATAGTTCTCTATTTCCCTCTAAATCAAAGGCTTTTTCGTTATATTGTAAGTCATTATCAAAAATAGACATGACTTCAGAAACAATAGTTTCACCTACTGCATTTGTTGATTTTAAATAACTGCCAATATTACCAAAGTAATATATATCACCATTAAGATTAATTGAGTTGCCTCGAATCTCCGAGGACACTTTGACTTTAAACTGGTTGTAATTTACTGATATTATTTTCCCTATATTCATTTATGCAGTTCCTTTTGCACCATTTTTTTCAGCAGTCAAATTACTAATAAAGTTTTTAAGTAAACTAATATCTTCAAACTCTTCTAAATCAGGTAAAAAATTATCCACTATATATTTGAAATAATGTATTTTTTCACTTTCTACCTCACCAAATATTTTATAAATCCGCCTATCATTTACCTTAAAAATCTCTTTATCAGCGTAATTCCCAAAAACAACAATACTAATAGATGAGTTTGAAGCTAATGCCTGATATATAATATTATTTAAGTGTTCATCGCTAAAACTATAACCAACAACAAATAAAACACTATGAGGCTGTAATAGCTTCTTTTGGAACTCTCTAATTAAATCAGAGTATGGAGCACCTAAGCTCTTATTCTGTTTTAATGGGGTTGGGTATATTAAGATATTGTCTTTAGGAACTTCATCACTATGTTTAGTAGCTACTTCTTGGATTTGAAAAAAAGAATTAGTCTTACTTTCTCTCCAACTGATTGAGCCGTGCAATTTATATAAATAAACCATATTATCCAACGGCTCATATTTATGCACTTCTGCGTCAATTTTTCTGGAAAAAGTATAATTGAATCGAGCAGGGTTAAACAAACGATCTAAGCCACCACCAAATCCATTATTATAATTAATGTTTGAGTAATCGAGAGCTTTCTCATTAAATAAGTCATTGTTTGTTGTGAATATATTAACTCTTGATAAGTCTTTATTTCTTAGAGTTATTTTTTGATAAAAGTCTTTATATAGCGCTAAACTATTTTGCGAATTAGGCGTTTCAAAATCAATGTTAATTTGGTTAAACATCTCATTTTCAATTACCTCTATCAAAAAAGTGGTCTCAGTGTATTGCGGAGAAGCTTCTTCACCAGATCCAATCATATAAGCTCTTCTTGAATAAAGAACCCCTAATATATCTTCAAGATTTGATTTTGTAGAAGACTTTATTTTTTCAAATAGTGTTTTTAATGATGAACGCAGAGGTGTTTTTGCATCAGGTGAGTTAGGGAGTTTAGGGGGTTCTGGAATAGACAGCTTTAAATCAATACTAGAGACCATCTCTTTCATTGTGGGAATTGCCCCCGAACTTGCTCCAGCTCCAAGTAAGAAATGAACATTTTTTACATTTGATAAGTCTAAAATTTTTTGCTTAATTTTATCTAAGCTGGCTGATGGCTCATCATCTTTAACTAAATCTTCTTTACCTTGATAAAAATTGACATTCATTTTATTCTCACCGTTTTTTGAAAAAAGCACCTTAACTCAAGATATCAAACAATAAAGTGCAAAGACATGATATAAGGTAAAAATTTGAATTTTTATCAGTAAAATATTTAGTGAAGAAAATAAAAAAGTTAGTTAAATAGCGCAAAAAAAACTAAATTAAAACCTTCTATTGAAAGAAGTAAAGTAAATGATACGACATAAGTAACCACCTCATAAAAGGAGTTACTTATGAAAAACACAAGATCGAGAGCTGGACGCTCTACCGCAAAAACAGACCAACAGAAACAAATCCTCGATAGATTATTCGATTACTTCTCTAAACCCAAAGGCGAAAAACCAACCTCAGACAGTGATGTTGAAGTAAGTTTTTATCGCAGTGCTTTAAAAAAGTTGCCTCTCAACTTTCACAACAATGAATATAATGGAGTAAATATTATAATGTTGCTTCAAGAAGGAGAGAGCAACGCAACCAAAGTTCCAATTTACTCAACTTTCAAACAAGCTTCTGATTTACTTGAACAACATAAAGACCAGCTTCCACCTAAATCTGAAACATTCGATCCAGATAAGCCACTCAAAGGTATGACGCTTGACGCTCAAGTCGTAAAATATCTTGAAACCTATAAAAAAGATGGGGAATTGATCAGCAAAAGTGTTTTTGAAAAAGAGACACGAGGTATGTCATTCAATGAAATGCGTGAAAATGGATATCAAAAGCGCAAAGGATTAAAGCCATACAAAGTTTTTGCAATAGAAAAAATCAAGCATTTGTTACCAGAGTCGTTTATTGAAGAGCGTGATTATTTTGCACGACAAGAAGAGCTGGAAAATAAAAAAATGTCACCTGAGATGGAGGATGTTGAGTTTGTAGAAAAAGCACAGCTGATCATTGATGCAATGGGTGTTCCAGTGGTTGAGAAAAATCAAGATCGAGCTTTTTATTCTCCAAAAGATGACTGTATTACTATTCCACCCAGAAATAAGTTTAAATCTGATAAAGCTTATTTTGCTGTAATTTTACACGAGCTTTCACATAGCACTGGTCATCCCTGCCGATTAAACAGAAAACAAAATAATGCGTCTAATTCTAAAGCTTATTTTTCAGAGGAATTAATTGCAGAGACGAGCACAATGTTCATTTGTTTAGATGAAGGACTTGAAACTTTCAATGCACACGCATCTTATTTAGAGGGTTACGCTAGCCAATTTAAAGATCAGAAAAAAGCACTGTTAAGTATCTGTAAACAGGCTAAGGAAGCACAAAACTATATCAGCCGTAAAGTGATGAAACATAAATTAGACTTGTCGATACAATCTCCTTATAAAGTGCCTGAAAAGTTAGATTTTGAGCTTAAATTAGCAGACAAACATACCGATGCATTAAATGATTATATTGTAAAAAGTGCTAATAACCACAGCCCACTGATACCGTTAAAAAACCAAAAAATAATCGGTTACAATGAGTCTAAAGATGGGATTGAGGTTTTCACACCCGATAAAAAAGTGGCGCTTACAGGTGTATCAGGCGCTATTGTTCAGCGAGAATTGGACAACTTAAAGTTGCTACAGTCCATTATCCTTGATGTGTCTGTTGATAATAACGATGAAGCCAAGCCCACCAAAAACAAGCTAAAATCATCACGTTTATCAATATGATTTTACCCATCCCAGAACGACAAAAAGCCCTAGATGGGCTTCTTTGCGTTACATTAGTCCAAACTAATCTTACGTTACTTGGCAAAATCCTCTACTTTATCATATACCCAATTCTCTTCACAGAAGAGCATAATGCCCGAAAACAAAGGGTTAGATGTATCATTTACGTCATCAGCCCAAATATCAATATCATCAAGCGAAAACCCTTGAAGAAACTCAAAATGAACTTGCTGTTTAAGAATATCAACCAAATTACTATAAGCTTTTTGAATATCTCCTTTAGCATTACGACATATATAATCTATTTTTGAACTATCCAAGTTATTTAATATCATTCTTGCAAAATGCATAACTTCAACGAACTCTTTTCCATTTCTTATGAATATATATTTAATATTTATGCCTTTGCCATTACAGATACCAAGTCTATTGATATACATAGCCGTTTCATATTCACAGTTTGGTTGTAATTTTAATAATTTATTTTTCATTACTGATCTCCTTACCAGATTTAGTGTGAATATCAATTAACTCGGTGATCAGTATCTCTCTTAAATCTTCAAATATTTCAGTTTTTTTATATTCAAGATATTCATCAAAACTATCAAAATCATCATTTCCACCTCTCGAAAGAAACTCTTCTTCATCACACCAAATATCACCTTTAAACTGAATAGTTTCAGTTTGAACAACGTGATATTCATTAATGACTTCTAAGTATTTCAATATTTCTAAAGCAAAATATTCAAAGTCAGGCGTTTTACACGAAAAACAATCATCAATTTTTTCTTCTAATTGCTCAATATCTGTTAGTTCTTCGTGCCAAAACCAACCTCCATAATCAATTACTACTTTTTCAAGCTTAATTAAGGCTCTTTTTGCGTTAATTTCTTCGTCAAATACAGTTATATTTTTTTCTTTACACATTTTTTTTCTCCATAAATGCAACCTCCTTGTTGCGTTAAGTTCCTGTTAAAGTTGAATGATTTGCACACCATTGTTTTTCATCTCTTCAAGCTGATAAGAAAACTCAAAATCTTCAATTAACGAGTTAGCTAATTTTTTCAGAGCTTTACATTTAATCTTTTTCGCTATTTTCTTTCCAAATGCTATTTCTTTATCAGCTAAATATTCTGTGAGTCCAAATAGCATAATTTTGTCTTTTTCAATCAAACAAAAGCCGTCTTTTGTAAACCTTTTTACATCTCTCGAAGAAACGCAGGCAAAGCCATTTTCTTCATTAGGGATCGACATAAAATCTATTTTTTCTTTAGACAGCCTCAATAACATCTCCTTTAATTCGCCTTGATGGAATAAGGTTTCGATTAATGCTAAATGTTTAGGGTGTTGATTTGCTAAGTTGTTATATTTGTTTATATTTTCCATATTGTTATCCTCTTTAGTGGTTGGTTTGTTGTAAGTTGTTAAACATATTTAATACCGTTTCAAAGAAACTGGCAGTGCATTGAAGTGTTCTAATCAGCAAGCTAAAATGAAGTTTTGCATCAATATGATCTTCCGTAAGCTCATCAAAGATATGCTCAAGATCATCAGCTTCTTCAATGAACTCATTGATTAAATATTCAAGTCGAATTGCACCAAGGCACTCATTTAATAAGAGCAGTTCCAGTGTTTCTTTCAGCTCTTCTCTGCGATGTCTCAATAGATCAAGATCTACGAAAAATCGCATTGATGTCGCCAACAAGTGGCGATCACTCTCAAAACTCTCACACTCTTTTGCCATCTCTTTCATAATTCCTAATACACACATATTTATTTCTCCTCTGTTTTTGTGGGTAATTTTTGGTTATTAATTTGTTTCATTTTTATTTTGCTCATCATCATTGGCTTCCAATAAAATTAACTCAGTAAGGTGTTCAAACTGCCGTAAACATCGACTTCTTTAACAAACGTCCAACGAGTTCCACGCTTCATATTTTTGTATTTATCTTTTTTATAAAACCTTTCTGCTCTTAGGTTTCTGTAATGCGGAATGCGATGTGTAATTTTTCTTGTGCTATCACCATCACTGCTTTGTTTTTCTTTAAATGAGCGAATGGTTACGGCTTTATAACTTCCTTTAGATTTACTTTTAGGTAGGGAAATAGCAGAAGATGGGTAGCCTTTTTCCAACTTTTTACCATCAGTCGCACTGTGATAAACACACAAGGCAAGCGCTATTTTGGTAAGGGCTTCCAGCATATTTGTGCCGTTATTTGGAAGTGGATTAATTGCATTTCTTTTGAATGTTGTAGTGAGGCTGGATAAGTGACTAAAGTTCGTATCGACACGACCACTAGAAGTTGTATAGTTAACGCTAATGCATAGCTCATCATCGTCATAATCAGTATTGAAGAAATCTAATAACGTAGTGACAGAAGGCCCATAAAGATTGATAAACTCATCACGAGTCATAATAGTAATAAGCGCACTTTTAAGCGCCACACCATTAATTTCTGTATGCTCAGGAAATGCCATTACAAATGATTGAAAGGGAGGTGCTACATTAAAGTCTTTTTCATAATTAAACTTTGCTTCATATAAGTAGCGAACAAGCTCTTGTGTTTCTAGAAAAACAACTGGAGCGCCCCCTTTATGCCATTGCAATTCTTCATTAAGAAGTTTAGTGGAGTTTTTTCCTTTTTCTGAACCATTATTAAATATGTCTTTCATTGTGTGGGCATATTTTTGAAAGCTCACAGGCTTATTACCAAAAAGGGCTTTTAATGCCTTTCTACCCGTTGGGGATGATTTAATTAGCTCTTGTTGATTGCGGTATAATGTTGTGTATTTCATAGTGTTTTCCTTATATTTAGGGTGCAAAAAGCCCCACCCAGCGGGCGTAATTTTTTTAATGATTGTTTGTGTTATTTAAAAACTAAGTTCGGACGAACTGAGCCTTGCACTATGGGAAATGCATTAAATATAAGGAGTGAAATATTTTGTTAGCGAATTTTAGACGCAGTAAAACCTCACCGATGATATACATAGGTGACAGGGTTCTATTTTGGGGTGTGATTGATTGTGTTGACATATAACTCTCCTTCTAAATTAAACCACCAATTCAGATGAAATAGTTACTTACGTCAGGTATCAAGTTAAAACAGGTATAATAAAAACACCAGATCACACCAATACTTTTGTATTGATTGCATTAGTTACTTTTCGACTAACAGGCACAATAAGCCAGCGTTAACCGATAAATAATTGGATCTATTTTGTGTAATTAAAATGTCTCTAAACTTAATACTCCTCTGTTAATGTAAGTAAAAAATCATCTTTCTAAAAGAAAACCTCAATAGGTTTTCTTTGATATGAGAACAACTTTTGTGTTCTCTATTTGGTGGCTAATTGGAGAGTGAGTCCACTTTGGAGAGTTAGTCCAAGATTAACCTTTGATTCTGCGTGTATCTAAAGAATATCCATTCTATGCAGTTGACTAAATATACATCCTCATATAGTGAAATTCACCTATAAGATTTAGCTTGAGCATATAATAACATTAAACACATACTCAAGTCAACAAATAAATTTTTTAATTATTGACAAGTAAAAAAATTTCATTTCTGTTTTTCTTTTTTATAAAAATACTGTGCAACAACCCTTTTTCAATAAGTGATTACTTGGGAATATAGACAGAAAAGATTCGAGTTGGTATTGTTTCAATCGTGATGAGTAAATGGATGTCTCACACTGCCGATTTTAATATCGGCTTACTAGACCCGCTTTTAATTGGGGTCCACTATGAAAAAGAAACAAGAAAATACTGTAACTATGACTCACCACATTTTATTGGCTCAGTTTAGTAATAGACTGTTAATACCAGTAGAAGAACTGGCTGAATCGTATTTGGGGATTGCTGTTAATACCGCTAAAAGAAAGGCTAAAAGTAACGAGTTACCTTTTCCTTGCTTTAAGATGGGTATGAGTCAAAAGTCTCCTTATGTTGTTCATCTGGTGGAATTAGTGAAGTATATAGATAAGCGCACGAATGAGGCTAGAGGTTTATGGAATGAATATCAGTATCGCTAATGTGTTTGTCGAAATCGGTGCTACTTCATCTTTTAGATGGAGTTAGCGCCACTTTTAACCCTAATTCAATTTATGATCCCATAAAGAAAAACATCCCAGACACGATCCCAAATTATACAAAAAACAACAAAATCAATAATAAACAACAACTTAAATTAAAGATCTGTCCAATCAAGCATGGGGGCTATTGAAAAGCGGTTTGTTGGGTAACTTGGCATAAAAGAATGAGTCTCAAAATAAGATAGACAAAAGTAACCAATTAAAAATTTAATTTTAATGGCTTTTTAGATTGCATCATTATAACAGAGAAATAGCCTTTAAGAATGTTCTAGGAAATCATCCTCTTAATTTAATAAATTATTCATCACACAAAAAAATAACCCTAAACTAATATGGATATAAGTTTAGGGTTATGACTAACTCATTAATTTAAGTTAATTGGTAGCAAGTTCACCTTCAGCTTGAGATAACAAAGCAAACTCTTCTTCAGCCGAGCTAGCAACTAAGTTATTACGACCAATAAAAGTGTAATAAATCATACCAATAAGAAACAATAGCAATGTAAAGTAAAAGGCTCTTACGTCATAAGCATATACACCCGTTAATGCGATTAATGATAAAACAAATGAAATGCCTGAAGTAACAATACCGCCAGGAGTTTTATATGGACGATTTAAGTTCGGCTGTTTAATTCGTAATAAAATATGACTACCCGACATCATCGCGTATGAAACGGTTGCCCCAACAACAGCCATTGATAACATTAGATCCCCTTCTCCCGTTAAAGAGAGTAAAAAACCTAAAATACCGGGATAAATTAATGAACGAACTGGCACTTTTCGCTTACTTGTTAAAGATAATTTTTGTGGTAAATAACCTGCACGAGAAAGAGCAAAAACAAGGCGACTATATCCATAAATAATTGAGAAAAAAGAAGCGACTAAACCCGCTAATCCCAATACATTAACAAATGTCGCAAGATTAGGATTACCAGTTATGTTCAGCGCATCAACTAAAGGAACAGCACTAGCACCTGTCACTTGAGCGCCAGCTGCACCTGCAACAAGTACGACAACAAGTGTCGCGGTAAATAATAAGAAAATCATTGCAGCAATAATACCTTTAGGCACATCTTTCGCAGGATCTTTAGCTTCTTCTGCTGCTAATGGAACACCTTCAACGGCTAAAAATAACCACATTGCAAAAGGTAAAGCAGCCCAAACACCATAATATCCCATTGGTAAAAACTCAGTTCCTCCAGCAATTGCTTCAATATTGAATAAATTATCGACATTAAAATGAGGTAATAAAGCAACGCCTGTAGCAATAATGGCAAGTACAGCTAATGCACTAATGACCATCATCACTTTTAGTGCTTCACCTGCTCCAAATATATGAATTCCGACAAAAAGAAGATAGAAAACAGCATAGATAACTGGGCCATCGACTCCTATCAATTCATTCACAGCCGACCCAATAAAAATAACAATTGCAGCCGGTGCTAATGTATATTCAATTAACACCGCTAACCCTGTTAGGTATCCACCAGCAGGCCCCATTGCTTGACGAGCAAAACTATAACCACCACCAGCAGCAGGAATAGCAGCAGACATTTCCGCTAGCGACAAAACTAACGTTAAATACATAACTCCCATTAAAATAGCTGCAACAATAAATCCACCCCAACCAGCTTGGGCAATACCGAAGTTCCAGCCTGCAAAATCACCAGAAATTACATATGAAACACCTAAACCAGCAAGTAAGATCCAACCAGCCGCTCCTTTTTTTAATTGTCTTTGAGCTAGATACTCTTCGTTATTAGACATAATATTTCCCTCTTAGGTATTAATGAAGTAGTTAAAAAATTAACTTGTTAAACAAAATTTTTGTGTATTTATTGATTCAATAAGCAAGTCTTCTGAACGGTCTTTTAAGCTCACTCCTGATACTTCTCTTCGATGTGATTCAGTTAATAAATAATGTGCCTTATGTGTTGCCGCTTGATATGTAAGTCCTTGTGGCCTGATATTAGAAATACAATTTCTCAGAGAGTCTTCAACACCTCGTTTAGCATTCCATGTCATATATAACCCCATGCTATCTGGAGAACTTAATCCAGGACGTTCACCAATTAACAATACAACTTGCTTTGCATTTAAGGTTTCACAAACATCATCACCCACAGCAACACGACCTTGTTGAACAACATAAATTGGTGCGATATTCCAATGCTTACTCGTATCTTCAGTAAGACGACTAATCAACATTTCTAAAAAATGTTTGGCATGATGGCTAATGGCATAAGAAGACAACCCATCTGCAATAACAAATACCAAGTCATAACGCGCATCTACTGAAGACTCTAATGAAGATATAGAGGCTTCATTTAATTGCCGCCCTAAGTCTGGACGCTGTAAATATTCCATTCGATCGCGTGCTTTACTATGCAGCTTCTGTAGTGGTAAATAAGGTGTTAATAATTCTGAAGAGGAAAACTGCAGGCATAATTCATCAATATCTAATGGAACATGAACTGCATCAATCGCTTGTGCATGTGACAATTGAAAGCGCAATAATTCTGCCGTAGGGATGCTAGTACCTACACGTCCAAGTCCAATACGCGCATCAGTGAATTGACGTAATTTTTCCCAAGCATCCTTATGAACAATTTTGTTATTTTTTTCTTCTACAAGACATTCTAAAGTACTCATTAAAGTTCCTTAATTAGCTGTAGTGGTTGAGCAAATCTTTTAGGCAGTTTTTTATTTAATTGAGTCAAATTATCTATAGGGGAGATGTGCATATTTTTTAGCCATTGATCAAATTCTGGCGCTGGACGTAGACCTAAAACCTGCCTTGCATAAAGTGCATCATGGAAAGAAGTGGTTTGATAATTCAACATAATATCGTCCGAACCGGGGATTCCCATGATGAAAGAGCATTCAGCAACACCTAACAAAGTTAATAAGTTATCCATATCATTTTGATCGGCATAAGCATGATTGGTATAACAAATATCACATCCCATCGGTAGACCCAGTAGCTTTCCACAAAAATGGTCTTCTAAACCAGCACGAATAATTTGTTTACCATCAAACAAATACTCTGGACCGATAAATCCAACAACAGTATTAACTAATAATGGCTTGAACTTTCGAGCGACGGCATAAGCACGAGTTTCACAGGTTTGCTGATCAACACCATGATGACCATTAGCTGATAAAGCACTACCTTGGCCAGTTTCAAAGTACATAACATTATTGCCTACAGTGCCGCGCTTTAATTCCAATGCCGCTTGATGAGCTTCAGCTAACACATTGAGATTTACTCCAAATCCTTGGTTTGTTGCCTCTGTACCACCAATGGATTGAAAAACTAAATCAACAGGGGCTCCAAGTTCAATGGCTTCAATGGTATTTGTTACATGAGTTAATACACAAGATTGAGTAGGAATTTCATGGTGTTGGATTACATCATCCATTAACTTCATTAATTTAACGGCCTGAGAGACGCTATCAGTTGCAGGATTAATACCTAATACCGCATCACCGCTGCCATACATCAAGCCATCAAAAATAGTTGCAGCAATGCCATTAACATCATCTGTAGGATGATTAGGCTGTAAACGAGTTGATAAATGACCAGGCAAACCAATAGTGTTACGAAATTTCGTGATCACGCTACATTTTTTAGCGACCAAAATTAGATCTTGGTTACGCATAATTTTACTTACTGCCGCTACCATTTCAGGTGTAATACCTTGACGAATACGTGCTAATTCTATGCAAGTGGTTGTTTCTTGCAAAAGCCAATTACGGAAGTCACCAACCGTTAAATGAGAGATTTCCGCAAAAGCAACAGCATCATGCTCATCAATAATTAAACGCGTAATTTCATCACTCTCATAAGCAATAAGCGTCTCTTGCAAAAATGTTTTTAATGGCAACTCAGCTAACAGCATTTGTGCAACAACTCGTTGCTCCGAAGAAAGAGCAGCAACACCAGCTAACTGATCACCAGATCTCAATGGAGAAGCTTTTGCCATCAAGTCAGCAAGATTATCAAATTGATAAACATGAGAACCAAGCTGATAACGGTAACTAGACATCTTAAATACCCCTAAAAAACAAATTCGGCGCAAACTTTGCAACCTATATGAAGTAATAGAAGCGAAGAACGTTCCAAATAGCCGACGGAATTATGCAAAGGCAAGAAAGCATTTAAAAACAGTTAATTATGATTACTATGCATCAAATTGATGCGCCTATGTAGGAGGGTAAAAAAATGACTGATGTAAAGCAGTACCAACAAAGTAGCGCTCTTGCACTGGAGAGGTGCAAATCTTTTACTTTTGATGTTAATCAGCAAGCAGAAAGTCTATCTCAATGGGAGCAACATTATAATCAACATGGTAGTGGTATATTTAATGGTTACCTTGATGAATTAAAGTTAGAGGGAATTCATTTTTTTGAAGAATTTACTAGCCGCATATTACAACAAGAATGTAATGTAAAAGAGGAAAGTTTATGGCTTGGTTTCTCACAACAAGCACAAAGACCTAGAATTAATAATGATAAAATTCTTACTGACCAGATAATGACGCGTCCTTCAAACATTCCATTCGAATTGATAACACCATCTGATTTTCACATCTATGGATTAGTGATAAATAAAGCGACTCTTTACAATGGAATGTTTGGTTCTGATCTTGAACTATGGCAGAAGATAAACACAAAAATTACAGCTTCAAAACCCAACCATTATGTAAGCTATGAATTAACAAAATTAATTGACTTATTGCTCAACGGTCATGAACTATTTCAGAATAATAAACCCTCTAGATTAAAAACATTAGCACCACTCATTACATCCAAGGTTATCGATTTATTAGGGAAGTTAGAATATGACAATACGGAATTAAATATCACGCATTACACAAAGCAACGAGTCATCGCTAATGTGAACAATTACATTAAAAAAAATAACCAGTATCCATTAACTGTGACTGAGTTATGCAAAATAACCAATGACCCTGTAAATAATTCTGTGTAACTGCGGTTTTTAAACGTAGTCTTTAAGACGGTCTTCGAACGTTATCATAAAACGATTCAAGGCCGTTTTCCAATTTCTTATTGGCATCGTCCATTTCTTTGAT
>NZ_SNUW01000014.1 GCF_004376845.1 Psychromonas algarum
GATTATAACGACATAGTCGATCAATGTTGTAGGGCTTGGAACAGCTTCTGCGAAGACACAAGCCGAGTCATTTCATTATGCTTTAGAGACTGGACTAAATTGGAAACTTAATTAACGGAATTGGTATTAGCTAACGGACCAAAATCTAAACCATTAATAACTGTTGTTTCTTGAGAAAAAGTTAAGGGTGAAGTTAATAATAAAGCAGTCAGTATAATTTTATTTTTCATCATCTTTTCCTTTTGATGGACAATCTCCGTATTGGATAAAAGTGAGTCTAATCAGGAAGTAAGAAATGAATATTGATTTGTGTCATTTTAATAATGAGTATTATTTACACTTATCAAAGCAGCATATAGAAAATAGAAAATTGAGAGATTAATCATTAAATTTGGGAAGGAGAAAAAGGCTTGGCAACTTATTCATCCTTAAAGAAGTTGCGTTCGATATTAAACTAGATAGACACTGTTTTAGAACGTGAAAGCTCAGAAACCACTTTATTTATTTCACTAACAGCTATAAGTACTTTATGCTCTTTATTAACATGTTTATAGGCAACAACTTTTCCATCTACAACTCTAAATCGACCTAGGCCAGCAATAAATATACGGCCATTAAAAAAACCCTTAACAAATTTAGCTATTTGACGAGGTTGATACTTTTTAAAACTTCTTAATGTAATTGAACGATTAACTTTCATCGTCATCCCTTTTATTATTTTTGTTTTATTCATAATATGAAGTGAATAATTTAATGCGCATATTACTTTGTTAACATGACACTTTTATTACTATGACATAATTTGTCATAAAACATACGCTTTATCGATCAATTATCAACTGCAATAGTGACTTATGTGACTACCATCAAAATAATACGTATAACAAAAGTCAAATATCAATCAATTCTTTTTTCTTCTTTACGTTCAAACTCACCTTCAATGACCGAGTCATCATCTTGATTTTTTTGAGTAAAACCTTGTTGAGAAAAACCACCCATTGTTGCAGATGAAAATTTAACATTTGCCATCAAAGCTTTAGCAATGTTGGCGCGAATACTAGGTACTAATAATAATAAACCACAGAGATCAGTGACAAAACCAGGGGTCACTAATAACACACCTGTAATAATTAACATGATGCCTTCGATTAATTGTTGCCCAGGCATTTCACCTGCAGCCATACGGCGTTGTAACTCTCGCACTAACTGTAAACCTTGACTGCGTACTAATGCAGAACCAACTAATGCAGACACAATGACCAATAAAACAGTTGGCCAAGCACCTAAAAAGCCACCCACTTTAACTAAAACATATATCTCTAATAAAGAAACACCGGTAAAGATTAAAAACAATCGTGCAAACATAACTACCCCAATTAATAAAAGATCACCCCTATTAGATGGGGATTAAATATAAAAACTCAACCTAATGGCTTTAAAAGCTTAATAATGATGCTTATTCTACACGCCACTTCTTTAAAAAAATGAAAACGGGTAATAAAATGATAACCATCCACAAAAATATAGTGCTTTGTTGAGGAATGTATATCCAACCAGAAAGAAATGTTAATAAAGCCATCATTAACCCTAACGCAACACTCGAATATAAAGTTTGATATCCCACCATCAAGTGATCAGACTGTAATGCAATAAAGCGCATAGCAGCAAGATGAGCAAGTGCAAAAGTGAATGCATGAAAAGTCTGTAGTAACATTAACAAAGTAAAGTCGGTTGTTTGCGATAAAACACCCCAACGTATTATCCCAGCAATTAATGCAAGTAAGATCATTTGTTTAATACTCCAGCGCTTAAACCATTTATCGTTAAAACGCATTAATAAAACTTCAGCACAAACTCCCATCCCCCAAAATAAAGCAATATCAAATTCAGAAATCCCCATGGAATCCCAATACAAGGCACTAAATGCATAATAAGCAGCATGACTGCCCTGTATTAACCCAACGATCAATAAGAAATAGATAACACTCGGTTGCTTTAATAATAAAAATAAACCTCTGTTATTGCCTTTGGAGTTATCATCTTGCTCTTGTAATTGTGGGTTAAGCTTTATCAAACTTAAACAGTAGATACAAAAGCTAGCCACAATCATCAGCCAGAGAATACTTTCATGGCCATACTCAGTGATCGTCCAACCAATAAAAGTTGAACCTACGATAAAACTAACCGATCCCCATAAACGCACCTGCCCATAATTAATTTGGATTTGTTTAACTAATCGAGTACCTACAATATCCCCCAACGGAACCATTGGTGCCATTAAAAAATTGAGCAATAAAGTTAATGCAGCCAGTGCATACCAACCTTGGAAGTAAACTAAAACCAATAAGCAAAGAAAGATACTAAAGCTTAAATAAGAGATAAGTTGCAATGGAGCATTGGCTGTTTTAAGACGTGGTAACAAACCTAGATTACTAGCAAAACGTAATAATAATCCCAGCGAAAATAATGTGCCTATTTGTTCAGGGCTAACACCTTTATCTGCTAACCATATTCCCCAAAATGGTAAGAATATCCCCCATATAAAAAAGAAAAAAACAAAATAAGTCGTTAACCAATATTTAGCTGAGATATGCAATTCTGACTTCCTGTGCTTATAAAAATAACGACGGTATTGAATTTAAGTTCAAAGATAAAAATTGCTCTCAAACTAAAATAAAAATGAAGATTATAGGTATTACAACCTTAATGACAGTTCAAAGATAGGCTAAACAATTTAATGAAATTCTCTATTACGTACTTGAATACGAGTTTGTAACTGATGTTTATAATCACTATTAGCAACAAGCTCTGCTGCAACATGAATATCTACACTACGAATAGTCACCTGAGCATTAGAAACCACACTTTCAACAAAACTTAATTCAGTCACTTTTACAAATTCAGGATATGTTAAATTTACCCAAGTCCCGCTACTGAAACAATTACTTGCTTGGATATCAACCCGCTTACCAAATTGTACACTTTTATTCTTAATAGAATAACGAAAGGCCATAAAATGGGAAGTTGTTGCACTGTCTGTTTGATCATAGTTATATGCATAAACAATACATTTTTGCGTAGTACTATTAATTGAGTCAATCACCTTTGCTTTACCAGCCCCAACCATATATTCATTTCCGCCATAACCAGCGCGGCGAATATCTTCTTCCATTAAAGCAACTAAAGCTTGTAAATCAGTACGAAGGCGTGAAAATTTAAGTGCTTTGGCACTCGCTGTTACATTAGTGACATATAAGCTGATCACCATTGCCAGCAAAACAGAACCTAATAATAATGAAATCAGAATCTCTATTAATGTAAAACCTGATTTTTTATTATGGCAGCCTAACATTTTGGGTAACCTAATTGACTTTTATTAGGAGCACAAACTCTTAAACGCATGGCGCTTTGAATAACTGATAATGAATTTTGTTGACTATTACTGATAGTGATTGTGCCACTTTCTACACTAAAACGTAACGCGCCATAAGAAGCTTCTTTCCCAGCAAAAGTTAACTTATCAGCATCTATTGATAAGATTTTCCCATCAGCTAAATCATATACTTTTTCAATACCATCTAATTGACACGAATTTTCACTAAAACAATCACAATTTGATTGTTCACTAACTCCCATTTTCCAAATACTTTGTTGCTGACAAAAACGTACATATATTTTGTTATTACGTTTAACTGCCTCTGTTTTAACAAGTTGCAGTGTGTAATAAATCTGATCTATTCGATGAGTCAACGTCTGGTTAGCAATTAAACCTTGGTAGGAAACCGTAGAGATTGCAACAACAATCCCTAAGATAATAAGCGAGATAATTAACTCTATAAACGTAAAGCCTTTATAACGAAAGATAAGGACTCCCCCTATACTTATTTAAAGTGAGTCTTTCAGCATAGAAGATAATACAATTTATTGATAATAACCTGATGTTTGTAATATTAAGAAATAGTGATGTACATACCGATTAAGCAATTAATTAAAACATCATACTAGCGTAATAAAAATGTCATCTATAATCATTATTGTATGCAATATACACACACTCTTGGAATGTAATATTTAAGGAAATGATATGAGACAAATTCAATTAAATGATACGGAAATTATCAATGATAGCCTCTTCCACACTCCTGTGAAACGTAAAGCAGCACCTCGTAAGTGGCGTGAAATTGAAAATATTAAAGCCCAGCTTTTATTAGCAAAGGAGTTACGTGAAATTGACTCTTCTTTCAGTTTATCTGAGTCGGAGATTGCATAAATTTATTGAAACACTTATACCTATCACATTAAGTGGCTATGTATTAAATAACGATGTGATTTACTACGATAGGTATTAGGTGCTTACAGCAGAATAAATATTATTAAGAGATAAACTAAAAAACGCATCCACTGGATGCGTTTTTTTAAAGTATTAAAAAGTAGATTTATAAATCATATTGAAATAAAGCATCAATAGATAAACCTTGTTGAGATAAAACATCTCGTAATGCTTTTAGCGCCTCAACTTGGATTTGACGAACACGCTCACGTGTTAAACCAATCTCTTTCCCCACATTTTCTAAAGTAGCAGCTTCATAACCTAGCAAACCAAAACGACGAGCTAATACTTCGCGTTGTTTAGGATTTAAATCCTCTAACCACTCAACTATACGCAGTTTCATATCATTGGTTTGTAATTCATTTTCTGGTGTACAGTCATTACTATCAGGAATGATATCCAATAATTCTTTGTCTGAACTATTACCAATCGGTGTATCGACAGAGCTAATACGTTCGTTTAGTTTTAGAATTTTAGAAACTTCTTTAGCTGATACATCAAGCTCTTTTGCAATATCTTCAGGGGTAGGTTCGTGGGTTAATTTATGTGCTAGTTCCCGTGCTGTTCGCAAGTATACATTTAATTTTTTAACGATATGAATAGGTAATCGGATCGTACGGGTTTGGTTCATGATTGCACGTTCAATCGTTTGACGTATCCACCAAGTTGCATAAGTTGAAAAGCGAAATCCTTTTTCAGCATCAAACTTCTCAACAGCACGAATTAACCCTAAATTACCTTCTTCAACTAAATCAAGTAATGATAATCCTCGATTATTATAACGACGTGATATTTTAACAACGAGACGTAAATTACTTTCAATCATACGTTTACGCGCAACTTCATCACCGCGCTGTGATTTTCGAGAGTAATAAACTTCTTCGGGAGCAGTTAATAAAGGAGAGTAACCAATTTCTCCTAAGTACATTTGCGTTGCATCCATGGCTTTATAATCAACGCCAGCAGCAAAACGTTCAACTTCTTCAGGTTTTTCGGCGATCACTTTTTCTTCAATATCGTCATCAATGACAAGACTGTCATTATAATTATTTAGCTCAGTATTATTTGTATTAATTGCCGTTTTCCCGACCATAGTTAACACTCCCTTAATAACGCTTAATATTTTGATGAACAATTATTTCATGTAGGCCTTATTATTTTATATGTTGCTAATAAACGCTTTCCCCATTCAGACATAAAATATTATCTTTTAGGTAAATAACGTAATGGGTCCACAGACTTACCACGGTAACGGATATCAAAATGTAATCCAACACTACGAGTACCGCTGTCTCCCATAAGAGCTATTTTTTGGCCTACTTTAACCAGTTCATTTTCTTTTATTAATATTTTTTCATTATGTGCATAGGCACTTAAGTAGTCATGGTTATGTTTAATAATGATCAGATTGCCATATCCTCTCAATCCACTACCTGCATAAACCACTTTACCAGCAGAAGCTGCATAAATAGGTGTCCCACGGGCATTAGAAATTGAGATCCCTTTCATACCCTGTGAAGAGCTACCAAAAGTCTTTGTTAATCGACCCTTGCTCGGCCATTGCCAATCACTCACCTTTTCATTATTTTCTTGCTGACTAGACTGTTGTTTTGTGGCGTTTTTTTCAACGACCTTGTTAGCAGAATATTCGTTTGAGGCGTTTTTAACAACCCTACTTTTGATATTTTGTTTACAGCTTTGACCTGTGCAACTTGTAGCGCCTGGTTTATGTGTTTTTTGTGAATGGGATGCTGTTTTATTATTGCTTTCTTGTAATTTTAATACTTGTCCAGTCCTGATCAGATAAGGTGGTTTCAAATTATTACGTTGAATTAAAGCTTCTACATCACTATCGGTACGCCAAGCAATGCCATATAAAGTATCTCCGGATTTAACTACATATTCTTCAGTAGATGAATATACAGACGGTCGACTACCTTGATGTGATTTAACATCATATACAGGCGCTCTGCTACTATGCGAGGAGCAGGCAGTTAGTACAAATAACACAAAAATAAATGATATAGTTTTCACAATAAACTTAATGCTTCAAAATAAAATACAGCACAATTGCCGCAAAAATAGTTAACCAACCGAGTTGATCGATATATTGACTTAATTTAGCTTCCATTTTCTCACCGCCTAATACCATTAGGCCAGCCACCAAGAAAAAGCGTAACCCTCTGCCAATAAAAGCAGTTAATACAAATGGCCAAAAGAGCATACTCATGGCACCAGCAGTAATAGTGAAAACTTTAAAAGGAATAGGCGTAAAACTAGCAATAAAGATAACCATGATCCCCCATTCATTAAACCATGATTGAGCGGTGATCATTTTATCTTGATACCCCATCATATCAATAAATGGAAGAACAACAGGATCATATAAAACACTTCCTAAATAGTAGCCAACTGCACCACCTAAGACTGAAAACATGGTTGCACCTAAAGCATAATGCCAAGCACGTTTGCGCTTAGCTAAAGCCATTGGAGCAAGCATTATATCCACAGGAATAGGCCAAAAAATGGATTCTACAAATGCTGTTAAATATAAATAAAACGGAGCATATTTATGTTTTGACCAAAGCATTACTTTTTCATATAACGGAGCAAATATTTTCACTTAATCTCTCTTTTAATAAATATTGAAATGGATAAGACAAGGATATTAAAATGCACTTAACCATTGTTCTAAAATAGGTAATTGTTCAGTAGCTGTTAAATCAACTTTAATAGGAGTAATAGAGATATAACCATGCTCAATAGCATGAAAATCAGTCCCCTCTCCTGCATCAGCTATATTGCCCGGAGGCCCTACCCAAAAAATTTCACGCCCTCTTGGATCTATACTTTCTTCAATCATTTCAGCTTGATGCCGTTTTCCCAAACGAGTAACTTTTATACCTTTAATATTTTCAAAAGGTAAATCTGGCACATTAATATTAAGTATTTGTTGTTGTGATATAGGAGAGGCTAACAGATGCTCCACTATTTTTTTTGTATAGAGAGCAGCCGTTTCATAATGTGTTGTTCCTACTAATGAAACTGCAATCGCAGGTAAACCTAAAAAGCGTCCTTCCATTGCAGCAGCAACCGTACCAGAATATAAAACATCATCCCCCATATTAGCACCCGCATTAATACCCGACACAACTAGCTTGGGCATGCTCTCACATAATATATTAAGCGCGAGATGCACGCAGTCTGTAGGAGTCCCATTAACTGAAATAAAACCATTCTCTAAATGCTGTTTTCTTAATGGTTGATCCAGTGTTAATGAGTTGCTCGCACCACTATGATTACGTTCAGGTGCAACAACTAAGGTTTTAATTTCGTTTATTTTACTTAACTGTTGCTGTAAAGCTAATAAGCCCGGAGCTCGAACACCATCGTCATTACTAATCAATAACATCATGCATTCATCTCAATGAGTTCTCGAATAATGCTCGTTGCATAGCATCCAGCAGGCAAGTAAAAATCAATTGTCACCTTATTTTCATCTAACCATTGATAATTAAATTTTTCCGGTATTAATAATAAAGGACGACGTTCTTGTTTTAAACCTTCCTTCGCTAATCCAACTTGTAGTGCTGCAAATGAACTCAAACAATCTAGCTCATACTGTTTTGCATCATCGCATGAAGTTAATTCACCAGCCCCCCATAAAGGCGCTGTTAAACATACTTCTCGAGTAGTCAAACGTTGTAACGTTTGCTCTGATAAATCAGGTAAAGGAAAAAATGAACGATTAGCAACAAATTGAACACAATCACCTAAAAGAGGAGTTGACTGTAAGTTATCACTAATTCGTTGTGAGATAACACAATTAAATAAATAGCTTCTTGCTGCGCTCAAATACATACCTCGTTTAAAACGATCTTTTACTTTCCGACCATTAAAAAGTTGTAATGCTGCATTAACGTTATGGCCATCAAAGCCAAAACGTTGATTACCAAAATAATTAGGCACACCTTGCTGTATTTTATCTAATACTATTTGCAAACTTTCTTTATCAGATACCTCGCGTAGTACAATAGAGAATGAGTTGCCAGTTAAACAACCTGTCCGTAGTTTTTTATTATGGCGAATCACTTTTAAAATGGTGACCCCTGGTAACTCAAATTCATTAAAATCTGGTGTTACTTTTCCTGGAATATACAAAGAAAACCATTGATACGTTTCAGCTTGTCGATCTTTTAAACCAGCATAACTTACATTCTTAGCGGCAATACCTGCGAATTTAGCTAATTGACGCGCTAAATAATCAGTATTTTCACCAATTTTTTTAACCCATAAACAAACATGCTCACCTTCACCTGTGAGTTCAAAACCTAAATGCTCTTCTACTTTGAAGTCTTCACAATATTGTTTAAACCGAGCGGTACAGCTTGGTTTGCCATACAAGTAGTTAAAATCCAATGGATAAATCATTTTCTCTAGCGATACATCGCTCATTAGGCTTCCTTTAATAAGATGACAACAGCGTGTGTTGCGATCCCTTCTTTGCGCCCCATAGGCCCCAATTGTTCAGTGGTTGTTGCTTTGACATTCACATTACCAATGTCTGTATTTAATAAACCAGATAACTCACCACGCATTGCATCAATATAAGGAGACATTTTAGGTGCTTGCGCAATAATCGTAATATCTAAATTACCTAATCGATAACCTTTTGTGATAGCAAGTTGATAGACTTGTGAAAGTAATTTTCGACTATCCACTCCTTTATAAGCAGGATCATTATCAGGGAAATGACGCCCTATATCTCCTAAGGCTAAGGCCCCTAAAATAGCATCACAAACAGCGTGTATTGCAACATCCCCATCAGAATGAGCAAGTAAACCTTGTTCATAAGGAATTTTTATACCTGAAATTGTAATTGGGCCTTCACCACCAAACTTATGCACATCATAACCATGACCAATTCGGATCATATTGTTTCCTTAACTGGGATATTAAATTTAGAAAGGTAGAATTCAGCTAATAAAAGATCTTCAGCTTGTGTGACTTTTAAGTTATCACTACGTCCTTCAATTATAGTGACATCCCCTCCTACCATCTCAATGGCAGATGCTTCATCAGTAATTAAATGCTGATCTTCAATTTTAACAATGGCATCAAGTAACTGTTGGTTTTTAAATAATTGAGGAGTTAAAGCATGCCATAAATTATGTCGTTCTACCGTTTGTAAAATGTGATTAGATTGATCACTACGTTTCATAGTGTCACGCACTCTATAAGCTAACATTGCACCACATTTAGCTTTTTTAACGTATGCAATAAGCTTATTAATATCAGACAACTGAATACAAGGACGCGCAGCATCATGCACTAATACGTATTCATCAACTGGTAAAATACTTAATGCATTAAAAACAGAATCAACTCTTTCTTTACCACCTTCAACCACAACCAATTTAGGGTGTTGAGCTATAGTTAATTGGCTAAACCATTGATCATTTTCAGCAATAGAGACAACAACTTTTTTTATCTCAGGGTGTGCTAGAAACGGAGTAATACTATGTTCTATGATTGTTTTATTTAAAATATTTAAATACTGTTTTGGGATCTCTGTACCAACACGTTTTCCGATCCCAGCTGCAGGGATCACTACTGAAAAAGAAATTTCACTCATCCGTTATACCTTTCTTGACGCATTTATCTTTCATCCTTCGGTATAATACGGAAAAATGTTTCGCCCTCTTTAATCAAACCTAATTCATTACGAGCACGTTCTTCTATCGCATTTGTTCCTGTTTTTAAATCATCTATTTCAGAAAACATCATTTGATTACGATTTACTAATTCAGCATTTCCAGCTACAGCAATATTTACTTCTTCAACTAACGCTCTATTATCTTGCAGTCCATTTTTTCCAAACCAGAGGTGATATTGCAACACAGCAAAAAGAAAAATAAAGATAAATAGCAATAAACGCATAGTGTTAAACTCAATATAAAAGAAACAATCATCCCATATTCATGGGAAAATTAAAATATACCAGACCTGCTAAAATAAATTGATAATCGTCATATGATTAATAAATTATTTCTTCCAGAAAAGTAGCTTTTGTTCAACGATTGGAAAATGAGGATGAATAAATAACTTATGAGTCATTATCATCGCTACAATCGCTTTGATGACAATCATCTGTTCAATACCTAATAGGTAATAAGCATATGCGCCAACAAAAGCAGAAAGCAACATAAATGCTTGGAAAAGGCGTAGTTTTTTAACACTTAATGCCGTCAATATAATGGCAAAATCAACCCAAGTTAATAACAAACCAAGTGACGGATTAGCAAGATAATCATTAATTGAAAAATACGTCGCATATAATAAAAAGACGACCATAATAACTAATATTGTACGAGTAGCTGTAATTGATAATTTAGTAAAATCACAAATATAACGATATAAATTAACACTTCCAACAACAAGGTTTAATAATACCTTTGGCATAACACCAATCATAAGGCCCCAAACGACATCATTAACAACAGAAAGAAATGATGCAATCCTCATATTTTTCATTCGATTAAAGACTAATAAAACAATATAGAAGAAGACACTTGTCCATCCAAGTACATCAATTAAATGAGGCATAAATATTTCCAAATAAAACAGCAGATAAATAAATGCCCGCAGTTTACTCTGTCAAACTTCAATAAGATATAACCTAACATCAATGAAAAGTTATTTTCTAAATACACCTAACGAATAAATTAAAAATCGCTAAATAACACCTCCTAGGCAACTTGTTGCTTCTGCCTTAATTTACCAAACGATAGGCAAAAAAAATCCCCAATCTAAGTTGAGGATTTAAATCTTAAAATTTAAAAATCATATTCTATTTAAAGAATTACTGACCTTTAACTTCTTTAAGACCGTTGTAAGGTGCAGCTGCGCCTAGAGCTTCTTCGATACGTAGAAGTTGGTTGTACTTAGCAACACGATCAGAACGGCTTAGAGAACCAGTTTTGATTTGACCAGCAGCAGTACCAACAGCTAAGTCAGCAATTGTTGCATCTTCAGTTTCACCAGAACGGTGAGAGATAACAGCAGTGAAACCAGCATCTTTAGCCATTTTGATTGCAGCTAAAGTTTCAGTTAAAGAACCGATTTGGTTAAATTTGATTAAGATTGAGTTAGCAATACCGTTGTCGATACCACGTTTAAGAATCTTAGTGTTTGTTACGAATAGATCGTCACCAACTAATTGGATTTTGTCACCAAGAAGTTTAGTTTGGTGTGCGAAACCATCCCAGTCAGACTCGTCAAGACCATCTTCGATAGAAACGATTGGGTATTGTTCAGTAAGATCTTTAAGGAAGAAGTTGAATTCTTCAGAAGTGAATTTTTTACCTTCACCTTTAAGGTCGTAGATGTTTGCTTCTTTGTCGTAGAACTCAGATGCAGCACAATCCATCGCTAAAGTGATGTCTTTACCTAATTCGTAACCAGCGTTTGCAACAGCAACTTTGATTGCAGCAAGTGCAGCTTCGTTAGATGCTAAGTTAGGAGCAAAACCACCTTCATCACCAACAGCAGTTGAATGACCGTCAGCTTTAAGTACTTTAGCTAGGCTATGGAATACTTCAGCACCCATACGTAGACCTTCACGGAACGTAGCAGCACCAACAGGTTGGATCATAAATTCTTGGATATCTACAGAGTTATCAGCATGCTCACCACCATTGATGATGTTCATCATTGGAAGAGGCATTGAGTAAACACCAGAAGTACCGTTTAAGTCAGCAATGTGAGCGTATAGAGGTACTTTTTTAGAGATTGCAGCAGCTTTAGCAGCAGCTAGTGAAACAGCTAGAATAGCGTTTGCGCCAAACTTAGCTTTATTTTCAGTACCATCTAAGTCGATCATGATTTGATCAAGTTCAGCTTGTGCTAATGCATCTTTACCAGCAAGAGCTTCAGCGATTGGACCGTTTACAGCTGCAACAGCTTTAAGAACGCCTTTACCTAGGTAACGTGCTTTGTCGCCGTCACGTAATTCAAGTGCTTCACGAGAACCAGTAGATGCACCAGATGGCGCAGCAGCCATACCGATAGAACCGTCTTCTAAATGAACTTCCGCTTCTACAGTTGGGTTACCACGTGAATCCATGATTTCACGACCAAGTACTTTAACTATGTTTGACATGATTTTTCCTTTATTTTAGTAAAAATAAGACTTCAAAATTTCTATGAGTTGCCATGTAATTAAGCAACGCTATATTGTGTAATTTTTTAACAAAAAAATGCGATCTGGTCAACAAAAACTATTCAAATCGTCCTTGTTGATGATCTATCGCAGCTTTTATGAAACCTTTAAACAACGGATGTCCATCACGAGGTGTTGATGTAAATTCCGGGTGGAATTGTGCAGCAACAAACCAAGGATGATTTGGGTTTTCAATGATTTCAACTAATTTTTTATCTGCTGACAAACCAGTAACAGCTAGCCCAGCTTTTTCTAATATTGGTAATAAATTATTGTTTACTTCGTAACGATGACGATGACGTTCAAAAATCTCTTTACTACCGTACATTTCTAATACTTTTGAATTATCAGCAAGGTAACACTTCTGAGAACCTACTCGCATCGTACCACCTAAATCAGAATTTTCAGTACGTTGCTCAACTTCGCCTGTGTTATCAATCCATTCTGTAATTAAACCAACAACGGCTTGTTCTGTAGTTGCATCAAATTCAGTTGAATGTGCATTTGTGAGCCCAGCAACATTTCGAGCAAACTCAATAAGAGCAACTTGCATACCTAAACAAATACCTAAGTAAGGGATTTTATTTTCGCGAGCATATTGTGCCGCTAGAATTTTACCCTCAACACCACGCTCACCAAAGCCACCAGGGATCAGGATAGCATCGACACCATCTAATACTGAAAGGCCCTTGATTTCTACATCTTGAGAATCAATATATTTAATTTTTACTGATGCAGCATTTTTTAAACCACCGTGTTTTAATGCTTCGTTTACAGATTTATATGCGTCTGGTAATTCAATATATTTACCCACCATACCAATAACAACTTCACTGGTTGTATTTGCTTCTTCTGAAACTACTTTTTCCCACTCACTTAAATCTGCTTCAGGGCAGTCTAAACCAAAACGATTAACACAAATTTGGTCTAAACCTTGTTGTTTTAATAAAGCTGGGATTTTATAAATAGAGTCCACATCACGTAATGAAATGACTGATTTCTCTTGAACATTACAGAATAAAGCAATTTTTGCTCGCTCATTGGCAGGGAAGCTAACTTCACTACGACAAATAAGAATATCTGGTTGAATACCTAAACTACGCAACTCTTTTACAGAGTGTTGCGTAGGTTTAGTTTTCACTTCACCAGCAGTTTTTAGGTAAGGTAAAAGCGTCAAATGCATATACATTGCATTTTCTTGACCCACTTTTAAACCTAACTGACGAATTGCTTCTAAAAATGGTTGTGATTCAATATCACCTACTGTGCCACCAAGTTCAACAATAGCAACATCATGACCTTCACCACCAGCAATAACACGGGCTTGAATTTCGTTAGTAATATGAGGGATAACCTGAATAGTTGCCCCTAAATAATCTCCACGACGCTCTTTAGCTAATACGTCAGAATATATGCGTCCCGTTGTGAAGTTATTACGTTTAGTCATTTTGGTGCGAACAAAACGTTCGTAATGACCTAAATCTAGATCAGTCTCAGCGCCATCATCAGTTACAAAAACTTCACCGTGCTGAGTTGGACTCATTGTCCCAGGATCAACATTAATATATGGGTCAAGTTTTAGAATAGTGACGTCTAAACCGCGCGCTTCTAAAATTGCAGCAAGTGAACCCGCTGCAATACCTTTACCAAGTGATGAAACCACACCACCTGTTACGAATATATATTTTGTTGTCATATTAACCCTGAGCCATTAACAATGAGAAAAAGAATTCTAATACCAATTACACTCAATAGCAGATCACACCTTAATGTGATTGGTATCATTTCACCGTAAATAAAAACATGACACAGCAAAAAAACTCAACTTATAAATAAGTAAAGTGTAATTATTAAAGTGTGACCGTTTTATCAAAATGGAGAAAATTGAGCATTTAGATGGGATAGTAGTATAACAAGCCCTATTATTTTCGACAAACAATAAAACACTTTATTGTTAATAAAGTGTTTTAGAAAAAACTATCTATCGGAAGTGCCTAAAATCACGTTATAACTGTTCTTTTTTTACTTCATTCCAGATCGCATCTAATTCATTTAAAGTACAATCACCCATTTCTTTGCCTGATGCTTTAACATGCTGTTCAACCAAACGAAAACGTGAGGAGAATTTGTGATTGGCTTGATTCAATACTTGCTCTGGATTTGCTTTCAAATGACGAACAAGGTTAATATTTGCAAACAATAAATCTCCTAGTTCATCGACAATACGCTCTTTTTGCTCTTCAGCATTTAAGTCTTTTCGTTTAACTTCCACTAATACTTCATCTATTTCTTCATGAATTTTTGCAATAACTGATTCTAATTCAGTCCAATCAAATCCAACACTCGCCACGCGCTTTTGAATCTTATATGCGCGAGTCATAGCAGGTAAAGCTAATGGGATATTATCTAAAATACTTTCTTCTACGTTCAATGATTGTGCTTTTTTAAGGCGCTCTTTTTCTTTCTCTGCTTCCCAATTTGCATTGATTTCTTCATCAGTTGTAAACTCCGAAGTAGAAAACACATGTGGATGCCGACGAATTAACTTTTCATTTAAGACTGCGAGAATGTCGTCAAATTCAAAGAGTTCTTGTTCTTTAGCCATTTGCGCATAAAACACAACTTGAAATAATAAATCTCCTAATTCACCTTTCAGATCATCAAAATCTTTATTCGCAATAGCATCAGCGACTTCATAGGCTTCTTCAATGGTATGTGGAACGACACTATCGAAAGTTTGTTTTAAATCCCACGGACAACCTATTTTCGGTGTTCTTAATTGCTCCATGATGGATAATAATTGGGTTAAGTTTGCTGACATAATAATTCCTAAAAACGATAATTCGAAAGATTAATCCACTAATAATGCAATCACTTTTTTCAAGGCTTCAATAAACATCTTCGCTTCATCTAAGGTGTTATAAATAGAGAAAGAGACTCTGATCGTCCCATTACAATTCAATGCAGACATTAATGGCATTGCACAATGAGTCCCACTTCGAACAGCAATTCCTTGTGCATTTAATAACATAGCGATGTCTGCGCTGTGTTCATTTTTTACGATAAAACTAATGGATCCCGATTTATAAGCGCCTTTTGCAAACACCTCTATTTCAGATATTTGCGACAATGCGTTTTCGGTATATTCGATTAATCTTAATTCATGTTGTTGGCTGGCAATAGCATCTAATTCATTCATAAAATCAATAGCAGCACCTAATCCTATCGCACCTGCGATGTTGGGTGTGCCAGCCTCATATTTAAAAGGTAGTTGATTGTAAGAGCTTTCTTCAAAAGTCACCGTTTTGATCATTTCACCACCGCCCTGCCACACAGGAAGTTGATCTAATAAATCATACTTACCATACAACACACCAACACCCGTCGGACCATATAGCTTATGCCCAGAAAACAGGTAAAAATCACAATCTAATTGCTGTACATCAACGCCTATATGAGCAATAGCTTGAGCCCCATCAATCATCACTTTTGCATCAAACTGATGTGCTAAATCAATTATCTCTTTAATCGGATTAACAATACCTAATGCATTGGACACATGAGCAACGGTAACTATCTTAGTTTTATTTGAAAGTAATTGTTGATAGGCGTGAATATCTAAAGCATGCTCATCAGTTAATGGGATCACCTTGATAATCGCACCTGTTTGCTTAGCAAGTATTTGCCAAGGCACAATATTAGCGTGATGCTCTATAGCACTAATGATGATTTCATCACCTACATTTAATTGCTCTGCAAACACATTCGCTAATAGGTTAAACCCTTCAGTGGTACCTTTAGTCCAAATAATCTCTTGTGAACGTTTAGCGTTAATAAAGTGTTGTACTTTTTCACGGCTTTGTTCAAATAACTGAGTTGCTTGATTACTCAGCGTATGGCTAGATCGATGAACATTAGCATTACTTGTTTGGTAGTAATGACAAATAGCATCAATGACTAATTGAGGTTTCTGAGTGGTGGCAGCATTATCAAGATATATAAGCGCATGCTCATTCACTTGTTGATCTAAAATGGGGAATTGGCGACGTAATTGCTCAATATAAAGATCTGAAATCACGGGCACCTCTTATAAAAAATAAGAAAACAAATAATACCAATTACATTAAGTATGTGATCTAAGTTTTACACAGAAAAAACAATTCAATTCGAGACATAAATTTCGTAAACGTTTGTTCCATTTACGAAATTTATAATAAAGAAGTGATTTTTTTAACCAGTAAAATAGATCCGCTATTTACTGCGATTTGTATAATATAAGGAATAGAAATTGCTAACTGTAAATTAATAGCTATTCACAATTGGCAAGTGATTAATACTTAAAGACTTTGATTACGCCCTTCAACCATTAAACGTTTCATTTCACTCACTGCAGTAGAGAAGCCATCAACTAATGCTCTAGCAACAATTGCATGGCCAATATTTAATTCGATAATTTCAGGTAATGCTGCAATTGCTTTAACATTATGGTAATTCAAACCATGCCCTGCGTTTACCTTAATCCCAGCTTGATGCCCATAAGTTGCAGCTTTAGCAACTCGAGCTAATTCTGCTGCTTGAATGTCTTCATTTTTAGCATCTGCATACTGCCCTGTATGTAACTCTACATAAGCCGCTTTCATTTTTACTGCTGCATCGATCTGAGCTTCTTCAGGATCAATAAATAAACTAACTTGAATGTTAGCTGCATTTAAACGACTTACAGCATCAGCAATTTTATCGAAATTACCTACGACATCTAAACCACCTTCAGTGGTTAACTCTTCACGTTTTTCAGGTACTAAACAAACAAAAGCAGGTTTAGTTTTAATTGCAATCTCAACCATTTCTTCAGTGACTGCCATTTCTAGATTCATTCGAGTTTGTAATGTTTGAGCAAGCACCGCAACATCACGATCATGAATATGACGGCGATCTTCACGAAGATGAATAGTGATCCCATCAGCCCCAGAGGTTTCAGCCACAGCTGCTAAATGTGCAGGCTCTGGGTAACATGTACCACGTGCATTACGAAGTGTTGCAACATGGTCGATATTCACGCCCAATAATATTTTGCTCATGCTCTTTCCTTTATTCTCTTTAATTGTCCGCAAACGATTTATTACAAGTTATTTACTTGCGAATAAAGTGCGGCTATGTAACGGTTTATCACCTAATAATTCGGCCAATGCTTGACGACAAAAACGCTTAGCCATTTTTAATGTTGTATCTGTATCAAGTTTACGTTGCGATAAGTTAATAATGTCTTCACCATCATAAACGTGTTGAGGGTTACAAATAGCTTGTTTAGCAAAGAACCCGAGTTGTTGCTTATATTGATATTGAAAACCTGACTCTATGAGTTCATCGCTATAAACATCACGATCGAAGTTAACGCCATAACCCAGTGTTTCTAATAAGGTAAGCTCAAAAAGACGCAATGCTTTTTGTGGATCATCATCACGAGCAATACTAATTAATGTACGCTGATAACATTCGAACAAACCATCGCAGGCAGTTTCTGCTTGTAACAACCGATACAATAACTCATTGATATACATAGCAATATACAATCTTTGTCCATGCAATGGGACAACCTGAGTCTGTGCTTCTAATGACTTAACTGTTTTTAAACTTCCTCGACCAAAGTAACTCGCCAGTAATAATGTAAAAGGTTGCGCCATACCACGCTTCATGCGTGTACTACTACGCCCACCTTTAAACACTAAACTTACCTTACCTATATCTTGACAGAACAGATCAACTATCTGACTCGTTTCACCATAAGGACGGCGATGTAATATAAAAGCATTGTGGCACTCAATAGACATAAATTACGCCATCATTAACAACTAAAACAATAGTTGGGCTGTTAGTTCCTAATAAAAGAACTAACAAGAATACTACGCTCTAACCGTTATAATCATCACCATAACCCAGTGAGCGTAATGCACGATCATCATCCGCCCAACCAGACTTCACTTTCACCCAGATTTCTAAAAATACTTTTGAATCAAATAATTCTTCCATATCAATTCGTGCATTTTTACCTATTGCTTTTAGTTTTTCGCCTTTATTACCAATCACCATACGTTTTTGGCCTTCGCGCTCAACTAAAATCAAGGCATTAATGTGTAATAAACCATTCGCTTTTTGCTTAAATTGTTCAATTTCAACAGTGACTGAATACGGTAATTCGTCACCTAAAAAGCGCATTAATTTTTCACGTACAATTTCAGATGCCATAAAACGAGAAGAACGATCGGTGATGTAATCATCTGGAAAGTAGAATTCAGATTCAGGTAAAACAGCTTTTGCCCATTCACGGATTTTTTCAACGTTATCACCAGACTTAGCTGACATCGGTAAAATATGAGCAAAATTATAAAGCTTACCGATCTTTTGTAGATGCGGTAATAATAGTTCTTTATCTTCTACGTTATCAATTTTATTAACCGCAAGAATAACCGGGCATTTTAAGTATTCAAATTTTCTTAATACCATCTCATCATCAGCATTCCAATTTGTACCTTCAACAACAAATACAATCATTTCAACATCATTAATTGAACTTGATGCAGCACGGTTCATTAAACGGTTAATGGCACGTTTTTCTTCAATATGTAATCCGGGTGTATCAACAAAAATTGTTTGATAATCACCATCAGTATCAATACCTAAAATACGATGACGTGTTGTTTGTGCTTTACGCGAAGTAATACTTACTTTTTGTCCAAGTAATGCATTAATTAGAGTCGACTTTCCTACATTAGGGCGCCCGACGATGGCAACTAGGCCACATTTTTGAGTCATTATTTAGCTCCTAAATAGATCAAAGTTAAAGTGAAGAATACAGGTAAATAAATACTATTTAGTAATAACATTATTGTTCACCTAATAATGCAGTTAGCATAGATTGAGCAGCAACTTGTTCCGCTTTACGACGACTAGTTCCTTTACCCTGTACCGCTTGCATGCCTTCAATAGTGCAACTCATCGTAAATTGTTGATTGTGAGCCTCACCTTTAACATCCAGTACTTCATAAAGTGGTAATGCTTGCTTGCGAGATTGTAAATGTTCTTGTAATCGGGTTTTAGGATCTTTTTGACTAATCCCTGGTTTGATTGTGTTAAGGCGGCTATCAAACCAATTTAATACTAACTTATTCGCTGTATCGATATTTGAATCTAAAAAAACAGCACCAATAATTGCTTCGACACCATCGGCAATAATAGAATCGCGACGAAAGCCACCGCTTTTTAATTCGCCAGGACCTAAAATTAGGCAGTCACTTAAGACAAATTCACGCCCTACTTCAGATAACATTTTTCCACAAACTAAGGTTGCACGCATACGGCTTAAATCACCTTCATCAACTTTAGGAAAACGTTTATATAAATCTGTTGATATAGCAAAACTTAAAATAGAATCACCTAAAAATTCCAAACGCTCATTATGGTCACCTAATGCACTGCGATGTGTAAGCGCTTGCTTCAACAATGAAAAGTCAGAGAACTGATAACCAATTCGTTTTTCTAATCGCTTTAATTCTTCTTCTTTCATGTTCATTTAATACTACCTATACGCTCAAAACGCACATTGCTTGGCACCCAATTTGGTAAGAAACTATCAGCACCACGATCAAATTCAAAGCTGATCCATTTTGCAACTGCTTTACCTACAAGATTACGTTCAGGAACAAATCCCCAGTAACGACTATCTCGGCTATTATCTCTGTTATCACCCATTACAAAATAATTACCTTCAGGAACAACCCACTCATAAGCATAAGTAGCAACATCTTTTTGCTGATAATAAGCAGCTACCTGATCGCGTCGAGATGGATTAATCAATAACTGATGCGCACCTTTGCCCAAAATTTCACTATAAACATCCATTAATCCATTTTCATGTTTAAAGCTTTCTTGTCCTAAGAAATTCATATCTAGTTTTTTATAATCACCACAAGTTGCTTCACCGCAGGCTGGTATTAAATATAATTGTTTGTCTTTGTAGACAATACGGTCACCAGGCAAACCAACAACGCGTTTAATAAAATCAACTCGTTGATCTTCTGGGTATTTAAAAACAGCAACGTCACCACGCTCAGGTGTGCCTGTTGGTATGATAGTATTTTGCCAAATAGGCTCTTTAATCCCATATGAGAATTTCTCTACAAGAATAAAATCACCCACCAGCAATGTAGGCATCATTGAACCTGATGGAATTTGGAATGGCTCATAAATAAATGAACGTAATACAAAAACAATGGCTATAACGGGAAATAAACTACGCGCGTTTTCAACGATTGGATTTTCAGGATACATTTTAGCTAAGGTTTTATCATCTAAAGGGACTTCAGATTTTTCTTGTAATGCTTGATAAGCGAGCTTACGTTTTTTAGCCCATTTCACTTTATCAATAACCCACACTATCCCGGTGACTAAAGTTAAAAGAACTAATATTAATGCAAATGAATTTGCCATTTGGTTTCCTATCTATTTTATAAATCAGATTACTTAATTTTTTCACTAATAAATTAGTGACATTTAAATAATATGACTCATTGAAATTTAAATGCGCCACTGAATACCAGCGCATTACAAAGCTATTAGTAAAACTCTACTGCCTAATAGTCAATAACTACTTATCTTTACCAATATGAAGAACGGCTAAGAACGCTTCTTGTGGTACATCTACATTACCTACAGACTTCATACGCTTTTTACCTTCTTTCTGTTTTTTCAACAGTTTTTTCTTACGGCTAATATCACCGCCGTAACATTTTGCTAATACGTTTTTAGTTAATTGCTTAACCGTTGAACGAGCAATAATCTTACTGCCTATTGCTGCTTGTATAGCAATATTAAACATTTGGCGGGGAATAAGTTCTTTCATTTTTTCCACTAATTCACGGCCGTAAGCTTCTGAATTATCACGGTGAGTGATTAGCGCTAAAGCATCAACACGATCACCATTGATCATTACATCAACGCGTACCATATCCGCTAACTGGAAACGAATGAAATTATATTCAAGTGACGCATAACCGCGACTGGTTGACTTCAAACGGTCAAAGAAATCGAGTACAACTTCACCCATTGGAATTTCATAAGTTAATGCAACTTGCTTACCGTGATAAGCCATTTTAGTTTGCACGCCACGTTTACCAATACATAAAGTAATTACATTACCTAAATAATCTTGTGGTACTAAAATATTACATTCAGCAATTGGCTCTCGGATCTCTTTAATATTATTAATTGGTGGTAATTTAGCAGGACTATCAACGTACTCCACTTCACCATTGTTTTGCTCAACTTCATAAATTACAGTTGGCGCTGTGGTGATCAAGTCAATATCGTATTCGCGTTCTAAACGTTCTTGAATGATCTCCATGTGTAATAAACCTAAGAAGCCACAACGGAAACCAAAACCAAGTGCCGAAGAGTTCTCTGGTTCATACAATAAAGAAGCATCGTTAATACTTAATTTACCCAATGCATCACGGAAGTTTTCATAATCATCCGAACTAACAGGAAATAATCCAGCATAAACTTGTGGTTGAACACGTTTAAAACCCGGTAACGCTTCAGGAGAAGGATTATCAGCTAACGTTAATGTATCCCCTACTGGCGCACCTAAAATATCTTTAATACCAGAAATAACATACCCTACTTCACCAGCTTTTAAGACACCTGTTTCTTTTTGTTTTGGTGTGAAATAACCCACTTTAGTAACTAAATGAACTTGACCCGTTGTCATCACTTTCATTCTATCGCCAACTTTAATTTGGCCATGTTTAATACGAACTAATGAAACAACACCTTGGTAATTATCGAACCATGAATCAATAATTAATGCCTGTAAAGGTCCATCAAGGTCCCCCTCTGGTGGTGGGATCATACGCACGATTTCTTCTAAAACTAAATCAATACCTAAACCTGTTTTTGCAGAACAACGAACGGCTTCCGTTGCATCTATCCCAACAATATCTTCAATTTCTTCTGCAACACGATCAGGTTCAGCAGCAGGTAAATCAATCTTATTTAAAATAGGAACAACTTCTAAGTCCATTTCTAATGCGGTGTAACAGTTTGCTAATGTTTGTGCTTCAACTCCCTGACCAGCATCAACCACTAATAATGCACCTTCACAAGCAGCTAAAGAACGTGATACTTCATATGAAAAATCCACGTGTCCTGGTGTATCAATGAAGTTCAATTGGTAAGTTTCACCATCTTGAGCTTTATAATCTAGGGTGACACTTTGCGCTTTAATGGTAATGCCACGCTCACGTTCAATATCCATAGAATCGGTTACTTGTGCCGCCATTTCTCGTTCAGTCAAACCACCACAAGTGCTGATTAAACGATCTGACAATGTTGATTTGCCATGGTCGATATGGGCAATAATTGAAAAGTTACGAATATTTTTCATGAATACTATAAATACCTTTTAAGTGACTACATGTTGCATTGCGATTATCGGTCCATCACGACTGAGGATCACTTTATCGCTGCTAACTCAAAACTGTTTTAATGTCAGCTTTAAGCAACTTAAATGCTTATTTTAAATGTCTAGTTTTAACACGCCTACTTGACGCATCTTAATTGCCGTGCATTCTAGCGAATTTCTATTTTAATCTCCATCTTTATACGTTTGATAAGCGAATGCTTTGACACTTCACTCAGTTAGCTCTTTTTTATTATTTGAATCGAAGTCAGAATAAAATCACGGCTTACTTCCAAAAAAGCATTTAGTAGATAAAAACAGCAGCTTACGTTTAAAACTTAGCCACTAACAGCGAGGGTTACTTCACATTTTTGACTTTTCTTGAATAAGATTAATGCGGATCAGCTAATCTGTGGAGGTTAATTTTGTTTTTTGGCATACAATAGCAAACGCTTTTAATGGATTAATCATGGCAAGGACTTCGCCACCATTCTCAAAGCATTATGCTGTCGTTTCAATCAAGTATCTTTTGAATACTATTAATTTGAATCTACACTTACGTTTCCAATTCTTTTTCTTTTATTATTTTTGAGGTTATTAAATTATGAAATCAAACACTCCAGTGTTGCTTTCTGTTGCAGTTGCCGTTGTCGGTATCATTGTAGTTAGCGTATTACCACTCGAGCTAAGTGGCGCAGTTTTATTTGCTGCAGGTGCAATTTTAAGTGGTTTAGCAATTCAAGTTGCAAACTCAGGTCAGAAAACAGCTTCATCAAGCTCTGCTGAAGGTGACTTTGCAACAACAACTCTTTACGTTGGTAATTTACCTTACCGCGCAAACGAAATGGCTATTCGCTCATTATTTTCAGAGCACGGTAAAGTTATTTCAGTACGATTAATGAAAGATAAGCACACAGGTAAACGTCGTGGCTTTGGTTTTGTTGAAATGCCTGAAAGTGATGCAGCAAATGCAATTGAAGCTTTAAATGAACAAGAGTTCCAAGAGCGTTCATTAAAAGTTAGAGAAGCAAATGAACGTACTCCTCGTGAAGAATCTGCACAATAATCATTTGTAAAATAAATTAAAAAATCCGAAAGTGATCCTATTACTTTCGGATTTTATTTTTACCACTGTTTTCACTTTAATCAAATTCAATATTGTTTATAGACTTTTCTTCCTCATCAAAATCCTTATCGATAATAGAAAATAAAAAATCACTTTTAATTGATTTTACCAAGCAATATTAGTGTATATTTCCTTACTAGATAGCGTTTCTCTATAGTTCTCATTATTGCATTGAGTCATTTATTTTAAAAAACATCTAAAAGAACAGAAACTCAAAGCAAAATTTGCTTTTAAATAATTATCTTCTTCTATAGAAATTCAGTAAATACATAACTTATTTTTAAGTAAAAAATAGCCAAAACTATTTTATACAATTGATATTATTATATTTTCTAGGTGGTTTTATGTCAGTCCTTTCTCCAAATAGTGTATTCACTTCTCTACAACAGGCAGGCCCTTTCTCTGTTTCTAATAATTCCTTAAATGCAGGACGATTTTCTACTCAAACACGTGAATGGATAAAAACCTTACAAAAAGATCCTAATAACATTACTAAATATCGAGCATTGCGCAGCCAAATATTTGAATTTTTGGAAGTCGATAATTTTGAACAGATCCAAAGTTTGATTGCAGATAAAACCTTACAAGAACAGCGAACTGAACGAGCATTACGTTTACTTGGTAATATGTTTGGTATTGATGGCAACCTTAATGAAATAAAAAGTCGCGTAGATGAGTACTCTCGTACAGCAGACGCCGTTATTCACTCATTGATTGGTAAAATTTTATCTCCTTACGTATCACATATTGAAGCCACCAATGAAATCGAAGTAACCAATAATCCGATCGAATTATTATTAATTATGTTCAATGATAATTATTATAAAAAAGCGCGTTTTGAAGCTCGTCGTAAATTAATTTTAATGACCTTGGCGGCAAGTATCGACCAACGAGAGAGAGAAACTGGTATTGAAAGTAAATTTTCAACATTCTTATCATTTTTAAATGGTTATGTATGGAGTCCAAATTTAAAAATAGGCGAATTAACGCCTGTTTACTTACACTCAAAACATCAAAAAGAAGATTATAAATGCACAGATGTAAACGTATTAACACCATCACAAGCGAAGTTAATACAACCAGCACAAGGACAAAAATTAACGCTTATTAAACGCCGTAGTTTTACTGTCGGTGACAAAAAAACACCTATTTATGTTTCAATCAGAAAAAAACCACCAGAAGCAAAAGTATTAAAACTATTAAGAAAGAACCAAAAAAATCCAGCAGTAGCTGTAGATGACGAACTAGGGTTAATGGCCGTACTGGACTCGGTAAGTGACGTTAAAGCCTTTCAACAACATTTAACTCGTAGTGCTTCTAAAGCTGATTCATTAATGGTACTTGAAGATATATCAGATACATTAAGTGAACGTACACACTATCGGGGTAAGGCCGTTGGATCTAGTGATAAAACCCCTATGATGAAATTCTTTGCAAGATTGGGTGGAATGCGTGTTGAGTTTATCATTCATACCAATCAATCATGGTTAAATTATAAATACCAACAAGATGTTGCACATAATGAATATGAAGTAAAACGTATCTTTGATACGGGAGTTATTGAACTACTTTTCCCTATGGATATTTTTCATTTACAGCATTCAAAAACGCGAGATGAAATGATTCAGTTTTTCCGTAAGCAGATAGAAACATAAAACTTCATTTTTACAAGTAGTTGCTGTCATCAACACGAATCCAGCAACTACTTAATCTTCAAACTATTTTGCTAAATCAATCAAAAATGCAAACTCTCTAGCGATATCTTCGAAATGTTTAAACCTTCCAGATTTACCGCCATGGCCTGCTTCCATATCTGTATATAACAGTAATAAGTTATCATCTGTTTTTAATTCTCGAAGTTTAGCAACCCATTTAGCGGGTTCCCAATATTGTACTTGAGAGTCATGTAGCCCGGTTGTTACTAACATATTAGGATACGATTTTTCTGATACCTGATCGTAGGGGCTATAACTAAGCATATAATGATAATACTCACGCTCATTAGGATTTCCCCATTCATCGTACTCTCCCGTCGTTAACGGGATTGATTCATCTAACATAGTTGAGACAACATCAACAAAAGGAACAGCAGCAACAACACCTCGGTATAATTCAGGAGCTTGATTAATAATAGCTCCCATTAATAACCCCCCAGCACTTCCCCCCATTGCAAAAACTTTCTCTTTTACGCCATAACCTTTGTTGACTAAAGCTTTTGATACATCGACAAAATCATTAAAAGTATTCTTTTTATTTAATAACTTACCTTGTTCATACCAATCTCGTCCAAGCTCTTCTCCACCTCGAATATGCGCAACAGCATAAACGAAACCACGATCCAACAAACTTAAATTAGCGCTACTAAAAGCAATATCTAAACTATGACCATATGATCCATAGGCATAAATCAATAGAGGGTTATTTTGATTAAATAACGCACGTTTATAAACTAATGAAACAGGAACTTCCACTCCATCGCGCGCTTTCACCCAAACACGCTCACTTTTATAGTCTTCACGACTAAACTGCCCCATAACCATGCTTTGTTTTAAAAGCGTTGTTTCACCACTTTCAAGATCTAACTCATAAACCGTTGAAGGTGTTGTGAATGAGGTATATTGATATCGAAATTTATCACTATCAGCCTGCGGATTGTAATGACTGAATACCGTATAAACAGGATCATGGAAGCTTAATTTTTTAGACTCTCCTGTTTTAAAATTAATTTGACGTAATACAGGTAAACCTAACTCTCTTTCTTCAACAACTAACCAGTTATTCATTAACTCATAACCTTCAAGCAATACATCATTCCTTGCTGGCACTAAGGTTTTCCATTCATTAGGTTGAATTAACTTACTTTCTAGAATTGAAGCTTTAAGTGTATGTAAAGCAAAGTTTTTACCCGTATAGTTACTGCGAATAAAAAACTGCTCTTGAAAATGATCAATACTATATTCATGATCTCGTTGTCTAGGCAGAAAACAATGAAACTCTTCTTCAGGCTTATTGGCATCTAGGACTAAACATTCAGAAGTTGTTGTACTATCGGCACAAATAATTAAATAGTTTTCATCACGTGTTTTATATAGATTCAGATGAAAAGTATCATCTTGCTCTTCATAAACTAATAGATCATTAACCGGCGAGTCACCTAATACATGGCGATAGACCTGATAGGATAATAATGTTTGAGGGTGCTGTTTTACGTAAAATATGGTTTTATTATCACTTGCCCATACCACATCGGTGACATCTTCAATACTTTCATCAAAAAGTATTCCTGAGTTTAAATCTTTAAAACGCAATGTGTATTGTCGGCGACTCACGGTATCTTCAGTAAAAGCCAACAACATAGAATCAGGCGATAAACTTAGCGCTCCAAGTTGATAATAAGCCAAGC
The DNA here is from genome assembly GCF_004376845.1 of Psychromonas algarum. GTDB lineage: Bacteria > Pseudomonadota > Gammaproteobacteria > Enterobacterales > Psychromonadaceae > Psychromonas. The sequence goes on from NZ_SNUW01000014.1 coordinate 27,534, forward strand.
CTAATGCACGCTCATTACAGTCGAAAAAAATATCAGCCTCAGATTCCATTGATGATTGATGACGAGAATAAATACAATAGTCTTGACCTTCTTCATAACGAGATAGGTACCAAAAACCTTTTTTAAAATAAGGTACAGACGTTAATTCTGGCTCCTGCCTTGCAACCATTTCATCATATAAATTTTGTTGGAGTGTAGATAAAGGAGCCATGATTTGCTCCGTGTACTTATTTTCTTGTTCTAAATAATCTAAGACATTTTTATCTTCTCGATTATCATCTCGTAACCAAAAATAATTATCTTGACGTTGATGATCATGAATTTCATGTATATGAGGTTTAATAGTCGCACGTGGTATCGCTAGATTTATTTTATTGTTCATCTTAATCCTATCATCAAATTGCATTTCCCTAAGGGCAGAGCTTCTTTATACAAGTCTTATCCCGAATAGAGGTTATTCAGGGATTAAATCTATCAATAATTAATCTTTAATTAACCAACCATTCGATACAGCAAGGTCTGTCTGTGAAATTACATATTCCCATAATTTAGGAGCAATAAATTGCAAGTAGCTATTACGTGCTAACACTTGTGATTGTTTAACTTTATGCTTAACCCAACTTCCACCTTGATTATTCATGTTTTGCACTAAGGGTAAAATTCGATCCATCGATTTTGCAAATTGTGCATCATGAGTCTCAGCAGCTTCAAACTCAAACCATAATGTTTTATATTCGTTATATTGCTGTTTCGGTAACAAACCAAATAAACGTTGTGCCGCTTTTTCTTCTTTTAAGGCTTGTAGATCGTGATCTTTGGTTTCAGCAAAAGCAAACAAATCTCCAGCATCAATCTCTATAATATCGTGGATCAATAACATTTTAACGACACGGTTAATATCGATAGAGTATTCAGCATACTCCTGTAATAATTGTGCCGTTAAAGCGATATGCCAACTATGCTCAGCACTATTTTCAGAACGGTTTTTGTCTTCTTTTACCGTCGTTTGACGATATACTGCTTTTAATTTGTCAATTTCTAGAATAAAAGCTAATTGCTTTTCTAAATCGTTCATAAATTATTCCTCTTAATATTCACACTCTATTTCAGAAGCTAGCTGTTGGATATAAGCTTTCATGAATTCAGTTCGTTTCGAAGCAAGCTTCTTTCCATAAGAGGTATTCATAGCATCAGCTAATTTTAATAACTTTTGATAGAAGTGATCTAACGTAAATTGCTGATCATCCAATGCTCTATTTTTAGCAAAAGGATCGTCTTCCGAATATAACATGCGCTTTAATTGACTACTCACTTGAATACATCGGGATACCCCGATTGCACCTAATGCATCTAATCTGTCGGCATCCTGTACTACTTGAGCTTCAATTGTCATGGCTGTTAAACCACCACTCACACTATGTGCCACAATAGCATGATGAATTGCACTTAAATACTTCTCTGGGTAATTGATACTTTGTAAGAATAAAACCGCTTTATCTGCAGCGTGTAATGAGCTCTGAGCACGTGAGGGATCGTTTTTAGGATAACTAACACAATCATGTAACCAAGCAGCCGGTAAAACCACATTTAATTCAGCATGCTCTATATCCGCTATTTTCTTTGCTAAACAGACAACTCGTTTAACATGTAATAAATCATGTGCTAAATCCGTTTTCATATTAATACGAATAAACTGTTCGCATTGAGCCTGATAATTATTAAACATATAGTACTCATATCCTGATCAATATTATAAAAATATTTTAATTTAAAAGGTGTTCCGTCATTAACGTTAATATTAACTTAGCCGAGAGCGCTAACAATGGATATTGAGCAATAAAATCAAAATCATCTGTTCCTGTTTTACCTACTCCAATGCCAACCATATCGGGATGAGCATTAAGAATAATAAACATTAAGCGTTTTTCTTTTTGAAGGTTATCAACTGTGACTGCATTAGAGCCTTGTAAGTTTTTTTCTAATAAACCAACCACAGTTGAAAGATTCAAATGAGTTTGTGTAAATCCGTCATTTGCCTCTGCAACTAACGTTAATAATGTTTCTATATTCTGTTTCATTTAATCGTACTTTTCTGATGCGTTTTACTGTTGATATAAACAAGGTTTTTATTAAGGTTAAACATTATCAATAGACAACCAATATTGTTATTCTTTTAGTAAACGCTTCAGCTCATCTACACGTTTTTTATTCGCACCTAAATCACTTTTCCCTACTCGTGATGAAGAGCGGAAATGTACTTTCTTATCCTCTGTCACACGTACTTCTAAATCATCTACAAAACCAAAAATACCCGAGGTGAATGTACTCGCAATGTAACCTTCTTCAACAATAACGATTTCACCCTTCATTGATTCTATTGCTGTTTTTAATTTAATAATGGATGTATTGATATCCCCTTCAAAAGTAAAAGGTTCAATTGTATTTTTAATCCCATCAACTGTTTCACTAATCACACAATTTTCAGTACTCGCGCAGGCTTGTAATTGCCCATCTTTTAAACCAGGAGCTTGGCCATTTTTAGAGATGACGCCTAATACAAAGAAAACGATAATTATCAATAAAATAATGGTAGCGGCAATATAGAGTAATTTAATCATTGTTATTGTTCCTAATAAGTTAAATGAGGTGGGCGTTTTAAGCTAAAAATAAAAACTGACTTCCATATCCTTTTTCTATGATACTCACTTTAAAGTTGTTAACTGCTATTCGGATTCAAGTTGTGTGAGCACATCTACTGCTTTAGGAAATTGCTCAATATTAAATAATTTATCTCGAATTTGCCAAAAACGCCCTACTTTATTTGCGATAATAATTTCAGGTGGCTGTAAACGATGTTCATTATTAATAACTTTAGTCACAGTGGCATCGGTGAAAGGACGAAAACGATCAATTAAATGAGGTTGAATAAAACGTTGTAAAAACTGAGCTTTTTGTTTTGCCGTGGTTAGTTGCCAGAACTCACTTATCTGCCCTTGGCCACCATAATAAGTGACTTTTAACTGGTTTTTCCCGTGCTTGTTTTTACTCGATTCAAGTTGCATGTCTTCACATCGAATAATCAATGCATCTTTTAATTTTAACGCTTCACGTAGTTTTTTATCAGGATCTACGAGCACTGCTTCACAATGTCCGCAAACACGTGCTGCGATATCATTATCCATTCCACACTGGTCGCAAAATTTAGCCCTAAAGCGATAGTCACAATGCACACGTTCTTCAAGCTGTTTACCATCATCATCTTCGGTAATTTTTAATGAATAGCCTTGGCACTTACGTCCATAATGTTCAATAACAAAACCAGCAGGATCTAGCTTTCCCCAAAAATTATTATTAAACTGACAAGCAGGACAAGGAATGGTGACGATTTCACTGCCACTTTCAGGTTTTTCTTGCCCAACTTCTGGCTGATATAAATCATAACAATTACCTGCAAACTCCATGACTAGACAATCTTTTTTACCTTCAGATAAACGTAACCCTCGTCCAACTATTTGTTGATATAAACTAATAGATTCAGTCGGCCGTAAAATAGCGATTAGATCAACATGAGGCGCATCAAACCCAGTCGTTAATACAGAAACATTGACTAAGAATTTAATTTTTTTGTTTTTAAAGTCTTGAATTATTTGGTCTCTATCTTTACCAGCCGTATCACCAACAATTAATGCAGCACTTTGATCACTTAAATAACCTAAGATTTCTTGAGCATGTTTTACGGTAGAAGCAAAAATCATCACTCCTTGGCGACCTTTTGCATGTGCAATAACTGACTTAATAATTTCAGGTGTTGCACGCCCTGATTTTTCAATCACTTTATTTAAATCAGCTTCGCGATAACTCCCCGTATTAGCAGGGCTAATTTGTGAGAAATCATAACTTAATACCGCCATATCCATCACTTTAGGCTCAGTTAAAAATTGCTCATCTAATAAAAAACGGATTGGTAAATCAAAAATACAATCTTTAAAGAAACGCGGTTCCTCACTACGCACCTGACCACGAGTATGGTATTGATATATCCAACCTAATCCTAATCTATAAGGTGTCGCTGTTAAGCCTAAAACCTTTAAATTCTCGTTGATTGACTGTAAGTGTTTAATCACTTTTTGATAACTTGAATCTTCTTGCATAGGGACACGATGGCATTCATCGATCACTAATAATGAAAAAGCATTTTTAAATAAATCGAGATTATTGACGATCGACTGAACTGAAGCGAATACCACTTGTTCGCTAGTTTCTTTACGACCTAATCCCGCTGAAAAAATAGACGCTTCCACGCCATAACTTTCATATTTAGCATGGTTTTGCTCAACAAGTTCCTTTACGTGAGCGAGTACTAACACACGACCTTTTGCAATCCTAGCAAGCTCTGCAATGATTAGACTTTTTCCAGCACCTGTTGATAATGCAAGCACTGCAGGAGAAGTATTACGCCGAAAATAATGCAGAGTCGCATTAACAGCATCTTGTTGATAAGGACGGAGTTGAAACATAAATCATTAACTTAAAATAAAAAAAGCGAAATAAACAGTTTGCTCATTTCGCTTAATAATAGAAACACAATGGATTAAAGCACTTAATCTTCTAGCTGTTTTTGAACATCCGCTACAATACTTTGTGGATCACCTATATATTGAGCATGATTTAATAAAACAGCATTATCATTATGTACTAGCAATAATGCAGGGATTGAAACAGTTCCCATAAAACCTTGTAAGTCATTGATATCAGAGAGTGTAAACATGGCATCTTTACTAAGCTCTTCTTTAAAAACTTTATTAGGAATAGATAATTTAAGATCTTCTGCAAGTTCATTAAAATCTATTTTTTTACCTAATGAATTACCTTCAACAAAATGCGCATGCTGTAACGCTTGTAATACAGGTAATAATTTATCCGACTGCTTAGTTGCAATCCAAGTTAATAAATTTGCACAAATAATGCTATTTTTGGGACTGTCGGCAAAACGCACATATTCTTGAGAAAAAGGTACATCGCTTTCTTTTTCAACAGCTTTAATAGTATTAAAACCAACACTATTACTACCATCATAATTTGCACAATGCCACACATGCACTTCCATTTCAGGGAAAGCTTCATCCAGAGCAACAACAAGCGGTGTTGCTGCATAACTCCATGGACAATGAGAGTCGTAAATAAAATATAATTCTGAGCTCATAAAACCTACCTTTTTAACATCTTATATGTCGAGTTCTAAATTGATTTGAGTGCAGCCTTTATTGCACTGAACACCACTTTCACCTTCACTGAGCACAGTTAAAGTAAGCGGTTGCTGACACTGTTCGCAAAGCACTGTCTGCCCTTTTGCAAGGCGCTTAATCACATTACGCTGTTGATTAAATGACTTAGCCGCTATTTTATTTATTTGAGAAAAATCTATTTTTGTCATATTAATCTTAACTGTACTTATAAGTCTAAATTAGCTAAACGTTTAGGCGCAATTAAACCATCATCATTCATTTGACCAACACCAATAAAAGTATGCTCGTCACCAACAGTGATACGAACGATAGTATCATCAGGAGCACCAAAAACTTGTACAGGTTGTCCGTGTAGCACATAAGCGCCCATTTCATCTGAAATATTCACTTCCGGATAATTTTTAACTGCAGTATCCATATCTAATAATAATGGATCAAGTAAATCATAAGGGCTGATATCTTCCCTTTTTGCTTGTTCAATTAATGCTTCAAGTTCATCGATAGTGACCATTCGTTCATAAGGATAATCAGCTACTTGTGTACGGCGTAACATTGAAACATGTGCACCACAGCCTAATAACTCACCTAGATCGTCAACAATAGTACGAATATAAGTCCCTTTACTCACATGAATATCAAGATCAACTTCATTACCTTCAAAGCGTAATTGATTGATTTCATAAACCGTAATTGGACGTGCAGGGCGATCAATGGTAATACCTTCACGCGCATATTTATACAAAGGTTTGCCTTCAAATTTTAATGCCGAATACATTGAAGGAACTTGTTCAATATCACCACGAAAAGTATCAACAGCCGCATCAAGTTGTGCTTGTGTTACTGCTACAGGTTTCTCACAAACAACATCACCTTGTGAGTCACTCGTATCAGTTCGAATACCTAAAGTTGCCGTCACGGTGTAACGTTTATCAGAATCTAATAGAAACTGAGAAAACTTAGTCGCTTCACCTAAACAAACAGGTAGCATACCCGTTGCTAATGGATCTAATGCGCCGGTATGCCCTGCTTTTTGAGCAAAGAAAATACGTTTAACACGTTGTAATGCATGGTTGGAACTGATGTCCGTAGGTTTATCTAATAATACGATGCCATTAATCGGGCGACCCTTTCCACGTTTTGCCATTACTTCGCTTCCTCTTCTTCATTAACCTCTAGTTCGTCTTCTTCACGACCAGATTCTTTAATTTTAACTTTATCATTTTTCACTGCACCACTAACAAGTTCTGAAATACGTAAACCTTCAGTCAGTGTTTCATCAAAACAAAAACGTACTTCAGGCACAATGCGTAATTTCATTGCCTTGCCTAAAAGACGACGAATGTAACCTGAAGCTGCATTCAAACCTTTTAATGATTCATCATTAGTTTGTTCACCAACAGTAAAAAACGTCACGTATACCGTTGCATAAGCAAGGTCACGAGTAATATCAACACCAGAAATCGTTACCATTCCAATGCGAGGATCTTTAACTTCTTGTTGTAAGATTCGAGCAAGTTCTTTTTGTACTTGCTGAGAAACTCGAGAAGCACGGCTATATTCTTTTGCCATTTGTAACTCCTAAATCAGCACTTATTTAGTGCTGTTTTTAAATGAGAATGGAGGCAAAAGCCCCCATTCTTAATAGTAATTAAGATTTGAAATTATAAAGTACGTTTTACTTCAATTGTTTCAAATACTTCTATTTGGTCACCTACACGTACATCATTGTAGTTCTTAACGCCGATACCACATTCTACGCCATTACGCACTTCGTTTGCATCGTCTTTAAAGCGACGTAGTGACTCTAGTACACCTTCGTAAATTACAACATTTTCACGTAGTACACGAATTGGGTTATTACGTTTAATAGTACCTTCTGTCACCATACAACCTGCAATTGCGCCGATCTTAGGAGATTTAAATACTTCACGTACATCAGCAATACCTGTAATTTCTTGTTTGAACTCAGGTGCTAATAAACCACTCATTGCAGAGCGAACTTCATCAATTAGATCATAGATGATGCTGTAATAACGTAACTCAACTGCTTCGTTATCAATTAACTTACGTGCAGTTGCGTCAGCACGAACATTAAAGCCGATAACAATTGCGCCAGAAGCTGATGCTAATGAAGCGTCAGTTTCAGTAATACCACCAACACCACGACCAATAATGTTAACTTTAACTTCATCTGTCGATAGTTTATTTAGTGACTCACAAATCGCTTCAAGTGAACCTTGAACATCCGCTTTAAGTACTAAGTTAAGTTCAGAAACATCACCAGATTCCATGTTAGAGAACATGTTTTCAAGTTTCGCTTTTTGTTGACGCGCTAGTTTAATATCACGGAATTTACCTTGACGGTATAATGCAACTTCACGTGCTTTTTTCTCATCTTTAACAACAGTCGCTTCATCACCTGCTTGTGGAACACCTGATAAGCCAAGTACTTCAACAGGGATAGATGGGCCGGCAGCTTCAATTGGCTTACCATTTTCATCACGCATTGCACGAACACGTCCGTACTCAAGACCACAAAGAACGATGTCACCTTGTTTTAACTCACCTTGCTGTACAAGAATAGAAGCAACTGGACCACGACCTTTATCTAGGCGAGATTCAATAACAACACCTGAAGCAGGACCTGTTGAAACAGCTTCTAAATCTAACATTTCAGCTTGTAATAAGATGCTATCTAATAGCTCATCAACACCTGTACCTACTTTTGCAGATACGAATGAGAAGATGTTTTCACCACCCCATTCTTCTGAAATAACATCATGTTGAGAAAGTTCTGTTTTAACTCGGTCAAAGTCAGCACCTTCTTTATCGATTTTATTCACAGCAACCATAAGTGGTACTTTAGCCGCTTTAGCATGCTGAATCGCTTCGATAGTTTGTGGCATAACACCGTCATCAGCAGCAACAACTAGTACAACGATATCTGTTGCTTTAGCACCACGAGAACGCATAGAAGTAAAGGCCGCATGTCCAGGAGTATCTAGGAACGAGATCATACCTTTATCTGTTTCAACATGGTAAGCACCGATGTGCTGTGTAATACCACCAGCTTCACCATCAGCAACTTTTGCACGACGAATGTAATCAAGTAATGATGTTTTACCGTGGTCAACATGACCCATGATAGTCACAACAGGTGCACGAGAAGTTTTTTGACCACCTTGTTGTGCTTCTGCCATTACTGATTCTTCTAACTCATTTTCTTTAGTTAGAATTACTTTGTGGCCCATTTCTTCTGCAACAATAGATGCTGTTTCTTGGTCGATAACTTGATTAATGGTTGCCATTGCTCCCATTTTCATCATTACTTTAATTACTTCAGTTGCTTTAACAGCCATTTTATTAGCTAATTCTGCAACTGAAATTGTTTCGCCAATTTTCACATCACGCTCAACTTTAGCAGCTGGTTTCTCAAATGCTTGTTGTAATGCAAGTGGTGTAGCTGTTGCACCTTTTTTACCACGACGATTATTACCACGACGGTTATAAACTGTTTCAAGTGGTTTAGCAGCGACTGCTTTTTTCTTCTTCTTACGACGAGATGGACCTTCTGCTTTAGTATCAACAGCATCTTCCGCTGCACGAGCTTCTGTAGATGTTGTTACATGGTAATCACCACCTTCTGCAGCTTTACGGTCAGCTTCTTCTTTTGCCCAGCGCGCTGCATTTTCTTCAGCTAGTTTTTTAGCAAGTTCAGCTTGTTCTGCTGCATCTTTCTCTGCTTTAGCTAGCGCTTCAGCTTCCGCTTTTTTCTGCAAATCAGACTGTTCTTTTTCTAATTTAATTTGTTCTTCTGTTTTAACTGATTTAGTTGCAGCTTGTTTTTGCTTATTTGCAACAGCAGCGGCTTTCGCTTTTGCTTCAGCATCTTTTTTAGCAGCTAGCTTCTCAGCTAATAGTTTTTCTGCTTGTGCTTTTTTAGCATCTAATTCAGCTTGTATTTTTGCTTCTGCTTCTGCTTTTAATGCTTGCTCAGCTGCTTTTTCAGCTTGTAATTCTTCATCAGTACGTTTAACAAAAGTTCGTTTTTTACGTACTTCAACATTAACTGCGTTTGATTGACCTTTAACGTTTAACGTTGTTTTTGTTTTACGTTGTAGCGTCATTTTTTGCTTTTGCTCACCGCCATGTTGCTTTTGTAAATGAGTCGTTAATTTTTCTTTTTCTTCAACACTTACTGTGTCACTCGCTTTTTTTGTAATACCAGCAGCTGCAAATTGTTTAACCAATGCATCTTCAGATTTATTTAAGTCTTTTGCGAGGTCTTTTAATAGAATTTCTGACATACTTTATTTCTCCTTACTGACGCTATTAAGCATCTTCACTAAACCAACAGATGTTACGTGCAGCCATAATTAATTCAGCGGCTCTATCTGCATCTAGTTTTTCAATCTCTAGTAGATCATCAACAGCTTGTTCTGCTAAGTCTTCTAACGTGATAATACCTTTACTTGCTAACACAAATGCAAGATGGGCTTCTAGTCCCTCAAGTGCTAATAGGTCATCAGCAGGTTTTGCACCTTCTAAGCTTTCTTCATCTGCTAAAGCTTTAGTTGTTAATACGTCTTTAGCTCGAGTACGAAGCTCTTCAACCATATCTTCATCAAGACCATCGATTGCTAATAACTCTTCAGCTGGAACATAAGCGATTTCTTCTAAAGAACTAAAGCCTTCATCAACTAATACACCTGCAAAATCTTCATCAATTTCTAATGCACCAGTGAATAATGAAATAACATTATCCGCTTCAGCTTGATGTTTAGATTTTAATTCTGCAACAGTCATTACATTTAGTTCCCAACCGGTTAGTTGAGATGCTAAGCGAATGTTTTGTCCATTACGTCCAATAGCTTGTGCTAAATTTTCATCTTCTACTGCAATATCCATGCTGTGAGTATCTTCATCAACAACAATTGACGCAACTTCAGCTGGAGCCATTGCATTGATTGCAAATTGAGCAGGGTTTTCATCCCACAGAATAATATCAACACGCTCACCACCTAACTCGTTTGAAACAGCTTGAACACGAGCACCACGCATACCAACACAAGCACCAATTGGGTCAATACGTTGGTCATTTGATTTAACGGCAATTTTTGCGCGAGAACCAGGATCACGAGCAGCGCCCATTAAGTCGATCATTTCTTCTGCGATCTCAGGCACTTCTAAGCGAAATAACTCAACCAATACTTCAGGTTGTGTACGCGTCATAAATAACTGAGCACCACGAGCTTCAGGACGAACAGCAAATAATAAACCACGTAAACGGTCACCAGGACGGAAATTTTCACGAGGTAACATTTCATCACGGAAAATAACTGCTTCAGCATTATTTCCAAGATCTAATAAAATGCTATCACGTGTCATACGCTTAACAACACCAGTGATTAATTCACCTTCTTTTTCGGCATATTGAGCAACAACTTGTGCACGTTCAGCTTCACGTACTTTTTGTACGATAACTTGTTTTGCTGTTTGTGTTGTAATACGGTCAAATGTTACTGAATCGATTTCATCTTCAATATATTCACCCACTTGAATTTCAGGGCTATCGTATTGTGCAGCTTCGAAAGTCATTTCTTTTGCTGGATTTTCCATTTCAGCTTCACTTTCTAATACTAACCAACGACGGTAAGTATCAAAATGACCTGTTTCACGATCAATATCTACGCGAACTTCGATTTCTAATTCATATTTCTTTTTAGTTGCAATAGCCAATGCACTTTCTAATGCTTCAAAAATCGCTTCTCTTGGTAAGCCTTTCTCATTTGAAACAGCTTCAACAACCAATAAAATTTCTTTATTATTCATTTTTAACGCCCTAATTAATCAAATTTTGGAACTATATTCGCTTTTTGGATATTACTCAGCGCAAAACGCTCTTCTTTACCCTCAACAGCAATGGAAATAATTTCACCATCGACATTACTAATTACACCTTTCCATCGACGACGATTTTGAATTGGCATACGTAATTGCACTTTAACTTCTTCACCTATAAATGCAGCATATTGTGACGCAGTGAATAATGGTCTTTCTAAACCTGGAGATGACACTTCTAGCGTGTATTCATTAGTGATTGGATCTTCAACATCCATAATAGCACTTACTTGACGACTTACTGCTGCACAGTCTTCAACCAAAATACCTGCTTCTTGATCGATATAAACGCGTAATGTCGAGTGTTTACCCGCACGTACATATTCAACCCCTACTAATTCATATCCAAGATCTTCTACACTTGGTGCTAACATTTCAGTTAGACGCTCTTCTAAACTTGCCAAATCTATCCCCTTTCAGAAACAAAAAAAGGGCATATAGCCCTATTTAATTAACAACTTATGTTTATTTTTGATAAACATAAGTTGTTAGTAAACGTATCTCAATCTAAATTCAAATACGTAAATAACAAAAAAGCCCCAATAAATTGGAGCTTCATTCTTTTTGTTTGAGTAAATCAAACAAGATATTGCGATTGAAAACTACAATATCGAATGTGGTTACGAAAGTGATATTTAAAAAACCACCTTCGCCAGTGTTTTATTAAGAGTTGAGCCCGACGACCTTTCTCTTAAAACATACACTTAAATGTGGTTGCGAGAGCAGGATTTGAACCTACGACCTTCGGGTTATGAGCCCGACGAGCTACCAAGCTGCTCCATCTCGCGACTGTACTGCGATGCTTCAACATTCACTTAACAAATAAACATTGAAACTAAAATTCTAAAAAACAATATTTTTTAAAAACATTGAGGATTATTTTATTTCTAACTTTCTGAAAACCAGCACATTATATATAAAGTGTGATCTGAGTGCAATCAGAATTCTATAATTGGTGCGGATAGAGAGACTTGAACTCTCACGGCCTAAGCCACAGCCCCCTCAAGGCTGCGTGTCTACCAATTCCACCATATCCGCTAAATTATTACTCAGGAATTTGTGTAGATGTATCCACTTCAACTGGCTTTTCAACAACATGATCAACAGCTAAATTTGAGAAATCATCATTCACTGATACTTTGTGTGTAGAAAGGTTACCTAATGTAAGACTTAATACAAAGAATGCTAAAGCTAAAATACCTGTAGTACGAGTCATAAAATTACCCGAGCCACCTGCACCAAATACTGTGTTAGAAGCACCTGAGCCAAATGAAGCACCCATACCCGCTCCTTTACCTTGTTGGATTAATACAAAACCAACTAAAATAATTGAAACAATTAAATAAAGAACTAACAGCATCTCATACATATTTTATATACCTAATTTATCTTATTAAAACTTTCCATGCTCCCACAAAGAAGCGGACGAATACTACCCAATGCAAGGTCGGATCACAAGTGAATATTGATACAAAATAGTGGCGAATGTCGCTTCTTTATAAAAGTGTATAAAAAAACCTCAACCACTTGCATTTTATTACTCTACATTTGATATTCGAGTATCAGTTAAACTTTCACTTTACTTGCTAAAGATTTTGCATAAGCGATGACAGTATCTTCATCTTCATCAGCTTCAACCATTACTCTGAAAACAGGCTCTGTTCCTGATTTTCTTAATAATACTCGACCTCGAGAACCTAACAGGTCTTCAATACGAGCTAATTCTTCAAGTACATCTGGATCTTGTAGTGGATCGATCTGGTTATTAAAACGAACACTTTCAAGAATCTGTGGATATTTACGTATCCCTTGACGTAATTCATGTAAATTCATGCGACTGCTTTGCATTGCACTCATTACTTGCAAACCAGAAACAATACCATCGCCTGTAGCAAGATGTTCAGAACAAATAACATGCCCTGAATTTTCAGCACCAATGCTCCACCCATTCTTTTTCATTAATTCCATCACATGGCGGTCACCAACATCAGAACGATCAAATGGAATACCTAATGCTTTTAATGCTTTCTCCAAACCTAAGTTAGACATGGTCGTACCAACGGCACCACCACCGCCTAAAGTACCTTCGCGTAATTTATTACGAGCGATAATATATAAAAGTTCATCACCATCTAAAACATATCCAGTATGATCAACCATCATGACGCGATCACCATCACCATCAAATGCAATACCAAAATCAGCTTTTTCTGCAACGACTCTTTCTGATAAAGCCTGCATACTAGTCGCACCACAATTTAGATTGATGTTAATACCATTAGGTTCAACTCCCATGGCAATAACTTCAGCCCCTAATTCACTAATAACTAAAGGCGCAATGTGATAAGTTGCACCATTTGCACAATCGACAACTATTTTTAATCCACTTAAATCGTATGATGATGGGAAAGTGCTTTTACAAAACTCAATATAACGACCTGCTGCATCATTAATTCGGTATGCTTTCCCCATTTCACTACAATCAACACATTTAAGTTCTTTATCAATTTCAGCTTCAATTTCTAATTCAACTTTCTCTGATAATTTAAGACCTTCATCAGAGAAAAATTTAATCCCATTATCATAATATGGGTTATGTGATGCGCTGATAACAATCCCAGCAGTTGCTCGGAAGGTATGTGTTAGATATGCAACGGCAGGTGTAGGCATAGGCCCCATTAATACAGGAATAACACCTGCAGAGGTCAATCCTGCTTGTAATGCGGCTTCAAGCATATAGCCTGAAATGCGAGGATCTTTACCGATAAGTACTTTTTTATTACCGGCTTTTGCTAATACGCGACCAGCAGCCCAACCTAACTTTAATGCAAATTCAGGGGTAATAAGAGAAGCCCCAACTTTACCTCTTATACCATCAGTACCAAAATACTTTTTTTTCATGAGAAACTCTTATAATAATCAGTAATACCTTTGTTATTTAAAGGTATTCACTTGCTGTAATACTTTCATCACATCCACTGTTTCTGCGACATCATGAACTCGAATTATTTTTGAACCTTGCTGCATTGCAATAACTGCTCCAGCTAAGCTACCTGCTAAACGACTATTTATATCACGATTTAGCAATTGACCAAACATGGATTTTCTAGAAACACCCGTTAAAATTGGAAATCCTAATGTTAAAAATTGATCAGTCGCGTTCAACAAATCAAAATTGTGTTGTAACGACTTACCAAATCCAAAGCCCAAATCAATAATAATATTGTTAGGTTTTATGCCAGCACTAATACATTGCTCTGTGCGTTGAATTAAAAACTCTCTAACATCATGCACAACATTTTGATAATTAGGCGCCACTTGCATACTTCTAGGTTGGCCTTTCATATGCATTAAACAAACGGGTACATTTGCATTAACAGCGGCTGTTAATGCCCCATCTTCACGTAATGCCCTAACATCATTAATAATGTCAGCTCCTGCGTTTACAGCAGCAGTCATCACTTCAGCTTTACTAGTATCAATTGAAATCCAACAATCAAGCTCTTGCTTAATACGTTCAATAACAGGAACAACTCGTACTAACTCTTCATCTAGCAAAACATCATTTGCACCTGGTCGAGTTGATTCACCACCAATATCAATAATTGAAGCCCCTTGCTCCACCAATTTCTGAGCATGACTTAAAGCTTTATCTATTTGAGTATGCTTTCCACCATCTGAAAAAGAATCTGGCGTCACATTTAAAATCCCCATTATCTGGGGGAACTCTAAAGAAAGTTGTTTTTTACCACTGGTTAATATCATAATTTATACTTTTGGATAAATGCTGGATTAAAAAAAACCTAAGCAAGCTTAGGTTTTTTATTACTGGATAAAATAAACGATTTATTTATCGTTATTTTTATCTGCAGTGACATCGTCTTTTGAAGATTCATTCACTTCAGGCTCATCACTTTCTTTAACTGCTTCAGTCTCTTGGCTTTCATTCACAGCATCAGGAGTAACTGATTCTGATTTCTCAGATGTTTTTGATTTAGCACTTTCTAACTCTTCATCCCAATCTGTTGGTGGACGAACTGTTACTCGAGCCATTAAATCATCAACTTGATCTGAATCGATAGTTTCATATTTCATCAATGCTTCTTTCATCGCATGTAAAATATCAATATTATCCGTTAATAGTTGATAAGCACGTTTATAGTTTGTATCGATAAAGGCTTTTACTTCATCATCAATAATTTTTCCTGTTTCATGAGAAACAACATTAGAACGTAAACTACCTTGCTCACCAGTTAATAAAATAGGTCCTAATTTTTCAGAGAAGCCCCATTCAGTCACCATAGCACGAGCAATTGCAGATGCTTGCTTGATATCTTGTGATGCACCTGTAGATACTTTCTGAGCTCCGTAGATAAGCTCTTCTGCAATACGACCACCGTAAGCCACAGAGATACTACTTTCTAACTCATCTTTATTCTGAGAGATTTGATCACCTTCAGGTAAAAACTGAGTTACACCTAGTGCTCGACCACGAGGAATAATGGTCACTTTATGAATTGGGTGATGTTGTGGCACTAACTTAGCTACAATTGCATGCCCTGCTTCATGATAAGCTGTAGACTCTTTGTCTTTATTTGTCATCACTAAGCTACGACGTTCAGCACCCATTAATATTTTATCGCGAGCTTGCTCAAAATCTTCTTTAGAAACAGTACGTTTGTTACCACGTGCAGCAAATAAAGCAGCTTCATTAACTAAGTTAGCTAAATCAGCACCTGAAAAGCCAGGTGTTCCACGAGCAAGTACTGTTGCTTTCACATCTTCATCAAGAGGGATTTTACGCATGTGAACTTTTAATATTTGTTCACGACCACGTACATCAGGTAAACCAACAACAACTTGACGGTCAAAACGACCTGGACGAAGTAGTGCAGCATCTAATACATCGGGGCGGTTAGTTGCAGCGATGACGATAATACCTTCATTACCCTCAAAACCATCCATTTCAACTAACATTTGGTTTAATGTTTGTTCACGCTCATCATTACCGCCGCCCATACCTGCGCCACGTTGACGACCGACAGCATCGATTTCATCGATAAAGATAATACAAGGAGCTGATTTTTTAGCTTGTTCAAACATGTCACGAACACGTGATGCACCAACACCAACAAACATTTCTACAAAATCAGAACCTGAGATAGAGAAAAATGGCACTTTAGCTTCACCCGCAATGGCTTTTGCTAGTAATGTTTTACCCGTACCAGGGGGACCAACTAATAAAACACCTGTTGGTATACGGCCACCTAATTTTTGGAACTTAGTCGAATCTTTTAAATAATCAACTAATTCAACAACATCTTCTTTAGCTTCATCACAGCCAGCAACATCAGAAAACATCGTTTTGATTTGATCTTCGCTCATCAATTTGGCTTTACTTTTACCAAAGGACATCGCACCACCTTTACCGCCACCTTGCATGTTGCGCATAAAGAAGATCCAAACACCAATTAATAACAGCATTGGGAACCATGAAACAAAAATAGAAGCAAGGAAGCTTGTTTCTTCTGGCGGAGTCCCTTCAACTTTTACATTATTTTTAATTAGGTAATTTACCAAATCTAAATCTGGAGCAGGAATATAAGTGACAAAAGTACTTTGATTACTTTTTAGCCCTTTAATTTCTTGACCATTAATCTGTACTTGTTGAATTTGCCCTTGGCTTACTTCTTTATTAAAAGTCGTGTAGTCGATTTGTGCTTTTTTAGTGTCGTCTGAACCAAATCCTTGGAATAAAGACATTAAGACTACTGCGATGACTAACCACAATATTAGGTTTTTTGCCATATCGTTCAAGATGTAAACCTCATGTTAAAAAATGAAAAGAGTGTTAATAATAAAGCAGATTACTACAGTTTAAAACCAGTCGCCACTAAATAAACTTCGCGCGATCTCGCTCTTGATGAATCTGGTTTTCGGGTTTTGACTGATTTAAATAATTTTCGAACATCGTTCATAAATGACTCGTACTCTGCGCCCATAAAAACTTTAACAATAAAGCTACCGTCTTTAACAAGTACATCTCGACACATATCCAAAGCAAGCTCAACCAAATACATTGATTTAGGTTGGTCAATACCGGTGTTACCACTCATATTGGGAGCCATATCTGATAACACGACATCAACTTTATTATCTCCAATACGTTGTAATAATGCATTTAAGACAACTTCTTCACGAAAATCTCCCTGCAAAAAATCAACACCAGCAATTGAATCCATTGGTAAAATATCACAGGCAATGACTTTGCCTTTTAATCCAACCTTATCTACCGCCCATTGCGACCAACTACCTGGAGCAGCACCTAAATCAACAACGGTCATACCCGAACGAATCAATTTATCTTTACCGTTTATTTCATCCAGTTTGAAAACCGCACGTGAACGCAAACCTTGTTTATTAGCCTCTTTCACATAAAAATCATTTACATGTTCATGCATCCATCGTTTAGAACTACCCGATGCACTCTTTTTAAGACGATTTGTACTGTCTGGTTTTGCCACAATAACTTCCTTAGCGGATGAATAATTAGGATAAATAATAATCTAAATAGTAAAGGTTAATATTTAAGGGTAGAATGAACCGATTTCAACCCTTAATGAAAGATATTTGCATGAATTTATCAAACACACAGAAAAAATATTTAAAAGGTTTAGCTCATAAACTAAATCCAGTTGTTTTATTAGGCCAAAATGGCTTAACCGAAGGCGTCTTAGCAGAGATTGAAAATGCTATTAGTCACCACGAATTAATTAAAGTAAAAGTAGCAACTGACGATCGTGAAACAAAACAGTTAATCATTGATGCCATTGTGCGTGAAACTGAAGCACTTGCTATTGCTAAAATTGGGCACATTGTTGTTTTATATCGTCCTAGCGAAGAAAAGAAAATAGAATTACCACGTAAATAATAAAAACGTTGAAAACTATTTTATAGCTATAAAAACCCAGTTTATCTGGGTTTTTTATTAACTATCATATTATTAAGCAATATATTCCACTTTAATAATATCATAATCAATTACGCCACCTGGGGTGGTAATAGAAATTTCATCATCGATATTCTTTCCAACTAAACCACGTGCAATTGGAGAATTAATCGATATTAAATTCTTTTTAATATCAGACTCATCATCACCAACAATTTGATAAGTAACTTCTTCATCAGTTTCTATATTTAAAATAGTAACCGTCGAACCAAAAATAACTTTACCGTTATTTGCAATTTTACTTACATCAATAATTTGAGCGTTAGATAATTTAGCTTCAATGTCTTGAATTCGACCTTCACAAAATCCTTGTTGCTCACGAGCAGCATGATATTCAGCATTTTCTTTTAAATCACCATGTTCACGAGCTTCTGCAATCGCATGAACAATCTCAGGGCGTTTTACTGTTTTTAACTGCTCTAATTCAGCACGTAAAATATCAGCGCCTTTTGCTGTCATTGGATATTGAGTCATGTTGTGCATTACCTTATTTTGGAAACCATGTTTCGCTAACTGTATTTAGAAAGGCGACTATTTTACGCTACTTAAGCACATTAGTCATTGATTATAGAAAAAATGCTTTGGCAATTTAGATACAGTTCTCGTTCAATGACATCAATCGGTTCTTTTCTTAATTTACACAATTCATTAAAAATAATTTTTAAATTTAATGGTGAATTATTTAGCGTATTTTGTTTATAAATTGGCATGTCAGGCGCATCTGTTTCAAGTACTAAAGAGTTCAACGGCAGTCTACTTATAGTTTGTTTTGTTTTCGTTGAATTAGGGTATGTAATAACACCACCAACACCTAATTTAAAACCTAATTTAATAAACTCATTTGCTATTTCTTCACTACCTGAAAATGCATGATAGATCCCACCACAATTAAACTTACTTTGTTTCAGTAATGCTAAAACTCGTGATTGTGTTTTTACAATATGTAAAATCACCGGTAATTTCAAAGATTGAGCAAGCGCTAATTGTGCCAAAAAAATAGCCTCTTGTTGTATCAAATCAGTTTCAATTAATTTATCTAAACCAATTTCGCCTAGCGCAACACACTTACTATTTGTTTGCTGACGGGTAAGTAATAACAATTCTTTTAAATATGTTAAATCTTGTTCATCAAAATCTCTTAAAAAATGAGGGTGGATGCCTAGCGAAAAATAAATATTATGATTATTTTCAGCTAATTTAATAATCTCAGCCCATCGTTTTGCATCGGTTCCGGGAATTACGATATGACTAATGTTGCTATCAATAAGCTGTGACATCAAAAGCTTTCGATTTGTATTAAAGCAAGCAAAGTTAAAGTGACAATGACTATCGATAAACATATCTCACCTTTGTAACGTCTCTAAATAAAAAAAGCGCCTAAAAGACGCTTTGTAAGGTTAACCTATTAATAAGATTAATGTTCCCGTGTTTTACGGAAACGAATATCCGGGTAACGCTCAATAGCTAAGTTTAAATTAACCATAGTCGGTGCAACATAAGTTAAGTTATTACTGCCATCTAATGCTAAATTATCGTAAGCTTTTTTCTCAAATTCAGCCATTTTTATTGGGTCATCACAATCAACCCATAAAGCGGTTGCCACACTTATTCCTTCATAGATTGCATCCACTTTATATTCTGATTTTAATCGCTGCACAACCACTTCAAACTGAAGCACACCAACGGCACCAACAATTAAATCATTACTACGTAATGGACGAAATACTTGTACAGCGCCCTCTTCAGATAACTGCATTAACCCTTTTAACAATTGCTTTTGTTTTAAAGGATCTTTTAAACGAATACGACGAAACATCTCAGGCGCGAAGTTTGGGATACCTGTAAATTTAAGATCTTCACCAATGGTAAAAGTATCACCAATTTGAATGGTACCATGGTTATGTAAACCAATAATATCACCAGAGAATGACTCATCAGAAGCTGTACGGTCACCAGCCATAAAGGTAACAGCATCTGAAATACTAACCATTTTTCCAGTACGAACATGATGCATCTTCATGCCTTTTTCATATTTACCTGAACAAATACGCATAAATGCAATACGGTCACGATGTTTTGGATCCATATTCGCTTGAATTTTAAAAATAAATCCAGAAAAGGTTTCTTCTGTTGGCTCAACAACGCGCTGCACGGTTTCTCTTGGAAGAGGTTTTGGTGCCCATTCAACTAACCCATCTAACACATGGTCAACACCAAAGTTACCTAAAGCCGTACCAAAATAGACAGGAGTTAATTCTCCAGCTAAAAACATCTCTAAATCGAACTCATTAGAAGCACCTAATACAAGTTCCATCTCTTCACGTAAATCATCTGCATGATTAGGTAATACTTTGTCTAACTCAGGATTATCTAAGCCTTTAATAATGCGAACATCTTGAATCATATGCCCCTGACCAGATTCATATAAAATCACTTCATCACGCAATAGATGATAAACACCTTTGAACTCTTTACCCATGCCAATTGGCCAAGTAATAGGTGCACAAGCAATATTTAAGACATCTTCTACTTCATCCATAAGATCAACAGGATCACGAGTATCACGGTCACATTTATTCATAAATGTAATGATCGGTGTATCCCGTAAACGTGTCACTTCCATTAATTTAATCGTACGTTGCTCAACACCTTTAGCAGCATCAATTACCATTAAACATGAATCCACAGCCGTTAGCGTACGGTAAGTATCTTCAGAAAAGTCTTCATGTCCTGGAGTATCTAATAAATTAACTAAACCATCACCATACGGAAATTGCATAACAGAAGTTGTGATTGAAATACCACGATCTTTTTCCATTTCCATCCAATCTGACTTGGCATGTTGTCCTGATTTTTTGCCTTTTACTGTACCGGCTTTTTGTAATGCATTACCGAATAACAGTACTTTTTCCGTAATTGTTGTTTTACCCGCATCAGGGTGAGATATGATTGCGAATGTGCGTCTACAATTGACGGCTTCTAGAAACTTAGCGTCTGCCATTTTTAGTTATCTCTTAATATATGAGCATTTATATTTTGCAAAAAGGAGTTGTTTATAAAATTGGCAGAATTATAGCAAATTGAAAGGATGAATTCATTTTCTATTACATGTTTAAGCAATGAATAAAAATTAATAAAAATAGAATTTTCTTCTATATATGTATTTACGACAATTCAAATTTAACCTGAGCTGGAATGAATTAATCAAGCTTTAATCTACAATCCATTCCACTTCCTGCTAAAATAATAAAAATTATTCAATTAAGTAGGCTCAAATGAAATTATTAGTACGCAACCTTGCTAAAGCAACCACTGAAGAAAAAATACTATCTCTCTTTAAAGAGCATGGTAACGTCCAGTCATGCAATCTTGTTTTAGATAAAGAAACAGGACAATCAAAAGGTTTTGCCTTTGTTGAAATGCCAAAAGTAGGTGAAGCAAAAGCTGCTATCAAACAGTTAAACGGATATAAATTAGCTGGAAATATAATTCGAGTAAAAAAAGCAGAAGCTAAAAAGAATACCGATGATGCATCAGAGATAGAAAAAATAATTAAACCTAAAGCAGCAAAAAAAGTAATTAAAACAGACGAGAAAACAACACCTATGGTTGATACGACAAAAGTATGGGGAACAGTTAAAGATTAAGCTAAGACTTAATTTTAACATTCCCCTCTTTCGTTTAACGCTTATTTTCTAACTGAGTTTTATAATACTGACGGGAAATAGGAGCAAATCGATTTTGACAGAGCTGGAGCATACTAGCACTGTCAATCTGATTTAAAACCTTTAATGACTTTACTTCTTCCTTGGCAATAACTTGACCTTGCTCATTTGTATAAACTTCATTTTCTATATCACTATTCTTTAGCATCTCAGCATAATAATAAGCCATGACCAAATCACCAGACTCATTGGCTAACTGCTCACAAACTTTGTAATTAGCAAGTGAACGAGCTTTCAATTTAATTATATCGTCGCTCATTTGTGCATAAACAAAAGTGCATTGAGAAAACAATAGAAGAAGTATCAAGGTTTTTATTAGCGAAAACATATTTACTAAAAAGAGGTCATTGACCTCTTTTTATACCTTTTGAATTAAGCTAATGCCTGTTTAAAATCGGCAATTAAATCAGCAGTATTTTCAATACCTACAGAGCAGCGGATCATATTCTCACTGATCCCCATTTCTTGGCGTAATTGTAACCCCATCTCAAAGTAAATTGTTGGAGCAACAGGTAAAGCAAGTGTTCGGTTGTCACCTAAATGGGTTGCACTAATAACAAGGTTTAATTTATTTAAAAACTCGCAGCAATCGATATCATCAATTAAATCAAAACTTAATAATGCACCAAAACCATTAAATAATGTTTTTGCTCGAACATGCTGAGGGTGAGATGCTAAACCAGGATAATAAACTTTAGCAACCTTAGGGTGATCTTCTAATAACTCAGCTAAAGCCATTGCATTAACGGCTTGGCGTTGCATACGTAGCTCCATGGTTTCACTGCCTATTGAAATAAGGTGTGCACCTTGAGAGCTCAAACATGCTCCCATATCACGCAATCCTTTTTTCTTAATCTGGCTAATACCCCACATTTTGCTATCACCTTTGCGATAACCTTCATAGATATTTGGATAATTTTCCCAGTTATATAAACCAGTGTCCGTTACAGATCCGCCCATTGCATTACCGTGGCCAGCAACATATTTAGATAGTGAGGTAACAATTAAACTTGTTTTAACTGCTCTAGCATCAAAAAGAAAACTAGATGTTATTGTATTATCAACAACATAAACTAATTCTTCTTTTTCACAAAAATCACCAATTTCAGCTAATGCACTTACTTGTGTTACAGGGTTAGCAATTGTTTCCACAAATACCATTTTTGTATTTTGTTTTAATGCTTTTTCAACTTCTTTTATTTCAGTCGCGTCAACTAATGTAATCTCAATACCGTAACCTTCTAAGGTTCTTAATAAAGAAGTTGTATTACCAAAGAGAAAACGACTACAAATAACATGATCGCCTGCTTTTAATAAGGTTAAAAACGTTGCTACGATAGCTGACATACCAGAAGAAAAAACAGCCGTTGCAACACCATTATCCATCTTTTGGATTTTTTGGCATAACGCATCTAAAGTTGGAGTTGAAGTTCGTGCATAGGCATGGCCTGGTTGCCCTTGAAAGACATCTATTAAACCTTGCACATCTGAAAAGCCATAAGGTACCGAGTTATGAATTGGAGCATGGACCGCCCCAGCTTCTAAACCTAATTTATGATCTGAATGCACTATCTTTGTAGTAAAACCTAACGCTGACATATCAATTCCTTGCTTATAATCTCAATAATGATCGCTTGGATCTAAAAAATATTTTATTTAACGTATTATGCCTAATCTAGCTGAATATAGCATTAGGTGTATTAAGGAAATAAGTTGAAATCAAATATATATAGTGTTTTTGTCTTTCTAATTGGAGTGAGTCTTTCATATCTAATTTCAGTTCAATTAACCCTGGATGAAAAAAAACGACAACAGCAGACTATTCAGATAGAAAGTCAAAATATACGCTACAACATTCAAGGTAATATTGAGAATAATGCGAATCAAATTTCATTGATAGTTAATCGCTGGCAAACAATAAATGATATTAACCAACACTGGCAAGCCGATACAGATACTTTAAAAAAACTTAATCCATTTATAGTATCAATAAAATACTTTCCATTAATAGAAAAAACTAAATTACGATTACCTTCTCAATCATCCTTTGAAAATGAAAATTTGATTCATAGAAAAAGACAGCTACGAGATAGACAACATCTTCCTATGAAAGCAGAAAAATTAACTGCAGACTCAATTTATACTAGTAAAGGTTATTATACAGATGACCATAAAATGGCATTTGATTTACAATTTCCTATCGTAATAAACCAAATATTAATTGCTTATGTAGAAGTCGCTATCGATATTGATAAGTTATTGCAACATGAAATAGCAAATTATCAAATCGTCAAACCATTTTCACTTTCAGAGGATGGAATTACTTTATTTACTTCATTACCTAAGACTATGCATATTAATGACGTAACAGAGCAATTTAGTGTTCCTATTTACGGTCGAGAATGGACGTTAATGATTTGGTCTGATGCAACACCTCGAGATAAAGGGCTAATTCTAATATTAACGTTATTACTATCGTTTTTAGCAGCCGCTAGTGTCAAATTTTACAGTATTCACTTAAATATGCGCCAAAAAATTATTGATAGTAATAACCGTTTAAAACAAATAAGTAACGAATACAGAAGTAGTGAAGCCAAACTAATACAATCAAATAAATTAACCTCCTTAGGTGAAATTGCAACCGGTATTGCTCACGAAATTAATCAACCTCTACAAGTAATTTGTATTCATACAGATATGTGCCAAGATAATTTAAGTAGCAAAAACTACCACTTAGTTGAAAGAAATGTGGCTACTATTGTGACTCAAATTGAACGCATAGAAAAAATCGTAAAACAAGTTGGTAGCTTTGGGCGTGATAGCGAACTTGATAACTATCAAATAGAAAAAACAGCTGATATTTTTGATAGTGTAATTGCAATTGTAATTAATCAATACAGACAAGATGAAGTTGAATTACGACAAGTGATTCCCCCTTCTTTAGCTGATCTATATTGTAATAAAACACAAATTGAGCAAGTTCTAGTAAATCTACTTATCAATGCAAAAGACTCTGTTGAAACCTCTGAAGAGAAAGTTGTATTTATCAAAGCACATGTACAAGAGCATTATTTGTATATTCAAATTTCAGATACAGGAACAGGCATTGAAGAAACGAAAATAAATGAAATTTTCACGCCTTTTTATACAACAAAACCGTTAGGCAAAGGCACTGGGTTAGGATTATCTATTAGCTATTCGATCATTCATCAACATAAAGGAGAAATAACCGTTTCTAGCGAGATTGGTAAAGGAAGTGTTTTTACAGTGAAATTACCACTTGAAGCGATAGTTTAATCTTCACAGGGGATTAGGAAAAGTGGGTGAAATTTTTTTCAGGTATAAAAAAAGGCAAGTCAGTAACTTACCTTTTTTTCAATCAGAATGAGCACTAAATGCTCACCGAAGCAATATTAAAGAGCTACGATGTTTTCTGCTTGAGGACCTTTTTGACCTTGAGTAACAGTGAACTGTACTTTTTGGCCTTCAGCAAGAGTTTTAAAACCAGTGCTTGCGATAGCAGAGAAATGTGCGAAAACGTCAGGACCGTTTTCTTGCTCGATGAAACCAAAACCTTTAGATTCGTTGAACCATTTAACTGTACCAGTAGTTGTAGACATGTGTATATCCTATTTTATTTGAGTAATTTAACCTTGAAACCAAGGCAGTTTGCTAGAAGTGTTGCTATTACTTATGAATTATAGGATTCAGTACATTAATACGAAACAATGAACATAAATATAAAACGAACTTTCAAGCTAAAAAAGATTATATAGTGCTTTAAAAAGGTGTCAACAGCTATTTAATAAAAATATAAAAAAAAAGTTAAAAATATAAGTAACAATCATATTAAATACGCATTTTCAATTACTTACATTCTAGATCTAATTTAAATATTAATTAACCTTACAAATTTTGTTATATTACCTCTTTAGTTATAAAGAGGTGTCCATGACAATTTGGATTGATGCAGATGCTTGCCCTGTAGCGGTAAGAGAAATGGTATTAAGAGCAAGTACAAGAACACAGACCGCTCTTATTTTTGTTGCTAACTCACCCTTACCAGTAAAAAGAAGTGCTTTAGTTAAAACAATTCAAGTATCGCAAGGGTTTGATGTCGCTGATAACTACATTAGCCAACATGTAGAAATAAATGATCTTGTTATTACGCAAGATATCCCACTAGCAGCCGAATTAGTTGAAAAAGGTATCATAGCCCTTAACCCTCGAGGAGAGTTGTATACAGCTGATAATGTGCGCCAACGTTTAGCGATGCGAAACTTAGCAGAAGAACTACGGAGTGTTGGTCAAATAAGCGGAGGGCCAAATAAATTTTCAGATAAAGATAAACAGAATTTTGCTAATTCATTAGATAGATGGCTACAGAAAGCAAAAAGGTAGGTAACAACCTACCCTCGCTCTCATTGTTAGAAATAAAAACTATAGAGACTGTAATAAAAACTGTGTAACTGCTTATTTATAATCCTACTATTTGGAAAAGGATAAGCAGTTATGGATCAGAAGCAATTAGAAGCGTTTGCTCGTGAAGCCGCGAAAACATTAAAAACAGA
>NZ_SNUW01000015.1 GCF_004376845.1 Psychromonas algarum
TCAAAGAAATGGACGATGCCAATAAGAAATTGGAAAACGGCCTTGAATCGTTTTATGATAACGTTCGAAGACCGTCTTAAAGACTACGTTTAAAAACCGCAGTTACACAGAATTATTTACAGGGTCAAACTATAAAATACGAGCTTCTGCTTGAAGCTTCTTAGTTCTTTCTTCTGCTGCTTCTCTTTTTTTACGATTATCACAAGGATCTGGGCAATCACATTCTTTATCAATACCTACAGAAGCTAATCCGCCACAGCTACCACCAATAGTTTTTTGGTTAATAATATAGCCAATCGACATTGCAACGATAACCAATAAAAACACAACAAACGTAGCAATAAAATAGATCATCATTTTTCCTCTACAAGAAATTCTTCAAACTCAGGAGTAAACGATTCTATAAATCCATCTCCCTGCTTAGTTAGCAAAAATACAGGCTGCTTTAGCATATTAGCAAATTTTAACCCTTTTTCAGGACCTAATACAGTAATTGCTGTCGCTAATGCGTCTGCAACCATACTACTTTTATCAATTACCGTGACTGAAACTAACTTGTGGTTAATAGGCCTACCTGTACTTGGGTCTATTGTATGAGAATAACGGATCCCATCAAACTCAAAATAATTACGATAATCTCCCGACGTTGCAATCGCATTATTCCCAATATGTAATAAACGTTGAACATTTAGTCCTGCTCCAGGCCGCTCTATTGCTAAAGTCCATGGAACATGCTGAAGTTTTGTCCCACTGGCGCGTAACTCACCACCAATATCAACTAAGTAATTTGAAATGCCTTTTGAAGCTAGCAGTTCAGCCGTTGCATCAACACCATAACCTTTAGCAATAGACGATAAATCTACATATAAATCAGGTTTCGCTTTAATTAACTTATTACCTTCAATAGATAAATACTGGCTACCTATTTTCTGTTTCATTTCTTCAATTAATTGAGCGTCAGGCACTTTATTAGGTCTTTTATCTGGTCCAAATCCCCATAAATTAACTAATGGTCCAACAGTCACATCAAAAGCACCACCACTTTGTTGATAAACTTTAAGGGCCGTTTTAACTACTTTAATAGTTGCATCAGATACTTCTGTAGAATGAGAGCTTTGATTAAATAACGATAATTCGGAATGTGGACGATAAGTCGACATTTGATCATTAACGAGTTCTAATTCCTGATCAATTAAAATTTGTAGTTGTTCTTTTGCAAGCTCTTTGTTTTGTGATAATTCACTTGGCAATACATAAGTAACATTATAATAAGTGCCCATAGTTTGCCCCTGAAGATGTATTAATTTCGATTCAGGTTTTGAGCACGAAGATATAAAAAAGGCTAGCCCTATTAAGGCTAGCCATTTGATTGATGAGTTAATCATCAGGATTAACCGCCAAAGTCATCTAGCAGGATATTTTCATCTTCTACACCTAAATCTTTAAGCATAGCGATGACCGCCGCATTCATAACTGGTGGACCACACATATAGAACTCGCAATCTTCTGGAGCATCATGATCTTTCAGGTAGTTTTCATATAATACGTTATGGATGAAACCAGTGTACCCATCCCAATTATCTTCAGGTTGTGGATCACTTAGTGCTACATGCCATTCAAAGTTTTCATTTTCAGCTGCAATGGCATCAAAATCTTCAACGTAAAACATTTCACGCTTCGAACGAGCACCATACCAGAAACTAGCTTTACGCTTGGTTTTTAGACGACGGAACTGATCAAAGATGTGTGAACGCATTGGGGCCATACCAGCACCACCACCGATAAATACCATTTCATTTTCAGTTTCTTTCGCGAAGAACTCACCAAATGGACCTGAAATAGTCACTTTATCGCCTTCTTTCAAGCTAAAGATAAATGATGACATTTTACCACATGGTAATGACAGATCACGTGGAGGAGGCGTAGCAATACGCACGTTCAACATGATAATACCTTCTTCACCTGGATAGTTCGCCATTGAATAAGCACGAATGGTTTCTTCATCAACTTTTGATTCTAAATCAAAGAATTTGAAATGTTCCCAGTCTCCACGATACTGCTCTTCAATATCAAAATCTTTATATTTAACATGATGAGCAGGTGCTTCAATTTGGATATATCCACCCGCTTTAAACGGTACAGTTTCCCCATCAGGGATCTGTAATTTAAGCTCTTTAATGAAAGTGGCTTCGTTACCGTTAGAGATAACGGTACATTCCCATTTTTTAACACCAAAGATCTCTTCAGGCAGTTCAATGTTCATGTCTTCTTTAACATTAACTTGACATGATAAACGTTCACCATCTTTTGCTTCACGTTTAGTAATATGATCAAGTTCTGTTGGTAGAATATCACCACCACCCGACTTAATTTTCACTTTACATTGTCCACATGTACCACCACCGCCACATGCAGAAGAAACAAATACGCCGGCATTGGCTAATGCACCTAATAACTTACCACCCGCTTGGGTTTTAATGCTTTTATCTGCATCATCGTTAATAGAAATTGTAATATCACCTGTGCTTACAAGTTTTGCTTTAGCCGATAAAATAATAACGACTAAGGCTAAAACGATAATTGTAAACATGGCAACGCCGAGAAAGATTTCAATATTATTGTCCATCTTCGACTTTTTCCTTGTTTTGAGGGGGAGTCAACTCCCCCGAATTCATCTAAGCTAAAACAGCAACGGTTACAGCTGGATACCAGAAAACGACATAAAACCTAATGCCATTAGGCCCGCTGTTACAAATGTAATACCTAATCCACGTAAACCATCTGGTACGTCTGAGTATTTCATTTTTTCACGGATACCCGCTAGTGCAACAATTGCTAACGTCCAACCAACACCACTACCGATACCGTAAACAGCTGACTCAAGTAAGTTATACTCACGTTGAACCATAAACGATACGCCACCAAAGATGGCACAGTTCACCGTGATAAGCGGTAAAAAGATACCAAGTGCTTGATACAGCGCGGGGAAGTATTTATCCAATACCATTTCCAAAATCTGTACTAATGCAGCAATAACACCGATGAATGTAATAAAGCCCAAAAAGCTTAAATCAGCATCAGGGAAACCTGCCCAACCAAGTGCACCAGGAGCTAATAGATTAAAGTAAATTATTTGGTTAACAGGTACAGAAATACCTAATACCACAATTACCGCAACCCCAAGACCCATTGATGTTTTAACTTTCTTAGATACAGCAAGGAAAGTACACATGCCTAAGAAGAAAGCGAGTGCCATATTTTCAATGAAAATAGAACGCACAAATAAACTAAGATAATGTTCCATTCAAATTACTCCTTTGGCTCAACTTGTTCTGGTTTAATCGTACGAATTGCCCAGATAATGCCACCAATAATAAAGAAAGCACTAGGAGGAAGTAACAACAAACCATTACTTTGATACCAACCGCCATTAGAGATCAACGGTAAAATTTCAAATCCAAATAACGCACCAGATCCAAACAGTTCACGGAAACCGCCAACTAAGACAAGGATAAGACCGTAACCTAATCCATTACCAATACCATCCATAAAACTAGCTAATGGTTTGTTTTTCATCGCAAATGCTTCTGCACGCCCCATTACAATACAGTTAGTAATAATAAGGCCAACATACACTGATAATTGCGTTGATAATCCATACGCATAAGCTCTCAATACTTGGTCAACAACAATTACTAATGATGCAATAATCGCCATTTGTACGATGATACGTACACTATTCGGGATATAGTTACGGATCATTGATATGAACAAGTTAGAAAACGCAGTTACAAATAATACTGCCAATGTCATTACCACAGCAGTTTGTAATGTTGCAGTTACCGCTAAAGCAGAACATACACCAAGAATTTGTAATGCAATTGGGTTATTACTAACAACTGGAGAAGTAAGTACTTCTTTTAATTCACTTGATTTAGCCATTGTTTAGCGCTCCTTCACGAACTTTGCTAAGAAATGGACCAAACCCTTGCTCACCTAACCAGAAAGTAAAGGTATGTTCAACACCAACACTTGTTAGTGTTGCGCCAGATAGACCATCAATTTCATGTTTAGAACCAGCAGCAGCTTGTCCTTTAACTATTTTAATAGCAGGGTTACCATTAGCATCAAATAACTCTTTGCCAACAAATAATCCTCTCCAATGAGGGTTTTGAACTTCACCACCTAACCCAGGTGTTTCACCTTGTTCATAGTAAGTAATCGCCTCAACAGTATTACCATCAGGTTTAACAGCTACAAATGCATACATGGTTGACCATAAACCAGCACCATGTACAGGTAAGATGATTCGTTGTAAAACACCGTTATCATTAGAAACCAAATAAACGGTTGCTAAGTTGGCACGACGACCAATTTTTGCAATGTTTTGTTCAGGCGTTAATCTAACGCTTGTTTTTGGATCTTTAGCTGCTTTACGCTGATCATAAGTGTTTGCATCAGGTGTTGAAACAAACTCACCTGTTGCTAAGTCAACTAACTTTGTTTCAATATTAGAAGCAAAAATTTCTGGTATTGTTTTATCAGTCGTTAAACCTGCAACATCAAGAATTTTATTTTGCTTATCAATTGCTTTATTAGCGATTTGCAGAGGACGTAGTCCAACTGCGGCACCTGCTACGATAATTGAACATACTAGACAAACTGCCAGTACAATAATCATCGTTTTGCCGAATGTTTCCTTTTGACTAGACATTGCGTGCTAACCTCCGTTTGATATTCCCTTGCACTACGAAGTAATCGAATAACGGTGCAAATAAATTAGCAAATAGAATTGCCAACATCATACCTTCAGGGAAGGCTGGATTTACAACACGAATCAATACCACCATCAAACCGATTAAAATACCGTAATACCACTTACCTTTATTAGTAAATGAAGCAGATACAGGATCAGTTGCCATAAATATCATACCAAAAGCAAAACCACCCATCACTAAATGCCAGTACCAAGGTAGTTGGAACATATGGTTTGTATCACTGCCAATCACATTAAATAATAATGATGTTGCAATCATACCGATCATGACACCTGCTATTATTCGCCATGAAGCAATACCAGTGATAACAATAAATGCACCACCAATCAAAATAGCTAACGTAGAAACTTCACCGATACTACCTTGCATATTTCCTAAGAAAGCATCCATCCAAGATAATTTAGCTTGTACCGCTTCTAAACCACCTTGTGACATTGTACTTAATGACGTTGCACCCGAGAAACCATCTACAGCAGTCCAAACAGAATCGCCAGAAATATCAGTAGGATAGGCAAAGAATAAGAAAGCACGACCAGCAAGAGCAGGGTTTAGGAAGTTACGTCCTGTGCCACCAAAAATTTCTTTAGCAACAACAACACCAAACGTAATACCTAAAGCCACTTGCCATAAAGGAATAGTCGCAGGAACAATCAATGCAAATAGTACAGATGAAACGAAGAAACCTTCATTTACTTCATGCTTACGTACACTTGCAAATAATACTTCCCAGAAACCACCCACAACAAATGTCACGGCATAGATAGGTAAGAAATATGCAGCACCAAATAGGAAGTTATCGAGTAAACCTGCACCGGCACCAGTGGTGACACCTAACACATCTAGCAAGACTATACGCCAATCATTTAACGTAGAATAACCAGCTACAATTGCATCATTAGCTTGTATACCAGTGTTATACATACCGTAAAACATAGCTGGAAATGTTGCTAACCAAACAAAGATCATCATGCGTTTAAGGTCAATACCATCACGAACGTGGGTAATACCTTTGGTTACATAACCAGGAGTATAAAAAAATGTCGCAGCAGCTTCATACAGAGCGTACCATTTTTCATAACGGCCCCCTGATTCAAAATGCGGTTCCATTTTTTCAATTATGTTCTTAAGACCCATTGTTAGCCTTCCTTCTCAATTTTACTTAGACAATTACGTAAGATTGAACCGTATTCATATTTGCCTGGGCAAGCATAAGTACATAATGCTAAATCTTCTTCATCCAACTCTAAGCAACCTAACGTCTGTGCACCATCAGTATCACCAACGATCAAGTCACGTAATAACATAGTTGGTAGAATATCTAATGGCATAACACGTTCATATTGACCAATTGGCACCATTGCACGCTTACTACCGCCTGTAGTGGTAGTGAATGCAAATTTTTTCGCTCGATTTAATGCCGATAAGAACACACGTGAAACAGAATGTTTATTTGAACCAGGAGCCCCCCAGCCAAACAACTCTTTTTCATAGCCTTCAATAAGAGCAGATACTTGATTATGGTAGCGACCTAAATAGGCATGAGGACCTACAGCAGTTACACCACATAATACAGAGCCAGAAATCGCACGAACTTGACCTGAAATCAATTCACCTGCAGTTAGTTCTTCAACAGAAGCACCTAACACAGTGCGTACTAAACGTGGTTTTGAAACTGCAGGACCAGCGAGAGAAATAACTTTTTCGCTATAAATTTCACCTGTAGTAAATAACTGACCAAATGCAATCACATCTTGGTAATTAATTGACCAAACTTGTTTAGTTGCTGAAACGGGATCAATGAAGTGGATATGTGTACCAGCTAAGCCTGCAGGATGAACGCCAGTGAATATTTTTTCTTCAACGTTTACAATACCTGAAGTAGGTAATGCCGCTTGTCCTTTACAAACATAAACTTTACCTGCTGTTAGTTTAGATAACACAGCTAAACCATCAGTAAATGCTTGTGGGTTATCATTAATAATAACCGTTGCATCAGCCGCTAATGGATTAGTATCCATCGCAGTGACAAAAATTGAAGCAGGTTGTGTATCAATTGCAGGCACTTTACTAAATGGGCGAGTACGTAACGCAGTCCATGCACCAGAGTTAACTAAGTTATCTACAACTTGGTTACGCTCGAGGTTAGCTAATTGTGCACTTTCATACTTAGCAAACTGAACTGAATCATTGCCTTGTACTGAAATAACAACGGATTGTAGTACACGTTTAGCACCACGATTAATTTCTTTAACTACACCAGACGCTGGAGCGGTAAAATGTACACCTTCATTTTTCTTATCAGAAAATAGAATTTGTCCTTTTTTTACATTGTCGCCGGCTTTAACAGCCATTGACGGACGCATACCAACGTATTCTTCACCCAGTATAGCAACTTCAGAAATAGCGGGGCCTTTCTGAATGACTTGCTCTGGCGCTCCTGAGATTGGGAGGTCCAGTCCTTTTTTTATAGTAATCATATTCTCTTGCACTATGTTACGGGAAGAAAGTTAGATGCCTTTCGGCAATAAACACTACATATAATCAGTCGCACTTAACAAACGATTAACATGCACACTAAAAAATTCCCGCAAATATTACCATTAGAGAGGGGTTGATTGCTATATTAAATAAGGTTTTGAGTTGTAGTGACTTCAAATTTCATAAAAATAATGCAACAAAAAGTAAGCCTATTATTAACAATTAAACCTTTCATGTTTTCATCACTAAAAAAAGATAAAAATCCGCTTTCAGATTGATATTATTTACCTCCACCTAAACAATTAGGCGAGTTTGGTGAAACTTGATTTTTTTCTGCCCATTGACTTGGTGTGAAAGTATGAATAGCTAATGCATGTACTGGCCCAGCTAGTTCCTCAGCCAATAATTCATTTATTAAACGATGACGCATAATTAAACGTATATCCGTAAACTCATCAGAAACAACCGTGACTTTAAAATGCGTTTCTGAATTAACCGGGACTGAATGGTTATGACTTTCATTTTCAACATTAATATAATCAGCTTGAAAGTGAGCCTTTAATTTATTTTCAATGGTTTGTTGTACGCTCATAATGTCCCTCATAATAATAAATTGATGAATAATAATTCGGCTTACAATAACAAAGCAATGCATAATACGATACACTCTTTTATTTCTAGTTATTGCAAACATAACTCCCTATTTAAAATCAAAGGTTATTAGTGTCTAAAACATCTAGCCTTCGCGCAACCTTATCAACTCCTTTCCCTTGTTCTTATTTAACGGATAAAGAAGAGCAACTAATTATGTTGTTCGAACCTGAACATAATGCACAACAATATTATCCCGCATTAATTACGATGGGTTTTAGACGGAGTGGAGATCAAGTTTACCGCCCTCAATGCCCCGACTGTGAACAATGTCAGTCATTACGAATACAAACTAATGAATTTATTTTATCTAAAAGCCAAAAGCGGCTATTAAATAAAAATAAGCATTTCACCGTGATTGAATGTACAAAACCTAAAGCAGATTATTTTTCACTTTACCAACACTACATCAATACTATTCATAAAAATGGGGTTATGTATCCTGCGAGCATAGAACAATTTGAGTCTTTTATTGCCTGCAGTTGGGGAGCTCCAATCTTCATTGAAATTTATGATGGAGAAAAATTAATCTCGGTTAGTGTTACCGATCAATTAACAACTAATAATTCAACTTCTTGGAGTGCTTTCTATTGTTTTTATGATCCAAACTATACAGCGCACTCCTTAGGCAAATTTGCAGTTTTACAACAGCTTCAATTAGCTAAAACACAAAATATTGATTTTTTATACCTAGGTTACTACATCCATAATTGCCAAAAAATGAATTATAAAAATCAATTTAACCCACATCAACGCTTCATAAACCAGAAATGGGAGGCATTTGATTAGCTTTTTAGTTTGATTAATGAGCAACAATCCTTTACCACTTACAATAATTCTGGCATTATGCGCCGATTGAAATTAGCACTACTTACCTATACAAAGGATCCATCGCCAATGGCAAAAGAAGACAGTATTGAAATGCAAGGCACTATCTTAGATACACTGCCTAATACAATGTTCCGTGTGGAATTAGAAAACGGTCACGTTGTTACTGCACATATCTCAGGAAAAATGCGTAAAAACTACATCCGTATTCTAACTGGCGATAAAGTAACAGTTCAGCTTACACCTTACGATCTATCAAAAGGTCGTATTGTTTTCCGTGCTCGTTAATTAGCCGGTAACAATAAATTAGACTTGTTAAAAGTCATAAAAAAACCAGCTTATAGCTGGTTTTTTTATGACTAGTGAAAAATATTTTTTTAATTAAACGTATTAAAAACACCAGTTAACTACTTACCGCTAACTTCTTCTCTGCTTTTTTATTGTTATCATCTGAACCATAATCAAATTGAATGCCCTCTCCTTGTGCATTCAACTTCACTCGGACACTACCACCATTTTGTAAACGGCCAAATAATATTTCTGTTGCTAACGGTTTTTTCAACTCTTCTTGAATGAGTCTTCCCATTGGTCGAGCACCCATTGCTTTATCATAGCCATGTTCAGCTAACCAAACACGAGCTTTAGACTCAACTTCCAAGGACACTTGTTTTTTATCTAATTGCACTTGTAACTGTACAATGAACTTATCAACAACTTGGCTAATCACTTTAAGATCTAAATGATTAAACCATATAATATTATCAAGACGATTTCTAAATTCAGGAGAAAATATTTTATTAATTTCATCCATCGCTTTAACGCCTTGTTTCTGTTCTTTAAAACCAATACTTTGTTTAACCGTTTCTTGAACACCGGCATTTGTTGTCATCACTAAGATAACGTTTCTAAAGTCAACTTTACGGCCATTACTATCAGTTAATGTTGCATGATCCATCACTTGTAACAGAATATTATAAACGTCTGCATGCGCTTTCTCTATTTCATCTAACAACACAACAGAATATGGGTGTTTGACTACTGCATCAGTTAATAAACCGGCTTGCTCATACCCAACATAACCAGGAGGAGCGCCTATTAAACGCGATACAGTATGCTTTTCCATATACTCAGACATATCAAAGCGTAAAAGCTCAATACCTAATGCTTTGGCTAATTGTTGAGTCACTTCCGTTTTACCAACACCTGTAGGCCCAGCAAATAGAAAAGAGCCAACAGGTTTAAGTTCATCTGATAAACCAGAACGATTTAAATGAATCGCATCAGTTAATGCATCAATGGCATTATCTTGCCCAAATACAGTCATTTTTAAACGTTGATGTAACTTTCCTAACGCATCTTTATCTGAGCTTGAAACTGATTTTTCTGGGATACGTGCAATTTTAGCAATAATGCTCTCAATTTCGGCAACACCAATTGTTTTTTTGCGCTTGCTAACCGGTAATAAACGCATTTTCGAGCCTGCTTCATCGATAACATCAATGGCTTTATCAGGTAATTGACGATCATTAATGTACTTCGCACTCAGCTCAGCTGCAGCAATTAATGCTTTATTTGTATAACGAATATTATGATGCTCTTCATAGCGAGAGCGTAAGCCCAAAAGGATCTGACCAGTTTCTTGTATTGAAGGTTCAAGTACATCAATTTTTTGAAAACGACGAGCCAAAGCATGTTCTTTTTCAAAAATTTGCCCAAACTCTTTATATGTAGTTGAGCCGATACAGCGTAATTGACCACCTGTTAATAATGGCTTTAATAGATTTGCAGCATCTAACTGCCCACCCGTTGCAGCACCTGCACCAATAATGGTATGAATTTCATCAATAAAAAGGATGGCATTATCTTGTTCTTGCAGTTTATTTAATACCGTTTTAAAACGTTGCTCAAATTCACCTCGATATTTTGTCCCTGCTAATAAAGCTCCCATATCTAATGAATAAATAATATGATCTTCAATAACATCTGGAACACTGTTATTAACAATACGATAAGCTAACCCTTCTGCTATCGCTGTTTTACCAACACCAGACTCTCCAACTAACAATGGGTTATTTTTACGGCGACGGCATAGTATTTGTACACAACGTTCTAGTTCTTTTTCTCGACCAATTAACGGATCAATAAAACCTTCTACAACACGCTCATTAAGATTAATAGTAAAAGGCATTTCATCGCTTTCTTCCGTTACTTTATTTACCTCTTCAGTTTCATGAAAAACAACACTATCAGGGTGTTTTTCCACACCATGAGAAAGATAATTGACAACATCTAAGCGTGATAGGCTTGATTTTTTTAAAAAGTAAACGGCTTGAGACTCTTCTTCACTAAATATAGCCACCAGCACACTAGAAGCTGTAACTTCGGTATTACCTGAAGATTGAACATGGAAAATAGCGCGTTGCAATACTCGTTCAAAAGCGATGGTTGGTTGAATATCTAATTTTTGGGTTTGAATTTCTGGCAAGCTAGGATTTGTTTCTAAAAACTCACTTAAATCAATATGTAAAGAAACAACATCAACAGAACAAGCTGAGAATATTTTTTTTATTTCATCGTTTTCTAACAGAGCCAATAGTAAATGCTCTAATGTCATAAATTCATGTGACTTTTCATAGGCGATACGGAAAGCTAAATCGAGACTATGTTCTAAAGGTTTATCTAGCATAGAAGCTCCTTAGGAGAATAAAAATAAAAATTCAGTGATGCTATTGTTAACTTTCTTTTTCCATTGTACATTTTAATGGATGTTCATTTTCTTTAGCATAATCATTAACTTGCATAACTTTAGTTTCAGCTATTTCAGCAGTAAAAACACCGCAAACACCAACCCCTTTATAATGCACATTTAACATGACTTCCGTCGCGGCTTCATGATCTAATCTAAAAAAACGCTGTAATACATCGATAACAAAGTCCATAGGTGAATAGTCATCATTATGTAAAAGCACGTTATATAATGATGGAGGTACTAATTTTGTCTCTTGGGATTCAATTGTTGCTGATTCATTTCCCGTTAGTGGAGTATTTTGCTGACTCATTTTTTAATCTAATCTTCATTATGTAAGTTATTAAAGTATCTGTTTAGGTAACCGTCAAACATTAAGAAATACTCATGCTTGCCAGAAAGCCTTTGCTTAGAGTAAAGCTTAACTTTGTAATGTGCAAACAGCAGTGAATAAAAAACAATAAGGTGTGAAGCGATCACTGAATCGTTTATAAGTTCAGCAGAGGTAATAAACGATTATGATCGATAAAGCCACTTATGACTTTGTGGCATGGTGTTCAATAAGAAAATGGCAAGAAGAAAACGCCCAAAAAGAAGGTTATGAGTTAATTGAACGCATTAAATCATTTAACATTAATGATAAATATTCAATCTTTTGATTTGATAGTTGCCTATAGTCAAAATAAGGAGAAACAATAACTCTCTGTTTTCTGTCAATTGCAAACTCTTCATTTAACCAAATTAATTGTAATGATAACTCTCCATTAGCAAGCATCTTTTTTGCATAAGTTCGGCCACAGATAATATGTAATCGTTCTCTAGCATTACAATTGTTATATGAAGAGTCGTTAAGGCAAGGAGTAAGTTGAGGCATATTAAAAATTAACGCAGTGCCACTGTTAGCTTTTAATAAGTATTGATCTCGGTATAACTGCCAAGTCGGTACTTGATTGGAAAATTTAAATAGCTTTTTATCTAATGCGTATAATAATTTTGCATAAACATTAAATACTTTACGCCAACCATTGCCGCAACTTTTACCAATCTCACTGATATCATTCGCTTGCAGTGGAACAAGCTTATCTAAAAACTGATATTCAGGCATATCAGGTTGATTACCAATATACACAGCGAGGCTAAACTGAACATCTCCAAAACCTATCAAGGGTTCATTATTCAAACTCATTCAACTCCTCACTTAAAAATAATATTCTATATTACCTTAATTGAGTATCAATAGAGTGTTATTAGATAGATGGTTCGACTAGTTAAGAATTTATTTATTTTTAAAAAATTCAATTTATTTCAAACGATGCACAATCTGATTCGAACTTCCCCGCCATTGTAATGATGGATCGGCTAAATCACTTTCAAACTTCCCATCAATTAATACATCAATTAGATCAACAACCTTTTGTTGCTCTGAATTCAATTCTGTCAGTAAATATCCAGTCCAAATCCAAATATCTTTATTATCACATTCCGCTTTAACACGCTGTACCAGCTTTAAAACCTCTTGTACATTCGAAGGATGTAATGGGTCACCACCAGATAAGGTTAACCCCTGCTTTTTAATACGTTGATCATTAAGATCTTTAATAATTTGATCCGCTAAATGCTCTGTAAATAGCTCACCAGCATCAGGCGACCATGTAGATTGGTTGTAGCATCCTTTACAGTTATGAATACAACCAGACACAAAGAGGGTACAACGTGTTCCTTCACCATTAAGTACATCAATTGGGTAGTATTTTGAATAGTTCATATGCAATATTTACCTTATTAACCATACGCCTCATCAAAGTCACTTTAGCCATTATTACTTAGTCTGGTTCCCGCCTAAATACCAAGTAATAATGTAACATTCGATGAAAATAACCCCCACTAAAACGGGTCAAGGATCTATCGTGAAATAATATAAAAAGCTAAAAAAATAAGGTTATAAATGCTTCACTCGTCTTTTAACTTCTTCTTGTTTACCTTCGTTAAATGGACGTGAATCAGGACTACCTAGATAACCACATACTCTTCGTGTTACGGCAACTTTATCAGAATCTGAATTACCACAACTTGGGCAGACAAAACCTTTACTCGTACAATCAAATTCACCACTAAACCCACATTCATAACATTCATCAATAGGTGTATTTGTGCCGTAATAAGGTACTCGGGTGTAGCTGTAATCCCAAACATCTTCTAATGCTTTTAGATTATGCTGCATGTTAGGGTATTCGCCATAACAGATAAATCCACCACTTGCGAAAGTAGGGTACGGCATTTCAAAATCTAATTTATCATATGGGTTAACAGACTTTTCAACATCCAAATGGAAAGAGTTAGTATAATAGCCTTTATCGGTTACTCCTTCTAATACTCCGAATTGTTTGGCATCTAAACGACAAAAACGATCGCATAAATTTTCTGAGGGCGTTGAGTATAAGCTAAATGCATATCCAGATTGCTCAGTCCACTCTTCCGTTGCCTGTTTTAATCGCGCAAGAATTTTTATCGCTTTTTCTTGTTTCAGCTGATTATCAAAAATATGCTCATCTGCACCAAATAAAGCATTAACAGTTTCATGTAATCCAATGTAACCAAGTGAAATAGAAGCTCGACCATTTTTAAAAATATCAGCAACACAATCATCAGCTTTCAAACGAACACCACAAGCACCTTCCATATATAAGATAGGAGCCACACTGGCTTTAACTTCACTTAATCGTTCAATACGTGTATCTAATGCTTTTTTGGCAAGTGATAATCGCTCTGTTAATAAGCTATCAAAACGAGCTAAATCACCACCAGCTTCAAGTGCTATTCGAGGTAAATTAAGACTGACTACGCCAAGATTATTTCTGCCATCATGAATTAACTCCCCTTCTTCCTCATAAGTCCCTAAGAAGCTGCGACAGCCCATTGGGGTTTTAAAAGAACCAGTCACTTCCACTACTTTGTCGTAGTTTAAAATGTCAGGGTACATACGTTTAGATGCACACTTTAAAGCGAGTTGTTTAATGTCATAGTTTTGATCTTCAGATTTATGGTTTAAACCATCTTTAATCGCAAACACTAATTTGGGGAAAATAGCTGTTTTACGATTTTTACCTAATCCAGCAATACGATTTTCAAGAATAGATTTTTGAATCATACGTGACTGCCAATCACTACCTAAGCCAAAACCAAAAGTAACAAAAGGAGTTTGGCCATTAGCTGTATGTAGAGTATTAACTTCATATTCTAATGATTGAAATGCGTTATAACATTCTTTTTCCGTTTGCTGTTCAGCATAAGTTTTTGCATCTTCTATGCCCCATTCTTGTGCTGTTTTTAAATGTTTTTCATAACTTTTAGTAACGTAAGGAGCAAGTATGGTATCGATACCATTAATCGTAGTACCGCCATAAATATGACTTGCCACTTGGGCAATTATTTGTGCTGTTACGGCAGTCGCAGTAGAAATAGATCTTGGTTGTTCTATTTCCGCATTGCCCATTTTAAAGCCCTGTGTAAACATGCCTTTAATATCGATTAGCATGCAATTAAACATTGGGAAAAATGGTGCATAGTCTAAATCATGATAATGGATTTCACCTTTATCGTGGGCACGTACAATATCTCTAGGTAATATATGCGATTTAGCATAATGTTTTGCCACTATTCCGGCTAACAAATCACGTTGTGTTGGGATCACTTTACCGTCTTTATTTGCATTCTCATTTAATAAAGAAGCATTACTTTGTTCAATTAGCCCATCAATTTCATTATTTAAATGGCTTTTTCGTTCACGAGCAATATCTCGGTCATGACGATATTCAATGTAAACACGAGCTAATTCAATATGACCACTTTTCATTAAACAAGCTTCTACTGCATCTTGAATATGATGGATATCTACTTCTTCTTGGCTTTGTAGCTGTTCTTCAACCTCTGCTGCAATTGCAAACGCATCCACTCCTTTACAACGAGCGGCTCCTGATGCTTTCAAAATAGCTTCTGCAATACGTAATGCATTAAAAGGGACTTGGCTTCCATCTCGTTTGATTACAACAGGTTTCATACATTACTCCATGAATAGTTATTAGACACAATATCTAGTGGGGTTGGACTATACCCACCACAACATATGGAATTTTGATGTTAATCAACTTTAAACGAGCAGTGCTTAATTTGTGACTGAAAAATTGAAGCTCATCATAAAGTCAATATAAAAAGAAAAAGCAATTGCTTTAACCCCCCACTTTTAAGGCTATCTAAAAAGAGGATTCCCCAACAAAAGAAGAAAACATAAGACAATTTATTTATGACGATTGTTTATTCCCTAAGAAAATAGATAAATCTTTGGATTTGATGCTATTTTTACACTGAACTTATCTTCTTTTATTGATATAATCATCGCCATTTTATAGCTAGAAATCACCTACTTTTTGTAGCGGAATTATTATTTATGAGCGATTATTTTTTACTCTTTTTTGGCACAGTATTAGTGAATAACTTTGTGCTAGTAAAGTTTTTAGGCTTGTGCCCTTTTATGGGAGTTTCAAATAAAATTGAGACTGCTCTTGGCATGTCGCTTGCCACAACTTTTGTATTAACCTTAACAGCTGCATTAACTTATATTGTTAATCATTATTTGTTGGTGCCATTAGGCTTGCAATATCTGCAAACGATGGGGTTCATTTTGGTTATTGCGGTTGTTGTACAATTTACTGAAATGGTGATGCATAAAACAAGTCCTACCTTGTATCGTTTATTAGGCATATTTTTACCTTTAATCACCACTAACTGTGCCATTCTTGGATTAGCATTATTAAATTTAACTGAGCAGCATAACTTTGGACAATCTGTTATTTATGGATTTGGTGCAGGAGCAGGGTTTTCCTTAGTATTAGTTTTATTTTCTTCTATTCGTGAGCGTTTAAGTGCATCAGATGTTCCTTTTCCTTTTAAAGGTTCTTCTATTGCAATGATTACTGCAGGTTTAATGTCACTCGCATTCATGGGTTTCACAGGGTTAATTAAATGATCTCTAGTATTATTATTGCCATTTTAACACTTGGAATATTAGGGCTTATTTTTGGCTCCCTTTTAGGTTATTCATCTATAAAATTCAAAGTAAAAGAAGATCCAATTGTAGAAGAGTTAGATGCGATGTTACCGCAAACCCAATGTGGACAATGTGGTTATCCAGGCTGTAAACCTTACGCCAAAGCGATTGCTGAAGGTGATGACATCAATAAATGTCCTCCTGGTGGTGAAGCCGTTATGTTACAACTTGCTGAGCGAATGGGGATTGAGCCTAAAAAATTAGAAGGTGAAGAAAAACCTAAAGCCGTTGCTTTTATTCGCGAAGATGAATGTATCGGTTGTACTAAATGTATTCAGGCTTGCCCGGTGGATGCAATTTTAGGGGCAACTCGACAAATGCACACTGTGATCACAGATGAATGTACTGGTTGTGAATTATGTGTAGCACCTTGCCCAACTGATTGTATTGATATGTTACCTATTCAAATCACCACCCAAAATTGGCAGTGGAACTTACAAACCATCCCAACTAAAACCATCAATGAGTAGTAACATGAGTAAGCCAATCCATTTATTAAGTGACGAAAAATTAGCACAAATTGCTGCCGGTAAAATGTGGGACTTTCATGGTGGTGTTCACCCGGTACAAAATAAACAGCAAAGTAATCAGACTGCTATTTCCGATGCAGGTATTCCAGATGAATTAATCATTGTTATTGAACAAAAAGGCCATATCCCAGAATTACTAGTGAAAGAGGGAGATAATGTTTTAAAAGGACAGCCTTTAACCAAAGTTTATGGCGCATTAGTGGTTCAACATGCAAGTAGTTCTGGTACAGT
Source organism: Psychromonas algarum (assembly GCF_004376845.1). Classification (GTDB taxonomy): domain Bacteria; phylum Pseudomonadota; class Gammaproteobacteria; order Enterobacterales; family Psychromonadaceae; genus Psychromonas. The sequence continues at coordinate 17,347 of NZ_SNUW01000015.1, forward strand.
GAAAGCCATTGAACCAAGAACCGATTGCCATCCTTCAGGATTACCGGCTTTATCAATTATTATTGAAACTGATGGATTAGATAGACCCTATCCTTCTCAAGGATTTGTCGATTATCGAAAAGAAATACCCGCAACATTAGTAGAGGCAGTTCAACAAGCTGGTATTGTTGGGCTTGGTGGAGCAGGTTTTGCTACCCATCTAAAATTAGCTCATCATGAAAACCGTTTATTGATTATCAATGCTATTGAGTGTGAACCTTATATCACGTCTGATGATCGTTTAATTCAAGAACACGCGGATGAAATTATTGAAGGGATCCAAATCCTGCAATATATCCTACAGCCTAAGCTAACTATTTTTGCAATTGAAGATAATAAACCAGAAGCAATTCAAGCTTTTAGCCAATCATTACAAAAACTATCGGAAGCAGAGCAGAAAAATATATTACTCAGGATCATTCCTACACGTTATCCATCAGGAAGCGCTAAACAGCTTATTGAAATATTAACAGGAGAACAAACTCCAATAGATAAGCACTCTTCTGATCTTGGTATCGTAATGAATAATGTTGGTACCGTCTTTGCTGTAAAAGAAGCTATTTTAGATGGAAAGCCACTTGTCTCTCGTATTGTGACAATCACGGGTGATGCTTTTGTGAAAAAAGGCAATGCCAAAGTACGAATTGGCACACCAATTCAACACTTATTAGATACATATTGGCTTAATGCATTAGATCAGCAAAAGTTAATTATAGGCGGTCCTATGATGGGCTTTACTGTCAGTGATCCTAATATGCCAGTGACTAAAATATGTAATTGTATATTAGCCCCTACCGCTAAAGAATTGCAGCCCCCAGAAGAAGAAATGAACTGCATCCGTTGTAGTGAATGTGCAGAAGCTTGCCCTGTAGAGTTATTACCACAGCAACTATTATGGTATTCACAAAGTGAAGATCATAAAAAACTCGAAGAATACGATTTATCCGCCTGTATTGAATGTGGAGCTTGCGCTTATGTTTGTCCGAGCCATATTCCCTTAGTAGAATATTACCGCGTAGCCAAGGCACAAATAAAAACAGCCAAAGACGAAGCAGAAAAATCAGAGATTGCACGTAAACGTCACGAAGATAGAGCATTGCGTCTAGAAAAAGAAAAGCAACAACGCCAATTAAAACACAAGTTAGCGGCTGAAAAACGTAAACAGCAAATAAAAGAAAATAACGATGGTGAAGATCTAGTCGCAGCCGCTTTAGCACGAGCAAAAGCAAAAAAACAAGCCACTGCAAACAATATTAATGAGACTTCAAACGAAAATACAACATCCGAAAACTCTCAGAGCAAGCCAACAACTGCAAATAGCCAAGTTGCAGCGGCCATTGCTCGTGCAAAAGCGAAAAAACTAGCTGCTGCGACTGAAGAAAAAGAAACAGAAAATAAAGACCAGCATGATACAAAAAATAATCAATCCGATCCGAAAAAAGCAGCTGTTGCAGCGGCCATTGCCCGTGCAAAAGCTAAAAAACTAGCTGCCACAACTGAAATAAAAGAAACGGAAAATAAAGATCTGGATGATACAAGTAATCATCAACCTGATCCGAAAAAAGCAGCCGTTGCAGCGGCCATTGCCCGTGCAAAAGCTAAAAAACTAGCTGCCACAACTGAAGCAAAAGAAACGGAAAATAAAAATCTGGATGATACAAACAATCATCAACCTGATCCGAAAAAAGCAGCTATCGCAGCGGCCATTGCCCGTGCAAAAGCTAAAAAACTAGCTGCCACAACTGAAGCAAAAGAAACAGAAAATAAAAACCAGAATGATACAAGTAATCATCAACCTGATCCGAAAAAAGCAGCTATCGCAGCGGCCATTGCCCGTGCAAAAGCTAAAAAGTTAGCTGCCGCCACTGAAATAAAAGAAACTGAAAATAGTTCGTTAACTGAACCAGATAATTCTGAAGTAATTAAGCAACGAGCTTTGCGTAAAGAACAGGCTCGTTTGCATAAACAAAAAACAGCTGACGTTACAATAAACAAAGATAATATGACAACACAAGATAAAGCAGATAATACCGAGTCTATCGACAATGAAAATAAGATGGATGCGAGACAAGCAAAAATAGCTGCAGTCATTGCCAAAGCAAAAGCCAAAAAACTGGCTGAGAAGGATCAATAACAATGGCATTTTTTAATATTACATCACCTCACCAACAAACAAAACGACGCACACCTGAAATAATGCAGCTTGTTATTTTGGCTTTAGTACCAGGTATTTTAGTCCATAGCTATTTATTTGGTTCAGCTATATTTGTACAAATCGTACTTGCTATTTTTACAGCACTTATTGCTGAATCTGTTTTTTTAAAATTACGTAAGCGCCCTATTTTAAATAGCTTAAAAGATTACAGTGCAGTTGTTACGGCTATTTTATTAGCAATATCAATTCCATCGCTAGCTCCATGGTGGATCATTGTTATAGGGACTTTATTTGCGATTCTTATCGTTAAAAATCTTTATGGCGGATTAGGGCAAAATATATTTAATCCTGCAATGGCTGGCTACGTTGTATTATTGATTTCTTTTCCAGTACAGATGACAGCTTGGTTGCCCATTCAATCAATGCAAGCTTTTCCAGTTTCATTCCATGATATTTTAAGTTTAATTTTTACTGGTTTTAGTATTGATGGTTATACAGTCACTCAAATAAAAACTTCAATTGATGGTTATTCCATTGCAACACCTTTAGAAACAATCCGTAATGCAATTCATAGCGGCTCAACTATATCGGAAACACTTAAAACTACGTTATTTAGTAGTGATTCCTTACAAGGTAGTCAATGGGTCAACCTTGCCTTTTTAGCCGGCGGACTCTTTTTATTAAAAAAACGCATTATTTTATGGTATATCCCAGTTAGCTTTATTGCTGCAATCACTATTTTCTCGTTTATTGCATTTGCTAGCGATCCTGATCTTTATTCATCACCTCTATACCATCTATTTTCTGGGGCAACTATGCTAGGGGCTTTCTTTATATTAACTGACCCAGTAACAGCTAGTACAACCGTCAAAGGACGGATCATTTATGGTAGCTTATGTGCATTATTAGTTATCATCATCCGTAATGTAGGTGGATACCCTGATGCTGTGGCATTTGCAGTTTTATTAGCGAATATGTGTGTTCCATTAATAGATTACTACACTAAACCTAAGGCTTATGGGAGAAAACGTACATGATGTTACCTGCTATCAGCCGTAATGCTTTTTTATTAGGAGCTTTTGCAATTGTTTGTACAGGCGCCATTGCATTTATTAATGTATTAACACAGCCACTGATTTTGGAACAAGAGCAACTAGCTCTTCAGAAAAATATCAATCAAGTCATTCAACCAGATCAATACGATAATGAGATTATTAATACCTGCTTCAATGTTATAGATAAAGATCAACTATTAGGTGATGACCAACCTAAAGAGGTTTTTATTGCCACAAAGAATAAACAACCTGTTGCGGCATTAATTCAAGCGAGTACATTTAAAGGTTACTCCGGTGAAATAAAGTTACTCGTTGGTATATATAGTAATGGTGTTATCGCGGGTGTTCGAGTCAATAGTCACACTGAAACACCTGGCCTTGGTGATAAGATTCAAACCAATAAATCCAATTGGATTTTATCTTTTGCAGGTAAAAAATATGAGCAAGCCAAGAAAAGTAAGTGGGAAGTGAAAAAAGATGGTGGTAGTTTTGATGCATTTACCGGTGCAACGATCACACCTAGAGCAGTCACTCACGCAGTAAGAGATACACTTATCTATTTCCAAAAACATAAAACGGAATTATTTAATACTCAGCCAAATTGTGGAGAGAAATAATGAAACAACAAACTGAGTCTCATTCTGAAATAGCAACTGAAAATACAGATCAAGCATTAACAGAAAAGAATACAGCAAGCATATATAAAGAATTAAGCTTTCAAGGTTTATGGAAAAATAACCCAGGGATCGTACAGTTACTAGGTTTGTGTCCATTATTAGCTGTTACAAACACACTAACTAATGCTTTAGGTTTAGGTTTAGCAACATTATTTGTGGTGATAGCCTCAAATGTTTTGATTTCATTAATTAGACATCACGTACCTAAAGCAATTCGTATTCCTGTTTTTGTTATGATCATTGCCTCCTTAGTTAGCTGTATTCAGTTATTAATGAATGCATATACATATCATCTATATCTTTCTCTTGGTATTTTTATCCCACTTATTGTTACCAACTGCATGATTATCGGTCGGGCAGAAGCATTTGCATCTAAAAATAATGTTAAACATTCTGCATTTGATGGATTAATGATGGGACTTGGTTTCACTGCTGTATTAATTTTATTAGGTGCAACACGAGAAGTGTTAGCACAAGGTACTCTATTCGATGGCATTGAAACTTTATTAGGTGATTGGGCTAGTTTTATGACTATGACCGTTTATAACACTGACACTAGCTTTTTACTTGCAGCATTACCTCCAGGTGCATTTATAATCATGGGACTAATTATTGCGATTAAAAATGTCATTGATAAAAAGATTTCAGATAAATGAATACAATAAAACGTAAACAAATTTTAAGTCGTTTAAGAGATAATAATCCTCATCCAGAAACGGAACTAAACTTTAGCTCCCCCTTTGAATTGCTCGTTGCAGTCACTTTATCTGCACAGGCTACTGATGTGAGTGTGAATAAAGCAACAGATAAATTATTCCCTATCGCGAATACGCCAGAAGCAATTTACGCGTTAGGAGTTGAAGGTTTAAAAAACTATATCAAAACAATTGGTTTATATAACAGCAAAGCCAACAATGTCATTAAAGCTTGTAAAATGCTCATTGATTTACATAACAGTGAAGTGCCAGAAAATAGAGAAGCTTTGGTTGCATTACCAGGAGTTGGCCGAAAAACAGCTAATGTTGTTTTAAATACCGCATTTGGTTGGCCTACGATTGCTGTTGATACACATATTTTTCGCGTTTCAAATCGAACAAAGCTAGCAATGGGAAAGAATGTCGATGAAGTGGAGCAAAAACTGTTAAAAGTAGTGCCTGCTGAATTTAAAGTCGATGTGCATCATTGGCTAATCTTGCATGGACGTTATACTTGTGTCGCAAGAAAACCACGTTGTGGATCATGCTTAATAGAAGACTTATGTGAGTTCAAAGAAAAAACAGAGTACGAAAATTAATATCAGTTCACTGTCATAAAAAAACCGAGCATTGCTCGGTTTTCAATATAGAATAATGAACTTAATAAAGCTTATTAAGCCTCAACTGCATCAGTACTTGGTTTAGTTCCACGGAATTGAACAGTGATCCCATCAATAAAACGGCGTAATAATTGGTCACCACAAGGTTTGAAGTTACGGTGATCCGACTTTCTAAATAAAGCTGATAATTCAGCTTTAGATACAGGAAAGTTAGCTAATGCTAATGCATTCAGCATATCTTCGTCTTTGAAGTTCAAAGCAATACGTAATTTACGTAAAATATCATTATTCGATAAAATAGCTTTAGGTGCTAAAACAACAGGAACAGCACCTTCTTTACGGCCACGTTTTTCATAAATTAAACCATCTAAAAATAGTGATAACAAACTATCTCGACAGAAGACAAAACCTTCCTCACCTTCTTTTTCCATAATACTATGTAAAAAATCAGTATTAATTTCATTATCAACAGAAGCAAAAATAGCTAACATTTTTGTATCATTTAATTGCAACGCATAACGAACGCGACGTAAAACATCATTAGTGATCATATATTCTCAATAAATAGAGTGAAATAAGCACCGTTTACATACAGTACTTAATATAAAAACGCTTACGCGTTACCTTTTACTTTTAACTGTTGTTCTGCTGCAAAGTTTAGCATTCTATCTAAAGAGATAAGCGCTCCTTTTGCAACATCTGCATCAACATCTATTTCATGCCCTGAAGCATCTGTTAATGCGTTATAAATAGCTTTAAGGCCATTCATTGCCATCCAAGGACAATGTGCACAACTACGACATGTTGCACCATTACCTGCAGTAGGAGCGGGCATCATTTCTTTATCTGGACAAGCTTGCTGCATTTTATAGAAAATACCAGTATCAGTCGCCACGATTAATTTTTTATTAGGGAGTGTTTGAGCCGCTTTAATCAACTGGCTTGTTGAACCAACTGCATCAGCTAGTTTTACAACGCTTTCAGGAGATTCTGGGTGCACCAAAATAGCTGCATCGGGATGAATCGCTTTCATATCACGTAATGCACTAGCTTTAAATTCATCATGCACAATACAATCACCTTGCCACATGATCATATCAGCCTTAGTTTCTCTCTCTATGTAACTTCCTAAATGGCGATCAGGTCCCCAAATTATTTTTTTTCCTTCACTATCAAGATGCTCTACGATTTCTAAGGCAATACTTGAAGTAACAACCCAATCAGCACGCGCTTTAACTGCAGCAGAAGTGTTTGCATAAACAACGACAGCTCTATCTGGGTGTTGATCACAAAAGGCAGAGAACTCATCAACAGGGCAACCTACGTCTAATGAACAAGTTGCTTCTAGCTCTGGCATCAAAACAGTTTTAAAAGGTGTTAATATCTTCGCAGTTTCACCCATAAAACGTACACCAGCAATAATCAATGTTTTAGCCGGATGATCTCGTCCAAAACGAGCCATATCCAGTGAATCAGAAACATATCCACCCGTTTCTTCTGCTAAAGCTTGAATTTCTGGATCCGTATAATAATGAGCAACGAGTACTGCATCTTTTTCAACAAGTAGTTTTTTGATTTTAGCTTTGTAATCAATTTTTTCCTGTTCAGATAATTCAACAGGTTTACCTGGGAAAGGATAATCAGAACCTATAATTGGTGATAGTGTGCTCATTCTTAACTCTTAGATATAGAAAAATGGGTGCAGATTATAACAATTCAAAACATAAATTGTAATGAAATATTTTAAGGTATTAAAAAGGGAGTTTAATAAGAAGTGGTGGGCCGTGAAGGATTTGAACCTTCGACAAATGGATTAAAAGTCCACTGCTCTACCAACTGAGCTAACGGCCCATATATATCTATATGGATATGGTTTTACTCTACCAACTGAGTATATAGAAAGTGGTGGGCCGTGAAGGATTTGAACCTTCGACAAATGGATTAAAAGTCCACTGCTCTACCAACTGAGCTAACGGCCCATATATATCTATATGGATATGGTTTTACTCTACCAACTGAGTATATAGAAAGTGGTGGGCCGTGAAGGATTTGAACCTTCGACAAATGGATTAAAAGTCCACTGCTCTACCAACTGAGCTAACGGCCCATATATAACTATATGGATGGTTTTAATTTTAATTTACTTTCAAAGTAAATTAAAGCTCTACCAACTGAGCTTGTTTAGTCGAGTTAACAAACTAACTGTGACGCATGTCGTTCTCAACTGCGGCGTATAATATAGAAATATTTTAATAGCGCAACAAAAAACTACTACTTTTAAATTCATCTGCTGAGAAATTAAACAAAATAGAATTTAAGCGCTATTATTTTTAACTTTATCACTCTTAAAGTACTTTCAAACGCTTAGCGGCTAAATCTGCAGCAGAAGTGCTTGGGTACTCTGTAATTGTTTTTTGATAAAAAGATTTTGCTGAATCTATTGCACCTGAATACTCATCAATAATACCAATTTTAAGTAATGAGTCAGCTCGTTTGTTTGAGTCAGGGAATTTTTCAATGACAACTAAGAATGCAGCTCTCGCTTCATTTCTTTTTTTCTCTTTATATAAAAGCTGCCCTAACCAATATTGCGCATTAGGAACATAACTTGAACTTGGATGATCGACAACAAAGGCTTCAAAAGCAGTAATTGCCTGTTGGTATTGTTTATCATTAAGTACTAAATTAACAGCTTGTTGATATGCAGATTTGTCATCGCCTTCTCCACCTGCCAAGCCTTCATTTGTAGCGACACTAGTAGGTGCAGCCGCAGGAGCTTGCTGACGTTCATCTAACATTTGATATAAGTTACGTTGACGATCTTCTATTTGATCCAATCGATTATTAAATACTTCAATTGAACCATTAATTTCATTAATCTCTTGGCCAAGTTGATCAACTTGCGATTGGAAACGAATTTGCATTTTATTGCGGATCGTCATTACGCGAGTTAATTCATCTATACGAGATAATAACTCAGCATTACTTGCAGTATTAATAGTTGCATCCGATACCGGTGCAGCAGCATAGAGAGGAGCAGAAATTAAAGCGGCCATAAGAATGGCCGCTGTAGTTGTATATTTACCCATAGATAAATTAGTAAACTAATTCAGCACGACGGTTTTCAGACCAAGCTGATTCATCGTGACCATGGTTGACAGGTTTTTCTTCACCGTAACTTACTACTGTAAGCTGGCTTGCAGCAACACCCATATTTTCTAGATATGTTGAAACAGCTAAACCACGACGTTCACCTAGAGCGATATTGTACTCAGGTGTACCTTTTTCATCTGTATGACCTTCGATAGTAATCGATTTGTCAGGGTTATCCACTAAGTACTTAGCATGCGCATCTAGAATTTTTGCATATTCAGGCTTAATTAAAGATTGATCAAATTCAAAGTTGATCGTTGTTTCTAAGATTGCATTAGAGTATTTCTCTGCTAACTGCTCTTCCGGAGTTAGTTCAACAGCCTCAACAGCATTTGTTTCTACACCGTCATTAGATGCTTGAGTTGTTTCAGCAGCAGGTGCTGAACCATTGTTCTCTGCAGATGCAGCATCTGCATCCGTATTTGAACTACAAGCACTTAGCGCTAACATTGGTAGTGCAATCAATAGGCTTTTTGAAATCATTGAAAGGTTCATTTTATTTCCTTATTTCTTAGTACGTTTAAATTAAAATTATTGTAAAAATGGAGACCATGCTGGTGACTTAACTTCACCGTTACTCGCAGGGATATTCGCCTTAAAACGCCCATCCATTGAGACTAATGCTAAACCTTGCTTACCTTGATAAACAGTGCTGTAAATTATCATACTGCCATTAGGAGCAATACTTGGTGATTCATCTAATTGCGTTTTTGTTAATGTTCTTAACTCTCCAGAATCAAGATCTTGAACTGCAATCATATAATTCCCATTTTGACGACTTACCATAACAAGACTATCACCATCAGGGGTAATTGTTCCACCTAAATTCATTTCACCTTCCCAAGTAAGGCGTTTTGTTTTACCAGTTGTGAGCGATATTTGATAAATTTGAGGTCTTCCACCACGTGCTGAAGAAAAGATAATAGACTTTCCATCAGGTGTCCAACTTGGTTCTGTATCAATCACCCTATTTCGAGTTAGTCTTTTCAATGCTTTGCTTGCAACATTAATGGTATAAATCTCTGGTTGCCCATCTTTTGATAAAACTAATGCTAGTTGCTTTCCATCAGGAGACCAAGCTGGAGAACCATTAATTTTAGGAAAAGAAGTAATTAAATCACGTTTTTGAGTATAAATATCTTGAACAAAAATTTGAGAGCGGCCTTTTTCAAAACTAACATAAGCTAACTTACGCCCGTCAGGAGACCAAGATGGTGACATTAAAGGTTGTTTAGAACGTAAGACGAGCTTTTCCCCTTCTCCATCATAATCTGATATTCGTAATTGATAAGGATGAGTACTTTTCATATCCACTGTGACATAAGCGATACGAGTTAGAAATGCGCCTTTTTCACCGGTTAATTTTTCGTAAACGATATCGCTAATACGATGAGCATACTGACGTAATTGTCTTGTTGAAACAGTACTACGACGTTTATCCATCACCGGACTAAAATCCGCCATATTCACATTACCAGTGAGTACATCTAATAACTCAAAAGTAACCACATACTTCCCTGCCGTTGTATCTGGCTTAACTTCTCCCATCACAATGGCTTCGATACCTAATTTTGCCCAAGCAGCATAATCAATATTTTTACTGTTTGAAGGAGTGATTGGCATTTTATCAATTGATAAAGGGCTAAATTTTCCACTACGCTGTAAATCAGCAGCAACAATATCTGCGAAATTTTTAGGCTTTTTCCCCTTACCAAGCCACTTAAAAGGAACAACGGCTATTGGACGAGCACTATTAACACCTTCTGTTATTAATATTTCTAAACGGGCTGATGCAGTGCTTGAAACTGTGATCAGCATTAATATCATGATAAAACGAGCAAGCATGGAATATCCTTATAGTTCTGGCTCTAATGTAATGTCGAAATCTCGAAATTTAGGCGCAATTTCAGGATCCCTAGGAATAGGTAACGTTTTAGCTTGTAATGCAGCACGACGAGCAGAGCTACATAGTTGTTTATCTCCACGACTCATCTTCGCACTTAATACCAAGCCATCAGGTGCTAAGCGGATACCTAGAGTACAGCTTTTACCTCTCATACTCGGGTCAACTTTCCAATTACGGCTAATTTTTCCACGAATTAGGGCTTCATACTTAGCAATTTCAGATAGCTGTTGAGCACTTCTAGCATTTGAAAACACATCAGAAAATTCAGCATCCATTTGCGCATCTAATTCAGCTTGTCTTAAACGCTCTTTTTCAGCTGCAGCGGCTTTTGCTGCTTTAATTTTAGCTTCTTTTGCCGCTTTTTCTTTAGCTAGTTTTTCTGCTTTTATTTTTGCAGCTTTAATTTTTTCAGCTTCTTTTTGTTTAGCTAAGGCTTTTTTCTCAGCTTCCTGCTTTTGTTTTAATTCCTTTGCTTTTTTAGCTTTAGCTGCCTCATTTGCCTTTTTCTTCTCTTGTAATGCTTTAGCTGCTTTAATTTTTTCAGCCTCAATACGTTTTGCTTCTTTTTGCTGACGTATTTTTTCTGCACGTTCAGCTTTAATCCGATCTTCTTTTTGCTTTTGAATTAGAGCCTCTTTACGCTTTTGTTCTGCTTTTTTTCTTTCTATTGCTTTACGAGCATTATCTTTTTTACGTTGTTCTTCTCGCTTTGCATCTAATTGACGCTGAGCTAAGTCATCGTACATTTGTTGGCTTACGACAGAAGCATGAATAATAGAGACTGCTTCTTTAGGATTTTCTTTAGGCAAAGAAAATTCAACACTCATCAGTAAAACTACACCGATAAGAAGGTGTAAAGATAAGGCAATAATAAATGCAATTAGATTTGGACTTTTTTTCATTTATTCATCAGGCTCAGTCATTAAACCAAGTGAAGGGACACCTGCTTGTTGTAATAAAACCATCAATTTTACAACTGTTTTATAATTAACATCTCCATCACCTTTAACAATAAATTGAGCACTTGGATCAAGCGTCAATTGAGCTTCAACCAAAGAGGCCATTTCATCTGCATTAAGCGGTGTATCGCCACTCTCTCCTACATTAAGATAATAATGCCCATCGATATCGATTGAGGCAATAATAGGTGGTTTAGTATCCTCCGGTAGAGACTCTGCAACAGCCTGAGGCAAATCAACTTTAACACCTTGTGTCACTAAAGGGGCAGTTACCATAAAGATAATAAGCAGTACTAACATTACGTCAATGTAAGGTACAACATTTATCTCAGCAACCACACGTTTACGTCTTGGAGATCGATAAGAATGCTGCATATTACTTACTCTCAGTCATAGCTTGGCGCTGTAATATAGAAGTGAATTCTTCCATTAAATTAATGTACGAAGTTTCTAATTGACCAACTTGAGTAGAAAATTTGTTATAAGCCATTACCGCTGGAATTGCGGCGAATAAACCCATCGCAGTTGCAATTAGCGCTTCTGCTATACCTGGTGCAACCATGCTTAATGTTGCTTGTTGTACTTCACCTAATGCTATAAATGAATTCATAATCCCCCATACGGTTCCAAACAAACCAATATAAGGACTAATAGAACCAATGGTTGCTAATGTAGATAAACCATTTTCTAACTCATCCATTTCTCTTGATAAAGACACTCGCATCGAACGATGTGCGCCATCAATAACACTTTCTACGTTTCGCCCTGGCATACGATACAAACGAGAATACTCTTTAAAACCAGTATAAAATATTTTTTCTCCACCATTTACTCTTTCACTACGAGCTGCCGTTTCTTTATATAAACGACTTAAATCATTGCCAGACCAAAAACGTTCTTCAAAATGACTCAATGATTTTTTAGCTGCATTAAGCATTTTTGAACGTGAAAAAATTAATGTCCATGAATATATAGACATGCCTAAGAGCAATAACATAACAGATTTTACAAGCAAGCTAGCTTGTAAGAATAACCCTAAAAATGACATATCAGCGTGCACGAGTAATTACCTCAATTATTTCAGTTGGAATAGCGGTTGGTTTCATTTTGTCTAAATTTACACAGGCGATTAGAGTATCAGCCTGGCAAAGAAGTTCCCCAGCTTCATTAAAAATTTTCTGACTAAACATCAGGCTAGCTTTACGGTGAGAAATGACTTCTGTATTAACGCTTAATAGCTGATTAAACAGAGCTGATTTGATGCAGTCCATATCAACTTTTTTAACCATAAAAGCAATTTTTTTAGCTAGAAGAGTATCTTGTTGAATATTAAATTCACGTAAAAACTCAGTTCGTCCTCGCTCAAAAAATTTTAAATAATTGGCATAGTAAACTACACCACCAGCATCAGTATCTTCATAATATATTCGAATAGGTAAAGTTGACGTTAACACTCTGCTTTCCATCTATTAATTGTTAGCTAGACGCTACTACAACTACTTATCATTGTCGATAAAGTGCTTGTAATTGCTGCTTTGTAATCACAAAAAAAAGGAGCATTGCCCCTTTTTATTTACTGATTCAATCATTGCTTTTTTATATAAAAATAAAAATAACAAAAGAGAGTAATATTCGCCATAAAAAATAAGATAAAAAAGTAAAATTAAATAATGAAAATTACGTTATTACCTTATTTTTACTAGCACATTTAATTATTCTTTTAAGTTGTTTTTATTTTCTTCATCAGCGAGTTCATTTGCTTCTACTTGTTCTAACCACAAGCCATTGATGATGCCTAATGAGCAAGCTAATAAAATACCTAAAATCCATGCAAAATACCACATAACTAACTCCTTTATTAATATGCTGAATGTTTATATTTAGTCATAAATGCTTTACCGATTCGACCAAACATTTTGAAATAAGCCCAACTTGTATATAGCAGAATGAGAGGTAAAAATATAACAGCTGCAATCGTCATTATATTTAAAGTAAATTCACTAGAAACAGCATCCCATAAAGTTAAACTTGCGCTTGGATCAAGGCTCGATGGCATAATGAAAGGAAACATACTAAAAGCACAAGTAAGTAACACACCTAGAATAGCAATACTACTGCTAACAAACGCAGCTGCATTACAATCCTTTTTACTTGCAAACCAAGCCAATAAAGGAAATGTTAAGCCTAATGCAGGAGCAACCATTGTTATCGGGTACGTATCATAATTGGTAAGCCAAGCGCCAGATTGTAATACAGCCGTTTTTAATAGTGGGTTTGAAGGTCCATTTGTATCAATAACAGAAGTTAATACATAACCATCAATCCCTTTCGCTAGCCATATACCTGCAATTGCAAACAAAGCACACACAACAGGTGCAGCAATTAAACTTACTTTGCGAGCTCTTTCTTTTAGCGCCCCTTCTGTTTTCATTTGTAGCCAAGTCGAGCCTTGTAATACAAATAACATCAAGCTAAACACACCAACTAACAAAGCAAATGGATTCAATAAATCAATGATCCCACCTTGGTAAGATGAACGTAAAAATTCATCTAGTGTAAACGGTACACCTTGTAATAAATTTGCAAATGCCACGCCAAAAATAATAGGAGGAATAGCACTACCAATAAATATCCCCCAATCCCAGCTTGTTCTCCAACGGGTATCGGCCATTTTACTACGATAATCAAAGCCAACAGGTCTAAAGAATAATGCAAATAAGGTCAACATCATTGCCACATAGAAACCAGAGAATGCAGTAGCATAAACAGTCGGCCAAGCAGCAAAAATAGCACCCGCAGCAAGTACTAACCAGACTTGGTTACCTTCCCAGTGTGGCGCAATGGTATTGATCATTATACGACGTTCTTCATCTGTTTTTCCGATAACGGGAAGTAAAGCACCCACTCCCATATCAAATCCATCAGTGATAACAAATCCAATTAGCAATACGCAAATTAGTACCCACCAAATTAATTTTAACGTTTCATAATCAAACATAATTAATCCTTATCCTTGTTTGTTTTCAAGTTGTTCAAAATGATATTTACCCGTTTTTAAACTACTTGGACCTAAACGTGCAAAACGGAACATCAAGAACATTTCAATTGCTAATATCACTGTATAGAAAGCTGCAATAGAAATAATACTGAACATCAACTGATCTATTGATAATGTTGACACCCCCATATGAGTAGGCAATATTTCAGCAATCGCCCATGGCTGACGACCATACTCAGCTACAAACCATCCAGCTTCAATTGCAATCCAAGGGAGCGGTAAGCTATAAAGGCATATTCGGCTAAATAATTTATTTTCTCCGATACGATTTCTAGCTGATTGATAGAATGCAAACAAGAAAACAAATAACATGAAGATACCTGAACCAACCATTATCCTGAATGACCAGAACATAGGAGCTACGCTAGGAATGCTGTCATCTACAGCCATTTTAATTTGCTCATCTGTAGCATCAGTTACATTGTCTGTGTATTTTTTCAATAACAGGCCATAACCTAAATCTATTTTGGAAGCATCAAAAGCGGCAATATTTTCAGGTGTTTTATCACCATTCCTTAATTTATTAAGCAACCCATAAGCGACCATACCATTACGGATACGAACCTCATGCTCTGCAAGTAAATCTTTTAATCCTGTCACTTCTTCATCTAATGATCGTGTTGCAATAATCCCTAAAGCATAAGGAATTTTAACGGCATAATCAGTTCGTTGCTCTTCTTGATTAGGGAAGCCTATTAGCGTGAATGATGCAGGAGCTTCTTGAGTATCCCACTCTGATTCAATGGCTGCTAATTTAGCTTTTTGAACATCACCAACTTCATAACCACTTTCATCACCTAGTACGATAGTACAAAGAATACCTGCAATACCGAAAGCTGCAGCAATAGCAAATGAGCGTTTTGCAAAAGCGATATCACGTCCTTTAAGTAAATAATATGAACTGATAGCCAAGACAAACATTGCACCTGCTACATAACCAGAGGCAACCGTATGCACAAATTTAACCTGAGCAACTGGATTAAAAACAACATCTGCAAAACTTGTCATTTCCATACGCATGGTTTCGTAATTAAATTCAGCACCGACAGGATTTTGCATCCAAGCATTCGCAACTAGGATCCATAAAGCAGACATACTTGAGCCGAAGGCAACTAAACATGTGGCACCTAAATGCTGTACTTTAGAAAGCCTATCCCACCCAAAGAAAAATAAACCAACAAAAGTGGACTCTAAAAAGAATGCCATCATGCCTTCAATCGCTAAAGGTGCACCAAATACATCCCCTACATAATGAGAGTAATATGCCCAGTTAGTACCAAACTGAAACTCCATTGTTAAGCCAGTTGTTACTCCTAACGCAAAATTAATACCAAATAATTTGCCCCAAAATTTGGTCATATCTTTATAGATCTCTTTATTTGTCATCACATAAAGAGATTCCATAATGACTAAGATCCAAGCTAAACCAAGGGTTAAAGGTACAAATAAAAAGTGATACATCGCAGTCATGGCAAATTGGAATCGCGATAAATCAACAATATTGTCCATTGTGTTCTCCTAAACTTATAAAAAATCATGCATTAAATTGCAGTAAGTGAAATCGTTCTTCAGTACATTTTTATTCTTCTGTTTTATAATCAAATACAGAATATTTAACGGTAAATAATAGCTTTGATAATTTGTACAAAAAACCTCCTCTATCCGAGGAAGTAGAAAGTTGATCCACGAAAGAAAGTTTTTAATTATTATTATTATTACTTTTTATTTAAGGCATCTACCAAAGGTTAATAAATAAACGATTTTGTTAATTTATTATTACAAAGGCAGACAAATAAGGTGTTCCGTTAACACCTGTTTTACATTAGAAGCTGATTTGCTAAAGGGATTTATTTATACTGTTTCTGTTGATCCAGATCAAGCTTAAATAAGAGCAGAAACAGATATAACTGCATTTTTTATAAGGTTTAATAATGGTGGAAAGCATATCTCATAAAGTCATCAATTAATAACAATGAAAAGTAATATGCTTATTCTTTGAACCCAAAAATTTTAAAAAGTTAAATTGAAGGTTTATCAAACCCGAAATGAAGATATGTACGATTGGTTGCGATACGTCCACGAGGAGTACGTTGTAAAAAACCTTGTTGTATTAAGTAAGGCTCTAATACATCTTCTATGGTTTCTTTTTCTTCACCAATGGCCGCAGCCAAATTATCTAAACCAACAGGTCCACCTTGAAAAGTATCTAAAATAGCCATTAGTAGCTTGCGATCCATATAATCAAAACCTTCATTATCAACTTCTAACATGTCTAATGCTTGTTGAGCAATTCCATTATTGATAACAGCAGCCTTTTTAACTTGTGCATAATCACGTACTCGACGTAATAATCTGTTTGCAATACGCGGTGTACCACGAGAACGGCGAGCAACTTCAATTGCACCAGACTCATCCATGGTCAACTCTAAATGTAATGCACTGCGCATAACAATTTTGGTTAAGGATTTTAAATCGTAATATTCTAACCGCTGCACAATACCAAAACGATCTCGTAAAGGAGAAGTTAACGAACCAGCTCGAGTAGTGGCGCCAATTAAAGTGAAAGGAGGTAAGTCAAGTTTAATAGAGCGAGCCGCTGGCCCTTCCCCAATCATAATATCAAGTTGGTAATCCTCCATAGCAGGGTAAAGTATCTCTTCAACAATAGGACTTAAACGATGTATTTCATCAATAAATAACACATCATTTTCTTCCAAATTAGTTAACAAGGCAGCTAAATCACCCGCTTTTTCTAAGATAGGACCAGAAGTAGTTTTAATATTTACTTCTAATTCATTTGCCACAATATGGGATAAGGTAGTTTTACCTAATCCAGGAGGTCCAAATATGAGTAAATGATCAAGAGCTTCATCGCGTTGACGAGCAGCTTCAATAAAGATTTCCATCTGAGCATTAACTTGAGGCTGCCCTTCATAATCTGCCAATAGTTTAGGACGAATTGCTCTATCAATTACATTGTCATCAATTTTCTGTGTACCTGAAATAAGGCGATCTTCTTCAATCATGAATTTCTCTATTAATTACTAAGATAACAAACGAACATTTTACTCTACATCATATTCTTCAGAGAACTACGAATAAGGGCCTCACAATCCATCCCATCTTGATAAACTTGTTGAATTGTTTTTTCAGCAATAGCTGGCTTATAACCTAATGCAATCAAAGCGCTGATTGCTTCATCTTTAGCATTGCCACTAACAAATGTATTTTCAAAGTCATTGGTTAAAGATAATCTATCTGATTCAGGAGTTAATAAATCAGATCCCCCCCAATTTTTCAAACGATCTTTCATTTCAACCACTAAACGCTCAGCTGTTTTTTTACCAACTCCTGGCAACTTAACCAAAGTGCTAACCGCATCATTATTAATGCATTGTACAAATTGATTAGCGGACATACCTGATAAAATAGCTAAAGCTAATTTAGGACCAACCCCATTTACTTTAATTAATTCACGGAACATTGCTCTCTCATGTTTATCCGCAAAACCATATAACAATTGAGCATCTTCACGAACCACAAAATGAGTGTAAACAATTGCCTCTTCGCCCACTGCAGGCAAAGGATAAAAAGAGCTCATTGGCAATTGAATCTCGTAACCCACACCGGACACGTCTAATAAAATTTCAGGGGGTTGTTTTTCCAATAAAATTCCACGTAATAATCCAATCATATTATTCCCTGCTTAATCGATAAATTAACAATTATTTAATAATGATAAGCATAAAAAACAACTGACTAAATATCCAGTATTATTTAACGGGATTGAATAATAAAAAAATTTATACGTTTTATTTAAAGGTGGGTGATTTAAACCATTTTATAATTTTACTTTCAAAAACAAATACTAATATTCCCAGCCAAATACATGCAAATGTAAATATCTTAATTAATGAAATAGGTTCACCATAAACAAGGACTGCAAATATAAATAATAGCGAAGGAGCTAGATACTGAAAGAAACCCAAAGTAGAAAGAGGCAAACGAAGTGCTGCTTGACCAAAAAAGATTAACGGTAATGCAGTAACTACACCTGCAAGCATTAACCATAGATTGAGTGATAACATATTATTAAATAAATTAGATGTTTCACTATGTGTCATAAAGGCTAAATAAAAAATAGCTACGGGCAGCACGATCATGGTTTCAATAAACAAGCCAGTGATCGCTTTAACTTTAACTTTTTTACGTAATAATCCATAAAAAGCAAAACTGACAGGTAAAACTAAAGAGACCCAAGGTAACTCACCAAGCTGCCAAGCTTGAACGACCACACCAATAAACGCTAAGAATATTGCTAGCCATTTTAATCGAGATAAACGTTCACTTAAAAAAACTAACCCTAATATAACGCTCACTATTGGATTGATAAAATAGCCTAAACTAGCTTCTAACATTTTTTCATTGTTAATAGCCCAAATAAAAACCATCCAGTTACAACTAATTAATAATGATGTAACGGTCAATAACAGCAAGCTTTTAGCCGTTCTACAAACTTGCAACACATCCTGCCAATGCTGCAAATAAGTAATTAATAATGCCGTCACGACAACAGACCAAATAACTCGATGCGCTAAAATTTCATAAACCGGGATAAATTCTAAATGCTTAAAGTAAATAGGCGCAAATCCCCATATTAAATAAGCGCCTAAAGCATAGATAATTCCTATCTGTGAATCTGATAATTTATTCATTTTGTCTCAATAAGATAACGATTAAGACTCATCCATGAGGGATAAAAGTTTGAAGTTAATAAAAATATTAAAACAGTAAAAAATTACCGGAAACGTCCTCGTACCGTTTTTTTTACTTGCCCTGCCATTGCAACAAGTGATTGAGCAGTATGTGCATGACAAATTGCGACGGCTAATCCATCAGCAGCATCAGCTTGAGGTCGCCCTGATAAATTAAGAATTTGCATCACCATTGATTGTACTTGTTCTTTTGTTGCCGCTCCAGTACCGACAACTGCTTGCTTTATTTGTCGTGCAGAATATTCACAAACATATAAATCAGATTGAGTTGCAGCAACTATTGCAGCTCCCCGCGCTTGACCTAGCTTTAGTGCTGAATCAGGGTTTTTAGCCATGAAAACTTGCTCAATAGCAAATTCAGAAGGTTTATATTGTTGGATTATTTCAGCTATACCATTAAAGATCATATTTAACTTTGGTGCTAACGTATCACCTTTGGTACGGATACAACCACTAGCCAAATAAATACATTGGTTACCTTTTTGTTGAATAACGCCATACCCAGTGATTCGAGAGCCTGGGTCAATACCTAATATAATACTCAAATAAAGCCTGATCTTATTTTTGAAAGGATAAATATAAAGTCATCATGGTGACTTAACACAGCAAAAATATCTATTAAAATCTCAAGAAGATATATTTTTTGCAACGAAGTGATGCTCTAAAAAGCGATTACACAATGCAGGTACATTTTCTTCTGCCGATAAAACAAAATCAATAAAAGCACTCGCAATGGGTGAAAGGTGCTTACTTTCATGATGGACAAGATACCAACTTCTCACTAATGGAAAGTTTTCAACTTGTAATTCAACTAATGTATTTGTTGCTAACTCTAGTGAAACACTATGGCGAGAAACGGCAGAAATGCCTAAATCAGCCATCACAGCTTGTTTAATTGTTTCACTATTACCTAAGGTCATATTTACTTTTAAATGTATATTGTTTGCAGCTAATATTTCCTCAAAGGCTTTACGAGTACCAGACCCTTTTTCTCGATGTATAAAGGCATGATCAGCTAACTCTGCTAATGGAATATTCTTGCGTTTTGCTAATACATGTTGTGGACTGGCAATAAGGATAATTGGATTATCTACAAATGGATACTTAGCTAAATTCATACTCTCTGGAATTAATCCCATAATCACTAGGTCATCTTTGTTTTCTTGCAGGCGTTGGATTATTTGTTCCCGGTTAACAATATCAAGATGAAAATTAACTTTTGGATGAAGCTTATGAAAAGCCCCTAGTAAATGTGGTGTAAAATACTTAGCACTTGTTACAGCAGACAAACAAAAATCTCCTACCAACTCTCCTTTTAAACCACTTAACGTCATATCAATATTGTCAAAGCGAATAAAAAGATCATCGCAAAATAATTTTAACTCCTTTCCTGCAGGTGTTAGATAAAGTGTTTTCCCTATTTTTTCAAATAAAAAAATATCTAAATTGTTTTCTAACTGCTTTAATTGAATACTAACAGCAGGTTGTGACAAACCTAATTTATCAGCCGCTTTAGTATAATTCATAGCAATGGCGACTTGTCGGAAAACTTTTAATTGATGTAATGTGGCACGCATCTATATACCATTAACCTTTATTTATAGTAAAAATAAATTATATTAATTTTTATTAATACAATTTATCCTCTATTATCTAGTCAATGTCAATAATAAGGAAAACTCCATGGCCGCTACTGATAAATTAATTGCTGGTTACCAACGATTTCGAGAAGGTTATTATCAAGATAATAAAACGAAATTATCTAAATTAGCCAAAGAAGGTCAATTCCCTAAAATTGCCATAGTCAGCTGTTCTGACTCAAGAGTAGAGCCAACACTTATATTAGATTGTGAACCGGGTGACTTATTTGTCATACGAAATGTTGCAAACCTAGTACCGCCTTGTGAAGACACAGATAACTTTCATGGTACCAGTGCAGCATTAGAATTTGCAGTTACAGGACTAGAAGTAGAAAGCATTATTGTTTTAGGTCATACACAATGTGGTGGAATCAAAGCATTAATGGATACTGATGGTAAAAAAATCGACAAAAGCTTTATTTCAAAATGGATGTTACAGCTAGAAGGTGTACGTGACGAAATAATTGCAGATACAACATTAAAAGATGAACTTAGTCGTAATAACTGCTGCGAACAGAAAGGAATTCAACACTCATTAAATAATTTAATGACCTTCCCTTGGGTAAAAGAAAGAGTTGATTCTGGTAAATTAAGACTACATGGTTGGCGCTATGACCTTAATAGCTCTGAGTTATGTGCAATGGATGCTAAAACTGGAAAATTTGTTCGTATAAGCAAATAAATTTCTACTTTATTATTTTTATCTTAATAAAGAGCAATCAATTTGCTCTTTATTAAGGTATATCTAGAGAGTCAAAAGTATTTAATCATCATATCCTTGATCATAACCATACTCGCTATCAGAATCATATTCATCACCAGAAACATTAATATATAAACCATCTTCTAGTTCTTCAAAATCGGTAGGAAGTTGTATATTAAACTCCTCTGAGTCCACATCAAATGTTGCAATAACTTCAGGTAAGTCATCAGTCCCTACATGAATAAATCGATATTGCTCCCCAGATTGGTTCGCATCTTCCCAAATAAAATCATCTGCATCTAACGTATATTCTTCTTCTGTTTCTTCATTACGGACGGCATAGAATCCCATTAACGACATCGTACATCCCCTTCAATTAATAATTTAAAAATAAACTAACAGCACTTTGTGGCAGATTTGTGACATTAGATAAACTTGCTAAATATAAGTTAATTTTTGCTATTTATCTTGTCTAAAATAATTGCTTTGAATTAATCAAATACCTTCCCACGAAGTAATTTATTATTACCTCTGCGTTTTTTTTCATCTACTCGCCGTTTTTTAGCATTACGAGAAGGTTGTGTTGCTTTTCTTGATTTTTGAATTTTTACAGCTTTCAAAATTAATTCTTTCAATCGTTCTAAAGCTTCATCTCTATTTTTTTCTTGTGTTCGATGAACCTGCGCTTTTAAAACAATTACCCCATCTTCTGTTATACGGCTATCTGACAATGCTAATAATCGTTGTTTGTAAAAATCAGGTAACGTAGAGCTCTTTATATCAAAACGAAGGTGAATCGCAGAATTAACCTTATTCACATTTTGACCGCCTGCTCCTTGAGAGCGAATGGCGGTTAACTGTAATTGCCAATCAGCAATTTCTACACCAGCGGATATTTGCAATGACATTATTTACTCTCCGTATTAATCGTTTTTAAATAGTGTTTGTTATAAATACCCTCAGGCATATTCGCTATTTGAAAATCAATCATCTTATTGAATACATCTAATAAAGGAGTAAATTTATCAAAATCTTTTTCTAATTCTGATAACAGGTAATACCCAGCTTCCACTGTTGATAGACCATCTTCTCTAGGCGATTTTCGAATTCTATATTTACTTTTATTTATTGAATTAATCGAAACTTTAGGTAAATCCTGTAAAAACGGATTCGTCATTAATAGCTTATAAGCTTTTTTCCAACTACCATCCAGTAATATGAATTGTGTTTGCTCATTGATTTGCTTGTTTGACTGTAAATAGTCAATAGAATAGGCTTGTTCACCAGGAAAGACTAAAAAACTATTATCTAAATTAAATTCAGATGGATCAAAAGTATCTCCAATCGATAATTTAACCTTTGATAAGGATAAATTTAAAATTCGAGCGGTGCCAATTGCTTTATTTTGCTCACTAGGGTCTTGTAAAATATGTAAAAAATGTTGATTATTAAGCTCACAAATTGAACTGCATATACATGCGGCCAATGCTTTATTACACTTACGACAAACAGCTCTTTTACTCATCATCTCTCAACTTCATTAAGGTTCTGTAAATGCGTGCTGTAATTATTGATACCACGTCTCTTTTAACGCTAAGTGTATTACTTTATTTTTTACAACCACAAACCAATCAATGGTTGGCATATTATCACAGCGGCATTGAAAATGGACAGTTATGGCGTTTGATCACAGGGCACATTTGCCATACTAACCTATCTCATTTAATACTTAATAGTGTTGGCTTGTTAGTTACTATCAGTTTGTTTATTGATTCTTTTAAAAATAAATCTTTATTAATGTCATCATTATTTAGCAGCCTGTTTATCAGTATATGCTTATTTATATTTAACCCATCCATTGAATGGTATATGGGTCTATCTGGGATCCTACATGCCTTGTTTTCCATTGGAGTATGTGATGAATTACAGAAAAATAATAAATGGGGGTATATTCTAGGTATCGGCTTATTATTAAAATTGTTAATTGAACAATTAATTGGACCGATGCACAGTACTGAATTATTAATATTAGCGAACGTCTCAATCGATGCTCATTTATATGGTGCAATAGCAGGCATAATTTACTTTTTATTTTTATTGGCTAAAAATAAATATTATCGCTTTCAGAAATAAACAAGAAAGCAGCGTTTTTAAAACAAATTTAGATCAATGAACCATAGGACTCAGGAATGAGACCTATTAATATAATACTTGGAGTAATTAGGTTGTTTGTATTTTTTTTAATAATATTATCTGTCAGCTCTTCATATAGTTTTGCTGATTCAAATTACTCAAAACAAGTTGAACAGTTTTCGGAGCAAGTCGTTTTTAATAAGTATCAAGAACTTTTTGAATTAATCGGGGAGCAAAAGTTAAACATCAAAGCAATGCCTATAGCCAAGAATATAATGCTTGAGAAGTGCCCAAAACCCTTACGAGGAAGTATTATAAGTAATAAAATAAAACAACATACCTCAGTTAAAGTTTCTTGCCCAGATACAAAACGATGGGATATTTATATTCGTGTAGCAGTCAATCCAACAATACCGTTAGGAATTGGCCCAAGTCTCAGCAAAAAAGAGCCAATCAATATTGGAGATCCTGAATTTATTTATAAAGATGCTTCAAAATTAAATAATAATGACAAGTCTCATAATCCCAAACTCTTTAACAAAACCACCGCTGCCAAACATAATTATTATGTATGTCAGAATGATAACGTAACAATCACTGCAAATAAAAATGGCATTGCAATTAAAATACCCGGTGTCGCATTAAATAATGGGAAAATAGGAAGCAAAATAGAAGTTTTGAATGTTAAAACTCAAGAAATTCTAATAGGTACTGTATATATATTAAAAGAAGTACAAATTTATTTTTAAGGCAGCCATTAATAAGCATATAATAATGACGCCTCTCTATAGCTCAACAGGATAGAGCACCCGCCTCCTAAGCGGATGATCGGGGTTCGAGTCCCTGTGGAGAGACCAACATTTTACCTAGAAAAAATTTTAAACTGTCTTTGCTGTTCATCGTAAATGAAATTATTTTTATTGCAGCGTTCTACTAAAATTTCTTTTTCTATTTCGTAACGAATGCAAAAATCGTCAAGAGTTTGTCCTTCATTTCTTAGTTTCATATTAGTAATGCTCACAAGGATACTTATATCAATATTTTTGTAATTAGATAACATTTTCTTCCTTAATAAGAAATTCAAAAAATTAGTTCATAATATACATATTTTACATAAACACTAAATTTTATGGTTTAAAATAATACCAATTCCATTAATTAAGTTTTCAATTTGCCCCAGTATCTAATACCAATCTAACTAAATATGTGAGCTAATAGCAGTTATTATTAATCACAAAGATGCTGAAGAATGGACGATCTAAATAGCACTGATTTTAAATTACTTTCTCGAGCTCAAACTTCGCCACAAATGAAAATGCGTTTACTTGCGTTATCGCACTTCCAAAAGGGTAAGTCACGAACAGAAATTTCAAAATTCCTTAAAGTGAGCAGAACAAGTGTTAATAAATGGGTAAATATTTTATTAAATGAAGGCGTTGAGAGACTAAAAGAAAAGCCTCGAACAGGTCACGCTGCATTTATCTCTGTTTCACAACAGGAACAACTTTCTCAATTTATTAATGATAAAATATATAGTGATAAAGGCGGACGACTCATTGGTGCAGATATCCATGCGTATATTGAAGCAGAGTTTAATAAAACATATCACACCGATTCCATTTATTATCTCCTCAAAAAAATGGTATTTTCATGGATAACGTCTCGCTCTAAACACCCAAAACAAACAAGCACAAAATAATTTTTAAAAAAATTAAAAATAAAAACGATCCTTAAGAGCCCTGCTCATATAGCACTAGATCGAGTCGATATATGGGTTCAAGACGAAGCGAGATTCGGTCAACAAAACACAACCACTCATTTATGGGCGCCAACAGGTAATCGTCGGCGAGCAGTGAAGCAACAGCAATTTAAATACGCATACTTATTTAACGGAATGGCTATTAGGCGCTTGTCGATGGAAAGCTGTCGCGACACCACAGCTTAGGCCGCTCATGAGCCGATGCTAACGCATCATTCGCCCCTACTTCCAGCGTAGGTCATCATAAATCAACAGATATAAAAAAACCCTGTCGATATTAATCAACAGGGTTCATTTAATGAGGCGCTTGGCGATGACCTACTTTCACATGGGGAGACCCCACACTATCATCGGCGCAGCTGCGTTTCACTTCTGAGTTCGGCATGGGATCAGGTGGTACCACAGCGCTATTGTCGCCAAGCATAAAAATATATTAGAAAAGCTGGTCGTTCATGTAATCAATTATGTAAATATGCTTTCGCAAGCATTCTATTTCTTGGGAAACAATATCTTACTTTAAAATAAAAAATTATTATCTTTTACTTTAAACTAAACCAACACTACTTAGGTGTTGTATGGTTAAGCCTCACGGGTAATTAGTACAAGTTAGCTCAATACATTACTGCACTTACAC
>NZ_SNUW01000016.1 GCF_004376845.1 Psychromonas algarum
ATGAAACACAAATCAACGTGTGTGTAAGCAATGCTGTAGGGGTAAATGAGGTAACCACCAGCGAAGTTACTATTAATGGTGAAACAATCACTTGGACTGGCCCGGTTAACATTATTCGTTAAATAAAGTTAATTTAAGCCATAAAAAATCCGGTTTAACAAAATGTTAAACCGGATTTTTTATTCTGCGTTTTATTTAATATCAGATCAATTCAGTTTAAATCGGTCTCGTATAATCAAAGTGCATGTGCCGGACACTTGAATCTGTCCCTTCAAAAAGTAACTTCAGCAACGCTAAATATAATTCACCTGTTGCTAATGAATCAACCAAGGCACCATGTGCAGAATATTCCGGTAAATTATGACGCTCACGGATTGATCCTAAACGAAAGTCTGCCGTCTCTGAATTGTTTTTATACATATGCAGAGATTTCTCAATTTGTAGCGTATCCACCCATAACAATGGCAATGGTGGCAAACCATACTCTTGTTCGATGTAATAATTTAAAAAGCTTTTCTCAACAATACTGCCATGCACAAGGATCACTTTACCAACAAACTTCGCAAGTAATTCATCCATAACCACTTTTAGAGGTAATCCTTGCTCGAGCATTTCAGGCACAATATGATTAATAACGGCTGTTTCTGCATTGATATGTTCAGCACAAAAGATAAAGGTTTCTTCAGCCTGACTTAATATCAGTTGCTGTTTAATCAGAGGTAAATAACCAACACTTAATAAAGAATCTGTTTTAGGCTCAAAACCTGATGTTTCAAAATCTACCGATAAATAATCTAGCGAAAATATATCATCATCTAATTCAGGTAAAGGTGCTAACAATAACGCTTTTAAGTTATCTGGTAGCTTATATTTTGCAAGATAAGCCTCACGCTCTCGCTTCAACTTATTTAATGGATGAAAGTAACTAAAGATAGTACTCATAGCTTCCCTTTTAAACTTAATATTTATAGCAATTGCTTAATCGACGCATTATTTTTGATAGCTCACTTTGCAGTGAGCAAACCATTATTCGCGGGTAAATTTCAGTTTTGTGTATTCTTGTAAATCGGCAATAATTCTAAATGCATCTTTTAAATGCTTTCTTTCAAAGCTACCAAATGAATTAGGATCAATATTATTATCAGGCACTCTGCCCTCTTTTAATGCCATTAATTGCTGCGATAAACGTATCTGAGTTAAGAATTGGAATGCACCCTGTACATTCTTAAGCATATCTTCACTTAATAATTTATGTTCATAAGCATGGTTGTAACGCGCCATTGTTTCTGCGGTTTCTGAACCCGACGACAGACCATAAATTCGCGCTAAATCAACTAATAAGTTAATAGCATAACGTTTGATATTTAATGTTTTAGAGTTTTCACCACTTTTTTCTAATACAAGTGAATTAAAGATCCCTAAAGGTGGATTAACAGATACCGAGTCACGTACTAATGAAGATAAGAATACATGAGATTTCTGAATAGAATCAAACAAATGCTTTTGTAGTTCAGTATTAAAAGATTCTTTGCCGTGCAACCAGCGAGTTTCTAAGAATACCGTTACATTTAATAAACTGTCATATTCAGGATTAGAAACCCATTTGCTATAAGAGGCTTTCCACACTTTTAATGGCATACACCATTTAGGGTTCATCGCCATAAATTTACCCGTACATAATGGGAATGCACAAGCATCAAGTGCGTTACATACCCACTCGGCTAATTCTCTAAAATAAGCGCGATCTTCGGTAGTTGCATCATCAGATAAAATAATGGCATTGTCTTGATCTGACAGCATGTGCACTTCATTACGAGCATGAGAACCCGCTACAATCCATGCATAATCACATGGCGGCTCACCAAAATGATCTTCAGCCATTTGTAGTAAGCGACGGTTATATGAATCCATGATCATGGTCATTACATGACCAGTGATATCTGCACTTACTTGACCTTCTACTAACGCTTCGAAAATAGCTTGGCGCTCAGATGTTAATGCTGTTAGGTCGGAAATGGTGTTGGCATATTTTATTTTTTCAATTAAGAAAACAGCCTGAATTTTATTATTACGCACTAAATGAGTTGTGGTTATAACGCCCACAACATTACTACCATCAACAACAGGTAAGCTACGCACATTATTTTGCATCATCATTGATGACGCTTTTAAAACTAAATCAGAAGGTGCAACAGTTAATGGATGAGGTGTCATGATTTCTTTGACTGGACGATTAATATCTAAACCCGCAACAATGACTCGTTTAGTCATATCACGGTCAGTCACTAAACCAATAATTTCACCATTTTCTTTTATTACCGCTGTTGGTGAACACACATCCATTATTTCTCTTGCTACTTCTCTAATGGGCGTACTAGAGTCAACAACCACAATTTTATTACTAGCAACTTCAGATACTTTTTTAACAAAAACCCCTTTTTCACTATCTGACCAAACAACATCCAATGCAGAATGTAAACGTACTTGTACGTTACTCGCAAAGTGTTCAGCAAAATCAGGATATTCTTCAAGTAGGCTTAATAAATCAGAGTGAGGAATTAAATATAATAAGGTATTTTCAATGGCTGTCGCACTGTAACCTTCTTGCAGTTCTGTTTGGCTTTCATCTAAAAAAGTGAAACCGAATAAGTCTTCAGCACCTAATTTAGCTCGCAACATACCGTTATGTTTACGCTGTTCCATAGATCCAGTACGAATAACATAAAGGTAACGAAGTTCATGCTCTCCGCCAAAGTGAACCTGCTCGCCTTTGGCTAAGTAAGTAATATTAATACAACAAGCAATTTTACGTTGTAACTCTTTAGGTAATTTATCAAAAGGGTCAATTGAGGCAAGAAAATCACGAATATTGGGAATTAATGTTTGAGACATAAACAATCCTTTAAAATACAACGAGGCATAATGAAAACCACTCTCTATTGATAGAGAATGGCTTAAATATTAACGCCTGTCTACACTCAGCTTATAGAGTCACTTTAAAGAGCCTAATAATTTCTGCTTTCGTGATTTGTTTAACATCATGGTTATATGATATTTTTATTAGTAAATCATCAGACTGTTAAAAGGCACACTATTAGCGGCCTTTTTATTGAACAATCTGCTAGTTAATATAGTCAGAAATCCACTCATTAAATCAAGCTTGTGTTAACTAGGTCACTATAATCGACGCAAATCAATTTGTCATACAATATAAAATAAAACATTGATCACAACATATTCTAAATAGTTGATATAAGAAGACACACAGAGTGAAAATCACAGGAATGAAAATATTAACTTAACAGAAGAATGATACTGCTAAGTTAACTATGGCAAATAATCGCTGAATAAAACTTAATGGCTTGAAGGAAGGCGACGTTTACTTTTATTCAGTAAGTCGATATTTGCTTGGCGAGCTTTATTTGCATCACCCGCCATGATCGCTGAATAAATTGCTCTATGTTCATTAATACAAGTACTGCCCTTTACAGAGGAGTGGCTTATAAAACTTTTAAACATGGTGCACAAAACATTCGCAAACGGTAAATAAAAACTATTGCCTGTTGAAAGAAAAATTAAACGATGAAATTCCATGTCGGCATCAGTCCAACTAGCAACATCAAAATCTTTAGCAATATCATCCATTTGCTGAAAAGTAGCCGATAAAGCAATACGCTGCTGTGCGGTGGCATTTTTAGCAGCTAATGCAGCCGCTTCTGGCTCTAATGCATTACGCAGTGATAAAAAATCACGATATACCGCATCATTATCACCTAAATCAGTTAACCAATCTAAAAGCTGTGAATCTAAAAAATTCCAGTTTTCTCGCGATGTTACACGAGTACCAACTTTAGGCTTTGATTCTAATAAACCTTTTGAAGTCAATAATTTAATTGCTTCTCTCAAGGAAGTACGACTTACTTTGAACTGTTCACATAGCGTCATTTCACCAGGAATAATTTCATTTTCTTCAACTTCACCTGAAAGAATTTTACGTGCGATTTCACGCGCAACTTGCACATGTAAACTACGTTTTGCTCCTGCGA
Organism: Psychromonas algarum; assembly: GCF_004376845.1. Classification (GTDB taxonomy): domain Bacteria; phylum Pseudomonadota; class Gammaproteobacteria; order Enterobacterales; family Psychromonadaceae; genus Psychromonas. The sequence goes on from NZ_SNUW01000016.1 coordinate 4,047, forward strand.
TTTGTACGAATGCGTTCTGCATGGGGTTCCTTCCTTTCAATAAATCTTGTCCAATAGTAATACAAATGCAAGGAGTTGGATAGAAATTCAAGTAAAGCAATTTTTCTTCTGTGATTTATATTTATAAATAGACCATCGGTATTAGCAATATCAATAAAAGTCTTTCATTTTTAACTTGTGATTGGTTTAACTGAAATTATGATTTTTAAGACAGGCATAAAAAAGCTCACCAAATAAAGTGAGCTTTTTGCGGTTAATATTGTTTATTTATACTGCAAATGGATATTTGATTGGTTCATGGCATTGATAATCCACTACTTCAAAATCATCCATCGTTACCCATGTTTCTAAATCTTCAAGCGACTTAATATTAGGGTTTATTTTTAATTGTGGAGATGGAAAAGGCTCTCTCTTTAATTGTACATCTTGCATCAGTTGCAGTTGGTCTTCGTAAATATGGGCATTCACTATTTTATGATAGGCTTTGCCTGCTTTTTTACCGGTAATTTGAGCCATTAAAGCTAAAAAAGCAAATACTTGAACTTGATTAAAATTTAACCCTAATGGTACATCGCAAGAACGTTGGTAACTGGTTAAATATAAAGTATCACCTAACAATGAAAATGTATGAGTGTGCATACAAGGGCGCAAGCATCCCATATCAAATTCACCTGGATTATAGAAAGTGAGAATTTCTGCCCGATCATCAATGCCATTTTTTAAATTATCTACAATTTTCTTTAACTGATCCAAAGTGCTGCCATCAGGTTTTGCCCATGCGCGCCCTTGCACACCATAGACTCTACCCATATCATCTTCACCTTTACGGTGTTGATTATTTAACCAAACTTCATTCAGGTTAGCATTCGCATCCCATGTTTTAGTACCTAATACACGAAAATCAGCAGCATTATCATAGCCACGGATGTACCCTAAAAATTCAGCTATCGCAGACTTATAATAACTTTTACGGGTTGTTATCATTGGAAATTGATTATTGCCAACATCATATTCTAGATCTGCATTAATCACAGTTAAACAACGTTTACCTGTACGCTCATTCTCAATCCAAGTGCCTTGGTCAATGATACGTTGACATAAGTCTAAATATTGCTTCATGACTGTTCACCTTTAGTTGTTTCAACAGGATTATTTTTATAAGCATAAATCATTAATAATCCACCAATGATAATCATTGGCAACGAAAGAAGTTGTCCCATACTTAAATTCATAGTCAATAAACCTAATTGCGCATCGGGCTCTCGTGCAAATTCAATAATAAAGCGGAATACACCGTAACCTAACAAAAATAACCCTGCGACCGAACCAGCCGGTTTAGGTTTACGAATAAAGAGTAATAGCATGATTAAGAGAACAACACCTTCTAATGCAAATTCATAAAGCTGTGAAGGATGACGCGCAAGAGGGCCTGCATTAGGGAAAATAATACCAATAGGTAAATCAGTTACACGCCCCCATAATTCTGAATTAATAAAATTACCAATACGCCCTGCCCCTAATCCAACAGGTAATAGCGGCACAATAAAATCACCAACAGATAAAATAGAGCGATTATGTCGTTTTGCATAAATAATAATGGCAGTGACAACACCTAGCACACCACCATGGAACGACATTCCACCTTCCCATATTCTAAAAATATACAAAGGATTCTCTAAGAAGGTTGGGAATTGATAAAACAATACGTAACCGATACGGCCACCTAAAATAACCCCCATAAATCCAGCAAACAATAGATCACTTGCTTGTTCTCGAGTCCAAACACCGTTGGATTTATCACAAACACGGTTTGCCATCCAATATGCAAATGCAAAACCAACAAGGTACATCAGTCCGTACCAACGAATATCTAAGGGACCAATACTGATAGCGATAGGATCAATATAGGGTAATACATAATGAGATGACATATTTTGCTCTGATTAAAAATTTAAGGGCTATATCATAACGTAATCAAGCAAGAGAGAAAATTGAGTTGGCAACAAATAGAGAAACAAAGTAGTACTTAACTAACCTTATTGTGGAGAAATTTAACATGCTTAGCATATTAAATAATCAGCCAAATAAAATTAGGCCTTAAATAGGGATGAACTATGCGCCAAAAAATGATTTAATCCCGCCCAATGACACGAAATCAATAAAAGTGCTTTAAATTTAAATAAACAACGAATTTTTAACCATTCATTGCTTATTTATTATTGCTCTTTACTGACAGTTAGATGCGTAATAATTTATTCTAATTTTCACGATAAACTCTGATCCATGTTAATTTCAATATCATATTCATCATTACAATAGCGACATTATTATCCATGATGAAAAATCACAGATTTTTCTGTTATCCCATTGCTTTAACAAAAAGTTAAGCAACTAATTAGCAAACGATTAATAAAAGGTATTATTAACGTTGCAAATACAAATAGGACATATTTATGAGTGCCAACCCGACTCTTATCCAACGTATAATGAACGGTAGTTTAATACTGCAAATTGTTGTTGGTATTATTGCAGGTATCTGCCTTGCGACTTTTGCTCCAGCAAGTGTGCCATCAATCTCTTTTTTAGGTGGATTTTTTGTTAGTGCATTAAAAGCTGTCGCACCTATTTTAGTATTTATACTTGTTGCTTCTTCTATTGCAAACCAAAAGAAAGGTGTTCAAACCAACGTTAAACCAGTATTAAATTTATACTTAATCGGTACCTTATTAGCTTCTATTAGTGCTGTATTGTTCAGTTACTTCTTCCCTACTTCACTAACTTTGGTAACAAGCAACATTACAGTGACTCCACCAGAAGGAATTGTAGAAGTTTTAAATACTTTATTATTTAAAGTGGTTGATAATCCAGTTAATGCATTAGTAACAGCAAACTTCATTGGTATTTTAGCTTGGGCTGTAGGTTTAGGTTTAGCGTTACAACATGCTAATGAATCAACTAAAAATATGCTTCACGACCTTGCTGAAGCTATTTCTAAAATAGTACACCTAGTGATCCGTTTTGCACCTATTGGTATCTTTGGTTTAGTAGCATCAACCGTTGCAAGCACAGGCCTATCATCATTACTAAGCTATTCTCATCTATTGATTGTATTACTTGGTTCAATGTTGTTTATTGCGTTAGTTGTTAACCCACTGATCGTTTATGTGAAATTAAAAACTAATCCTTACCCTCTTGTATTTAAATGTCTAAAAGAATCAGGTGTTACAGCTTTCTTTACTCGAAGTTCAGCTGCAAATATCCCTGTTAACATGGAATTATGTAAAAAATTAGATTTACATGAAGATACTTACTCTGTATCAATTCCATTAGGTGCAACGATTAATATGGCGGGTGCATCAATTACAATCACTGTATTAACATTAGCGGCAGTACATACATTAGGTATTGAGTTTGATATTTTAACTGCAATCTTATTAAGTGTTGTTGCTGCGATTTCAGCTTGTGGTACATCAGGTGTTGCCGGTGGTTCATTATTACTGATCCCATTAGCATGTAGCCTATTTGGTATTCCAAATGAAGTAGCGATGCAAGTTGTTGCAATTGGTTTCATTATTGGTGTTGTACAAGATTCAGCAGAAACTGCATTAAACAGCTCAACAGATGTTATCTTCACTGCTGCAGCTTGTCGTGCAGAAGAAGTAAAAGCATTCTTAACTAAATAACAATTTAGTTATTTATAAATACGAACAATAAAAAAAACCGAGCTTATTTGCTCGGTTTTTTTATATGTGATTATTTATTACCTGCACGCACAAAACCACCAAGCCCTTTTTCATCTAAGTAATCTACAAAGGTTTGTTTGATAAATGCACCATCATGAGCATTAAGAGCGACTTTAGTACAAGCCTCTAGTTCAGAAATAGTGACATTATTTAATAGGTATTTAACCTTATTCATATTAAAAGCATTCATACTTAACTTGCGATAACCTAGCCCCAATAGGATCAGAACACCAATAGGATCTCCCGCAAGTTCACCACAAATGCTCACTTCTACATTATTTTTCTGACTCTGTTGTAGTATCAACTGCATTGCTTGTAATACCGCAGGATGATAACTATCAAAAAGATCGGCAACACGGCTATTATTACGGTCAACAGCTAATAGATATTGAGTTAAATCATTACTCCCAATGGAGAAAAAATCCACCAGCGGTGCCAATTGGTCAATAATAAAAATAGCTGAAGGCACTTCAATCATTACACCAATATCTGGCAAAGGAAATTGTTCGCTGGAGAATTCTTGTTCAACGCAGATCTCTTGCCATGCTTGTATTATAAGACGTTTTGCTTCTTCTACTTCACCAACAGAACTTACCATAGGTAACATAATACGTAGATTTTGAGTATCAATACTAGCGCGTAACATAGCCCGAATTTGTACAAGAAATATATCAGGATGATCTAATGTTAATCGAATGCCACGCCAACCCAAGAAAGGATTTTCTTCATTAATAGGGAAATAAGTTAGTTGCTTATCACCACCAATATCTAAAGTGCGCATAGTCACCGGTAGGTTTTTGCATTGTTCAAACACTCGGCGGTAAGTATTAGCTTGTTGTTGTTCTGTAGGGAATGCATTACTTAACATAAAAGGTAATTCACTACGATATAAGCCAATACCAGAAAAATGCTGCTCATTAAAAACATCAGAATTGATATTTAGTCCAGTATTTAATAAGACTTCAACCTCACAACCATCTTTGGTCATCGCAGCCTGATTAGCCCCTAAATCAACTAACTCTTTCAGTTCATTTTCTTCATCAAGCAATACTTGATATTGAGAAACCAAAGTATGCTCTGGTTCAACAATAATGGTGCCTGCATATCCATCAATAATAATATTTTTATAATGTATATTTTTGAGTCTTAATGGCGCCCCTAATACAGCAGGAATTCCTAAAGCGCGAGAGAGGATTGCAACATGAGAACTCAAGCCGCCACGTACAGATACAATTCCTTTCAGTTTTTCCGCCGGGATCATTGCAAGCATTGAAATGGTAACTTCTTCTGCCACCAGAATAAGGGGATCGGGAAAGTGCTGCTTTTCTTCATTACGGTTAGAAAGATGATATAACAAACGTTGCCCTACATCTCTCACTTCTACAGCACGCTCTTTTAAGTATGGATCATTCATACTTTCAAATTGTTTGATATAACCTTCCGCAACCTTTTTAATAGCACTTTTAGCCGTCAGGTTATGCTGAAAAATTTGCCCTTCAACGGCAGCTAACAATGCTTTATCTTTTAATAAATGCCCATAAACATCAAACAGCATAAAAGCATCTTGTGAGACTTTTTCTTTTAATGTGATAGAAACATTAGAAAACTCATCGGCACACATTTGCACGGCGTTATTAAATAATTTCATTTCATGATCAGCTTGATCAGTGACTTCAATTTCAATATCACTTAATAACAAATGAGTTTGTAAAACATGCGCTTTATTAATACAAATCCCAGGACTTGCAGGACTACCTTGTAATTGAATCGAGCGATTCTTTTTAATTTTTTTATCAGGTAAATCGAGGATTGTATTACTTAAAACACTGCCTAAATGTACTGCTAAAGTAACTAAAAAAGACTCTTCAAGTTTGTCAAATAAACGCGGTGAAGATTGTTGAGCAACTAACACACCAAGCACTTGGCGTTTGTGGATAATAGGCGTGCCTAAAAAAGAATTAAATAACTCTTCATTGGAAGAAGGTAAATATTTAAATTGCGGATGTTCAGAAACATTAGCTAGATTAATTGGCTCACCTTTTTGATAAACCAAACCAACGATACCTTCATCGAAGTTAAAATGAGTTGCGCCAACCACTTGGCTTGCTAATCCTTCGCTGGCCATTAATGTCAGCTTTTTTGTTTCTTTATTAGTGATAAAAATAGAACAACAATCCAAATTCATTGTTGCTTTAGTTTGTTGTACTAATAAATTCATAGCGTCAGGAAGTGTATTTGCCTCGCCGAATTGCTCTACGATTTGACGAAGTTGGCTTAACATAAAACACTCCTATCTAATAATGGATAATAACCAGAAAGTATTTAGCGCTTGAAAGAACCTCTACGAGGTCGTTTATTTCTTTTTTTATCTTTGTTATACATAAGAGCAAAAGCTGCATGACAAAATTCAGCTAAGGCTCGACGGTATACGTCACGTTTAAATGACACAACTTGACGAACAGGATACCAATAAGTAACCCATCGCCAATCATCAAATTCTGGATGGCCACAAGACTCAAACCCAATTTGCTCTTCTTCTGCAATCAATTGTAATAAAAACCAGCGTTGTTTTTGACCTATACATACAGGGGCGGGAGACTCCCAACGAACCAAACGTTTAGGTAATTTATAACGTAACCATTGGCGGCTACTAGCAACTATTTTTACATGTTCAGGCTTTAAGCCAACTTCTTCGTACAATTCTCGATACATAGCTTGTTCAGGTGTTTCACCTTCTTTAATTCCACCTTGTGGAAATTGCCATGAGTGCTGTCCGAAACGTTTAGCCCACAATACTTGACCATTTTTATTACAAATGATGATACCTACATTAGAACGGTAACCATCAACGTCAATCATTAACAACCTTAATAAGGTTAAGATCCATCCTATTTATACACAAGTAAATAAACGACAAAGCAGAATGGACGAAATTATAATTATGCTGCATTCTTTCACAGAAAGCCCCTACCATCAAACTGATACACTATAAAAAAAGTAAGCTCTCCTACTTAGGTCACGTTTATAGAAAATGCATTATTAAATATATCCACTAATTCTGTGCATAAGTATGTGTACAATTAAACAGAAGTAAATAGTTAAGAATACATCATAAACATCAAGATCTTTATTAAAATAATTAATTTAGAGTTATTTTAATAAAAAACAATAAGTTACATTAATTGAAAAGTGTAAAAAATTAGATCCCTGTTATTAGATCCAGTATTTTTAATTCACAATGCAATGTGCATATCTTCACTGTTCAAAAAGTATTCATCAACTATTTAAAAGCAATTTATTGTTTAAAAAACAGACATAAAAACAACTTATTAGGCTATTAAAAGTCATTTTTAAAAATTAAAATAAGAACTTATCCAATACTTCACTTATCCACTAAAATTGTGCATAACTCTGTGTAAGTTCCTTTTAAAACTATGAATAACCTAAAATATGAAAAGCACGTACAATAAAAAATAGTTTATTTATGCCGATAGAGAATAACCATGAAAGCAACTCCCACATCTGAAAGCCAGTTATTAGAATATTGTGAAGCAATTGCTGGTTATTCATTATCTGAATTAGCTGAAATAGCCAATATTCCTGTTCCTAGAGATCTACGTAAAAATAAAGGTTGGGTTGGACAACTCATCGAATGGCACCTTGGTGCAACCGCTGGCAGTAAACCTGAACAAGACTTCAAACATTTAGGGATAGAATTAAAAACAATTCCTATTGATAGACAAGGTAAAGTTTTAGAAACCACCTTTGTTTGTAGCACACCTATTTTACATACAACACATTTAACCTGGCACAACAGTAATATTCGTAACAAATTAAGCAAAGTCTTGTGGTTACCTGTACAAGGTGAGCGACAAATCTCTCTTGCTGAGCGGATTGTAGGTAATGGTTTTTTATGGACAGCTTCTCCAATACAAGAACAATTAATGCAGCAAGATTGGGATGAGTTAATGGAAAAAATTGCGCTTGGAAAAATAGAGCAGATTAGCGCACGTGATGGCCAAGTATTACAACTTCGCCCTAAAGCTGCAAATGGTCAATCGCTTACCGATGCCTATGGTGATCAAGGACAGCTAATAAAAGTACGTCCTCGTGGTTTTTATCTCAAAAAAAGCTTCACTCAAGGAATTATTAACCAACAATTTAATCTGTATTAAGTTTGCTGCAATTAAGTGACTAGAATTTGTACAAAATTTACAGTAAATTAAACTTGGAGTTACTATTCGCAAGGAGCAGACATGAGCATTAAAAAGCAGTTATTAAAAAATAAACCCATCGTTAAAGTCACTTTTGAAATTACTAAAGAACAAGCAAATAATGCACAAAGCATTAGCCTGTTATCTGAACACAATGACTGGCAAGAAATAGAATTTAAAAAGTTTAAAAATGGCAAGTTTAAAGTTGCTGAAAATATTTCAACAATCGATCGTCAAGGTTTTCAGTTTATTTATAAAGTGATTTCTGAAGATGGTAGTGAATCAACATTATTGCCAGAAGATGCTGATAGCTATACCGATAATGGAATGAATGATGGTGGTAAAAATGCAGTATTAATTATTGCATAATCATCAGCAAATAAAGATTTTAATACCGATTAAATTAAATATGTTATCTACATTTTGTACTGAAAAAACAGTTCAATTCAAGGCGTAAATGGCTATTACCTTTACGGGCATTTACAGCAAAGAAGTGGGATGTTTTAACAAATAAAATAGATAAGCCATTTATTGTGTTTGCTATATAAACAAGTCGCATTAACGCGACTTGTTTTATTTTAAAGTGTTAGATATTACTAAACCTCATATTTACTTCTATCCCCCAGATCATGATGTAAAGGCATACGTATTTTTTTATAAGCCATATACCCCGTCAATATTGCACTTAATAGTGCCAAAATTGCTGCATATAAATGTAGGGATAAAATTAAACAACCAGCAAAAGCAATTAACAATAATGGGTTAACTTTTAAAATAGGTAATGAAAAGCAAAGGCTTTCTTTATAACTAATACCTGCACAACATATTAAAAGAGCCAATAAACTCAAATGCGCAATAACGATCCCACTACTAATTAAACTTAACGAAATTAACCAAACACCAAGCCATGCACTGGTGACTAAAATATAACGAATATTTTTATTATAAATATGTAGATTAGCCGCTTGCAAAAATACCGAGAGCGCTAACCATACTAGCGCATATTTATACCAAAATGGATAATAAAGCTGCTGCAATGCCAAAGCAATTAATGCAAAAACAGTGACTACCATACCTGTGCGATAACTAATAATGCTAATAATATCTACTGGGGTTAATTTTTCTTTAACATGAAGATCTGCCATTTTTCTCTCCTATTAAGTTATATTAATACATTAAAATAGAGACTTGACCAATCTTCATTTAACATTTTTATCATGCAAGCTTAGCCCAACACTACCACTGTAATAATTTACAGTGTATTATCTCGGTCAATATTTGACTTTAAAACATCTCTACAGGTAATAATTCAACAAGCTATAATAGCTGTCTTCAAAAGTATTAGTGAGTGAAAAATAATGAATAATATTGAAATTCGCGGAGCAAAAACCCATAACTTAAAAAATATAAGTTTATCCATTCCACGCGACAAACTCGTTGTGATCACCGGCCTTTCTGGCTCGGGAAAATCTTCATTAGCTTTTGATACTTTATACGCAGAAGGTCAACGCCGTTATGTTGAATCCTTATCTGCTTATGCTCGTCAATTTTTATCATTAATGGAAAAACCTGATGTGGAGCATATAGAAGGTTTATCTCCAGCAATTTCAATTGAACAAAAATCAACATCCCACAACCCTCGCTCAACTGTGGGCACTATTACTGAAATATACGATTACTTACGTTTATTGTTTGCTCGTATCGGCGATCCCCGTTGTCCGACACACGGAGTGACATTACATGCACAAACGGTAAGTCAGATGGTTGATGCTATTTTAGCGCATCCTGAAAGCAGTAAAATGATGCTGCTTGCGCCCATTGTAAAAGAGCGTAAAGGAGAACATGTTAAAACATTCGAAAGTTTAGCGGCGCAAGGTTTTTTACGTGCGCGAATTGATGGTGATGTTTGTGATTTAAGCGATCCACCAAAATTAGCATTACATAAAAAACACACCATTGAAGTTGTGGTAGATCGATTTAAAGTACGTGATGACTTAAAGCAACGATTAGCAGAATCTGTAGAAACAACATTAGGTTTAAGCAATGGCTCTGCCATTTTAGCTTATATGGATGATAGCCAACCAGAACAACTTTTCTCTGCTAATTTTTCTTGTCCACACTGCGGTTACAGCATTTCTGAATTAGAACCTCGTATATTTTCCTTTAATAATCCCGCAGGCGCTTGTGAAACTTGCGATGGTTTAGGCATTGAACAATATTTTGATGAAGCTCGCGTTGTCACAGATAGTTCATTAAGTTTAGCTGCGGGTGCAATTGAAGGTTGGAGTAGTAAATCTAACTACTATTTCCAAATGTTATTTGCAGTCGCAGAGCATTATAATTTTTCACTAACCACTCCATTTAAATCATTAACTAAAAAACAACAGCAAATTGTTTTAAATGGTTCAGGTACAGAAAGAGTCGCTTTTATTTATAGTAATGATAAAGGCGATCAAGTTTCTCGATTGCATGCTTTTGAAGGTGTTATACCTAATCGAGCACGTCGTTATAAAGAAACTGAATCACCAGCAATGCGTGAATATTTAAGTAAATACATGAACCGTCAATCTTGCTCAAGTTGTGGGGGTTCTCGATTAAAAGAATCATCTCGCCATGTTTTTATTAATGACGTTAATTTAGCTTATATTTCAGAGTTATCTATTGCAGATGCAGAGCAATTTTTCAAAAACATACAACTGACTGGACAAAAAGCACAAATAGCCGAAAAAATCCTCAAAGAAATTTTAGAGCGACTTAGTTTCTTAGTTAACGTTGGGCTCAATTACCTTAGCTTAGAACGTAGTGCTGAAACACTATCTGGCGGTGAAGCACAACGCATTCGATTAGCTAGTCAAATTGGAGCTGGGTTAATGGGGGTTATGTATGTGTTGGATGAACCTTCTATTGGCTTGCATCAACGTGATAATGAACGCTTACTTAAAACACTCACGCATTTACGAGATTTAGGTAATACCGTCATTGTGGTTGAGCATGATGAAGATGCTATTCGTCAAGCTGATCATATTATTGATATTGGCCCTGGTGCAGGTATTCACGGTGGTGAAATTATTGCAGAAGGTAATTATAAAAAAATATTAAAAAGTAAAAACTCTCTGACAGCCGATTATTTGAGTGGACGAAAAGCAATTGAGATCCCAACCCAACGAACACCTTTAACAGGAAAGTGGATCAAACTAAATGCAGCGAGTGCAAACAATCTAAAATCTGTTGATTTAGCATTACCTATTGGAGTATTAACCTGTGTGACTGGTGTTTCAGGCTCAGGTAAATCAACTTTGATCAATGATACTTTATTCCCATTAGCACAAACTAAACTTAATAAAGCCACCACCATACAAGCAGCAAAACATAAAAGTATCAGTGGTTTATCACAACTAGATAAAGTAGTTGATATTAACCAAAGCCCAATTGGTCGAACGCCACGTTCAAACCCTGCAACTTACACTGGTATTTTCACTCCTATCCGCGAATTATTTGCCGCTACACCAGAATCACGCTCTCGCGGTTATAAACCAGGACGCTTTAGTTTTAATGTAAAAGGTGGGCGCTGTGAAGCATGTCAAGGTGATGGCATGATCAAAGTGGAAATGCACTTTTTACCGGATGTTTATGTGCCTTGTGATGATTGTAAAGGGCAGCGTTACAACCGTGAAACTTTATCAGTAAAATACAAAGGAAAAAATATCCATGAAACATTGGATATGACAGTCGAAGATGCCTTTAAATTCTTTGAGCCTGTTCCTGTTATCGCTCGTAAATTACAAACATTAATGGATGTCGGTTTATCTTATATTCGTTTAGGGCAAGCAGCGACAACATTGTCTGGCGGTGAAGCCCAGCGCGTGAAACTAGCAAAAGAGTTATCAAAACGTGATACAGGTAAAACCTTATATATTCTTGATGAACCAACCACAGGTTTACACTTCCATGATATTGCTCAGTTACTAAAAGTCATTCATACTTTGCGCGATAAAGGTAATACGTTAGTTATTATCGAGCATAATTTAGATGTGATTAAAACAGCTGATTGGATCATTGATTTAGGTCCAGAAGGCGGTAATGGTGGTGGTGAAATTATTGCCACAGGCACACCAGAAGAAGTGGTTAAAGTAAAAGGAAGTTACACAGGCCAATTCTTGAAACCGATATTAGAAAAATAACGGCAGAACAATACAATAAGTAATGAGAGATAAATGGACTTACAACAAAAATTAGCACGTGCGTTTTTAATTAGCTTTGCGCTTTTAATGGGGCTTGGTACGCACTATTTCCAGCATAACCAAGGAGGTAGTGGATTAGAACTGGCAGTTAATAACGTTGTATGGATATTTTTCTCTATTCTTATTGGTTTAGGTTTATGGAAAATCACCGCTCAACAAACTATTTTTTATTCAAAATATACCGCCATTATTTTTATTGCATTAGGGTTATTCTGCCTGCCTATTTTCTACCCTAATAATATTTTAGCAGATCAAAGCTATACCCGATTATTAGGGTTATTTGCAGGTATTCTCTTATTTCTCAGCCTACAGCAATTTAGCTTTACTCGTCAGCAAGTTAACAAGTTATTACTTTTAATTGTATTAGCAGGTTTTATACAAGCCTGTTATAGCTTGATGCAAGATTACCTATTACCCGCTAATAATATATTTGGTTATAACGTCGGTTATGGACGCCCTTATGGCATTTTCCAGCAGCCTAATGTATTAGCTAGTTTGATGGCAACCACATTGATTTTAAGTGGTTACTTATTACAAATAATTAATAATAAAAAACTACAGGTATTTCTATTATTAACAGCAATGCTCAATATCTGGGTCATTACCATTGCGATGTCTCGCACTGGTTACTTAGGTAGTGCGATTGCATTAATTTTGTTATTACCTTGGGCTTGGCAAACTAATAAAAAACGTTTTTCTTTATTTGTCGTCGCAATTTTATTGGGATTAGGTTTTGCTTCAATGAAAGGTGATGCACTTGGTGCTCGTAATGTTGATAGCCTCGCAGAAGGTGGACAACGATTAGTTTATTACAGCAATAGCTGGGATATGGTAAAAGAAAACCCTTTATTAGGTTATGGTTACGGAAGTTTTGAAAAAGAATACTTATTCCATACAGCAGAAAGAGTTGCAAATGGAGAGTCAAAACCAGAAGTTTCAGTACTTACTCATCCACATAACGATCTACTATTTTGGGCCGTTGAAGGTGGTATTGCCCCTATTTTAGGCATGTTGTTATTAGTGTTTGCGTTTCTGTTTTTATTACGTTCATTTAAGCTCAACAAAGCATTAGCATTACTTGCTTTAGTTACTCCTATTGCGCTACATACTCAAACTGAGTACCCCTTATACCACTCTGCATTACATTGGTTTGTTTTAATGGTATTAGTCTTTTATGTGGATTATGAATCAGAAACCGTTAATCAAAAACACTTTGCACCCACTTTCTTTTTACGTGTTGCAGGTGTATTAATTCCACTTTTCACCGCTATATTCATGCTCACCAATTTATATACAATCGCCAAGGTCACAGAGTATGAACGCAGTAAGGATCGAGATATTCGTGTATTAATGGATATTGTAAATCCTTTAGTATTTGATAATAATTTTGCTTTCCACCTTTATAATTTCCGTTTAACTTTAGCAATACAAACTAAAAATACTGAGGCCATAGAGAAAATAATTGTTGAGTTAGAAAAAACCATTGAACGAACACCAAAGCCTTACTTTTTACACCTTTTATATATCGCTTATAAGTTTGACAAGCAAGCAGAAAAAGCAGCACAAACATTGGATTATGCTCGTTATTTATACCCAGGTGATAAAGGGTTAAAAAATGCAGATAAAAAACCGGCAGCAACCTCTGATGCATCTTCAATAGGTATTGAAACAAAAGTATTAACGACAAACTCAGCAGCAGTAATGAGTAGCACTGCCGAGGAGCAATAAGATGAAAGTAATATTGAAATTTTGTATTTTACTCAGTTTACTTAGCTTAATGGGCAATGTGTATGCAGATATTTATATGTATATTGATAGTAAAGGTAATCAGCATTTCTCAGAGAAAAAGGTAAATAAAAATTATAAATTATTATTACGTAGTGAAAGTAATAACCCACCGCCTAACTTTAAAAATTGGAAAGAAAAAAGTTATAGCGAAGTAAAATTACCACGTCGTAAAATATTACAAAATAAGTACCATTCGTTAATTGTGGCAGCTGCAAATAAACATCAATTAGAACCCGAATTTTTACATGCTGTTATTACGGCAGAGTCAAACTACCAACGTAAAGCAGTATCTTCTGCTGGAGCTCAAGGGTTAATGCAGTTAATGCCAGTGACAGCCAAACGATTTGGAGTTGATGACCCTTTTAATCCAGAGCAAAGTATTTTTGCAGGCGCACTGTATTTGAAAAAGTTATTAAAAGAGTTTCAGACTAAAGACTTGGCATTGGCTGCTTATAATTCAGGAGAAGGTACGGTAAGGCGTTATAAGCGTCAAATTCCACCTTATCCTGAAACACGAAAATATGTTGTGAAAGTCATGGCTTTTTACCACCATTATAAAGAGAACTTAAATCCTTCTCAGCTATCAACAGCAACTATCAGCTATTCTAGAAACTAATAGGCTTACGTTTTGTTGGCTTCTTTTGTTGCTTATTTTTAGCGCTTTCTTTAATACTTGCTTGGTTTTCTTTTTGAGGGGTCTCTGAGCTAAAATCAATTTCATCCATTGTACTTGTCTGTACAACCTCGTAGTCTTCTGTTTGTCCTTTTAAAGCAACTTGTAAGTATTCGCCATTAAAGCTAACAAGATCACCTGCATACACTTTTTTACGCTTACGCGTCTCTTCTTCACCATTCAAGAAAACATAACCTTCACTGATCACTTGTTTCGCTTCACCACCACCAGAAACTAAGTTACCGATTTTTAGGATTTTGTATAACTCTGTAGGCTCTTGATTAACTTCTACTAAAGTTGCGTATATTTCTTGTTCTTCTTGCTCTGGCATTTTATTTCCACTGTGAAGGTAGCTTTTGCTAATAAGCTGATTGTAAACCGAAGTAATAAATAAATGAAAGACTGTTTTATAGATACAAAAAAGCCCTCGTTAAAACGAAGGCTCAAATGGAGTTAAATGTGGTTTACTAATTATAGTAAGATACGACCACCGAACATCCATACGTTATTATCTTTATGAGCAGCTAAATCACTACCTAAGTCTACTTGGTAACCAACATAACCGATTACTTGTGGAGCAAAGTTGTATTCAGCTTGGATTGCAGATTGGCTAGCTAATTTACCATCGCTACCAGCTTCATCTTTAGCCATTTCATAGTTAAGGCTGATGTTTAGACTATTATCAAATGCGTATGCAACTAATGCTTCATAGTTATTTGTTTTTGCGTAAACGTTATCTGATTCATATGAAGTATCTAATACGTTTTTGTTCTGTGCAAATACTGCAGCTAAGTATAAACCACTACCGTAGCTACCGTAGCTAGCAGATAATGCTTGAGTTGTTGCATCTTTATCACCAGTTGGTACGTCAACAGAACCTGTATTATATGCATAACCTAATGTAGCGCCAAACATTGCTAACGTAGCACCTGCTTGGTAACGCGCACCATATTGAGTAGTTTGTGGAGATGAAGCATCACCAGCATGTGAACCTTGACCACCTAAACCAAAGCTTAGAGAGCTATCTTCACCAAACTCAAAGCTATTGCGGTAACTTACCATTTTGTCTGCACGAGCAGTACCAAGGTTACCGTGATCAGCGTATAGGAAGTCATTGGCAAATGCGATAGGCATATCAGCAACACCCGCTACGTCGTAGTAAGGTGCCCATTGAGTACCTACATCAGCAGTACCATATGTATCATGTGACACACCAACATAACCAAGACGAGTAGAAAGTGCGTTAGCACCGCCGTCTAAAAAGTTGATTGACCACTCAGCTTTTGCATGAGCAACAAAGCCATCTCCTAAATCACGCTTAGCTTCAAAGTTAATACGTGGTGAAACAGAATTTACTTCTGTTTTTCCTTCATCTGAACCTGTGATACCAGCAGCTACATGACCACCAACAGAGAATGAGTTTCCATCTTGGTTGTATAGTTCAACGGCATTTACAGCATTAGCAAATAATGCAGCAGGAATTGCGATAGCTAAAAGAGTCTTTTTCATGGTTAGTTCTTCCTTAATTTTATTATTGGTTAGCTTTAATTCAAAAATCTATTGAACTTATTAAAAAAATTTATGTCGATTTATATCGATATCTAGACACTAGCAGATGAATAAAAACATCGTTAGTCAAACAAAGGTCACAACGAAAACAAATAAAATGTGAACAATGTTATAACTATTATTCTGCGAGCATGATATTAGAAATAAAACTCAACTACAAACACATGATTTATAAGTAATTACATAAATCATCAGTTTTTTCATTATAGACATAAAAGACACAAAAAAATAAAAAACACTGTGCCTTTATTTAAGTAACTCAATCAATAAACGTTAACCAGATCACACTTAAACCATTAAATTGGTTATAAGGATATAGCTCCTTATGAATTTATAGCCATAAAGTAATTAACTTTAAACCTCAAAAATACCTAATTATTTTCCAGTTAAGCTATGATCCCAGTCTTTCCAAACCACTTCATAACCTTGATTTTTTACTAATTCCGCCATTAAGGCAGGTGAACGTTCATCACTTATTTCAAATTGCTCCAAGGCTTGTTCTGCTTTTTCTGCATAACCACCTGGTTGCGTACTTGATCCTGCACTCAATGAAGTAATGCCTAATGGCAATACATGATTACGAAAATGCTCTGACTCACGAGTAGACAGTGACAACTCTACTTCTGGATTAAACAATCGATAAGCACAAATAAGTTGTACTAACTCTTTATCATTCATCTCGGATTTGATTTCCATCCCCCCTTCACAAGGGCGCAAACGAGGGAATGAAATGGTATAACGGCTTTGCCAATACTTTTTCTCAAGGTAAGTTAGATGCGCCGCAACATAAAAACAATCTGTTCGCCACTCCTCCAACCCAATTAATGAACCTAACCCCATTTTATGAATACCAGCTTCGCCTAAACGATCATGTGTATTTAAACGATAAATAAAATCAGATTTTTTACCTTTTAAATGATGCTCAGCGTAAGTCACTGGGTTATAGGTTTCTTGGTACACTAATACCGAATCAACACCATAATCAATTAACTCACTGTACTCATCTTTATCTAATGGCTGCACTTCAATGGTGATATGTGAGAAGTGTTTCTTAATCACAGGTAACGCTTGCTTGAAATAATCCATTCCTACTTTGCGTTCAGATTCTCCTGTCACCAGTAAGATATGATCAAATCCCATCTTTTTAATGGCTAAACATTCATTTTCAATTTCTTGCATATCTAAGGTTTTACGACGCAACGCGTTATGCATTGAAAAACCGCAATAAGTACAAATATTGCTGCACATATTAGAGAGATAAAGAGGGATATAAAACTGCTGGGTTTTACCAAAGCGTTGCAAAGTTAATTGTTGAGATTTCTGCGCCATTTGCTCTAAATAAGGTTCCGCAGCGGGGCTAATTAAAGCTTTAAAGTCTTCTAAATTTAAACGAGATTTGGATAATGCACGTTGTACGTCCGCATCTGTTTTTGCATAAATAGACATGCGAATATCATCCCACTGATATTCTTTTATTTTTTCACTAAAGGTCACAGGCTTGCCTCAAGAAATGCAGTTAAAGGACTTGATGCAACTGCTTGTGTGCTTTGACCGCCTAATCCAGCTAAGTATGCTTGTCGCCCAGCTTGCACTGCTTTAGCAAAGGCTTCGCTCATTGCGACAGGATTTCCAGATACTGCAATGGCAGTATTCACTAATACGGCATCGGCCCCCATTTCCATCGCTAAAGTCGCATGAGATGGGCTACCTAATCCTGCATCAACAACCACAGGAATATTCGCTTGTTCAATAATAATTTCTAAAAAATCAGCCGTTTTAATACCTTTGTTAGAACCAATGGGAGCACCTAGCGGCATCACAGCGGCGCAACCTGCGGCTTCTAAATGTTTGCACAAAACAGGGTCAGCATGAATATAAGGCAAAACGATAAAACCTTTATTCGCTAACATTTCAGCCGCTTTTAACGTTTCAATAGGGTCAGGCAGTAAATACTTAGGATCAGGATGTATTTCTAATTTAACCCAATTAGTTTGCAAAGCTTCACGTGCTAATTCGGCAGCAAAAACTGCTTCTTTTGCATTACGTGCACCTGAAGTATTGGGTAATAAATTCATGCCATTTTTAATTAAAGGCGCCAGAATATCATCATCACGATGTTGCATATCAACACGTTTCAACGCCATGGTCACCAGTTCAGATTGCGACGCTTTTAATGCAGCTACCATAGTTTGTTGATCATTAAATTTACCCGTTCCGGTAAACAAGCGAGAAGAGAAACTTTTATCGCCAACAATCAATTGATCATTTGTTTTCATATCTTTAAACAACATGCTTTATCCACCTGCAATCGCTTGAAAAAGAGAGATTTTATCTCCCTCATTAATAATTGTTTCAGTCCACTTAGTACGCGTGATGATGCTTTGATTTACTGCAACCGCACTGCCAATAAGAGGCTTGCCTAAGTGTATTAATAGCTGTTCAATAGTGATATTGTCAGTTAGTTCTAATGGTTGTTCATTGACTTGAATTTTCATTGTTTCTTATTCCAAATAGCGTTTCGCTTAACCTTTCCCACATACTGCACAGTTAGCATCTTTGTTGATGTTAAACGTTTGCCAATCTAGGGTTTTCCCATCAAATATTTTCAGTTTGTTTTTAATACCTGAAGGTAATCCCACAAAGTGTTTAATCGTCTCTAACGCTTGTAATGTACCAATAGTTCCTACCACCGGACCGATAATACCTGAGTTACTACAGTTTAATGTTTGCTCTTCAGAATCAGGAAATAAGCAGTGATAACAAGCTGAGTTTTCCTCTCGATGATCAAAGAACATCAACTGCCCTTCAAGACGAATAGCGGCACCAACAATCAGTGGTGTTTTTGTATCAACACAGGCTTTATTGATCAGCTGCCGACTTTCCATATTATCAGTGCAGTCGAGCACTAAGTCCGCCATGGTTAATTCCATCGTGAGTTGTTCTGCCCCCATAGATTTATTGATACTACGGACTTTAATTTCTGGGTTAATCTGCTGTAGTTTACGTTTAGTCACTTCAACTTTAGCGTCGCCAATATCATCACTTTGATAAGTAATTTGACGCTGTAGATTACTCACTTCAATGCTATCAAAATCACTTAACACTATATGTCCAATACCAGCTGATGCTAAGTACAAGGCAGCGGGAGAGCCTAATCCCCCCATACCAATGATTAATACACTGGCTTTTTTAAGGGCTTCTTGACCACTTTGTCCTACTTCTTCTAATAAAAGGTGGCGACTGTATCGTAATAGCTCAGCATCACTCAGCATGGTTTACTCTCTTTATTGCATTATATGATTAAAACGTTCGATAACCTGTTTAGGATCCTCTGCTCGCGTAATTGCAGTAACAACAGCAATACTGCCAACACCACATTGCCATACGGCAGGAGCGCGTTCTAAGTTGATGCCACCAATCGCAACCGTTGCCATATCAGACATTAAATTCGCATACTTAGACAAGCGCGTTAACCCTTGTGGGTCAGAAGGCATATCTTTGGTTTGTGTCTCGAAAATATGTCCTAGGGCGATATAACTCGGTTTTAGTTGTCTTGCTCGCAACATTTCATAATAACCGTGTGTGCTTAATCCTAAACGTAATCCTGCATCGGCAATCATAGGTAAATCAGCTACATCCATATCCTCTTGACCAAGATGGATGCCATAAGCATCATGTTTAATCGCCAATTCCCAATAATCATTGATAAATAAGCGCGCATTATATTTTTTACCCAATGCTATCGCATCAATAATTTGCTGTTCAACTTGTTCAGGTTGTTTATCTTTAATGCGTAGCTGTAATGTTTTGACACCTAGTTTTAATACACGCTCTAACCATTCAACAGAATCTAAAACAGGATATAAACCTAACTTAATTGTGTCGCACGGTTCAAATCCAGGGCCCGCTTCTAAACTGCCTTGTAAATCCAACTCATAACCAATTTTCGACTCAGGTAATACCACTTCAGGGAAATCAGCACGATCTGTAGGCCAACCACAATGCGCTACAGAACCTTCGCCTACACCTAAGGCTTTAGAATTTTTTAAACCTTGGTTGAGGTAGGATTTCGCTAGCACTAATGCATCTTCAATAAAGTAATCTAGTGCCATGGTTGCGGCGATCGCACTGGCTAACGTACAGCCTGTACCGTGCGTATGTACATTTTCTAAACGAGGACTAGTTAATGCGATTTCACGCACCCCATCACTCCAATAATCAAGTGCAACTTCGTCCACCAGCTCAAAATGACCACCTTTAATTAATACACTGCCACAGCCCATGCTGATCAGTTTTTCAGCAGCTGGTTTAAATGACTCACCGGAAATCAATGCGTGTCCAGAGAGGCTTAATACTTCATTAGCATTGGGTGTTAATAGATCGATTTGTGGTAATAATTCCGTTTTAATAACTGCTGTTATGCCCTCTTCCGTCATATCATCGCCAGTAGAAGCAACTGCAACAGGATCATAAATAACAAACGGTTTATGTGTCCACGTTTGTTTATAAAGCGCTAATTGCTGTGCAAGAATTTTTACATGTTCCACACTTGCAATCAGCCCAATTTTAATCACTTTAGCGGGCATATCTTCCGCTAAACTGGCTAACTGCTGTGTGAACATTTTTTCAGAGACACTTTCGACTAACTTCACAGATAAAGAGTTTTGCGCAGTGACCGCGCTGATCACTGAACATCCATCGGCACCTAAATCATGAAAAGTTAAAAGATCGGCTTGAATACCTGCACCAGCACTGGAATCAGAACTAGCAATTGTCCACACTATGTTATTCATATTTAACCTTTAGTTATGCATGGTTAGTGTTTAATCACTAACCACTTATTTTATTCATTGTTTAATGAAGGTTAACACAAAGAGGTTTAGCACGAGTGGAACTAAACCTCACTGCAATTACGCTTTATCAAGCACAGGTGGTTGATAAATTTCAGCACCACTTTCATTAAATTCTTTGGCTTTAAACGCCATGCCTTCTTCTGCCGTCATAGTGATGGTTTCATCTAAGATTTTGATAGAGATCTCACCTGAATCCAACTTATCACTAAAATCACGAACATCTTGCGTGATCTTCATTGAACAGAACTTAGGACCACACATTGAACAGAAATGAGCTACTTTACCAGATTCCTGTGGCAATGTTTCATCATGGTATTCACGTGATGTTACAGGGTCTAAACCTAAGTTAAACTGATCTTCCCAACGGAATTCAAAACGGGATTTAGATAACGCGTTATCACGAATTTGCGCGCCAGGGTGACCTTTTGCTAAATCAGCAGCATGAGCAGCAATCTTATAAGTAATTAATCCTACTTTCACATCATCTTTATTTGGTAAACCCAAATGCTCTTTAGGTGTTACATAACAAAGCATTGCACATCCGTACCAACCAATTTGGGCGGCACCGATCCCAGATGTAATATGGTCGTAACCCGGTGCAATATCAGTTGTTAATGGACCTAATGTATAGAAAGGAGCTTCAAAACATTCAGTTAACTGCTTATCCATATTTTCTTTGATCATTTGCATTGGTACGTGACCAGGACCTTCGATAATAACTTGAACGTCGTATTCCCACGCTACTTTGGTTAATTCACCTAATACTTCTAATTCAGAAAATTGTGCTTCATCGTTAGCATCAGCAACAGATCCTGGACGTAATCCATCACCTAGTGATAATGCCACATCGTACTGCTGACAAATTTCACAGATTTCACGGAAATATTCGTATGCAAAATTTTCTTTGTGATAAGTCAAGCACCATTTTGCCATGATTGAACCACCACGTGAAACGATACCCGTCACTCTTTTAGCTGTCATAGGGACAAAACGTAATAGTACACCTGCATGAATAGTAAAGTAATCAACACCTTGCTCAGCTTGTTCAATCAATGTATCGCGGAATACTTCCCACGTTAAATCTTCAACAACACCATTTACCTTTTCTAATGCTTGGTAAATAGGCACCGTACCGATTGGTACAGGCGAGTTACGTAAGATCCATTCACGTGTTTCATGAATATTACGTCCTGTTGATAAATCCATTACCGTGTCACCGCCCCATAACGTTGACCATACTAACTTCTCAACTTCTTCTTCAATAGACGAGCTCACTGATGAATTACCGATATTAGAGTTAACTTTAACTAAAAAGTTACGACCAATGATCATTGGCTCTAATTCAGGGTGGTTAATATTTGATGGAATGATCGCTCGCCCCATAGCCACTTCTGAACGAACAAATTCAGGGGTAATTCTGTCTTGTAAATTCGCACCGTAGCTTTGACCTGCATGTTGAAAATGCAATGCTTCACACTTAACACGATCACGCCCTTGGTTCTCACGAATTGCGATGTATTCCATTTCAGGAGTGATAATGCCACGACGAGCATAATGCATTTGTGTAACACATTGACCTTTTTTAGCACGTAATGGTTTAGGTAAATTAGCAAAGCGTAATTCATCTAAAGATTCATCAGCTAAGCGTTCTTGAGCAAAGTTAGATGTCACACCTTCTAACGTTTCAACATCATCACGCGCTGCAATCCATGCTTCACGTAAACGTGGTAAACCAGCATGAACATCAATTTTAGTATTCGGATCAGTATAAGGGCCTGATGTATCGTAAACAGGGATCGGTTCATTTTTCTCAAAGACAGGATTTTCTTCAGTGCCACCAACAAAGGTATCTGTTTGATGTATTTGACGCATGGCAACTTTAATTGGGTGAATTTCACCATCAATGTAGATTTTTTCTGAATTTGGATAAGACTCATTATTCAAATTTTGAATATAGTCTTGTGCCGCTTGACGTGATTCACGACGGGATAGGCCTTTACGATCTGTGGTTTTTAATGTTGAGTTGATATCTTTAGACATAGCATTCTTTACCTAGTTTATTATAAAAAGATTTAAAAGAGTGCTTGTCGAATAAGTGTGGAAGTTAAAAAATATCCAAGAATGGAAAATAGATAGATATTTTCTACTTGTTCCCTTCGTAGGTATTAACCCAATCAGGTTCCACGGATCCCACGTTAACTATTTAAAATATGGTTAACTAATGTGGTCTCAGCCTTTGGGAAATCCCCATTAGCACTCCGACAAGATGCGCGCAGTATAGAAGAATTAACCAGGAAATTAAACAAGTCTCATCAATAAATAAAAAATAGAGAGTTCAGTATCATATTTATAACAAAAAATGTAGTTTTTGAACTCCATAGAGAACTGAAGTGAACGCTCAAAAATTTTAGCTAACACAAACTAGCAGATACAAAAAAGCCCCGATAGTTTTCACCATCGGGGCTTATAAAAAAGTCTAACTAGTTAAGAATTACTTCTTAGCAGCAGCTTTATCAGCTTTAACTTTTTCAATTACTGCTTCTGCTACGTTAGTAGGACAAGGCATGTAGTTTTTGAACTCCATAGAGAACTGACCACGACCTGAAGTCATTGTACGTAGTGAACCGATGTAACCAAACATTTCTGAAAGAGGTACGTCAGCTTTAATACGAACACCCGTTGCGCCCGCTTCTTGACCAGCGATCATGCCACGACGACGGTTAAGGTCACCGATAACATCACCAACGTGATCATCAGGAGTAAATACGTCTACAGACATTACTGGCTCTAGAAGTTGTGCACCTGCTTTAGGGATAGACTGACGGAACGCACCACGAGCTGCTAATTCAAATGCTACTGCAGATGAATCCACGGCATGGAAACCACCATCGTAAAGTTCAATTTCAACGTCTAGTACAGGGAAACCAGCTAGTACACCAGTATCCATCATGCCTTCGAAACCTTTTTCGATAGCAGGGAAGAATTCTTTAGGTACATTACCACCAACAACAGTTGATTTGAATGAGAAACCAGTACCTGGCTCAGCAGGTTTAATACGGTAATCAATTTTACCGAATTGACCAGAACCACCAGATTGTTTCTTATGCGTGTAAGAATCTTCAACAGCTTGTGTAATTGTTTCACGGTAAGCAACTTGAGGCTCACCTACAACTAGATCAACACCGTATGTACGCTTAAGGATATCTACTTTAATATCTAAGTGAAGCTCACCCATACCAGATAGGATTGTTTCACCTGAATCTTGGTCAGTTTCAACACGGAATGTTGGATCTTCTGCAACCATTTTACCGATAGCAATACCCATTTTCTCAGTTGAACCTTTATCTTTTGGTGTAACAGAGATAGAGATTACTGGTTCAGGGAAAACCATTGCTTCTAGAATGATTGGATCTTTTGGATCACATAATGTGTGACCAGTTTGAACGTTAGTCTTCATACCAACGATAGCGATGATATCACCCGCTTGTGCAGAAGTAAGTTCGTTACGATCATCAGCTTGCATTTCACACATACGACCAACACGCTCAGTTTTACCTGTAGCAGCGTTCATGATTGTATCGCCTTTCTTCAGAGTACCTGAGTAGATACGTACGAAAGTTAATGAACCAAAACGGTCATCTGTGATTTTAAATGCTAAAGCTTTAAATGTTTCGTCAGCAGAAACAAGTGCAAATTTACCATTTGGCTCACCTTCTTCATCTGTAAGAGGTTGAGGATCAACGTCTGTAGGACAAGGTAAGTAATCAACAACAGCGTCAAGGATAAGTTGAACACCTTTGTTTTTGAATGCAGAACCACAGTAAGTTGGGAAGAAGTCCATTGTACGAGTACCAGCACGGATACAACGTTTAAGTTCTTCAATTGAAGGTTCAGTACCTTCTTCTAAGTATTCCATTAGAAGATCTTCGTCTTGCTCTAGAGCAGTTTCGATTAATTTTTCACGGTACTCTTCAACTTGATCAACCATGTCCGCAGGAACATCTTGGATAGAGTAGTTTTCAGGAAGACCAGTGTCATCCCAAACGTATGCTTGACGACTTAATAGGTCAACAACACCACAGAAATCATCTTCGATACCGATTGGTAGAACCATAACTAGTGGGTTAGCACCAAGAATGTCTTCAGTTTGCTTAACAACACGGTAGAAATCAGCACCCATACGGTCTAATTTGTTTACGAAGATAATACGTGCAACTTCTGAGTCATTCGCATAACGCCAGTTAGTTTCTGATTGAGGTTCAACACCACCAGAACCACAGAATACACCAACACCACCGTCTAGTACTTTAAGTGAACGATATACTTCAACTGTGAAGTCAACGTGTCCAGGAGTATCGATAACGTTAAAACGGTGATCTTTCCAGAAACAAGTTACAGCAGCAGACTGGATAGTAATACCGCGCTCAGCTTCCTGTTCCATGAAATCCGTTGTAGATTCGCCGTCATGTACTTCACCAGTTTTGTGGATCTGGCCAGTAAGTTTCAGGATACGTTCTGTAGTAGTGGTTTTACCCGCATCAACATGCGCGAAAATACCAATGTTTCTGTATTTACTTAAATCTGTCATTTTTTATACTCTGTATGTAAAAAATTAGGGGCTATATTCCCGCGGCATTATACAATTTTTGTAGTTAAACAGAACACAGAATTTGGAAAAAATGGCAAATATGTTGTTTTTTTCGGCTTTATTTCATCATTTTTTATAAAAAGGCAGGTAAAAACACTAACCACTGCAATTAAAAACAGTAGTCAGTGTAATATTTAAACGCTTTAAGCAATAAGTGCAATCGAGAATAATAATGAAAATACAAAGGTACTTATTGCTGTATTTTTGAGTTGTTCATTAAATACAGTCCCTTTTCGATCATCACCTTTAATCGCGTTAGAAATTTGTATGCAGCTTTTAATAAGTGGGCTAGCAATCAATAAAAACAGATATTGCCAGACTTGACTATCTTCCAAGCTATAAATATATAAAAAACTACATAGCATCGCACCGGTCAATAATAATAAATGGTATTTAAATGCTTTTTCACGGCCTAATAATACAACTAAGGTAATTTTATTAGCCGCTTTATCGTGGTAAACATCACGCATATTATTGATATTCAAAACCGCAGCACTTAATAAACCAACGCTAATAGCAGGTAAAATAAGCACAGCAGGCAAAACCAAAGCTTGTAAGTAAAAACTTCCTAAAACACCTAATAAACCAAAGAAAATGAATACGGCAAGGTCTCCCATTGATCGGTAACCATAAGGTAGTCTTCCCATGGTATAAGTAATGGCAGCAATAATAGCGGCAATGCCTAACCCTAAAAAGGTTAACCAGCGAGCAATATCATTAGTAAATGAAATGCTTAGCAGAGTGATCCCTGAAATCAAACAAGCAATGACCGCTATAATAATTGCTTTTTTCATCGCCACGGCGGTAATTAAACCACTTTGCATAGCCCTTTGTGGTCCAACTCGTTGCTCATCCGCTCCTGTCATTGCATCACCATAATCATTCGCTAAATTAGATAAAATTTGTAATAGCAAAGCAGTAGTTAGCGATAACAAAAAGATGCCAAGATTAAAAACTTGATATTGAACAGCTAAACCAGCAGCAACTATGATAGATGCAGCAGCTAATGGTAAGGTGCGTAAACGTAACGCTTCGATCCAGACGGTAAATAACTTCACTAAAAATCCTATAAAATGATGATTGTTGTTAACAGTACTAGGAATAAGGTTAAGATCGCGTTACATTAACCAATATGGATGGATAAATATATAACCGACTTATGCTCGAAAATATGCACCAATTTCAACAATTACAAAAAATATTAGTACAGCAATTACAATCATTTAGCCTTGATCATGGACTATTTCCAACAAAAAACTTAACGGTCACTATTGATTCCTTGCCATTGTTACCTTTATTAAAAGGACAAACAACAGCCCAGCCAAAAAATTGTTGTTTATTACCGACCATTTATTGGCAAAATAAAGAGCAAACGACAACCTTAGCAAGCTTTGGAGCAATTGAAACTTTAGAGCATATTCCAAAAGCAGATAATAATGCATTGTATTTAGGGGGGCTAGCTTTTCAACAGCAAGGCGAGCAATGGTCTGATTTTCCTGCGACTTTATTCATTCGTCCATTGCTTGTATTTCAACACATTCAATCATCGTCCTTATTCAATCAAACCGATAATACCAGTGAGCAATGGCAAGCAGTATTTCATTTTAATGGGACCAATTCAGTAGAAAAAAGTATCCATATAATACAAGCTCTGCAACCTCCTCAAGCTTTATCTGCATTTACACAGCAACAAATAAAACGCCATGACAGCCCAAATCAGACACAGTGGGCAAGTTTAGTTGAATTAGCGATAGAATATAAAGCCTTATTGCCAAAAGTTGTATTATCGAGAGAAACAGAGTTAACCTTTGATGGTCTTTTAAATACTTGGGATATTATGGCGTTATGGCAGCAAGCAAATCCTAATAGTTTCCATTATGTATTTCAGCTTTCTCAAGAACATAGTTTTATTAGCTGCTCTCCTGAGCGCCTGTATTCTCGCCGACAACAGCAATTAACAACAGAAGCATTAGCTGGCACAGTAAACAGAGGTCGTGATAAACGAGAAGATAATTTACTCTTACAAAGTTTGCTTAACGATAAAAAAATAGATCGTGAAAACTATCTTGTTCAAGAATTTATCATCGCTAATTTAAAACAACTTAAAGCTGAAGTCAGTTTTTCACCTGCCCATGTATTACAGCTACAGCATGTACAACATTTATGCGTACCTATTACAGCTCAATTAACACAACAAACAAAAGACTCTGATTTATTATACAAACTACACCCTACTCCTGCGGTTGGCGGCACCCCAAAACTACCTGCTTTACAATTCATCAATGATAATGAGCCCTATAATAGAGGCTGGTATGCAGGAGCAGTTGGTTGTATAAGTGAGCAAGAAAGTGATTTTAGCGTCGCAATAAGAAGTGCACTGGTCAGTAAAAACAATATTAAATTATTTGCTGGAGCAGGTATTGTCACCGGCTCCATTGCAGAGCAAGAATGGCAAGAACTCGATAATAAAATACAAACTATATTAACTATTTTAGGCGCACGATAAAGGATAATAAATGACTCAGGTAGATAAACAATATGCCTTCCCTGATCAACACCATAATATTAATTTATTATGGGCAAACTTATTTATTGAAGAATTAATTCGTCATGATATAGATGATTTTTGTATCGCTCCTGGCTCTCGATCGACACCTTTTACGTTAGCTGCCGCTAATCATCCTAAAGCAAAAACACATATCCACTTTGATGAACGAGGATTAGGATTTTTAGCACTCGGGTTAAGTAAAGCAAAATCAAAACCAGTTGTGATCATCACTACTTCCGGGACTGCTGTGGCTAATTTATATCCCGCAGTCATTGAAGCCAAACAAAGCCATATCCCATTAATTGTTATCTCTGCAGATAGACCGCCAGAATTAATTAATTGTGCCGCTAACCAAGCAATCGAACAATATAAAATTTTTGCAGATTATCCAGTGTTTTTTGCTCAGATACCTAGCCCAAGTATATCGGTCGAAAGTAATTTTTTATTAACAACACTTGACCAAGGTCTATTTCAACAACAATCAAATATTGGACCGATCCATTTTAATATGGCGATACCAGAGCCATTTTATCCCGCAGCAGAAAAAACTAACTTCACAAATTATTTAAGCAGTTTAAAAGATTGGCTGATACAAGATACCCCTTTCACTATTTATCATTCAACAACAACGCAGCTGAATAATCAGCCAATAGACATAGCTGCAACCAAAGTATTAGTTATTGTCGGGCGTATTAAAGATAAAAAAGAAGCATTGGAAATTCAACAATTCTGCCAACAATTTCAACTTCCTTTATTTGCTGATGTGCAATCCCATTTACAAGGTACAGAAGTAAATAGTCATGGTTATGACTTATTATTAGAAAACGAGCAATTTAAAAATCTGATCCAACAAGCTGATCTTATTTTACAATTTTCAGACCATTTAATTAGTAAACGGTTAAACCAGTTTATTAAAAAAAGTACGCGACCTGTTTGGTTAATATCTGAACATAAAAACAGAATAGATGCTTCACATTGCATCAAACAACGTTTTGTTTGTGGTGCAGCGACTTTTATCAAACAAGTGATTAATAGCAAAAAGATCTACAACGATTGGTTGCAAGCAATTCAAACTTATCAAGCGACATTAGAAAAAGTAATAAAACCTTATTTAATAGATAACAAAATAAGTGAAATTAATAGTAGTACTTATTTACTTAATCAAAGTCAGGGTAATATCGTTTTAGGGAACAGTTTAGCGATCCGTTTAGCGGATATGTTCGCGCAATCAAATGCAACAATATTTAGCAACCGAGGAGCGAGCGGTATTGATGGTTTAATAGCAACGGCTGCTGGTATCGCAAAAAATAGTTCTGCGATAACCAATCTACTGATCGGTGACACATCCTTTTTATATGACCTAAATTCTTTAACCCTACTGAATCAATTACAACAACCTTTTGTGATTGTATTACTTAATAATGATGGTGGCGGTATTTTCAATTTATTACCCGTTCCTGCAGCACATCAACAACAGTTCTATCAATTACCGCACGGCTTAAATTTTCAACAGATCTGCGATCAGTTTTCAATTAATTATTACCAACCTAAGACTTTTTCTGAATTTCAGAAACAATATCAAAATGCGATTATAAAAAATAAGCACAATAAAGTGACCTTGATTGAAGTGTGTGTAGACAATCAACTAACACCAATACAATTATCCAAGATAAAAGATGAGGTAAAAAATGCCGCTATACAGTGAACAACAAGGTTCAAATGAAAATCCTACCCTTGTATTTTTACACGGTTTTCTAGGTAACCGTAAAGATTGGCAAACTACCATTGATCAGTTAAAAGACTCATTTCACTGTGTAACTATTGATTTACCCGGGCATGGCCGCTCTGTTGCAACAACTGCATCTATTACTAATGGTTTTGAAAATTGCCATAAATTAATAGCCTTCACTTTAGAACAACTAAATATTCAAGCATATAGTTTAATAGGTTACTCATTAGGTGGTCGTATCGCATTAGATTATGCCCGTAGTCAAAACGACCCTCGTTTACAACATTTAATCCTAGAGTCATCTCATATTGGATTAGATAATGAAACAGATAAAACGAATCGTTACCAATTTGATCTTGCTTGGGCTGAACGCTTTGCAACACAATCTGTAGAAGAAAGTTTATACCAATGGTATGAGCAAGCTATTTTTGATGACCTAAACTATGAACGAAAAGATTTTATTATTGAACAACGAAGCCATAATTATGGAGTACCGCTTGCAAGTATGCTGCTCTCAACAAGTCTCGCACATCAAGTTTGTGCAAGTACATTTTTAGCAGAAACCAAGTTGCCTATTACCTATTTTTATGGACAAAAGGATATAAAATTTAAGCAATTAGCAGAATCTATTCCTGCAACCGATACCTTAAATTTTCATTGTTTTAATGGATTAGGACACAATACGCATCAACATGCCCCAGTAAATTATGCGAATAACATTAAAAAAATATTTATTTAATCAATATTATTTAACACGAGAAATATTATGAACCAAGCAGACTTATATTCAGCAATAGAATGGCAAAGCAGCAGCTTAGCATTTGAAGATATTTATTATCACAAAGCAGATGGTATCGCTAAAATCACCATTAATCGTCCCCAAGTTCGCAATGCCTTCCGTCCACAAACAGTGAATGAAATGATGCAAGCACTGAATGATGCTCGTTATGATCAAAAAATTGGTGTCATTATTTTAACAGGCGAAGGAGATCTTGCATTTTGTTCAGGTGGAGACCAGAGCGTACGTGGCGATTCAGGTTATAAAGATGAAGAAGGTGGACATCATTTAAATGTACTAGATTTTCAACGTCAGATCAGAACTTGTCCAAAACCAGTGATTGCTATGGTTGCAGGTTATGCTGTTGGTGGTGGCCATGTTTTACACATGATGTGTGACCTCACTATCGCAGCTGATAATGCAAAATTTGGTCAAACAGGGCCTAAAGTTGGTTCATTTGATGGTGGTTGGGGTGCGAGTTATATGGCTCGTATTGTCGGACAGAAAAAAGCACGCGAAATTTGGTTTCTTTGCCGCATGTATGATGCACAGGAAGCTGTTGATATGGGATTAGTAAATACTGTCGTACCATTACAAAATCTTGAAAAAGAAACAGTGAAATGGTGTCGTGAAATATTACAAAATAGCCCGATGGCATTACGTTGCCTTAAAGCTGCACTTAATGCAGATTGTGATGGACAAGCAGGTTTACAAGAACTGGCCGGCAATGCAACCATGCTATTTTATATGAGTGAAGAAGGTCAAGAAGGCCGTAACGCATTCAATGAAAAACGCAAACCAGACTTTAGTAAATACTCTAGAAATCCATAATAAAAAATTAACAGTATTGAATACTCAAAATAGAGCGTTGTTTGTTTACTAAATAGAATATTAAGGTTATGTTTTAGTAGATAAGATGCAACTTATTAATAGCCTATGACTATCAATTTGATTGATATAAACAATTCGTATAAATAGGTAATTTAACGCATTCTGTCTTTGCTATTCTGAATGAAAAAGCAAACAATCGCAGTACTTAAACTAGATAAAATAAAGGAACATTACATGGTATTAGTAGGCAAGCAAGCTCCCGACTTTACAGCAGCAGCAGTATTAGGAAACGGCGAAATTGTTGATAGCTTTAATTTAAAAGAATTCACTAATGGTAAAGAAACAGTTATTTTCTTCTACCCATTAGATTTTACTTTTGTATGCCCTTCTGAACTTATTGCTTTTGATAAGCGTTTTGGTGATTTTCAAGCACGTGGTGTTGAAGTAATCGGTGTTTCAATCGATTCACAATTCTCTCATAACGCATGGCGTAACACTGCGATCAATGATGGCGGTATCGGTGCAGTTCAATACCCACTAGTAGCTGATGTAAAACATGAAATTTGTAAAGCATATGATGTTGAACTAGAAGAAGCTGGCGTAGCATTACGTGGTTCTTTCTTAATCGACAAAAATGGTGTTGTACGTCATCAAGTAGTAAATGATCTACCTCTGGGTCGTAACATAGATGAGATGTTACGTATGGTTGACGCATTACAATTCCACGAAGAGCACGGTGAAGTTTGTCCAGCACAGTGGGCTAAAGATAAAGCAGGTATGGAAGCATCTCCTGAGGGTGTTGCTAAATACTTATCTGGTCATTCTGACGACCTATAATTTTTTACTTTTAGAAGTAAAAATTGTAAATGGCCTCATTGAGGCCATTCTTGATCTTATAGCTTTATTATAAAGAAGAATAATAAGCAGCAAGATTAGCAATATCTTCATCACTTAATGCGGCAGCTTGTGCATTCATAAGAGCAGCCATACCACCTTTTCGTTGTGATGCTTTATAAGCTTTTAACGAAGCATTAAGATAAGCTTCTTTCTGACCCTTTAAGTTAGGATAAATAGGTGCAGTACCAATACCATCAGCACCATGGCACATGGTACAAACAGCAGACTTAGCTTTACCAGCAGCAATATCACCAGCATTAGCCCATAATGGCATTCCTAACAATAAGAGCCCTATTAGTTTTTTATTCATTTTAATTCCTTTTAAGTATTAAATTTAAGTAAGATGATAGTCTAGTACAAGGTTAGCTAGCTAATATGATACAAATCATTAATATTATCTATATTGTTAAAATTAACCTTTAAGTCTTTTAAGCGGCCATTTTTTACTGAATAGATTAAACCATGTATCGTCAATTCTTGTCCTTTCCCCCATGCTTGTTGAACGCAGGTTGTATGACATACATTTTTAACTTGCTCTATAACATTAAGCTCCGTTAAATAATCTAACTTCTCTTTTTCCGTCATTGATTCATTAAAATGGTCTAAATGATTTACATAAATATCTTTAATGTTTCTTAACCAACCATCAATTAACTCAAATGACTGTTTTTGCATTGCAGCATTAATACCACCACAATCATAATGCCCCGTCACAATAATGTGTTTCACTTTTAAAACATCAACGGCATATTTAATGACTGACATGCAATTTAAATCAGTATGTATTACTAAATTAGCGATATTACGATGTACAAAAACATCTCCAGGCATTAACCCCAGTAATTGGTTAGCAGGAACGCGGCTATCAGAGCAACCTATCCACAAGTATTCAGGTGATTGTTGCTCTGCTAAATGAGCAAAAAAAGAAGGATCTTCTTTAAGAAGATCAGCTGCCCATTGTTCATTATTTTCTAATAAGTCTTCTAACAAACTCATACATCACCTATAAATTACTGTATCGTTAAATAAACTATTACATGGAATTTTTTATGATCATACCCTATCAAGAGCTCGACGAAATAACACTAAATAACATTATTGAGCAATATGCTTTGAGAGAAGGCACTGATTATGGTGAAGTTGAATATTCATTACAGCAAAAAACACAACAAATTTTACTACAATTACAAAATGAAGAAGTCTATATTATTTATTCAGAATTAACTGAAAGTGTCTCTTTAATTAGTAAACACGAGTTTCAACAAAGAAAAGTTGAATAAGCATTTCTAATTTTATTTTTTAAAAAAATTTAGTACTTAAATAATCAACACAAATAGAATTAAAGCTTGTTTATGACCAAGGTCATATTTATAACAGAACTATTGCCTATAAAGATTATAGATATGTTTGAAAAAGCGATACAATTCACATACAAAGTTTTACTCGTATAATATAGGAAAGTAATAGCGTCTAGCTATTCACTACAGATTAAGGGAAGTTTATGATCATTACCAAACCTCAAACCGATCCAACGTTAGAATGGTTTTTATCACACTGCCATACACATAAGTACCCAGCAAAAAGTATGCTTATCCATGCAGGTGAAAAAGCCGATACGCTATATTTTATCGTTAAAGGTTCTGTTGCAGTTGTGATTAAAGATGAAGATGGTAAGGAGATGATTTTATCTTACCTGAACCAAGGTGATTTCATTGGTGAATTAGGTCTATTCGACAAAGAAGAAAACCCTATTCGTAGCGCATCTGTAAAAGCAAAATCAGCATGTGAAGTAGCTGAAATTTCATATAAAAAATTCACTCAATTAATCACAGTGAACCCAGAAATTTTAATGCGCCTTTCACGTCAAATGGCAAATAGATTACAAGTTACAAGCCAAAAAGTAGGTAACTTAGCATTTTTAGATGTAACAGGACGTATTGCTAATACATTATTAGATTTAGCAAAACAACCAGATGCAATGACTCACCCAGACGGTATGCAAATTAAAATTACTCGTCAGGAAATTGGACAGATTGTTGGTTGTTCACGTGAAACTGTTGGCCGAATTTTAAAAATGTTGGAAGAACAGGGTCTTATCTCTGCTCATGGTAAAACTATCGTAGTATTCGGTACTCGTTAAAATACCCCAAACAAAATTATTAAGTGCCGTTCAATGATGAGCGGCATTTTTTTAACTAAAATTTACGAGCAGATCATTCACTACCAAGAGAGATAATAGGTGCACGAGCAGCATTAATAGCACCTAACGCAGCAAAGATAGCCGCAACATAAAAACTAGTTTGAAATGCATCAATAATAGGCTCTTTTGGACCATTTAAAAGAGTTTCAATACTTGTATTATGATCAAAGTGAGGTAATAAACTATATATAAGCACACCAAATAAAGCCGTTCCTATCGCAGCCCCCAAATTACGACATAAAGACGCAAGCGCAGTAACCGTTCCCACATTGGCTTTCCCACCAACAGTTTGTATTACCAATTGAGTTGTTGGCATTACGGTACCAAAACCAATACCGCACAACATACCTAGCACACTTATTAATACTGGAGATGGTGAGACACTACCTAAAGCAATAAAACCTATTGTTGATAAGGACATACCAACGACAGGTATCCATTTGGGAATACCTGTTTTTGCCATAATACGCCCACTACATAATGCACCAATTATATTCCCTGCAGTAACAGGTAATAATAATAAGCCAGAAGTTGCCGCATTAGTTTTTAAACCTAATTGTAAATAGATAGGTAGAAAAAATATCAAAGCAAACATACAAGCGGCAAATAACATTGAAGTCGTCAAAGGGATGTAAATAGCTCTATTGGTGAGTAATTTATTAGGCAAAAATGGTGATGAATGATGGCGTTGATTATAAAGAAAAATACCCCCTAATATCATAACAAGGAACACATAATAGCTACTTGTTAAAGAGAACCAATCAAAACTTTGTCCGCCAACGGAAGCCCAATATAAAAATACAGTGCACAACATTGGAAAAACAATCAAGCCAATCCAATCTATAGGCTTACTTCTGTTTTCAGCGGTTTGTGTAGAAGTTAGTTTTAATAAACGCAAAACTGCAATCAAAGCCAATGGAATATTCCCCCAAAATAACCAATGCCACGAATAGTGAGTAACAACAAAACCACCAATCACAGGTCCACCTATACTTGCACAGGCAAACATAGCAGCAAAATAGCCTTGGTATTTAGCTCGCTCTCTAGGTGGGATCAACTCAGCAATTAAAGCCTGAGATAAACTCATTAACCCACCGCCGCCAAGACCTTGGATAACGCGTCCCATGATCATTTCAGGCATAGTATTAGCTAATGCACCTGCAATTGAACCAATACAAAAAATAATCAATGCCCAATTTAAAACATTACGTCGTCCATAACGGTCGCCTAACCAACCATAAATAGGAACTGATGCAGCAGTGGCTAATAAATAACCTATCGCAATCCATGATGAT
Source organism: Psychromonas algarum (assembly GCF_004376845.1). Lineage (GTDB taxonomy): Bacteria > Pseudomonadota > Gammaproteobacteria > Enterobacterales > Psychromonadaceae > Psychromonas. The sequence goes on from NZ_SNUW01000016.1 coordinate 40,054, forward strand.
AAATGTAATTGTCCAAGATCCCCAACGATACTTGGGGTAGCCGTTGCTAGAATAGTTTGATCCACAGCAGCTAAAAACATTGGTAAAAATACAGCAGAAAAGAAAATGAGAAAGGTCTGGCGAGTTAAAGCGCCGTTAGTGGCTTGCTTAGACATAAAATATCCACATGAATGATTCATTGGTGAGTAGAAAATATTAAATAATGCCTGAATATTAAATCACTGCAACTATATTTACATAAAGTAGAGGGTTCTAGCCTACAAGCTTCACCTACCGTATTCAGGCTATCATTTACGAAAAAAACCTGCAGACGGATTAATACCATCAGTATTGCTTGGTATGAGTTTGTAAGTGATGTTAAAAGAGTAAAGAAGATAGGCACTAGAGATTGGATGAACCTGATAAGATAATTAACGGAATTGGTATCATCAGGAATTGTTCTGAATATATTGCAAGATTGCTGATTGAAAGGGTTCGCAGAGCTCCGCCGCTTATGAGACGATGCTAGCACATCACTAAATTTTAGATATAAAAAAACCCTGTCGATGTTAATCAACAGGGTTCATTTAATCAGGCGCTTGGCGATGACCTACTTTCACATGGGGAGACCCCACACTATCATCGGCGCAGCTGCGTTTCACTTCTGAGTTCGGCATGGGATCAGGTGGTACCACAGCGCTATTGTCGCCAAGCATAAAA
>NZ_SNUW01000017.1 GCF_004376845.1 Psychromonas algarum
CGCTCGTAAGCGGAGGTATATTCAGACGTTTCAACACTGTCACTCATTTTTGCTCGCACAGGATTCAAATCAACGTAAGCCATGCAAGTGAGTAATGCATCTTCATCAAGTAGTGCTTGAGACTTGAATCGCCCTTCCCAAAAACGACCAAAGCACTCATCTTCTTTATTGGCTTTACGTGCAATAAACTCGTTTAAGCAACGCATAAACCATGAAATATCAGCGAGTCGACTCCGCCAATGTTCAATAATAGCCAATGCTGCTTTATTTTCTGCTTCTGATATTGTTTGCCCTGATTGCCAACGCTCAACTAATACAGGCTTGGAATACAACTGACACCAACGTTTACAAACTTCCTCATGGTTTAGATTATTATTGAATGCTTCATCTACATGTAACACCAGATGGTAATGATTGGACATAATAGCGTAAGCACAAATATCAATACTAAACAGCGAAGCAAGGTAATGCATTCGCTCAACCACCCATTGACGCCTATGCTCAAAAGATTTTTGTGTGTATTTATCTTCTCCACATAAGTAAGCGCGGCGAACACAGCGAGAAATACAATGGTAATAAGGTGTATCAGATAACGATACTTGCGATTGGCGAGATTGAGTCATAGCAAACTACCTCCAATATGCTGAAATAAGCCACTTTTAAAAGATAGTTTACGCTTTAAATTAATTCAAAGTAGATGGGTGTCCACTACTTTCCCTGCTCAATCAAGGTTATTTTTTGTACAATTAAAAGTAATTAGAAAAAACGCATAAAATGCGTTTTTGGGAGAAATTCTACAGCCTCAACGCCGTTTTAAGCGGCAATAAAATAGTTGGTTAAAATGGCGACGAAGGAGCAAAAACCAACTGTTTTTTGTCCGACTTGAAAACCCTTGTTATGTTTTACTGAAACTAAAACTCTTAGGTTAGCGGCCCACCAAAGGCAACTAAACTTGTTCCCAGTGCCTGAAATACATCAATTACTGAAGCTACTACACACTTTGCTTTTCCCATAATACTATCCTCCTTCTCAGGATTTTGGCCTGAGTCCAATGTTGTTAACATACGATTTTTGATGTAACTCAAAACCACCAACAAAGTACAGACAGCTAGGAACAAAACAAGCAGGGCAGGATTCGAACCCCCGCCACTAACCGTTAACCTAAAAGTTCTATTGTAAAACACCTACCTCCAATGAAAACATAACAGTATATTAAACAGAAAAATTCCATATTTACGGTGGATATACGGAATATTTTAATTTGTTAAAATATACGCTTTTGAAACACAAAAACAATATGTTACATAAAAAACAAAAAACTAGTCATGTGGATAGATAGAATTATTCCGTATTAGCAACTGAAATACGGAATCAATTAAAAAATACAATGTTAAAAGCAAAAATTAAATAATTATTCGTATGAAATTGGAATGATAAACAAGCGCGGCTACTACGACTCCTCTGTTAAGCTTTCCCAAGCAATTAACGCATTTTAGTAAAGCCAAGCAGGATGTTTGGATTAGTTGAGACTAGTGCATGGAGCGATTTATGGACAGCATAGTTATATGGGCGGGCTAAGCTCTGTGAGCCCTTTGCACGTCCGAAACGGTACGTTTAAAATGAATTAATTAATTGGGTCAGAAAGTGATTCGGAGTGCTTTTTTCTTTGGTTACGTTCTTTTAGGCAGCAAAAGAAAGTAACTTACCGGCAGGGCGAAACCACAGCAAATAAAAATCAACAAGCCACGACGAGCGAAGACGAGTTCACTCCTGAACCTCTAAAATCTGAGTAAATACCCTTTCCTACGCATAGGATTATTATTTAAAAGAACCAGGCTAAAGCCTGCGCCCCAAAACACCAGCACTTTCAGCAACAGCAAACAGGATGTTTGCTGTAAGTTCATTCGGCACATGGACGTGCAGTATGAATTCAGCGCTCCAAAACTAATCTTTGTTTTTTGGTTAAAATGCAAAATAAAGTGGAACGCTAAGAAAAAGATAATCACTTACAGGGAAAGCAAAAACGAGGCAACACCCAGCTAATATCAAAGCATTTTCTGCAAAACAAAAGCAAGCCGAAGCTTGCTTTATAACGTTGCGCAAAAAGTTATCTGTTTATAAGAAGAAAGCTTTAATAAAAATTATTCAGCTATCTGGATATTTGTATCAGCTTTTTGAACAGGTAACTTTAAAGAAATTATACTGGTAAGTAACAAAAATCCAAACGCGATCCACAAGCAAGCAGCAAATCCAGCTTCTTGATAAACCCATCCCGATAAAACAGTGCCTACTAAACGCCCCATGGCATTCGCCATATAATAGAAACCAACATCTAAAGACACGCCATCTTCTTTTGCATAGCTGATGATCAGGTATGAATGTAATGAAGAGTTAATCGCAAAAATAGCACCGAAAATGAGTAAACCAACACCGATAACCCATTGTACTTGCCAGCCTAATTGCACGCCCAATGCGAGAATACCGGTTACACTAGCCAGTAAACAACACCATAACAAAGCACTTTTCCCGTTTGGTATTGCCCCAGCTGAAAAATAAGCGGTAATACGAGGTGCAAAGCCTTGTACGATGCCATATAAAATAACCCAAGTCGCAATGAACGCGCCCACAACAGAATGCGACCAATCAAAAATACTCGCAAGATAAATGGGCAATGCCACCACAAACCAGACATCTCTTGATGCGAATAAAAATAAACGGGCTGCAGACAAAATATTAACAGGGCCTGACGATGAAAATATCTGTGAAAACTTAGGTTTAGACTTTGCTTTACCCAAATCTTTTTCAAGAAAAACAATGCTCGCAACAAAAACTAAGCTCAGTACCATTGCCATTGTTAATAATGCGAATTGAAAACCTAGCGTTGATAGCAAAAATCCACCAAGGAAAAAGCCAGCACCTTTGAGTGCATTTTTAGATCCCGTTAATACTGCAACCCAGTGATACAACTTACCTTGTTGATCACCCGGAATTAATGTTTTTATTGCACTTTTGGCACTCATTTTGTTGAGATCTTTTGCGATGCCAGATAACGCTTGTGCCATCATTACCCATGCAATACTTAACCAATCGCTAGGTACGGTTAATAATAACAAAGCTGCTATTTGTAAACCGAGACCAATATTCATGGTACGATTTAAACCAACTTTTGCACCTAACCACCCTCCAACAAGGTTAGTTACCACTCCAAAAATCTCATAGAAGAGAAACAATAAAGCGATATTTAAAGGGCTGTAACCTAACTGGTAAAAATACAACACCACCAGCATACGTAATGCACCATCTGTGATAGTGAAGTTCCAATAGTTAAAAGTAACTAATAAATATTGTCGTAACGGTTTATCCAGTTTTAAAAACCACTGCATTGTTTCAATCCTTTTTTGACGTATTTAAGCTAATGCTACTTTTTTCATTAACTCGGCAGTACGTGTCGCATAACCCATTTCATTGTCATACCAAGCGTATATTTTTAACATGCGCTTGCCGATCATCATGGTTGATAACGCATCCACAATGGTAGAACGTTGGTCACCACGATAATCAATAGATACAAGCGGACGTGTTTCAAAGCCTAATATGCCAGCTAATTCACCTTCTGCTGCTTCCGCTAATAGTTGATTAACTTCCTCCACACTCGTTTCACGATCAACTTCAAATACGATATCCGTTAACGATGCATTTGCCAGTGGCACACGCACTGCATGCCCATTAATTTTATCTTTCAATTCAGGGAAAATTTCAACAATTGCTTTTGCAGAGCCTGTTGTTGTTGGAATTAAGCTCATACCACAAGCACGCGCTCGACGTAAATCCTTATGCGGTGCATCTAAAATAGTTTGTGTGTTAGTTAAGTCATGAATAGTGGTAAAGGCAGCATTTGTGATACCAATTTTTTCATGGATCACTTTTACAATTGGCGCGATACAGTTGGTTGTACAAGAAGCAGCAGTGACAATTTTGTGAATGTCAGCATCAAACACGTGATCATTCACGCCAACAACAATATTCGCAATCTCAGGATGTTTAACTGGTGCAGAAACCACTACTCGCTTCACACCTTGCGCAATATATTTATCTAATAAGGTTTTATCACGATGTACACCTGTTGCTTCAACAATCACATCACAAGCAGACCAATCAACGGCATCGATATCTCTTACTTGACTAACTGCAATCGATTTCCCTGCAATCTCCATACTGCTTTCAGTACAAGTCACAGGATGTTCCCAGCGACCTTGGATTGAATCAAACTCTAATAAGTGAGCTAATGTTTTAGCATCACCAGCAACATCATTAATTTGTACAAACTCAACTTCTGGCCAATCAAATGCTGCACGCATCACTAAACGACCAATACGTCCAAATCCATTAATTCCAACTTTAATTGTCATGATTATTTCCTATCAAGATTTACGCATCTTTTTTGATGCTTTGGTAATTGTTAATATCTAGTTGATACTCTTTTTTAAGACAATTTGATGCAATCAAACCATCAATAACTTTACGCATCCACCCCGGTAACTCGGAGTTCACTTGGTAATAGACCCACTGCCCTTCTCGTTTATCTAACAGCACACCCGACTGACGTAAAATCGCTAAATGTCGCGAAATTTTTGGCTGGCTTTGCTCAAGTGCAACGGAGAGATCCCCGACACTGACCGAATTTTCTCTCGCAACCAGTATTAAGCAGCGTAAGCGTGTTTCATCGGATAACATTTTAAAAAACTGATTAGGTAACATATTTAAATCCACATATACGAATATCCATATATAATAAATAAAGAGAATGGTAAGTCAACTCTATTTATTGTTTATTCTGTATTAATTATTATTTTAAGATTTTCTTAAGCCAAAAAAGCTTATGTTTATAAGGAGGGTAAATAACGGGGAGATCAAACCAAGTAGCAGCTTTGAGAACACTTTTTTTATGTGAAAAACAATCAAAACCATGTTTCCCGTGATAACTGCCAATACCACTTAAACCAACACCACCAAAAGGTAAGTGAGGATTTACAAGGTGTTGTATACAATGGTTAATTGCCATACCACCAGCTTGAATTGCTGACGTAAGTTGCTCTTGTGTTTTATTATCTTCACTAAAAATATAAGCCGTTAAAGGATGACTAGGTAAAGAGTGAATAATATTAAGAATATCTTGATGCTCAGAAAAACTAAGAACAGGTAAAACAGGACCAAAGACTTCTTGTTGCATGATAGGATCGGTAAGTTCTACGTTTTCTAGTACGGTTGGCGCGATATAACAGTGTTCAATATCATACTGACCACCGACAATGGCTTTATCTGTATCAATCAACTTACTAATACGTTGCGTATGTTTGCTATTAATAATGCGTCCAAAATCTTCACTTAATCTCGCATCATCTCCATATAATATTTGAATACGTTTTGCTATTTTAGCTAAAAAATCTGATTTAATAGCATCGTCTACCAACACATAATCAGGTGCCACACAGGTTTGTCCGGCATTTAACATTTTCCCATACACGATTCGCTTAACAGCAATATCAAGGTTGGCATCTGCACAAACAATACAAGGACTTTTACCTCCGAGCTCTAAGGTCACCGGAGTTAAATTCTTAGCAGCTTGTTGCATTACTAATTTGCCTACTTCGGTACTACCCGTGAAAAAAATATGGTCAAATTTTTGTGCCAATAAACAAGTGACGTGTTCAACATCACCATTAATACAGGTTACATATTCAGGCTTAAAAATTGAGTCAATTATTTGTTTTAATACTCGACTCACATTAGGCGTTAATTCAGATGTTTTTAACACACAGCAATTGCCTGCTGCAATCGCGGCAATTAATGGAGACAAGGTTAAAGAAACGGGATAATTAAAAGGTGAAATAATTAAACATACACCCAATGGCGTTGAGTGTATGTAACTAGTAGCAGGTTGAGATAATAAAGGTGTTTTAACTTTTCTAGGTTTTAACCAATGTTTTAACTGTTTAATTGTTGTGCTTATTTCGTGTAAAACAAATCCAATTTCAGCGACATAAGATTCAAATTTAGGCTTCCCTAAATCGTCTGCTAACGCTTGTGTTAAAACAGCTTCATTGTTTAATATTACTTGCTTTAATAAATCTAACTGCTGCTGTCGATATGCTAAAGAGAATGGTTGATTAGCAACAAAAAAATCACGCTGTTTTTGCACCATTTGTTCAAAAGCAACAGTTAATGACATCATTAAACTCCCTTACTGCAAAAATACTAAATAATAATTTGAGGTACCGTAGTTAAACTTAATAATTGCGCAAAACCATCTTCATCATTTAATGATATGTGCCCTACAGCTGATGTTGAGAAAGCTGGTACACCAGCAGCAGGTGCTAACTCCCCTACAATATAACCAACTAAAGGTAGATGAGAAACAATCAATATAGACTTTAACCCTTGAGCTTGAAGCGCAAATATTTCATCGACCGTATCTCGTGCACTACCACTTGGTGTTAAACAAGGTAACGTTTGAATATTAGTAATGCCTTCAAAAAAAGGACTGACTGATTCCCAAGTTTGTTGAGCTCTAACGTAAGGACTGATTAACACTGCATCAAAAGAAACTTTTTGTTTAAGTAAATACTTCGCCATTAACTCAGATTCTTCTCGCCCAATATCTGTTAAATTACGTTCAGCGTCAGAATAAGCCATCATTTCAGCTTGCCCATGTCGCATTATATATATCTGCATAAATCATTTCTCCTGAGCAAAAAAAAGCCCCATTACTGTAATAGCAATGGAGCTTAACAATTATTTAATCATCCCTAAAGGATTGTTATGCATGGCATTCTCTTTGTGTGATTAATCTTCGACTGGAGTATCGCCAGAAAGTTTTAATATGCCAACGGCAACAAAAAATACGCCAATAAAACCTGCAATAAAGATAGTAGGCATAGCCATGTAACCTAACACGTGCCAAATGATCGATTCTAATTCACTCATTTTTCATTCCTTAAATAAATAATTATTGAATCTAATAAATGTAAATATACGTCAATATCATTTAAAAAACAGGATAAAAATCTACTTTTGAATGATCACTTGATCTATTACATCTTTACCTAAAAGCATAATCAAAAAATTCCTAAATTAATTTCAATGAAACTTTTGCCTCTTGTGCTTGTCTTTTATAGTCAGTATATTTTCTCGCAAACTAATAACGTAGATATTAAAAATGGCAAAACAACAATTAAATCAATTACGTCAATACTTAAATCAAATGATCTTAGGGCAAAGCGAGCTTGTTGATAGTTTACTTATTGCCTTGTTAGCAGATGGACATATTTTAGTTGAAAGCCCTCCAGGTTTAGCAAAAACACGTGCAATTAATGCCCTTTCAGACGGTATCGAAGGTGACTTTCATCGTATTCAATTTACCCCCGATTTATTACCTTCAGATGTAACGGGTACTGATATTTTCCGCCAAGAAACTGGACAATTTATTTTTGAAAAAGGTCCCATTTTCCATAACTTGATTTTAGCGGATGAAATTAATCGAGCGCCAGCTAAAGTACAATCGGCTTTATTAGAAGCTATGGCAGAACGCCAAGTTACAGTAGGTAAAACTACTTATAAGTTACCTGAATTATTTTTAGTAATGGCAACACAAAATCCATTAGAGCAAGAAGGAACTTACCCATTACCTGAAGCTCAATTAGATCGTTTCATTATGCACATACAACTTGATTACCCAGATGCAGAAACTGAACGAGCTATTTTGCAGTTAAACCAAAAAGAAATTTTAAAAGAAACGGTTGCTGAAGTGACACCATTATTAAATGAACAGATATTTAGTATGCGTGAAGAAGTTATGAAAGTAAGCATTGCAGAACACTTAGAGCAATACTTAATTGATCTTATTATTGCAACACGTGAGCCATCACGATTTGGTGAACAACTCCCTCAATGGATAAGTTACGGAGCCAGTCCTCGTGCTACATTAGCATTAATGCGAACAGCAAAAGCAAGAGCATGGTTAAATGATCGAGACTATGTCATGCCAGAAGATATTATTAGCAATTTATATCCTGTATTACGTCATCGTCTTATTTTAAGTTATGAAGCGGAAGCTCAGGGTGTAGACGCAAATCAAGTGATTCAAGAAATTATTAATCAAGTGGCAATCGCAGGATAATGAGCACTAATATTCCTTTTGTATTTACTGGTACGCCTTATACCACAGGTGTCAATGTTCAATTAACTGAATTACTCAGTTATAAACAGCATGGTAAATTATCATTAAATGCGAAACGTTTACCTGCATCTCGACAGTTAGCTGGCAATTATTTGGCGAATATCAAGGGTCGAGGAATGGAGTTTGCTGAAGTACGTCATTATCAAGCTGGTGATGATGTTCGCGCCATTGATTGGGCAGTTACCGCTCGCACAGGCAAAGCACATACTAAGTTATTCCAAGAAGAAAAAGAACGCCCTGTTTTTTTACTCCTTGATGTTTCTGATAGCATGATATTTGGTAGTCAATTAGTGTTTAAATCTGTTCAAGCATGCCATTTAGCAGCTTTATTAAGCTGGCAAGCCAAACAACGTAATGATCGTTTAGGCGGTATTGTGTTTAATCAACAAGAGGTAGCTGAATTAAAGCCAACCTCTCGCAATAAAGGGTTAATGGCATTTTTACATCAGACCCAAATTTTGTGTAAGAATGTTGCATTCAAAACAGCACAACAACAATCACTTTTGTCACAACTTAAGCGACTTTCTCATTTAGTACAAACAGGTAGTCAGGTTCATTTGATCAGTGATTTTTCTCAATTAGATGATGCCTGTTATAAATTAATTAATTTGATAAGACGCCACAACCAAGTCACCGTTTGGCAAATTAGTGATCCTCTTGAATCACATTTACCCAAACAAGCATTACAAGCAGGTTTAAAGATTAATGCAATCAAAGAGAGTGGTTTTTTACGCAATCAACGTCAGCAGAATTCTTATCAGGAAGCAGCAAGCCAACGCCAACAACTAATGGAAAGCAACTTATTAAAATATGGTATTGCTCATTATCATATTAGTTCTGCCATACCACTATTGGAGCAATTTAATGTCTACGCCCAATAATCCTTTTGAACAAATCATCATACCAAGCTCAGCCCCTTCGGCATGGCCACCAGCACCTATCTATTGGTTAATATTAGTATTGCTGATTGTTGTTATAGGTTTAACTGTATTTTTAATTAAGCGACACCTCAAAAAACAGAAAATAATTAAACAAGCACTATCAACATTAATACAGTTACAACAGAAACAAGTAACTTTTGCACAGTTAAATCAACTCTTAAAAGGGGTGGCTTTACAATATTATCCGCGTGAGCAAGTGGCTTCCCTTTCAGGTCAAGCATGGTTTATGTTTATACAGCAACATAGCAAACAAAAAAGCCAACTTTTATTTGAAGATAAAAGTACATTTTGTAAACGCTTATATCAGCAAGATAGCTTCTGTACTGAACAGGATTTTATAACGGCTAAACAGTGGATAGCAGAATTTCCAGCCCAGCTAATACAGCAACAAAAACAATTAAAAACAGGTAAGAAAAATGTTCGAGTTTAGTTACCTATGGGTATTTTTATTATTACCTATGCCTTTATTAATTCGCTTTTTTCTCTCTCCTAAAAAGCAAACATTTACACAAATTTGGATCCCATTAGCTGAAGGTTTACAGCAAGAAAAATCAGCAAAAACCAATCCATTGTTAAGCGTATTTATTCCTTGGTTATTATGGATATTGTTGCTTGCTACCATCGCTAAACCTATCTGGCTCGATGAACCTATTCGTATCCAGCAACAAAGCCGAGATATGATTTTATCCTTGGATTTGTCTGGCAGTATGCAAGAAGTTGATATGCCACTCAATGGGCAAACAGTAAACCGTTTAACCTTAGTAAAATCAATCGTTAAAGATTTTGTAAAGGAACGTGAAGGTGACAGATTAGGCCTTATTTTATTTGCAGATCATGCTTATTTACAAACACCTTTAACCTTTGATTTAAACACCATATCAACTATGGTTGATGAAACTCAAATAGGTTTAGTTGGTAATCAAACAGCGATTGGTGAATCCATTGCAATGGCCATTAAACGTTTTGTTGAAAATAAAAATGAACAGCGTGTATTAATACTCTTAACTGATGGGGCAAATACAGCTGGTAACATCAACCCTATTGCAGCAGCACAACAGGCAGCCAAAAATAACATTACCATTTACACCATAGGTATCGGTGCTGATGAAATGATGAAACGTACTTTTTGGGGAAATCAAAGAGTCAATCCATCAGCAGACCTAGACGAAAAAACATTAACGGAAATTGCTTCATTAACCAATGGCCAATACTTCCGCGCAAGAAACCAAGAAGATCTACAAAAAATTTATAATACAATCAATAAATTACAACCGGTAAACAGCGATGTTTTAGAATTCCGTCCAGAGAAGAACCTCTTTTTTTGGCCACTTTCTTTAGCTCTATTTATTTTATTAATCGTTGTTTTATCGTTAAAAATAAGAGGTAAAGATGAACTTTAACGATATGTTTATGGGCTCTCTCAATACGCTTGAATTTCTACGTCCATATTGGTTATTAGGTATTTTAGTTGTCATACTTCTGAGTTTATGGCGCTATCAACGTAGTAGAAAAAAAACGACGAATATCATTGCGAATCATCTTAGTGAGCATTTAGTCACTTTACCTGAAACAACCAAAAACAATCGTCTATTGCTAAATTCATTAGCCATTATTGCTTGCATTGCTTTATCAGGACCAAGTATTCGTAGTTTAAATATGCCAGTCTATGAAATACAAAAAGCACAGGTGATCGCTTTGGATTTATCCTTCTCAATGTACGCAACTGACATTAAACCAAACCGTTTAAGTCAAGCAAAATACAAAACAATTGATCTGTTAAAAAAATGGACTGAAGGTGATAAAGCACTGATTGCTTATGCTGGTGATGCTTTTACTATTTCGCCACTGACCAAAGATAGTAATGCCATCATCAATCATATTCCACACTTGTCACCGGAGTTAATGCCGATACGGGGTTCTCGTCCAGATCTTGCATTACAAAAAGCAATATCATTACTAAAAAATGCAGGCTACCAGCAAGGTCATATTGTTTTTGTTACTGATGGGTTTGATAAAACGAGCCTTAATAAAATGCAAAACATGGTCAAAGACAGTAACTGGATTGTGTCCGTTCTTGCAATTGCAACTCCTGCAGGCGCAGCAATTAAATTACCTGATGGTAGTTTATTAAAAGATCAAAAAGACAAAATTGTTATCCCCAAACTAGATAATAATACCCTCTACCCTATCACTTCTATCAGCGATGGTTTATACAAAACCTTTGATGTGAGAGGACAAGATATCCAGTCTTTAGCTGATTATTATCAAGATAAAAATAAGGTAAAAGAAAATAATAAAGATCAGAGAAATTCAGATAATAAACAATTAATTGACGACGGATACTGGATTGCTTTATTGCTAGTTCCTCTGTTTTTATTATTGTTTAGAAAAGGTGTTTTTTATGCGCTGTTATTAACATTAACATTGCCATTAACCGCTCATAAAGTAGAAGCATCGATATGGAAAAATGATCAACAAAACGCTTACCAAGACTTTCAACAAGGACAATATAAAGAGGCGAGTAATGCCTTTAAAGATCTGAGTTGGAAAGCAGCGGCATTATTTAAAGATAAACAATATAAAAAAGCTGAAGCAACATACTTAGATCAGCAATCAATTGAACCAAATAACGCGAATAATTTGTATAACTTAGGTAATGCCCAAGCGATGCAACAAAAGTATAAAGAAGCATTACAGAGCTTTAATCAAGCATTAAAAATAAATCCTGATTTTGAACAAGCACAAAAAAATAAAGCTGCTGTTGAAACATTATTAAAACAACAAGAACAAGAAAATAAACAGCAGCCACCGCAGGATCAAAAACAAGATCAGCAAAACGATAAACAGCAACAACAATCTTCTGATCAGCAACAAAATGAACAGCAAGAGCAACAGTCTTCTGAACAACAGCAAAATGAACAGCAAGAGCAACAGTCTTCTGAACAACAGCAAAATGAACAGCAAGAGCAACAGTCTTCTGAGCAACAGCAAAATGAACAGCAAGAGCAACAGTCATCAGAGCAGAATGACAAAGAATCAAAACAAGCAGACGAGCAAAAGATTAAAGCAGAACAGCAAACAAAAGAAGATGAAGAAGCAACTCCTGCCGCTGCAACAATTGAGCAACAAGCTACCAATAAAGAATATGAAGACTTACCAATCTGGTTAAAAAACATGCCAGATGATCCGTCTTTATTATTACGTAATAAAATGCAGCTTGAATACCGAAAACGATCTGCTAATCACCCCGTCTCACAACAAAACAACGGAGAAATCTGGTAATGCCGTTATTAAAAAAATATTTAAGTGGTGTATTGTTACTTTTATTGCTTATTAGCAACTCGGCTATTGCTGCCACCCAAGCAACGGCATCTGTCAGTAATAATAAAGTGTTTGTCGGAGATGTTTTTATATTAAGTGTTGAGGTCAATGATAAAGGCTCTGAATATCAAATTGATACCAGTAAGTTAGTCAATGATTTTACTGTTTACCGTCCTTCTCGCAGCGAGCAATCATCATATATTAATGGTGATTATACTAAGAAAACGACTTGGACATTACGCTTACAAGCAAACAAAGCAGGCACTTTCACCATCCCTTCTTTGAAGCTAGGTAAAGTAGCAACAGAAGCAATTAAGATTGAAGTTTCTGAGCCAGGTAAGCAGCAACAATCTACGCAAGATGATACTATTTTTATTGAAAATAGCGTCAATAAAACAAAAGTTTACCTAGAACAAGCCGTTACATTAACCAGTAAAATTTATATCTCAGAAAATATTATTAATGGCGATATCCAACCGCCTATATTAGAAGGCTCAAATATTGAGCGTATTGGAGAAGAGAACCAACAAACTCAAGTTGTCCGTAATGGTATCCGTTATCAAGTATTTTCTAATCAATATCAAATTACCCCCACTATTGCCGGTGAAGTGAGTATTCGTTCACCTTTATTAATGGGTTCAATTCATAAATCTGTGCGCGTCAATGATTGGCAAAACAAAATAATTCCTGATCCCGTTAATATAAGAGGTAATGATATTGCGCTTACAGTAAAACAAATGCCTGCTGGTTATAAAGGCGATTGGTTGGTCAGTGAAGATGTTCGATTAATTGAAAATAATGACTTACAAAAGCAAGAATATTTTGTAGGTGACCCGATCACTCGCAGTATTAGCTTACAAGTTGCATCATTACCTATTGATAAAATGCCAGAGATCCCTGTTCATTACGATAGTTCATTACGCTATTACCCTGATCAAGATGATCTGAAACAAGGTACAGTCAATGGACTTATATACAGCCAACGTACGATTACTCACGCAATTATTGCCAATAAAAGTGGTCAATTAACTTTGCCTGAAATAAAAATAGCTTGGTGGAATAGTACAACTGAAAAACAAGAATTTGCTACTTTGCCGGCACAAACATTAACCATAAAAGCGGCACCGATAAGTAAACACAATCAATACGCGCCAAATCAAGAGTTGCAACAGAATACCCCACAAGCAGAGCAACACATTAACAACAATATTCAGTATAAAGATAATTCAAAAGAACTATTAATATGGAAAATAAGCACCTTTGTTTTATTAATATTACTGCTTTTATTTATCCTTTATCATTTACAGGGCCATCACTTCAGCCAAAAGAATGAAAAGAAAATAGATGTAGATAGCAATCAGTATCTGCAATTATTAGCCGCTTTGAAAGAAGAGAAAGCAAATGAAGTTTATGCAAGTTTATTGCGTTATTTCCAATCACAGCATCCAAGTATCACGCAATTACAACAAATCAGTGCTTTTACTGAAATAAGTGAAGATGATAAACAACAACTTTTATACAACTTACAACAATTAGAATTAGCTTGTTCTGCACAAACGCACCAATGGGATGCAAAAACCTTACTAAAACTAATGAAAATGCACCAGAATTTAACAAAAAAACAAACAGACAAAAAATTTAATAATATCAATCCTTAACCACACCTCTATAAGTGAGTAAATTATATGCAGATTAATTTACTCATTTATTAAACTTCAAACTCACTTTTCATTAAAAAAGCCAGCAAAACGTGACTTAAGTCGTAAAAAAATCAGATATACCCATGACTGGGTGGCAATCGCGTAAGCCTTACTTATGATTAATATTGTTCAATGTATGGGGTGGCACGCAAATTGCTATCTTTACAGTATATGAATATCGTTACAAAGCTCGTTACCTAACTATTCATAATTGACTTTATATATTATTTTTAAGCCACAAGGAAAATACCATGAAAGTGACAAAATTAGCTCTATTAGTTGGTCTTACCGCGTTAGTTCCAACCCTATCTCAAGCTGGTACCCTGGAAGATGTTGTTAAAGAAGGTGTACTGAAATGTGGTGTATCAACTGGTATCCCAGGTTTCTCTGCTGCTGATTCAAAAGGTGTTTGGCAAGGATTAGATGTAGATTTTTGTAAATCTGTTGCTAGTGCTGTTTTAGGTGATGCAAGTAAAGTTAAATACTTCCCACTCACAGCTAAAGAACGCTTCACTGCCTTACAAAGTGGCGAAATTGATGTACTTTCTCGTGCAACCACTTGGACTGCGACACGTGATACATCTTTAGGTTTGAACTTCGCAGGTGTTAACTACTACGATGGTCAAGGTTTCTTAGTAAGTAAAAAACTAGGCGTTACTTCAGCTAAAGAATTAGATGGTGCAACATTCTGTATTCAAGCTGGTACAACAACAGAACTTAACTTAACAGATTACTTCAAATCTCAAGGTATGGAATATAAAGCGGTTACCTACGATACATCAGGTCAAACAATCGATGGTTTCAAAAGTGGTCGTTGTGATGCTGTAACATCAGATCGTTCTCAATTAGCGGGTTTACGCATTAAATTAGATGATCCAAAATCAGCGGTTCTTTTACCAGAAACGATTTCAAAAGAACCACTAGGTCCAGTGGTACGTCAAGGTGATGACGCATGGTTTAACATCGTTCGTTGGACTATGTTTGCAACAATTGAAGCTGAAGAATTAGGTGTTTCATCAAGCAATGTTGATGAAATGTTGAAATCTCCAAACCCTGGTATCAAACGTCTATTAGGTGTTACAGGTAAAACGGGTGAAGATTTAGGTCTTAAAAATGATTGGGCTTACCAAATTGTTAAGCAAGTTGGTAACTACGAAGAGTCATACGACAAGCACGTAGGTAAAGACTCTCCAATTGAAATAGAACGTAGCTACAACAAACTATGGAACGATGGTGGATTAATGTACCCAATGCCAGTACGTTAATTTTAAACAGTACCCCAGGGGAAGTTAAGCTTCCCCTTTTTACTCCGCTGATTAAAAGTTAAAAGGCAATTATGAAAAACAAACCACTCCCAACAGACGGTCAAGGAATTTTAAATAATCCGAAATACCGTGCAATTATCTTTCAAGTTATCGCATTAGCACTTGTTGTCTTTTTCGCAATTTACTTTGCTCACAACATGTTTGCTAACATTGAAAGTCGCGGTATTACAACCGGATTCTCATTCTTAGATAACACCGCTGGTTTTGGCATTAGCCAAACTTTAATTCCCTATGATGATGGAACATCAACTTTCTTAGACGTATTTATTGTGGGTTTATTAAATACCCTTCTCGTCTCTATTCTGGGAATAATATTCGCATCGATTATTGGTTTATTAATAGGTGTTGCTCGTTTATCAACTAACTTCTTAGTCTCTAAACTTGCATTAATTTATATTGAAACTTTTCGTAATATCCCAATCTTATTGCAGATCTTATTTTGGTATAACGTCGTACTTGCGGCCTTACCTGGGCCAAGACAAAGTTTTGCTTACCTAGATAGCATATTTTTAAATAATCGCGGGTTATTATTACCAGAGCCTATTTTTGAAAGTGGCAGTATGTCGATTCTTATCGCTTTCATACTCGCTGTTGCAGGTGTTATTTATTTAACACGTTGGGCTCGCAAACGTCATCATGATACAGGTCAAGAATTCCCAATATTTAAAGTATCTATCGCGTTACTTATTTTAGCGCCAACATTAGTTTACTTTATTGCAGGACAACCTGTTTCTGCAGAATACCCTGTATTAAAAGGGTTTAACTTTAGAGGTGGTTTAACCATCATTCCGGAGTTATTAGCGTTATTATTTGCATTAAGCATATATACTGCGACCTATATTGCCGAAGCCGTACGAGCTGGTATTGAAGCCGTTCCTAAAGGGCAAAAAGAAGCGGCAAAAGCATTAGGTCTAAGCGACTATGTAATTTTAACAAAAGTTATTTTGCCTCAAGCATTGCGCGTTATCATTCCTCCTGTTATCAATCAATTCTTAAACTTAACGAAAAACTCATCATTAGCAACCGCCATTGGTTACCCTGAACTGGTGACTTTATTCTCAGGAACAACATTAAATCAGGTAGGACAAGCGATTGAAATCATATTGATGACAATGGCAGTTTACCTCGTGATCAGCATTGTCATTTCAATCCTATTGAACTGGATTAATGCAAAAATGGAAATAAAAGGACGTTAACATGGCAACTTATACGATGAAAGAAGCCAAGCCGGCTCCTTCAACAAACAAAGGTGTAATTTTCTGGTTAAGAGAAAACTTATTCCCAGATGTAAAAAATACTCTTCTAACGTTAGCAGGCCTGTATTTTTTATACACTATTCTTCCTCCATTATTAAACTGGATGATTTTTGATGCTACTTGGAGTGGTTCGAAAGAAGATATTGTAAATAGTGGTGCTCGATGGATATTTATTGTCGAAAAATTCGACCAATTTATATATGGGTTCTATCCAGAAGCTTTACATTGGCGCCCTAACCTAGTAGCAATTATCTGTATTTTATTTGTCTTTTCTTTTAAATACATTAAAAGCATTAAAGTTAAAATTGCAGGAATAATATTATTTCCAATTGTTTGTTACATTTTAATTAGCGGTGGAGTATTTGGATTAGAAACGGTGCCAACTGAAAAATGGGGTGGCTTAATGCTGACTATTTTAGTTGCAGCGGTTGGTATTGTTGCTTCATTCCCTATCGGTATCGTTTTAGCACTAGGTCGTCAATCTGACATGCCAATTCTTAGAACTTTATGTATCGGTTTTATTGAGTTCGTACGTGGTGTGCCATTAATTACTATTTTATTTATGGCGTCAGTCTTACTACCACTCTTTTTTCATGATGGTATCGAGTTTGATAAATTATTGCGTGCACTTATCGGTATAACGCTTTTCCAAGCGGCATACATTGCCGAGGTGATACGTGGTGGTTTACAAGCGATACCAAAAGGTCAATATGAAGCCAGTGAAGCACTTGGATTAAGTTATTGGCAAGGAATGATTTTAATTATTCTTCCACAAGCTTTAAAAATATCTATCCCTAACTTAGTAGGTTCGTTTATCTCGTTATTCAAAGATACGACCCTCGTTTTAATTATTGGTTTATTCGACATTTTAGCCATGGTAACACTGACCAATAGTGATACTAATTGGCTCGGTTTCGAAGTAGAAGGTTATGTTTTTGTAACTATTATTTACTGGGTATTCTGTTTTTCTATGTCGCAGTATTCAAAATCAATTGAACGTAAATTTAACACCGAGCATTAAAAGGAAATATCATGTCAGACCAAGAATTTATGATAACAATGAAGGACGTCAACAAGTGGTATGGTGATTTCCATGTACTAAAAGATGTAAACCTAAACATTAAAAAAGGCGAAAAAGTCGTTATCTGTGGCCCATCAGGCTCAGGTAAATCGACAACAATTCGCTGTTTAAATCACCTTGAACAATTCCAACAAGGTCAGATATTTATTAACGATACTGAGTTAATTGATGATGTAAAAGTCGTGCGTCATATTCGCTCACAAGTTGGGATGGTGTTTCAACATTTTAACTTATTCCCACATTTATCCGTGCTAGAAAACTTATTATTAGCGCCTACTTGGGTACACAAAAAACCCCGTAAGGAAGCGATTAAAACTGCGATGTATTACTTAGAACGAGTAAAAATTGCAGACCAAGCACATAAATACCCGAATCAATTATCAGGTGGTCAACAACAACGTGTAGCGATTGCGCGTTGTTTATGTATTAACCCTGAAATCATGTTATTTGATGAACCTACCTCAGCACTTGATCCAGAAATGGTATCGGAAGTACTAGACGTAATGGTCGAATTAGCGGATGAAGGTATTACTATGATTTGTGTGACCCATGAGATGGGCTTCGCTAAAAAAGTGGCTGACCGCGTTATCTTTATGGATGCTGGACAAGTTATTGAAGAAAATGAACCACATGAGTTTTTTGAGAATCCACAATCGGATCGCTTAAAATTATTCTTGGATCAAATTTTATCGCATTAATAATATGCGTTTACGACATTAAAAAGAGCTAAGTCAATTAGCTCTTTTTTTTAAGTATTATCAGGATCAATCTGTTCTACCACTTTACTTTTAAATGTTAAATCTGAATAAAACTGAGTCACTAAATGAGCGGTTTCAATGGCAGTACGTTGCATTAAAGGAACGGCTCGCTCTGTTGCCGTTATATAGGCATGAATGTGTTTATAGCGAATTAACAAAGGTTTAATGACCTCTTTATACATCTCATCAGCTAACAAGCTCGCATAACCTTTATTACGATGCTCAGGTACAGTTACAAAATGTATCACACCTAAATCTTGATAATGCACACCATTAAATAACTTAACTTTACCTGTACACGCTTCATAATTTTCAAATAAGCTATAAGCCACTAACTCTTGATTTACATACAGTTTTATTACTTCAGCCTGCGTGCCATGCCGGAGTGCTTCATGATCTATTAACCATTCAAACAAATACCACATTTTCATATTGATCTGCCCTAATTTAAGCAGTTCTTGAGCGCTTGATTTGGCGCTACTGTGTTCAAAACGTTGCATTGATGGCCTATTAAAAATTAGATTTAAAAACAAATGGAAAAGAGCGTTTACACACTCGATAGATAAACTTTGAGATATGATCGATGATGATTAATTAACAGCTACCTTAGAAAAAACTATGCCTACATCTATTGTTAATTCTTAGCCCGACTTTCTCATAACAGTTCATTCAATTCCTCTGGCTTTACGTGCCTCTTCAATACTACCTGCATTATGCAGGTTCTTATAACCGATAGCTTTTAAAGCAGACAATGCAATATCAGAACGACCGCCAGTATTATCATAAAGATAAAGTTCTGTATTTTTATCAGGAAAAAGTACCGTAACTTCTTTAACAATATTTGAATGAGATATACGTACATCACCTGCAATATTGTCTCGTTGATTTTCACTTAAAGTACGTACATCAATCCATACTGGATCTGCAAAAGATAAGGAACTAGAAAGCACCATAAAAATAACGGAAAAAGTATATATAACAGTTTTCATTTTCATCTATTATTTAAAACCTCAAAATAAAATTATCACTCGGTAAATCAACTGACGCGATGTAATGTAATGTAATACAAACTATTAATGCTTACCTTTAAGCAAGTTTTTCAAAGAGAAAATCTAAAAATAAACGAATACGTTTAGGCTGATATTTTTTGCTTATGTAAACAACATTCAAATCACTGCTTGAAGCCGACATCGCACCACTGAAATTTTTCATATAACCATCAAGCACAGTCACTAAACGTTTATGCTCAATATCCGCTTTCACATCCAACCATGATTTTAAGGCTATACCAATCCCTTCAAGTGCCCATAATCGGATCACTTCACCATCATCAGAAAAACGATTAGGTACCACGGTAATAGAATTTTTATTATCTTTATCCTGAAAATGCCAGGTTTTTAACTCTTCATTGCTGCGTAACATCGCTAAGCATTTATGTTGCGCAAGATCTTGTGGTGTTAATGGAGTGCCATATTCGGCAAGATATTCAGAAGAAGCACATAATACACGTCGACTAGATAATAACTTCCTTGAAATTAAACTACTATCAGCCAACTCACCATAACGGATCACTATATCCATTCCTGATTCAGCAATATTACTGACTTTATCATCTAAATAAATATACGGAACAATATCAGGATATAAAGCACAAAACTCAGACAAAATAGGCAAAATATATTGTTTACCAATATCTCTAGGCGCAACAATTTTTAAAGCCCCTTTAACTTCTTTAACACCACTTTGTATTAGATGCTCAGCTTCTTTCACATTTTCTAATATTTCTAAGCAGCTTTTATAATAAAGGTCACCTGAATCAGTTAATGAAATATGTCGAGTACTTCGATTAAGCAATTTGACACCATACCTTGCTTCAAGCGCCTTTAACCTTGCCGTCATTGAGGCTGGTGAAAGCCCTAATTCTCGTCCCGCAGCAGCTAAACCTTGATGCTTTACGATACTCACAAACATTGCCATATCTGAAAACCGATCCATTTAGCGCCTCATTATTCAGTTTTTACGAAATATAATTTCATATTTTACTCAATTATCAATGTAGTTAAAACAAATATAATCATCAGCATTAAAGCAAACAACCTATTTGACGTATATAGCGTTTATCAATTAATTGAAGGAATTGATCATGAATAAAGAAAAAATGCCATTTCAAGTGTGGATATTAACACTCGCTGCATTTGCAATTGGTACAGCTGAATTTGTTATTGCAGGAATACTGCCACAAATAGCAACATCATTATCAATTACTGAAGGGCAAGCTGGTTACTTAATCAGTGCCTACGCATTAGCTATCGTTATTGGTGGTCCAATTTTAACTATTTACCTTGCTCGTTTTAACAAGAAATATGTATTACTTGGATTAATGGCACTATTTATTATTGGTAATATATTATCTGCACTCGCACCAACTTATCATTATTTATTACTGAGTCGAGTCATTGCCGGGCTTGTACAAGGACCTTTTTATGGAATTGGAGCCGTTGTTGCAACAAATTTAGTATCACAAAAAATGGCAGGAAGAGCTGTTGGTCAAATGTTCGCAGGTTTAACGTTAGCGAATGTATTAGGTGTACCAGCAGGCACTTGGATCAGCTTACAATTTGGATGGCACAACACATTCTTTACCGTGGCTGCATTTGGCGCCTTAGCCATGTTTTTCATTATATTATCGATTAAATCAACAGGTCATAGTGAAGCTAAAAATGTTAAAGAACAATTACGTGCATTCAAAAATCCAATGTTATTAATGAGCTTAGCTATTACTGCTTTATCATGGTCTGGTTTTATGGCTTTATATGGTTACCTAGCTCCTATTGCAACACACATTTCTGGTTACAGTGAGCATGCGGTGACATGGATATTAGTTATTGTTGGAATAGGTTTAATTATTGGTAACATTTTAGGCGGACGATCTGCAGATAAAGATCTTAAAAAAGCATCTATGTTTTGGGCGGTAGCCATGATCATTTCATTGATCATCGTTGGTCTTGTGATTGAAAATCAAATACTGTTTGTGATTGCTGCTTTCATCTTTGGTGTTGCATCATTTGCAAATGTACCTGCAATGCAACTTCGAGTGATGAACCATGGTGGTGAAGGTCAAGAATTAGCTGCAACAGCAAACATTTCAGCTTTTAACTTAGCGAATGCGTTTGGTGGGTTTCTAGGCGGTATAGTAATTGATAGTCAGTTAGGTGCTGGCATGATCCCGTACTTCGCAATTATTATCCCTATTATTGGTTTGGTATTTATTGCAAAAGCAAATAACGCAGAGAAAAAATAAACCTTTATATTTCACCAGATAGCCTCGAGGTTTTTATCTCGAGGTTTTATTCATTCCCTAACATAGAAAATACTTAACTTTTCTCTATTTTAAATAGCCCCCCCTTTAAATAGTCAGTAAGTACCTATTATTATAACAATGCTTTAATTCACTCCGCTGAAAGACATTCATGATTTGGGAAAGCTCAACAGTGGAGAAGTTTTAGCCACATTGATCATCGCTTTAATCATTAGCTCATTGATATTATTAACTAAAATGTATGGTTCCCTAATACCTTCCAATGCTTCAAAGCCTCCAATTAATAAGTACAACTAATATGCGAATCATCAGTAAGGTTACAGAAGAAAGTAGAGCTTTTTACTATAAACCCAACTCATTCATCAGAATAATTTACTCAAAACCGTAGTCATGCATTTTCTTTAACTTCATCTTAACCTTGCTTATGAGACGATTACATTAATAGTCTATTTTGGCACAATATTTTTAAACTCTAAGGCTTCACTATGTCTTGTATTAAAGCATTTAAATACCCTTTATATTTGTTACTTTCTTTAACATTATTAGGGTGCAGCAAACAAACAACCCCTGAGCAACGTCCTATTAAAGCTGTACATGTTAATACTTTAACTCTCACCCCCCTCAACAATACGTTTAAGTAATGAACTGCCAGGGCGTATTACTGCATTTAAAGAAGCTGAAGTTCGCCCGCAAATAACTGGCATTATACAAAATCGCTTATATCAGGAAGGTAGTTATGTTCAAGCCGATGAAGTACTTTTTCAAATTGACCCGACCACTTATCAATCAGCAGTGAATAGTGCTGAAGCACAGTTAAAAAAAGCAATTGCAAGTGAGGCCACAAATGCCAAAGAAGTTAAACGTTATGCACAGCTATTGAAGAAAAAATTAACCAGTCAACAAAATTATGACCAAGCTGAATCTGTTTATTTACAAGCAAAAGCTGAAGTAGCTATTCGCCAAGCTGAATTAGATTATGCCAATATCCAACTTTCTTATACAAAAATAAAAGCGCCTATTTCTGGCTATGCAGGGTTTTCTCTTGTATCAGAAGGTTCATTATTAACATCTGGTCAAGCTAATTATATAACAACGATTATTCAAACAGATAATGTTTATGTTGATATGAAACAGTCCTCAGTTGCCCTTTATAAATTAAAACAAGAGTTTATGGACCTAAAAACGGAGAAGCCGACGATCCCCGTTACAATTACTTTAGAGGATGGCTCAACCTATCAACACACAGGGCATTTGGAATTTCTTGATACACAGGTTGATGACTCTACGGGAACCGTTACTTTACGAGCAATTATTCCAAATCCAGAAAATACATTATTAGCAGGTATGTACGTAAGAGCACATATTGCTATGCCTGAAGAGCGTGAATACTTAGTTATTCCTCAATCATCTGTTATCCGTGGGCAATCAGGATCTCCGTCAGTTTATGTTGTTGGAGAAGATAATAAAGCGCTAAAAAAATCTGTAGTGTTAGGCAATGAAGTTGACAATGGTTGGATTGTCACTAAAGGATTAACAGCCGGAGATAAAGTCATTATTAATAACTTTAATAACATAAAACACAATCAACTAGTCATTGTTGATAATCAAAAGTCTCCCACTAAAAACATTTCCTCCGTAAGCGACAAAATCAGTTCTGCAAGCACCGCTGCTGACTCAGCAACTAATTCACAGGATGTTGATTAAACTATGTCTAAATTCTTTATTCAAAGACCCATTTTTGCATGGGCAATTACTATTGTAATTATGTTATCAGGCATCGCATCCATTTTTACGCTACCGATAGCTCAATATCCAACGATTGCACCACCAGCAATCACAATTAGCGCTTCATACCCGGGGGCCTCAGCAAAAACAATTGAAGATAGTGTTACACAGGTTATTGAACAAAGTATGACAGGTTTAGATAATTTACTTTATATGTCATCAACCAGTGACTCTGCCGGAAATGCAGAAATAGTCTTAACCTTTAGTGCAGAAACAGATCCCGATATTGCACAGGTTCAAGTACAAAATAACTTACAGCAAGCAAGTAATCGCTTACCTGCAGCAGTACAAAATCAAGGTATATCAGTCAGAAAAAGTAGCTCTGGTTTTATGTCAGTTACCAATCTTTACTCTCCCGATGATTCAATGAACGCAGGTGATATACAAGATTATGCAAACTCTAATCTTAAAGATGTTATTAGCCGTGTAAATGGTGTGGGTAGTGTCAGAATATTTGGTCCTTCTTACGCAATGCGTATCTGGTTAGATCCCGCTAAATTAAATAGTTACAACTTAACACCACTGGATATTTCTGACGCAGTATCAGTGCAAAACAGTCAAGTAACCGTAGGACAATTAGGTGGGACTCCATCTGTTGATACGCAATTAATTAACGCAACCATTACAGCACAAAGTTTATTAACAAGCGTTGATGAATTTAAAAATATCTTATTAAAAGTAGATGGAAATGGAGCAAAGATCCGCTTAAGTGATGTGGCACGTGTCGAATTAGATAGTGCAGACTTTAGTGTGATCCCTTCATTTAACGGTTATCCTGCATCAGGCATTGCAGTTGTACTTGCTTCGGGTGCAAATTCCTTAGATACACAGGATGCAGTTGATGCAAAACTAGCAGAGTTATCTGAAAACTTTCCAGAAGGTTTGGCAATGGCCAAATCAACAGATAATAATATTTTCATTCGCTTATCTATTGAAGAAGTTGCTATTACATTAGTTGAAGCGGTTGCATTAGTTTTTCTTGTTATGCTGCTATTTTTACAAAATTTAAGAGCAACATTAATTCCAACGATTGCCGTGCCAGTTGTACTCTTAGGCACATTTACCGTGATGTCCATGTTAGGTTTTTCAATTAATACATTAACCATGTTTGGCTTGGTACTGGCTATTGGTTTGTTAGTTGATGATGCAATTGTTGTTGTTGAAAACGTTGAACGAATAATGCATGAGGAAAACCTATCTCCTTTAGAAGCCACTAAAAAATCCATGCAACAAATTACTAGTGCCTTAATTGGTATCACTATGGTTTTAGCCGTTGTATTTATTCCAATGGCATTCATGGCGGGGTCAACGGGTGTTATCTATCAACAGTTTTCATTAACAATTGTTTCAGCAATGGTACTGTCGGTATTAGTTGCTTTGACGCTAACACCCGTCCTATGTGCCACACTATTAAAACCTGCAAGTAATAAAAAACCATTAAAGATATTTAATCTTTTTAATGCCGGATTTGACTATTTATTATCGGGTTATCGTCGTTCGATAAAGCACGTTTTATTACGACCGTTACGCTTTATTCTCGTTTACGCATTACTCTTCGCTGGCACGGCATATTTATACAACGCATTACCAAGTTCATTTTTGCCAAATGAAGACCAAGGTGATTTCAACGTCATGGTGCAATTACCAGTAGGCTCTACATTAAGAGAGACTACAGATGTAATGAATGATGTAAAAGAGTATTTTGAAGAATATGAAAAAGATACTGTACGTTCTGTATTCACTGTTTCAGGTTTTAATTTCTCAGGTTCAGGGCAAAATGCTGCAATGGGATTTTTGGGATTAAAAGATTGGTCAGAAAGAACAAAGCCAGGTACAGATGTTAATTCCATTATCCAACGTACTATGGCGCATTTTGCAGACTATAAAAAAGCCTCTATTTTTGCTTTTAATGCCCCCCCAATTAGAGAGTTAGGGCAAGCTTCTGGTTTTGACTTTTATCTCGAAGACATAGCTAGCATTGGGCATACTCAATTAATTGATATTCGTAATCAATTAATTGCCAAAATGGAACAAAGTCCAGTACTTCAAAAAGTAAGACCGAATGGTTTAGAAGATAATGCTCAATTTTTTCTTGATATTGATTATGAGAAAGCCAAAGTCTTTGGAATAGATATCAATGAAATAAACCAATCACTGTCTATTGCTTGGGGCTCTGCTTACGTAAATGATTTCATTGACCGTGGGCGCTCTAAAAAAGTCTATATACAATCAGACGCAGAATACCGTATGACACCAGAAGATCTTGACCTATGGTTTATTCGTAACAACCAAGATGAAATGGTGCCTTTATCAGCATTCAGTTCTTCTCATTGGGGGACGGGATCACCACAATTAGTCCGTTATAACGGTAATTCTGCCGTCGAAATATTAGGTGAAGCAGCACCCGGTTATAGTACAGGGGATGCAATTGCAGAAGTTAATAAGATAGCGGCTGAATTGTCTAAAGATGTTCAAGTCAGCTGGACGGGCATGTCTTATCAAGAAATAGAAGCAGGTAACCAAGCCCCTCTTTTATATGCTATTTCAATACTGATGGTATTCCTATGTTTAGCAGCATTATATGAAAGCTGGACTATTCCAATAGCAATTATTTTAGTGGTTCCTTTAGGTGTACTTGGTGCATTAATGGCCATTATGTTCAGAGGTTTAGAAAATGATGTTTACTTCCAAGTAGGAGTATTAACCACCATAGGTTTAACGGCTAAAAATGCAATTTTAATTGTTGAGTTTGCAAAGGAACTGTATGACAAAGGCATTAACATGCTAGATGCCACCATACAGGCTTGTGAAATGCGCTTACGACCGATTATGATGACGTCATTAGCATTTATACTTGGTGTATTACCTTTGGTAATTAGTACCGGAGCTGGAGCAAATGCTCGTAATGCAATTGGTACCTCGGTAATGGGGGGAATGATTGCAGCAACTTGTTTAGTTATTTATTTTGCACCATTATTTTTTGTACTCATTTTAAAACTATTTAAGTCAACACCAACAGAAGTTGAAAAGATAACTGACAATACTAAAGTTTAAATAATGATTCAGAATTGAGGTTAAATAAAAGATAAGGGTAATATTTTATTATATTTACCCTTATCTTTTATCAATGATTAACAGTACATGTCAATACAACTTTAACGCTGTTTATCAAATACTTTTACCCCATCAGGGAGCTGATACCAACTTACTTTTTCACTTACCCAAGTATGTACTGAAGGCTCAAATAAATTATCTTCAGGTAAATTAATAGGCTTTAATTTTAACTTCACTGTCTCTGGTTGCTCTGGGTTATATTGATAAACTCTGTTGCCACATTCAGGACAAAATTTAGCACTATTTATATTCCCACTTGTTGCTTTTCTACTCCATTCTTTTAGCTCACCAGTGAACTCAATAGCAGACGTTGCAACCACTGCAGTGACACTAAATGGGCCGGTTGATAATTTTTGACACTCAGTACAGTGACAAGCTAAAACAAGCTTAGGTTTTTCAAATAGCTTATAAGTTAGCTGTCCGCACTGACAAGAGCCTTGAATTGGAAAGCTCATATTTCACTCCAATATTAAATAAAAATAGAATAACTATTTCACTGCACCTTTTAGAGGCAACTATCTCATTATCAATGTTCGTTGAACAGAAACACTTTATAACTGCAAAAATAAATTTCACCTGTTAGACAGATACTCTAGGTAAATAATAGCATTCCGCTTAATCACGGTAATTGTGAAACCATGATGGTAGTCCAAATACAGCACGCACCATAAAGCCAATTCCGGTAATTTTAATTGATAAGGACCCGAAAAAATGAAGATGGTATTTGGGTGATATGGCACCAACCCTATTAAAGTTAATGGGTGTTGAACAACCAACCACAATGACAAAACACTCATTAATTTAATTATAACAGTCACGCACAGTGATAAAATAGCGTTGTTAACAGAGTAGGATTAACGCCCTACTGCTGAATTTAGATTATTATTTAATCGGCACCCGCTTACGTGTTAGCGCTATTCCGACAATAATGAATATCATTGCTGCCAGGCTGTGCCACTCAATCGCTTCTCCTAAAAGAAGCGCGCCAGTAAAATACGCCACAATAGGGATCACATAATTAATGTACGAAAGAAATGTAGGGCCTGCCGATCCGATAACGGAAAACAAAAGAATGGTGGCCAATGCAGTCGGTCCGATACCTAACCACAACATGGATAGCGAGGATGTTAAAGAATAGCTTTGTTGCCACGGCAAACCTTGCCATAGCCAAAATGGCACGATAACGAGACTGGAAATAATCATCACACCTGCCGCTGTTACCACAGGGTTATAAGAGGGTAATCGCCTCACCAAAATAGCATTTATCGCATAACTAAAAGTGGCGAATAAAATCAATAAACCACTCAGTAAGTTACTATGGGCTCCGACTAGCGATGGCCAAAGCACAATCACTACACCAGTGATACCTAACAGAAAACCTAAAACTTTAAAGCGATTAAGGCTTTCTCCAGACACAAAATAATGTGCCAAAATCATTGTCGCCAGCGGCATAAATGCCATCAATAATCCCGTAATGCCAGAGCTAATATCTTTCTGCCCCGTTGAGATAAGAAGAAATGGCAACAAATTCCCCATAATACCTA
Source organism: Psychromonas algarum (assembly GCF_004376845.1). Lineage (GTDB taxonomy): Bacteria > Pseudomonadota > Gammaproteobacteria > Enterobacterales > Psychromonadaceae > Psychromonas. Next base: position 28,381 of record NZ_SNUW01000017.1, read on the forward strand.
ACAATAAAAATACCGCCCACGCCAAGGGTGCTAAAGGCAAGCGCCAACCCTTTATATACATAAAGAAAGTGAGAATAACCGCTGCAATCAACACTCTCAGAGAGACAATAGCAACAGGGCTAAAACTTTGCAGTGAGACTGCGGTAAACATAAATGATGTCCCCCACAGCAAAATGAGTAACAGCAGAGAAAGCCAGTCTTTGATAGTAGGCGTATAGTTGAGAGACATGTATTTGATCCAATTAGCATGGTGACTAGATAGTTTAACCGACAAGCTCTCACTTTGTTGATTATTTTATTATCATGACCTAATGGGTCACTGAGTTTTAGTTTGCTGTTGCTTAAAGGTATTCATGAGTTGGGAAAGCTCAACGGTGAAGAAGTTGTAACCGCATTGTGTATCGTTTAACTCATTGTATGATTGATTTCGATGTATGGGGATTCTGTGCTTTGATGAGTTTGTTAAGCTCGTCTTCGCTCGTTGGGGCAACTTGATTTTTATTAGCGGTGATTTCGCCCTGTCGGCGACTTTACTTTCTCTAAACCAGTAGAGAAAGTAAGCAAAGAGAGCTGGCACCGAATGAACTTACAGAAAACGTCCTGTTTACTGTTGCAGAAAGGTATTCATGATTTGGAAAGCCCAACGGCGGGGAAGTTGTAGCCACATTGAGCATCGTTTTAATCATTAACTAATACGTCATCTTTACACAGCTTTATGACGTAACATCGGCTTAGGGCTCTTTCACAGCAATATGCAATTCAACTTGGTCAGGGCCAGAATAAAACTCAAAATCTACCGTATAGGCACGTTGATATGCGCTTTGCTCATTGGCAAAAAATTCCCACACTTCCATCCAGGCATTAATCACGGCTTGTGGCATTTCACCTTGTTGCATGAAGACTAAGTAATTCGCGTCAGGAAGCACCACTTTTTCTAACGTTTGATGCGCTAAGGGTTTACCGTCAAATCCCGATAATACGTTAAAACGGCCTGTATGGTCTGATTCATAATCAAAATAAACACCATAGACGCGTTCACCATTTTGATAATCAACCTTCACACTGCTATCAAATAACTGATGCAAGGCGCCTATTTTGGCTTTTTCTGGATCCATTTCAGTGGCGTTATCGGTTCTAGTACTGACACCATAAACCACTTTTTCAGCGCTGTGTTTTAATTGCATGTTATTACTCTATGCCTCTTTGTTCGCAGGCTTCGTTAATACTGCCTTCGTTATGAACATTCTTATAGCCTTCGCGCTCTAATGCTGATTTTGCAATATCAGATCGCCCACCCGTTTTATCATATAAGTAGAGTTCAGTGTTTTTATCTGGATACAAACGGCTCACTTCTCTCACAATATTAGAGTGAGAAATACGAATATCACCTTCTTTATTGTTACATAAACTTCTGATAGCGTACGTACATCAACCCAAACAACAACGGCATAAGCTTACCCTGCCATCAAGGTTACAATAAAAGAAAAAACATTATGCTTTTTTTAAACTTCACTAAAGATACCTTTTTAATCACTGCTAAAATAATTAGACGTTAATCAAATCTTCAACCAGATAAACAGATGACGCTATACGCTTAATATAACCGTAATCCGCCATTGGTGATAAATTCAAAATTGCACGGCGTAACATATCAAAAGCGATAGCGACCGTAATCTCCCTAATGTAGTCGCGACTACGCTGTGAGGAAATTTTGATCATTTGACAATGCACTTGAGAGCCAGCTTTAACAGCGATAACCACTGTGCCAACTGGATGCTTGTCATGTTCACTCGCAGGGCCAGCTACACCCGTTGTTGCAATTGCAAAATCAGTCTCTTTGATTTTTGTATTCACCATTGCAGCACCAATAGCCATTAGTGCTGCACATAATAACGACACTTCAGAATGTTCATCAAGGCAAGCTTCAGTCACTTTTAATAGGGTATTTTTTGCTTCATTGCAGTAACTCACCACACCTTGTTTAAGGTAACGGGAACTACCTGGAAAATTCACTAATTGACTACAAACTTCTCCCCCCGTTAATGATTCTGCAATACTGAGAGTTTTACCTGCTTGGGTTAATAATTCATGTACTTCAGATGCGAGAGTGGGCTGGTTTTTGGCAACAATGCCATCCCCTAATTCCGCAACAGCTTGTTGTACCGCGATATTTTGCTCTGATTGGCTCACATCTCTTGCGATAAGTTTAAGCTCTAAGTAAGGCATATAAGCACGATACCCAAGTGAAATGCCTTTTGGCCAAATGAGTTTTTCTAAACGTTCCGCCATATCAGACTCGCCAATGCCTAAACTCAATAACTTAGTCACCGCAACTTTACTTTGTGATCCCGCTTCTGATTGAACAAAAGGAATAAATTGCTCTAGCACCATTTTTTTATATTCATGCGGTACACCAGGGGTAAAGAATAACCATGCGCCATTCAATTTTGCTCTAAAGCCACAGGCACTACCGACAGGGTTATCAACCAAGACAGCACCTTCAGGTAATAAGGCTTGTTTATAATTACTGTCTGTCAGTTTTACGCCTCGTTCCGCCGCCCATTCAACTAAGCGATCACACCAAACTTGGTTTCTTTCTAACTTAACGCCCATTGCTTCAGCCATGGCTTGTGTTGATAGATCATCGGCCGTCGGCCCTAACCCACCATTGACGAGAATAATATCGGCACAGTGACTACGCTCTTTAAACACTTCAATTAAATCTTCTAAGCGGTCACCCACTGTGGTGCGACGGTGCATTTCAAAACCATTGTCCATCAGTTGATTGCCTAACCAAGCGGCATTAGTATCAACTATTTGCCCTGACAGAACTTCTTCACCTGTACATATCATTTCTAATTTCATGGGTGTTTATTACCGTATTCTTAAGTGGATGATTTATCTAATTAATAATAACTCGTTACCGTTAATTTTGTTTAATGTCGTTATCTAATATTACTGTTTTATTGTGGTATATGTCTTTGAGGGTAAAAGACAATGATTAACAAATAATGCCATTGATTTGCTCTCACGTAATGCAAATTGCAGGTTAAACAATATAGCCTATTCAAAACAGAAAATTAAAATCACTGTACCATCTACTTGACGCATCAGTTAAACTTCACAGCAAATGTATTATAAATATTTCTAGCTTGCTCATTTATTCCTCTCATGAGAACACGCTAAGATAAATAAAGGGTTACAAATCAAATGAGTAAAGCGAATATCCAGTGGTTTCCTGGACACATGCATAAAGCACACAAGCAAATCAAAGAAGTCCTTCCACAGGTTGATATCATCATTGAAGTTGTTGATGCTCGTATTCCATACAGCAGTGAAAACCCTTTAATCGCCGCCATTCGTGAAAAAACACCTTGTATTAAAGTATTAAATAAAGCCGATCTTGCAGATCCTGAAATAACGGAAAAATGGATTGAATATTTAGAGCAAGATCAAGACATAAAAGCTATCGCGATTACCACCAGCAAGCCAGAACAAGTACATCAAATCACCAAACTATGTGAACAGATGTTGCCTCATCGTTTAGGTCAGGATAAGCAGATTCGCGCCATGATCATGGGGATTCCTAATGTTGGAAAATCAACCATCATTAATATTTTAGCTGATCGAATCATAGCTAAAACAGGGAACGAGCCTGCTGTTACTAAAAACCAACAACGTATCCGTTTACCAAGCGGTATTATGTTATCTGATACACCGGGTTTTTTATGGCCAAAAATTGAAAATGCTAATTCAGGTTATCGTTTAGCAGTGACTGGTGCTATCAAAGATACAGCCATTGAATATGAAGATATCGCTTATTATGCTGCCGAGTATTTAATTAAACATTATTTACCACGTTTACAACAACGCTATGAATTTGAAGAAACACCTCAATCAGATCATGAGTTAATGGAGTTAATTGCTAAACGCCGTGGGGCTTTACGTACAGGTGGACACTTTGATATCTATAAAGTATCAACTATTTTATTAAATGAATTACGCTCAGGGGCATTAGGCCCATTAAGTATTGAGACACCAGAAATGGCGGCAGTAGAAAAAGTAGAAGTTGCTGAATTAATGGCAATACAAGCTGAAAATAAAGTAGAAAAGAAAAAATCAAGAAAGCGCAAATATAATAAAAGAAGATAAAATCAACTGCCCCATTAAAATTTAAAATAGTTATAGCTCTTATATGACTATTTTAAATTTCCACCTTTGTTCTCTCAATAAATAGTTTAATCTATTTTACTTGTTAAAATAGTCCGCTTCTTCATTGTAAATTTCGTAAACTGAACAGTTACTTGTGTCAATTTACGTCCTGAATTGAACTGTTTTTTCAGCGCAAAATGTAGATACATATTTATTGTCATCAGTATTATCAAAAAATGATCAGCATAAATTCAAAAAAACTCAGTAATCAATTAGTTGAAAAACAAAATCCGTTGTATATTTGAGAAATATTTATATCTTCTACTTAGAGCATCCATCATGACACTACAGAGAAAGAAGTTAGTGTGTAATAGCTAATATAGTAACTAAGTAGATATGTATTCTACGATCATCTAACAAATGGATACGTTTATGACCTCAAGATTATTGAAAAGTGCAATAGTAACTATTCCAACTATTTTTTTAAGCACTAATGTGTTTTCCGCTGAAGAAGAAAAAAAAGAAACAAGTATTGAACCTATAGATTTTACGACTTACCGTGCCATCGATACACCTGTAAACTATAGCTATATTGCTCTTAATTTAGGTAAAGACGATTACGATAACTTTGATCCCTCTGTAACAACAGCTGGATTACGTGGTCAAGTATTACTTAATGAAAGATATATTTTCAAAATGGGTTACGAAACCTCACTTCTAGACAAAGATAATGCAGGTAACGATCTTTCATATCAATCAAGTGTTTTTGGTATGGGTATCGGCTTACGTCAAGCAATATTTAAAACAACCGATATCGAATTTGATGCGCATGTGCTCTACAACTGGCGTGATAATGATCAGACCAATAAATCCGAGCAAGAGTTAGGCTATAAAGTGGGCGCTTATATCAATCAAGGCATTGGTGATAGTTTTGAAGGTACTCTTGGGGTTAATTACGTTTCAGAATATAGCCAAGAATCATTTAACTTTCTTCTTTCTGGAACACAATACATTACAGAATACGTAGGTCTAGGTCTTGATGGTAAATTAAGTAACCGATCAAGCAGCACCTTCACAGGTGACTTGCTCTATGTTGGTGTTCATCTACGTTTAGCATTTTACTAAAATAATAAATAAGTAGTCTCAATAGCTCAGTTATAACAATATCTGAGCTGTTTTTATTTCTTTTTAAATCCTCCTTTTGTATTTGTCGTCTTTCTTTTGCGAAAAGGCTTTTTAAATCCTTTAGGGCTAGCAGGTAAATTAACTAATGCTTGTGGTCCATCACTAATCGCTCTTGTAATTATATTTTGTAATTGTTCTTGTAATGGAAATACAAAGCCTTGATAACTTTGCTCTTTCTGACTAATTGCATCCAACTGCATTTCCCATAGAGCCGTCATATCAGGCAATGTTAAATTATCAGGTAAACTTTCAATTAATTTTCTTCCCACTTCTGTTGCTTGAATTGTTTTACCTACTCGTTGTAAAAACTGACGTTTAAATAATAATTCTATAATGCCTGCTCGTGTCGCTTCAGTCCCTAGACCATCAGTTTCTTTTAATACTTTTCTTAATTCAGGATCCTGTACAAAACGCGCAATATTACTCATTGCAGCAAGTAACGTTGCATCACTAAAATGGGTTGGTGCTTGAGTATTTTTATCAACAACCTCTCCTTTTTGGCAATGCAGAATTTGCCCTTTTTTTAAGTTAGGTAAAAAACTTTCAGTTTCCTTTTGTGGAAATAAAATTTTCCATCCATCACTTTGTTTAGACTTAGCTTTACTAATAAACAAACCTTGGTTTATTTCAATTTCTGCAAAGCATTCAGCATAACAATAATCATCATAAAACTGACTAAGATACTGCCGTGCAATCAATTGATAGATATTCTTAGAAACAATATCTAACGAACTGCTTAGCTTTTTTGTATCTGTTGGAATGATTGCATGGTGTGCATCAACTCTACTATCATTCCAAGCCCTGCCCTTAATCGACAAATTAGCATCAGTCACCGCTTTTTGCATAGCAGGTTCATTGTTAGCAATTGCTTGTACTACATATTGCGCCTGTTGATGGTGGTTACGTGGTAAATATCGCGAATCTGAACGAGGATAGGTAATTAACTTATGTTTTTCATACAATGCTTGAGCGGCATCTAACACTTGTTGTGCACTATAACTAAAACGTTTTGCGGCATCTATTTGCAACCCAGATAAATTATAAGGTAAAGGTGCTATCTGTTTTTTGTTTTTATTAGTAAAGCTTTTTACCTGTGCGGGTTGGTTTGTTATACGTGCTGCTACGTTTTCCGCTAATGCTTTAACGATAACACGCCCATCACTATCTTGATAAGCAGCACATGCTTCGCTAGGCTGCCATTTAGCGGTAAAAGTAGATTCAGCGAGGTTGTCAGTTTGACAATGCGCTAATACCTCATAAAAAGGTTTACTAACAAACTCTTCAATTTCTTTATCACGCCTTGCAACCAAACCTAATAATGGTGTTTGTACTCGCCCTACAGAAATCACTCCTTGGTAACCTGACTTTTGTGCAAGTAAGGTATAAGTACGGGTTAAATTCAAGCCATATAACCAATCTGCACGGGTTCTTGCTAATGCTGAAGTTGATAAAGGAATAAAGTCTTGATTGGAACGAAGCTGTTGAATCGAACGCTTAACGGCATTAACGGTTAAATCATTAATTAAACAACGCTGTACCTGTTTTAATTTAACACCTTTCACACCACTAAAATGGATCACTTCATCAACTAATAACTGTCCTTCCCGATCAGGATCACCAACGTGTACCAGTTGATCGGCTTGCTTAATTAGTTTTTTTAATATGCTTAATTGTTTACTCGTTTGCGCAACAGACTTTAATTTCCATTTATCAGGAATAATAGGTAAATGCTCAAACTTCCATTGCTTAAAAGCAGGATCATAAACCTCAGGATCAACTTGTGTTAGTAAATGTCCAATACACCAACTCACTACATCGCCATTAGCAACATAAATACAGCCATCAGCTTTACGATGTGGTTTAGGAAGCGCATCGGCAACAGCACGCCCTAGACTTGGTTTTTCAGCAATATATAATTTCAACACTCACCCCACTGTTTTTATACACAGTATTTTATAAATAAGAAAAATTCAAGCTTCGACTGATTTTATTTGCAACTAAGTCGACTATTGTTTGACTAATAAATTATGCCTTTTACACTTTGAGAATTATCTTAATAAGAATTTATCTATGAAAATATCAAAAAAAATAATTCCAATATTATGTTTTAGCTCCACTCTGCTTATTACCGCTTGTAATACGGAACAAGAAAAAGAATTAACAAAAGCTAAAGAAATCCCTATTAAATCTTGGGAAACAGTAGAAAACTCTAGCAAAGAGATCTGGGAAAAAAGCAAACAAACTGGATCTGACATTTGGGTATTAAGTAAAGAAAGCACTCAAGAAGCTTGGCAAGAAGGTAAAGAATCAAGCCAAGATCTCTTACAAAAAGGCAAAGAGTCTAGTGCAAGTATTTGGCAAGAGAGTAAACAAAAAACATCTGAAAAGTTACAATCATTAGGGGAATCAACAAATAATATATGGCAAGAACATAGTGAAAAAATACAAAAATCATTAACAGAATCAATAGATAAATTAAATGACAATATAAATACTGATAATACTGATAATACTGATGAGCCTTATGAATCCGATGAAATTTAATATTGATTGCAGATATAGAACCTAACTTAGAAAACTATCTTTAATAAAAGAAATAAAGAAGCACTATGCTCATATTCAATAAACTCATTAAATAGAACCAAGCTCTAAAACTAGCTTTAGTTGTTTTATGATGAAAGAGCAATTGACCTAATATACTGCCCGGCCAACCTGAACATAAAGCTAAAAGATGAAAATATTTTTCTGGTGTTCTTCTCCAGTTTTTTATTGCCGCTATTTTATCTATTCCATAGAACAAAAAACTCAATAAACTACTCGCCACTAAAAAATAAAGAAAAATGATTGGTAGTAGCTGAATTGACTGATAATAAACGATAAATGCGCTATAAGTAACAGCTATCATAAACATGATTATATTTTTAAAATTCATAGTAAACACCTCAATAAAAAGGCATTTACCATAACGCTATTTCAAATTTTTAACTAGCATTAAAACTTATTGAAAACACAAAATAAAACAGTGGGCATAAAAGGGAGACTGTAATAAAAACTGTGTAACTGCTTATTTATAATCCTACTATTTGGAAAAGGATAAGCAGTTATGGATCAGAAGCAATTAGAAGCGTTTGCTCGTGAAGCCACTAAAACATTAAAAACAGAAAAAGACCTCAATAACTTTAGTCAGATGCTAACTAAGATAACCGTTGAAGCTGCATTGAATGCAGAATTAGACGACCACCTTGGTTACTCCAAACATCGAAAATCATCAACCACTAACAGTCGTAATGGCAGTTCAACTAAAACTATTATTACTGACGATGGCCAGTTTGAACTTGAAACTCCCCGTGACAGAGAAGGCTCTTTTGAGCCTCAGTTAGTCAAAAAACAACAAACTCGTTTTACCTCAATGGATGACAAAGTGTTAAGCCTATATGCGAAAGGCATGACAACACGTGAAATAGTCGCTACGTTCAAAGAACTTTATGGCGCAGATGTCTCTGCTTCACTCATTTCAAGGATTACTGATTCGGTGATTGAACAAGTGATTGAATGGCAATCTAGACCCTTGGATAATGTATATCCTATTGTTTATCTTGATTATATTGTGCTTAAGATTCGCCAGGATAAACGGGTCATCAATAAAGCTGTCTACCTAGCACTAGGCGTCAATATGGAAGGCCAGAAAGAACTGTTGGGCATGTGGATGTCTGAAAATGAAGGCGCTAAATTCTGGCTTAACGTGCTGACCGAACTTCAAAACCGAGGTGTTAAAGATATCTTAATCGCTTGTATTGATGGCCTCAAAGGCTTTCCTGATGCGATTAATACGGTTTACCCAGAAGCACAGATACAACTCTGTATCGTGCATATGGTTCGGAATTCAATTAAGTACGTACCTTGGAAGGATTACAAAGAACTGACGGCTGATTTAAAAGGTATCTATCGAGCAGTGACTGAAGATGAAGCCTTAAAGGCATTGGATGACTTTAGTGATAAATGGGATGAGAAGTACCCTCAAATCAGCCGTTCATGGCGTGCTCATTGGCATAACCTCAATACGTTGTTTAGTTATCCTGAGGACATCAGGAAAGCGATATATACGACCAATGCGATTGAGTCATTGAACAGTGTAATACGTAAAGCCATCAAGAAACGTAAGGTGTTCCCAACGGATGATTCGGCTAAAAAGGTGGTTTATCTTGCTATCATGGATGCATCAAAGAAATGGACGATGCCAATAAGAAATTGGAAAACGGCCTTGAATCGTTTTATGATAACGTTCGAAGACCGTCTTAAAGACTACGTTTAAAAACCGCAGTTACACAGAATTATTTACAGGGTC
>NZ_SNUW01000018.1 GCF_004376845.1 Psychromonas algarum
TAAGCCTCAATTTAATCAATCAGTTATTGAAAACAGAATAATCTATTTAATCTCAAGTAAATGTAAGTTAATCTGGTTTTTATTTAAATTAAGTAGGCTGAAAACGAGTTATTCTACAGCCTCGTTATATTTCAAGGAGGGTTAGGTGCCAAATTTAAAGATTGCAGTAGCTCAAGTGTCATCTATAAAAGGTGATGTTGATGAAAACATCAAAAATCATTTAGTTGCTATAGAAAAAGCAAGTCAAGTTGGAGTTTCGTATATTGTATTTCCTGAATTATCTCTTACAGGTTATGAGCCCGAATTAGCTGTTAAGCTTGCATTTTCAACTGATGATAGTCGGTTAAAACCTTTAATTGACTCTGCAATAGAAAAGAATATAACAATTGGTGTTGGTGCACCTTTGAAGTCAGATGGTTTGCCAAAGATTGGGCTTATTATCATTTCTCAATTAGGTACAGTAGATACTTATGAAAAGATGTACCTTCACTCTGGTGAAGAGGCATATTTTAATCGCGGCTCTGATTATAATTGTATAACCATTGGAAACACAAAAATTGCTAATGCTATTTGTGCTGATACCAATAATTCAAACCATGCTCGTACTTGTTCTAAACTAGGCGCTTCTGTTTATATCGCCGGAGTATTAATTACAGAAGGTGGGTATGATTCTGATACAGCTGTAATGGCTGCTTATGCTAATGAATATAATATGCTTGTTGCAATGGCTAATCATAGTCAACCTACAGGTAATTGGGCTCCTATTGGTAAAAGTGCAATTTGGTCAAACACTGGGTTACTTGCTTGTGCATCTGAGAATCAAAATGCTTTAGTTGTGGCTGAAAAACTAGATGGCAATTGGTCTGGGCAGGTAATGGAAATATAATGTGGATAAAAGTACTGGACACCCATCAACTTTTTATTCTAAAGGTTTGATTTTATTGCGATGAGCTAGTGGGTGTCCAATACTTGTTTATAACCACAAGGACCAGCTTCGTAAACGAAATGTAGTGTGGCATCTGGATATTTAGACTGTAATTGTCTAACGAGTTTTTTGAACGCCGTTTTATTACTGAGTACACGCCCTAAATGAACAGGTTTTGCGCCGCGTTGGTCTTCAATATAGGCGACTTCCGTAAATGTTTTATGCGTATCTAAGCCGATGAAAAGTATGCTATGTTTAGTCATGCTAGCCTCCACATTATATTATTGATAGATATATTATGGCTCTGGTTTTCAACTAACCCTCGGTAGAGGCTAGCACCTTAGTGGGAAGTCATTATGTCTATGTTTAATAATCAACAATTGGAGTTTCCCTAAAATGAAGCTGATAATTTTGCTTTTATGTTTTGTTCTAACCGCATGTGCTAATCCTGGTGTTGTTGAAATTTCACCTGATACTTATGTTCTATTCAGAGATGACCATGGTGGTATTTTTGGGAATGCTGGAGCATTAAGAGCAGATGTGATCAGAGATGCTAATACATTTGCTAAATCAAAAGGGAAAATAGCTGTTCCTGTTTCATCTACATATACACCTATAGGTAACGGCCCCGGACAATGGGCATCTTTCGAGTATCAATTTAGAGTTGTAAACAAAGAAGATGAAGAAGCAGTGAGAACATCATTAAAAAAACGTGCTGATCATGTAGTTGATCAAAATGTAAAAATTGATATTAATTCCAAGTCATCTCAGGCAACAAAAGACACTTACTCAGAGTTAATTAAAATTAATGACTTACTTGAAAAAGGTATCATTTCTCAAGCTGAATTTGAGGCAATGAAAGTTAAAATTTTAGGCGCAAGCAATTAAACATAACAAGTGACTATGGTGTCAAATTCTAATTTGTATTCATTTTAGGATCCCACATGACACCATCTCTAACCATCGAGTTTAATATAACTATCATCTTACGAACACAAGCAATAATAGCTGTTTTCTTTGGCTTTCCTGCCGCTACTAATCGCTGATATGTTGTTTTAAAAACAGGGTTACATTGCATCGCTGACATCATTGCCATATACATTACAGTTCGTATTTTATGGCGATCTCCACGTATATTTCTTTTACATTCATAGTTACCACTTTCTTTATTAAATGGTGCTACGCCAAAAAGTAGCGCAAAGTAGCGGACACCCATCTACTTTGAATTAATTTAAAACGTAAACTATCTTTTGAAAGTGGCTTATTTCAGCATATTGGAGGTAGTTTGCTATGACTCAATCTCGCCAATCGCAAGTATCGTTATCTGATACACCTTATTACCATTGTATTTCTCGCTGTGTTCGCCGCGCTTACTTATGTGGAGAAGATAAATACACACAAAAATCTTTTGAGCATAGGCGTCAATGGGTGGTTGAGCGAATGCATTACCTTGCTTCGCTGTTTAGTATTGATATTTGTGCTTACGCTATTATGTCCAATCATTACCATCTGGTGTTACATGTAGATGAAGCATTCAATGACAATTTAAACCATGAGGAAGTTTGTGAACGTTGGTGTCAGCTGTATTCAAAGCCTGTATTAGTTGAGCGTTGGCAATCAGAGCAAACAATATCAGAAGCAGAAAATAAAGCAGCATTGGCTATTATTGAACATTGGCGAAGTCGACTCGCTGATATTTCATGGTTTATGCGTTGCTTAAACGAGTTTATTGCACGTAAAGCCAATAAAGAAGATGAGTGCTTTGGTCGTTTTTGGGAAGGGCGATTCAAGTCTCAAGCCCTACTTGATGAAGATGCGTTACTCACTTGCATGGCTTATGTTGATTTGAATCCTGTACGAGCAAAAATGAGTGACAGTGTTGACACGTCTGAATATACCTCCGCTTATGAGCGCATTCATGGTGTGGCTCAGCAGAAAGAAAAACCACTGGAATATGCTTTTACTAAAAAATCTTTATTTGGTTTCGTGGGGGATAAAAACAAACAATCAACCGAAGGTATTCCATTTTCACTATTGGATTATATCGAATTAGTTGATTGGAGTGGTCGTATTATAAGAGAAGACAAACGTGGTGCTATTTCAAGTCAACGCCCTAGCATTCTCTCTCAGCTTGGGTTAGATGATGATACTTGGTTATCATTGGCCAGTAGTTTTGGCAAAGATTATCACGGCGCGGTAGGGTCGTTAGACGCATTATCCGCATATGCAAGTCACACAGGTAAGCGTTGGATAGCGAGTAAAAACCAATTACGGCTGCATTAGTTCATCGTTAATTCATTTCATTCCTAATCATTTTATTATTAGCGTTCGCTAAGCTTTCTTGTATATAAAAACTGATGAATTTTAGCTATTTACTTATAAATTCTATGCATTAGGTTTTATTACTCAACTATTCCCATTAATTGACTTGGTGTGTGGATAACAGAAATAGTATATTAAGTATAATGTAAATGAATGGATGTCCAGATTTATTTCATCAAGAATAGTCTTTCCGGTTAACTTTGTTTTTTTATATTGTATCGTTTAATTGATAAACCACCTTGTCTAAGTAAATGAATGGATGTCCGGATTTATTTTACGGATTTATTTTTATCGTAAAATAATTAAATTATTAATTTTATTTTAGTTGGATTAATACGGAGGAGTCTAATTGTTTGTTTTGAATGTCAATAAAAGTAGATACTGAAAGCGAAAGTATTCAATATCTACTTGATTATTCACTTAGATAATCGCGTGACGTGCTTTAGCAGATACCCATTCAGATAAGACTACGGTAAACAGAATAGATATAAAAATAACCGTTACCTGTGGCCAGGATAATATCGCCATTGATTCCTGTAATTTAAGACCAATACCGCCCGCACCAACTAATCCTAATACCGTTGATTCACGAATATTAATATCCCAACGAAATAAACTCGTCCCGATAAAACTAGGCATAACTTGAGGAAGTACGCCATAGTTTAATACTTGTAAAGAAGAAGCACCAGTTGCTCTAATCGATGAAGCTTGTGTCTCATTTACCTCTTCAATGGCTTCGTACATTAATTTAGCAATAAAACCAATGGAACGTAGTGCAATAGCAATAATCCCCGCAAGTAAACCAGGCCCAAGAATCGCAACCAATAATAACGCCCAGATTAATGAATTAATTGAACGACTTGCTGCAATAATAAATAGGGCGATAGGTCGCACTATGTAAGTACTTGGTGTTGTATTTTGAGCCGCTAAGAAAGCAATAGGAAAAGCAAGCATAATCCCTAATAAAGTCCCTAACGTCGCCATGTTAATCGTATCCCAAAGCGGTACCCACAATTGACTCATGTAATCCCAACGAGGTGGCCACATACGTGCACTGATATCGGCAATTTGATTTGGTGAATCGGTAACAAAATACCAAATAGTATCTTGATTCATCACTTGCCAAGTATAAACAGCTAAGGTAATAAAACATAACCAACAAACCCAGTTAAATAATCGTTGCTTGCTATTGTATTTATGCCATTCATCCTTGTTAATGTTCATTGAACTCATTTTTAAATTCTCTATTTGATACGTTGACGAAGAATGGTTGATAGATATTCACACAACATAACAATTGCGATAATAATCAATAAAATGGCAGCAGCGGAATCATATTCATATCTACCCATTGCGGTGTTTAATGTGCCGCCTATACCACCTGCACCTACAATACCGATAACTGCTGATTCTCGAAAATTAATATCAAGACGATACATGGATAAACCAATGAAGCGAGGCATAACTTGAGCTTGTACTGCATAGTTCACTTGTTGCAGCCAACTTGCACCAGCGGCTTTCATTGCCGTTAAAGGAGCTGGGTCAATAGCTTCGATTTCATCTGCAAATAATTTCGCTAAAAAACCAATCGTTGCAAAGGTAAGTGTGACAAATCCAGCAAACGTACCAAAGCCAAATAATGCAACACATAAAATAGCAATAATTATTTCTTGGAAACTACGGGCAATAGCAATAAAAGAACGACAAAACAGATAAATAGGCTTAGGTGCAAGGTTGTTAGCTGCTCCCAAACCAAAAGGAATGGAAAGAATAATCCCCGCAATGGTTGAGGTGAAAGTCATGGTTAAACTTTCAATTAAGCCTGTATAGATATGTTCCCAGCGCCCACTGAAATTGGGGTTCATAAAACCTAATATGAATGTCCAACCACGTTCAGAGCCTTCATATATTCGCGCCCAATTAATATGGATAGATTGCGTGGCACTGTATAGATAAGCAATTGAAAATATGACAATGCCCCAGCGCAACCAAGCACTTTTGATAAGAGGGGGCTTTTTCCAAGTTGTAGGTAAAGAGTTATTCATGCAATCGCCTTCAAAACGGGTGTAGTAGGCGCTTCAAGGTCATCACTATCAATATTATTTTCTTGTGGCAAATTCCAATCTTCTTCCCCATAAATGGTGGTTAATACAGATTCATCTAAGGTATTAGGTTTACCATCAAAAACTACTTCGCCTGCTTTTAATCCTACAATACGTTGTACGAATTGTTTCGCTAATTGCACATCATGGATATTAATGATCGCTGGTAATTGATGTTTAACGCATATTTCACTAATTAAGCGCATGATCTGTCTTGCCGTTCTTGGATCAAGTGCCGCAGTAGGCTCATCAATTAACAATAGTTTAGGTTTTTGCGCTAATGCTCGCGCAATGCCAACTCGCTGCCTTTGACCGCCTGATAGGGCATCTACACGTTTATTGGCATGTTCTAATAATCCTACCGTCTCTAATAATTTGTAAGCGGTATTAACATCCTCTTTAGAAAATTTTCGTGTGAAACTACGCCAAAAACTCACATAACCCAAACGCCCAGAAAGTACGTTTTCCATTACAGTTAATCGCTCTATTAGCGCATACTCTTGGAAAATCATGCCAATCTCACGTCGTGCAGTTCTTAATTGATTTTTAGACATAGAGACGAGATTTTTCTCGGAGAAGATAACTTTTCCGCTAGTAGGTTCTGTTAAACGATTAATACATCGGATCAAGGTCGATTTACCGGCCCCCGAAGGGCCGATAAGTCCAACTATTTCACCTTCATCAACCGTAAAGCTAACATTGGTTAACGCTTTATCTGCAGCAGAATAATGCTTCGTTAACCCTTTAAGTGTTAAAGTAGACATGGTTTTCCTTTAGCTACAAGTGTAAGAAACATTATTTGCAGTATCGATAGTACGAATCACTTTCCAATGCTCTTTGTAGGTAATTGGAATAAACTTCGCTTCACCACTATTTTTAAATTCTTTTTCTAACTTAGTGCCAGCCCAATCAAATGAATAAAAGGCTTTTTCAATCTTTTCTCTTAATTCTGGCGCTAAATTGTATGCTGTACCGTATGCTGTAGTCGGGAATGTTTGTGATTTATAAATACTCACAATTTGATCTTTTGACACAACTTCTCGAGATAACATACGATTTAATACTGAGTTTGCTACAGCTGCTGCATCATAATCTTTATTTGCAACCCCTAAGATTGAATTATCATGGCTACCTGAGAATGCAGGTTTAAAATCAACATCAGGTTTCATTTTATATTCTGACGCTAAAATGGCAGAAGGTGCTTTAAATCCAGAGTTTGACGTTTGAGATGTAAACGCTAAACTTTTGCCTTTTAAATCTTCTACTTTAGTAATGCCTGAGCCAGGATAAGTGATGATTTCCATCTCATATCCAAATGAACCGTCTTTTGCAGCCATCATTGTAAATGGAGAAAAACCAGCACAGTTAACCGCTAATGGTGTAGAGCCAGTATTGAAACCAGCAATATGCAAACGACCAGAACGCATCGCCTCAATTTGCGCCGCATTACTTTGAACAGGGAAGAAACGTACTTTTTTACCAGTTGATTTTTCCAAATACGTAATGAACTCACTCCATACGTCCGCATAAACAGCAGGATCTTCTACTGGTGTATAAGCAAAAATTAATGTACCTGGATCAGCCCATTGTGATTTATCTTCTGGTACATCTGCTACTAGGTTACCTGTTCTATCTTGATAACGAGCATCCATTGCCGACACAGTTGCCGACACGAGCAATGCACTTGCTACTGCTAATTTTACTAAGTTCATGTTTATATCCCTATTAATTAAAAATAAATACAAGGGATAAACTAATGATTTTGTATGACAAGAGGGTTTCAGTTTTGTGACTAAATAGTTAAATATTGATATAAAAGCTCACATTAAGAGGCTTTACACGGTAGTTAAAGTATAAAAGTAGAGCATAAGTTAGGGATACCCATACATTTAGGAATAGTATTTTCGCCCTGCTGGCAACTCACTTTCTTTTATCAGAAAATACTGAAGAATAAGCTATTCAGTATCTACTTAATGCCAAGTATCTTTAAGGGGGGGGGATTCACTTATCTATCATAAAAATTTAGATATGAAGAACAGTGGACGATACAAAATCGATCCGCTGAATTCAATACTAAATAAGTATTATTTAACTAACTCAATTTCACTTGGTTGCCATTCTTTAGTGAAGAATGTTTCTAGCGGGCTGTATAAACGTAATATTGTGAACCAACCTTTTTTAGGGTCTGATTGGATCCAATTACCACGGGCTACACCTTTAGGTTGTTTAGGTGAAATATAAATAGTTGTTGAGCCATCTTTTGCTATTTCAGCAGCAGGTGAAGGATAACCTTGGCTACCCGCACGAGGAAAACGTTGTGGTGTTTGTAACATTGAGCGAGACTGATTATCGTATAAAATCAACGACCAAAATGCACGCGCAGGAATACCTTTAGGCAGTGTCATTTTATACGTTTTGCTACCATCATAAGCTTCACCTTTTGAATCAACAAAACCGATTAAGTATTGAGATCCGACACCAGGGATATTCATGATCATTCCTGGAGAATCAAGCGTATAACCATAGTAGAAAGCGGTACGTGAATCTAGCGTACGTGCACCCGTTTTAGCGTGTGGCTTGAACATGCCTTCCTTAGTAAAGGCTGGAGGCGGTGTTTCAAATAAATAACCACCTTCCCAAAGCATATTACTCCACATAGAATCTGGATAGTAAGACCACTCTGGATGGATTGCTGAGTAGCGCCAGTTTAATGTTCGCCCAGCAGCACTACCTACGGCTGCTGCATCAGTAAGAATTTTCTTCATACGTGCATCAGGTTTAAACGGTTTACCATGTTGAATGCCAATAGCAGCTAACTGACCTGCAAGTTCAACATCATAGCTAGTCGCTGGCTCTTGTTGTACATTTTCATTAATCATTTCAAAGAAGCCAAAGTCACTTGGTGGGACTGTATTAAATGACTTACCACTACTTTCAATAAACTTAGTTTCTGGAATTTTAGGATTCACAGCTAATCGAACTTCACCTTGTAATGCTGTCGCGATACTGGTACCTAAACCTCCTGGTGTATAAGGGTAAAGTTTAAGATTTTTCTTAATGTTAGCAACCGCAGGCTTAGGATCTTCATTCACTAGGAATGCTCTAGCAGCATACAAAACACGATTAGTTTTAGCATGCGCGATATAATATCCGCCATCAGGCAGTGGCCCGTTATAATTTGGTGGCACGATTAAATATTTCCCACCTTGTCCTCGGTCTGGTCCTGGGCGTCCAAGATCGACAATCCAAGAGAACCACATATCATTAAGCGTTCCCAATGCCTGTGGAGGCAATTCAAGCACCATAGGTCCTTTCGATAAATTGATAACACTGAGTGTATAAATAGTATCGGTATTACCAGTCAAAAATAGCGAACGGC
Organism: Psychromonas algarum; assembly: GCF_004376845.1. Taxonomy (GTDB): domain Bacteria; phylum Pseudomonadota; class Gammaproteobacteria; order Enterobacterales; family Psychromonadaceae; genus Psychromonas. The sequence goes on from NZ_SNUW01000018.1 coordinate 8,729, forward strand.
TATCCATTAAGTCAGAAAAGATGACAAATGAATTATCGTCAGCTCCGATACTTTGGAACCCTTTACTTAATGCATAAGCTGATGCACCACGAAAGCTATTGTTATAAGCATTTAATGCACGTGTAAAATCTAATGTATCACGCACCAATTCAGCTGTTTCAAGCGTAGGGACTCCATCATTATATTCAAGTGTACCGATACGACTTTCAACTTTATCTGGCGTGCTAATATTATCTGGTATTTTAGTATTTGCTTGAGCTGTGCCGAAGCCAGCAAATGAAAATAGCATTAATGCTATTAATGGCTTTCTTATTGTCATCCTTGTATTCCTCTATTAATTAAAAGCATCTCGAAAATGGAGCAAAAGCGAGTACATTTATCATCATAGTTTACTATTCAATTTAAGCCTCATTTAATCAATAACTTATAGAGAACAGAATAATCTATTTAATCTCAAGTAAATCTAAGCTAATGCCGTTTTTACTTACATGAATGAGTGAAAGTGAGCCTAGTTATTCTTTCAGGAGAATAAGGCATTTATATCAATATTATGTTTATGTCTACATGCCCCAAGAAACTTTGAAGAGTTGTTAAGTTGTGGATACCCATACATTGAAATCATTCTTAAGGCATTAGTTCATACAGAAAACGTCTTGTTTGCTGTTACTGAAAGTTATTGATTAGGAAAAATTAACGGTGTGGATTAATGTAGCAATATTGAGTAAAGCTAAGGTATTTACGAATGCTCAACTGAGAAATGGATGTAGTTTTTTTGTGTATCATTGGGGCGCTGGATTCATCCTGCTATTATTTTTTAATCACACTTTTAAAAAGATACTAAAGTTATGTTTAATTAATTCTATTCCATATTTCTGTTGTTAATAGAGAATAATTCCATCGGGTTAGATGGCGATGCTTTAACTTTCACCTTTAATCTATCCAATTCAAATCTTCTGCTTTATCCATGGCTGCTCGGGCTTCGATTAACGTGCAACCTGTTTCTGCTATTAATCGGTTAATGGTTATATCTGGTGTGGATTGGACTATGGCGGTTAAATCAAAACTTGGTTTGGGAAGTGATTTATTAATGGCTTCTGCAATCCATCTCTTTTTATTTGCAGTTGATTTATCGAAATTTGTTTTGTCCAAAGTGACTTTGTTTAATGTGATTGCCTCTTGTTGTAATTGCTTACTTATCTCTACAAGTTGATTCTGCTTACCTGTTAGTAGCCAGTTTTTAGAACGGCGAATACGTTTTAAAGTGCAACCCTGTTGAGTTACCAGCTCTATTATTGCTGTTTTACAATCAATACGATGCAAGAAGTTATTTAACTGTATTGCTCGTTTTTTTGATGCGTCATTTGGCACTGATAATTCACTAAAGTTATTTGGAAAAGTAAAAATAATAATACCTGTTAAAGAGACGATTAACGATTATCAGTTTTAGTTCTGATAATTTATATTACAAATATTTTTCAATGGGTAATAACTGTAATAAATAGGAGTTGAATCGTTGCCATTTTCCTGTTTCTGGCTCACTATCCCAAGTTTTATCCCCTGAATACCAGCGAGGTTTTTCATCATGTAGCGCTAAGCGCCAGCTGTTTTCTTCTTGCATTGCTTGTTCTATGGAAGTCGCAAGTGCTTCTGCAATATGTTGATTTTCAATGACTAAAACAGCCTCCGTATTCAGGTAGGTTGAACGTAGGTTATAATTAAAGGAGCCGATAGTGGCTATTTTTCTGTCATATACTGCTGATTTAGCGTGAAGTCCGTAATGCGCTATCGGCATACATTTTGATTGGTCTCGTGTTGATTCTATACATAGTTTTGTTTCGGGCTTTAATTCAAATAATTGTATGCCATGCTCGAGCATATCGGTGCGTCGTCCTGCATAACCTGAATGATTAGTGATGAGATCATTAGAAGCCATTGAATTGGTCAATATTTTTATCTGTATACCTTTATCGGTTAATTTTTGTAATGCTTTCAACTGCCGATCATCAAATATCAAATAAGCAGATTCAATTAAGATCTGCTGTTTAGATTGCTGCGCTAACTTAGCTAATAATCTAGCCGTTGCTTTAGGTTTGTCACTTTCTCTAACATCAGCGGTTATAGGGCTATCAGAGGTATAATGTGCTTTTCCCCAAATCAATTTATTGATGACATTCGTGAGTAACGTATTTGAACTTTCTTTCCCTTCGGGCAAGTTCGGGTAGTGTTGGTAATGGGGAATTGGCGCTGTTTCTAATGTTGTTAGATTAGTGCTTGTCTTATTACTGATTAAGCTTATAGGGTAGGACCAAGGACCATCCCAATATTGTAAGAAACTATCTTGGATTTCATCCACTACTTTGCCTGCTACTAACACATCACGGTCGTTAAAATTAACCTCGTTGGAAAGGTCAAAGTACTCATCACCTATATTACGCCCACCAACAACCGATAGTACGCCATCGACGGTAAATGATTTATTGTGCATACGTCGATTTAATCGAGAAAAATTGGTAGTAACGTTTACTAATTTCATTACACCGTTACGACTAGGAATGGGGTTATAAACACGGATTTCTATATTAGGGTGGTTGTCAATCGTGGCTAATAGAGCATCTCGGTTACTTAGGTTAAAGTCATCAAGAAGAATTCTCACATGTACCCCACGTTTAGCAGCTGCAATTAAACGGCTCGCAAGGTAATTACCTGAAGTATCTTCATTCCAAATATAATATTGTATATCGATATTATGGTTGGCACTTTCAATAAGGGCGATACGTTGTGACAGAGCATCCCAACCAGACTGTTGTAATATGAATGCACTTTCTGAAGATTTTGATTGTTGAGGGCGAGAGTGGTTAACTATCTCAGATAATTTGCTGGTGGTTGGTTTCGCTAAAGGGGAAGTTGTGTGCTCAACTGTTTCAGGGAGTGATGCGCAGCCTGTGATAATAGTCATTAAAAGTATAGTGATGCAGGTACGTTGAAGCGTTATCATTATTTCCCTTTTTACTGCAGTGATGTCCATGTGCTTTATTTTACTGGTATTTTAATATAATTAATAATACCCATTAATTATTTATATTGGCTGAAAGAATACTTTTAAATTGAATTTTTGGGATATGTATTTATGCGTAATTCAAAACAATTCAAAGTGTCTTGTGGGTAGTTAAGTTAAGATTAAGTTGTATTTAATGTGGTAGATAAAAAGTATGTTTTTTAAATAATCATTCCCATATTTAATTTCAATATTTTCACCATGTTATTAGGGGAGTGTTGCACCTGATAAAAACAATCATCATGACAAGGTTATCATTATTATGAATAAAACCATTGAGACAATATTAAATCACCGTTCAGTTCGTCAATATACGCAGCAGCCGATAGAAAAAAATCAACTCGATACTATTATTCAAGCTGGGTTAGCAGCCTCTTCATCGAGCATGTTGCAGGTGGTTTCTATCATTCGAGTGACAGATAAAAACAAACGTAAATTGTTAGCTGAGTATGCTGGTAATCAGCGCTATGTTGAACATGCAACTGAATTTTTAGTATTTTGTATTGATTATCAACGTCATGCAGCGATTAACCCTGATGTTCAAGCTGACTTTACAGAGTTAACACTGATTGGTGCTGTTGATTGTGGTATTATGGCGCAAAATTGTTTAATAGCGGCTGAATCATTAGGTTTAGGTGGTGTGTATATTGGTGGATTACGTAATCAAATAGAGTTGGTTGATGAGTTACTTGAGTTGCCACAAAATACAGCGGTATTATTTGGCATGTGTTTAGGTCACCCCGCACAAGAGCCAGATCTAAAACCACGTTTACCTGCTCATATTATTATGCATGAAAATCAATATAAACCGCTGAATATGGATGATATTAAAGATTATGATCAAGTGATGCATGACTATTATGGAAGTCGCATTAGTAATCAAAAGCAAAGTACTTGGTCACAACAAGTTACTACACAATTATCAAAAGAATCTCGTTCACATATCTTGCCATATTTGAATAAAAAAGGACTAACAAAGCGCTGATCTTTGTTATAGCAAATTGTTGATAATTTAGGGTGGTGTTCAATGCCGTACCATCCTTTTATTTAATCATCTATGAAGAATGTACGAACCTCTAGTTAACAAAAATAAAAGAATGCAGGATCCCTACCATTTTATTTTGTATCTACTTATCATCAGGTAATCTATTTAGTTGATTTTTAAGTGTTAACAGATGATATTAATAATTTTTTATTTTATCTAAGTAAATTTATTGGAGATAAATATGAAGTTATTAGTATTCTTGGGGAGCATTCGCGACAGTACTCCTCCTAGACCTGCTCGGTTGGGGGATAGAGTGGCAAAAGCGATCCTCTCGTGCCTAAAAGTACGTTATCAAGAGCATGAAATAGAACTTATTGATTGTTTAGATTATCCACTTGAAAGCGTTTTCAAACCTCACTTTGCTTTCGCTAAGGGTAAAGCGCCTAATGAACTTAATTTATTAGCGGAAAAAATTGAAAGTGCAGATGGATTTATTATGGTGAGTCCTGAATATAATCATTCAATGAGTCCAGCTTTAGCGCATTTATTAAACCATTTCGGTAGTTCCTTATTTTCTTATAAACCCAGTGCTATTGTTACTTATTCTGCTGGTCAGTGGGGCGGTATGCGAGCTGCTGTTGGTATGCGTACTTTTTTATCTGAGCTTGGCTGTTTATCTGTCTCTGCAATGATACATATCCCTAAAGCACAAGAGATTTTTACTGAGGCGGGAGAGTTACAACTTGGAGAAGATCAAAATAGTTGGTTTGATTATTTTTCTCATACAATTAATCAATTGATTTGGTGGGGAGAGGCGACAAAAGAGCACAGAGCAAAAGTTAATCCTAATGAGTTAATTCGTGATTTTAAAAAAGATCCCTCACAACGTAATGCACCTTAATGCGAAGAGAAAATACATGACCAAACAATCATCTAGTTCTTGCGAACGTAATCAAAAACCGATTTTAGACGTGCTTTCTCGTGTGTTAAAAGATCGTAAACAGGTATTAGAAATTGGGTCGGGCACTGGGCAACATGCTGTTTATTTTGCTCCTCATTTATCGCATTTACTATGGCATACCAGCGATGATAAAAGTAATCATGCGAGCATTAATGCTTGGATTAAGGAATTTCCTAGTCGTAATTTACAGCTTCCTTTTGAATTTTTGATTGGCAAACATCCTTGGCCTAGCATTCCTGTTGATGCTATTTTTACCGCTAATACCACACACATCATGGCAAAAGATAATGCTAAAGAGATGATGAAAATGGTTGCTGATAATTTACAAAAAGGTGGGATATTTTGCCAATATGGCCCTTTTAATCTTGATGGAAATTATACCAGTGAGGGTAACCGTGAATTTGATATCTACCTTAAACAAAATGGTTGTGGTGGTATTCGGGATATTAATGAATTAAGTGAGTGGGGTACAGGACTGCGTTTAATTGAAAAAGTAGTAATGCCCGCAAATAACTTCTTATTGATATGGGAGTCCTGTTAACTTTCTTAAAAAAGGATATTAAAAAGCCGAGTTTAACTCGGCTCTTAATAAACTAGCTTAATAATAAGTTAGTTTAGAACTATTTTGGCTCACCAAGAGGTAATACGGTACGGCCGTATTGCTCATTGATAACCTGTGCCATTGCAGAGTAGATAGCAATTGCACCACATAGAATACCTTCATAACCAGCGATTTGAATGATTAATTCAGAACCTGTGTAATCACCTATTGCTAATAGGAAGAATAAAATAGTTAAAGTACCAAATACAAGCTGTGATGCACGGCTACCACGTAATGTTGCAATAAACATAAACGCAGTAAAGATACCCCACATTAATAAGTAACAAGCCATGAATGCATGTGGTGTTGCTTGTGTTACGCCTTCAGTTCCCATTTGTGGGAATAATAATAATGCAACTAAGCTGATCCAAAAGAAACCGTATGAAGTAAATGCAGTTAAACCAAAAGTGTTACCTTTTTTGAATTCTAAAATACCCGCGATAATTTGTGCTGCACCGCCATAACATAAACCCATAGCAAGGATCATTGCACTAATTGGGAAAAAACCCGCATTGTGGATATTTAATAAAATAGTGGTCATACCGAAGCCCATTAGGCCTAATGGAGCTGGATTTGCAAAGTTATCTGATTGTGACACGTGATGTACCTTTTGTGTGGATGTTTAAGTAATTGAGATCGCGCGCACAATATCATGGAATGAAACTTTGTAAAGAATTATATGATAATTAGGGATAGATCTTGTTTAGAGTTAATTTAGATCAATATATGTGAGTTAGGTGGGTTATTTAGATTTAATCTCTTCAAATAAGTTTATATTTAATTTTTAAAAATGTAAAAACAGAGTAAATCTTTGTATTTATTTTATTAATTTTTTGTACAAACTAGGTACAATGAAGAATCACTTTAATTAACCATAATGAATATTACTGATGACAGCACCGACTTTATCGATAAGAAATCTACATAAATCCTTTGCGGATAATGAAGTATTAAAAGGTATTAATTTAGAAGCTCATCAAGGCGATGTTATTTCTATTTTAGGCGCTTCAGGATCAGGTAAAAGTACCTTGTTACGTTGTGTTAATTTGTTAGAAACACCTACTTCAGGTGATATTTTGGTTAATGGTGAATTAATCGAAATGAAACAAGATAAAAAACGCGGCGCAATTCCAGCCTCTATTAAACAAGTTGAACGAATTCGCAGTCGTTTAGCGATGGTATTTCAAGGGTTTAATTTATGGTCTCATTTATCTGTTATCGAAAATGTGATTGAAGCACCGGTTCATGTGCTTGGTGTTCCAAAAAAAGAAGCCATTGTAAAAGCTGAAGCTTTATTACAACGTGTTGGTTTATATGAACGAAAAGATTATTACCCTGGACAACTTTCTGGCGGCCAACAACAACGAGTTGCGATTGCTAGAGCATTAGCTGTTGAACCTGAAGTTATGCTGTTTGATGAACCTACCTCTGCATTAGATCCTGAATTAGTTGGTGAAGTATTAACTGTTATGCGCGATTTGGCTGAAGAAGGCCGTACTATGTTAGTGGTTACACATGAAATGGCGTTTGCCAGAGATGTCTCGAATAAAGTTTTATTTTTACATCAGGGGTTAGTAGAAGAAGAAGGTAAGCCTGAGCTTATTTTTGAAAATCCTTCTTCTGAGCGCTTTAAACAATTTATATCAACCGTTTATTAGTAGGTTTTATACCTCAATAAAAATTTAGTTATTAATCACCAATAAGGAAATACAATGAAAAAAATTACTATATTAGTTGCATTATTTGCATTTGCATTTAGTACTGCACAAGCAAAAGAGTGGAAACAAATTCGTATCGGTGTTGAAGGTGCATACCCTCCTTTTAGTAAAACAGAAGAAGACGGCAGTGTAACTGGATTTGATATTGATATTGCTAATGCACTATGTACTGAGTTACAAGCAAAATGTACGTTAGTTAAACAAGATTGGGATGGCATTATTCCTGCGTTATTAGGCCGTAAATTTGACGCTATTGTTGCAACAATGGATATTACAGAAGAGCGTCAGAAAAAAGTTGCTTTCACTAAGAAATACCAACATATTCCTGCACGTTTTGTTGCTAAAAAAGGCACTGCTTATGAAGCAACTGCTGATTTTATGAAAGGTAAAAGAGTAGGTGTTCAACGAGCAACTACGATGGACCTATACATTTCTGATAACTTTCCTTCTGCAAAAATTAGACGTTATGGTTCAGCTGACGAAGCTTATTTAGATTTAAAAGCGGGTCGTCTTGATTACGTAATGGCTGACTCTGCTGCAATTAGTGATGGTTTACTAGCAAAAGAAGACGGCGATAAGTTTGAATTTGTTGGTCCTGAATTAACTGATCCTAAATGGTTTGGTTACGGTGCAGGTATTGCGATCCGTAAACAAGATAAAGATTTAGCAGATCAATTAAATAAAGCCATTGATGCTATTCGTGCTGATGGTACTTATAAGAAAATCCAAGATAAGTACTTCACTTTTGACGTATACGGTCAAGAATAAATATATCGTTCTATTTTACGGTATTAAGTAAAAAGAACGTTAAAAATAAAAAGGGTGGTAGTTAGCAATAACTTCTATTGGTGACATAATCCATCCTTTTTATTCTTTTGGAAAAGAAGTATATATGTTTGATTTATATGGCTATAAAGATATTTTTTTAGCCGGTGCGTGGTTAACATTACAAGTTGCTTTATTATCTTTATTACTTGCTGTTGTACTCGGTTTAATTGCTGCTTTAGCTAAACTATCCCACTCTTCGGTATTAACTGGCATCGCTACTGTCTACACCACTATTATTCGTGGTATCCCTGATTTGATCTTAATGTTATTAATTTTCTTTGGTGGGCAAATGCTCGTTAATAATATGAGTTATAACTTTAATGAATGGCTTAATGGCGTGATGACTGGGTATTACCCGAATCATGAATGGACATCTTATTTACCTGATTATATCGATATAAGTCCTTATTTTGCTGGCATTGTAACCATTGGTTTTATTTTTGGGGCTTACATGGCTGAAACCTTTAGGGGCGCGATTTTAGCCGTCGATAAAGGACAAATGGAAGCCGCAACAGCCTATGGGATGAATAAATATAAACGTTTTTCTCGGATCATGTTTCCACAAATGATGCGCCATGCTTTACCTGGTTTAGGTAATAACTGGCTTGTTTTATTAAAGACAACCGCATTAGTGTCGATTATTGGTTTACAAGATATGGTTAAAATTGCGGGTGATGCATCAGGATCAACTCAAAAACCATTTACCTTCTATTTAGTAGTGGCTTTGGTATTTCTACTTTATACCACTATCTCAACCTCATTTTTAAAATGGGCTGAGCATAAATATCGTATTCAAACGAGGTAACAATGGACTTTTCAATCATCATTACTGAGTATCAATTTTACCTAACGGGTTTATGGACAACCACTTGGTTAGTTGCCCTGTCTTTATTGATTGGGTTAATCATTGCTTTACCAATGGGAGTATTACGTAGCCATCCCAATTGGTTAATTAAAGGACCTATTTGGGCCTATATGTACTTTTTCCGTGGAACACCATTATTAGTTCAATTGTTCCTTGTTTATTATGGTGTTGCACAGTTTGATGCAATACGAGATAGCTCTCTTTGGTATTATTTTCAGGAAGCTTGGTTTTGCGCATTACTCGTTTTCTCATTAAATACGGGAGCTTATACTGCTGAAATAGTCCGTGGTGTGATCAGCACTATGCCAGAAGGTGAATTGGAAGCTGCCAAAGCCTATGGTATGAGTCGTTGGCAAATATTAAAACGTATTACTTTACCTAATTCAGTACGCCGTGCATTACCTGCTTACAGCAATGAAATTATATTTATGATCCACGGTAGTGCAATTGCAGGTGTTGTTACTATTGTTGATATAACAGGTGCTGCGCGTGTTGTTAATGCGCGTTATTATGCGCCATTTGAAGCTTATTTAGCGGCAGGTATTTTGTATATGTGTTTAACTTTTTCTGTTATTTATTTATTTAAACAATGGGAAAAACGCTATAAGTATATTTAAATTATATTCATTCATTATTAGAAGTGATTAATGCCAACTATGCCAGATTCAATAATAACAAAAAAGACTTCAATAGCTTCTGCCAACTGGTTAGCGCTGTTACCTAAAGTAGAATTACATTTACATTTAGAGGGTAGTCTAGAGCCTCAAATGCTGTTTGATTTAGCTATACGTAACCAAGTTAAATTACCTTATCAAAATGTTGATGAAGTAAAAAAAGCATTTCAATTTACACAACTTCAAGATTTTTTAGATATCTATTATCAAGCCGCTCAGGTTTTAGTAACAGAGCAAGATTTCTATGATTTAACTTGGGCTTATTTACTTAAATGTAAAGAGCAAAATGTTTGTCATGTGGAGCCATTTTTTGATCCGCAAACTCATACAGATAGAGGGATCGCTTTCTCAACAGTTATCAATGGTATTGATAGAGCCTTACAGGATGGTGTAGAGAAGTTAAATATTACTAGTGAATTAATTATGTGTTTTTTACGTCATCTAAGTGAGGAAGAAGCTTTTTCCACATTGACGTTAGCAACGGCTCACCTAGATAAAATTAAAGCCGTTGGTTTAGATAGTTCTGAATGTGGTCATCCGCCTGAAAAATTTAGCCGTGTTTTTGCTAAAGCGAGAGAGTTAGGTTTATTAACCGTTGCTCATGCTGGAGAAGAAGGCCCTGCAGAATACATTTGGACTGCGATTAATGATCTAAGAGTCTCGCGAGTGGATCATGGTGTTAATGCTATTTCTGATCCTAAACTGATTGATTATTTGGCAAAAACTCGTATGCCGTTAACGGTTTGCCCACTATCCAATACTAAATTAAAAGTGTTTGATGATATGAGCGATCATAATATTTTAGCGCTTTTAGCGTTAGGAGTTTGTGTTACAGTTAATTCTGATGACCCTTCCTATTTTGGTGGGTATATGACTGAAAACTTTGAAGCGTTAGCTGATTCGTTACATTTGAATCAATCTCAAGCCAGAAAGCTAGTTGAAAATAGTATAACGGCAAGTTTTTGTAGTGAACAACGTAAATATGAGTTGCTGACAATATTAACTCAGTATGTTTAACCTCTTTGGTTAACTAATACTAATCATACACATATAAAAAATCCCAGCTATGAACTGGGATTTTTTGTTTTACGACTTTGATTGGCGTTACATGTTTTCCCCATCACCAAAACGGTATAACAGTTTGCCTACGACTTGTTGATCGTTACTACCTTCATTTGGTGTGTAATAATTAACGGCTTCAGCTTGTAATGCCCAGTTTGCATTTAAACGATAATGGATGCCTAAACCTGTATTGACCTGAAAGTTATATCTATCTTTGCTTTCTTCCCAAATCTCTTCACCAACACCCGCTGTTATATATGGGCGAAGATCAGATTTTGTATTGAAATAATATTGTCCATCCACACTGAAGCTTTCATAAATATTAGTTGGTTCAACAATTTCTTTGATCATTTTCGTTGATGAATAACTTAAGCGAGCTGAAAAACTACGAGAAAAATATAAACCCAATGAAGTTTGTGCAATTGCTTCACTTGCAGATCCATTTTTACTGTCAAAATTAAGGTAACCTGCGCCTAAAGATAAACCTATAATGCCATAACTTACAGGATCGTTTGAATGACCAAATGAATAACCTTCACCAATTTTACGTTTACCACTAATACCTGATTGTGCAGGACTGTTTTCTTCACCGAAAACATAGTTAACTTCAAACATAATCGCTTGATCGTTTCGTGGACTATTTTCAGAACTTTGATCTGATAATTTAACGTAGCCAGTACCAGCCTTAATTAAGTCAGTACCAAATAATCGATTAACATTACGACCAACAGAGTCAACGGGATCTAATAAAAATAGGGCGGTATTACCTAAGTATTCGCTTCCCCATACTGTTCCGCCATCTGTCCATATTTCACGTTCAGTGTTAAATGCCCATTCACCATATACCCACCCTAAAACCGGTGTGATAACAAGATCTTGCATTGATGGTGTTTCAGCAAAAGCTTCTACACCATATTCCCAAAATACGGTGGACATTAATGCTGAATATAAAAATGAATCCCATTGGCGGTAACCCGATTTACGTGCTGCTTGGTAATAGACACCACCAAAATAAGGGTGCATTACAAGGTTTAAGACAGCATCATCGCGATCCCATACAGGACCGGCTGTGACATTATCTATCCACTTTTGTCCTAAATTTACGTCATCATCATTATCCCAATTGGTAATTTCTTCTGGCATAACGGCAAGTACTGCAACAACACCTAAACCATAATAAAAGATAGAGGTGGTTTGTGACCAAAGGCGTTCACCATCTTCTCCATTTTCAGGTGAAAATAATGAAACTTGATAAGGGTTGTCATAAAAACTATCTGGAACGTCAAACTGTTCCCATGCAGAGTTTGTATAAGCTGGTTCGTAAGGTGCTTCAGGTTCTACTATTTTTGTTTGTTGCTTTGATTTGTTTACTTTAGGATCGGCAGTAGGATCAGTAATTTGCTGATCAGTACCTTTATATTCAGGTGTTTCTTGTAAGCTATTGTTTTCAGCTAATGGTACTTTTGTTGAGCTAGTATCCACAATTTTAGGAGATGTTGTTTCACCTTCATTGTTGATTTCTTCTGCTGAGTACACTGTAGTTGTAAAGAAAAAGAGGGCGAACAAAAGTGTGCGCATTCCATATTTGCTGATGATCACTGAAATTCCTTTAAAGCGTATGTCGAGACAGATAAATGGTTATGCTAGGTAACATAGAAAATAACGTGCTTATTATCATGTTTTTTATAATTTCCTGCAATGATTAATACTATTTTTATCAAAATTGTTATATGAGAGGGTTATTAACCTTTTTTGTAATAAGTAGAGTAAACTATTGAAAATTATAAATATTTAAGAAAAACTCAGTGAATATTTCAATACTTGCTCGATAAAATGTAATTTATGTTTAAGTGACAATAGAAAGGAAAATATGGATTTTTATTTTATGTTTTTTGTTTTGAATAATTTCAAGTGTTTGTAATATATGGTTTTTTTATTTTTAATTAAACGGATGTAGGTCATTAAAATGAAGGTTACACGTCAATCAATTTTTTATATCGATTTTTTACGTTTTATTGCTGCTATTGCTGTTATTAGCATTCATGTGTTGGGGCCTTTTCGTTATTTATATGGAGAAATACCTACGAGTGATTGGTTAGCAGCAACTGGTATTAATAGTCTAACGCGCTGGGCTGTTCCCGTATTTATGTTAATTAGTGGTGCTTTGCTTTTATCTACAGAAAAAGCTTTTCAATGTGAGTATTATTTATCAAAACGATTAAGCAAAGTAGCGATACCTTTTATTGGGTGGACGGTTATTTATGCTTTAGTTGCTGGTTTTATGGTAAATGAAGTTTTCACAGGACATTGGGTTGGGGCGACGGCATTACATATGTTAGAAAATTCACCTAATAAACCTGTTTGGTATCACTTATGGTTTTTTTATGATTTTATTCCTCTCTATTTTGTTATTCCCTTTTTAATTCCTATCTTGAAGAAAGCATCTCCTGAATATATTAAGTTGGCATTATTTGCTTGGACTGTTTTATTTTTAATGTATTGGTTAAAAGTTGAGAGCTTTTTACAACAAAATTTAATTCTTTATAGCGGATATTTAGTATTAGGCTGGTATCTGTTCAATCGAGATAATCGTCCACAGTTAAAAGCTTGGGTAACTGCTGGTCTATTTATGATGGCTTTTAATTTCTTGGGTTCATGGCAATTAGCAATTGAAACAGGTGAATATAATGCATTTTTTATGGGCTATAAAACGTTAAATACAGCCATTATTGCTGGGATGTTATTTGTTGTTGCACAAACTTATGCGGATAAAATACAAGGAAAATTACGCTCTTTAGTGACTATTATTTCGACTTACAGTTTAGGGATCTATTTGATTCATCCTTTGTTACTGATCCCAATTCGAGAGTTAGACAATGGTTTCTATACATGGTTTGGTAGTAATTGGATCGCTATTCCAATGATTACTGTGCTTACTTTAGCGGTCTCATTGTTTTTAACCATGATATTAGTGAAAATCCCATTTGTAAGACGTTTAGTGCCTTAAAAAGTTAATTATTATTATTGAAATGTAAGCTGCAACTTAAGAAAAAACGTGGCAGCTTACATTGTATCTATGAGTTTTTTTGTATTTCTTGTTGAATTAATGCTTCTTTAATCGCTTGTTGGGTTTGTTCTTCTTTGCGTTGTGCTGTTTCAATGGCTTTTTGCTCTACTACTGCAGTTTCTTCAATAAGTCGTTTTTCAGCTATTAATTTTGCCGCTGTTTCTGCTTCTATTTTATTTAATCTTTCTGTTTCATCATCTATAGCAGTTTGTATCACTGCTTGATCTTGTGCTTCTTGAGGCAATAAACTAATAAGCTCAATACCGTCAGAAAAATCAATGCTATTAGCACCCGACATGATGTTAACTTCACCTTCTTTAGTGATATAAACTAACGGCATTGCAGTCTCACCATAACGCTTTTTAAAATGTTCAAAAGTGAAGTTATCAGTGATATTAGTGCTTTTTAGAACGCCCCCTTTTGCCATTAAACTCGCTAATTTTGCATAAGAGATGTTTTCTCCAAACAAACATAAACGTTTTAAGTAGGACTCTGATAATTGATGACGAGCGCTTGTACTATCTACATTATTCAAACCATATACTTTTTCAAGGCCAAGTAAGTCTTGGAAATGAAAGGTAACTAATGGATTTAATTGGCGGTAGGGTGACATCACTAATACTCTTCCAATTCCACTTAAGTCCATATAGTTTGTTGCATGCTCTGAAGCTGGATTACCAAAGTACACTGGAATGTTAACCATTCTAGCTTTACGAATGCTATCCCAGTTATTGTCTGCAAGGACGACCTTAATATTTTTGGATATTAAAATGGATGCAAGTTCTCGTGAAAACATAGATGCTCCAAAAATTAATAACCCTTGATTGGAGCCTTCTTTGACACCTAAAAATTTTGCCCAAGGTCCAGCGGTTAGGCTTTGGATAACCACTGTGCCAATAATAATTAAGAACACTAATGGCACAATAGAACTTGCACCTGCTATGCCGGCAGCTTCTAATTTAATAGCAAATAGAGATGAAATAGCGGCTGCAACAATCCCTCTAGGGGCAACCCAGCTGAGGAACCATTTTTCTTGAGAAGATAAATGTGTACCAACGCCGGAGATCCAAACGCTTAAAGGACGAGCAATAAACATAGCAACTAATAATACGCCTATTCCTCCCCAACCAAGATCTAACATTGCCGTTGAATCAAGTCGTGCAGCTAATAAAATAAACAGCGCAGAAATAAGTAATACGGTTAAGGTTTCTTTAAATTCTAAAATATCAGCAATATCAACACCGCGCATATTTGCTAACCAAATTCCCATGACAGTGACGGTTAATAAACCAGACTCTTCTTGGATAATATTAGAGCCAACAAATACACCTAACATAATGGTTAACACAGCTGTATTACGTAAATAATGAGGAAATAGGTTTTTTCTAATAGATAGGCCAGTGAAATACCCAACAATTGCGCCTAAACCAAAACCAAGTATTAAGGTTAAACCTAGCGCATGTAATACATGTGATGTTGGATCGGCTGTAACGGCAATATATTCAAAAACCAACACCGCAAGCAAAGCGCCGATAGGATCAATCACGATGCCTTCCCAACGTAAAATCCTAGAAAGATTAGATTTTGGTTGTACTGTTCTTAGCATTGGCACAATGACTGTTGGTCCAGTTACTACCACTAAAGCACCTAATAACATGGCAATAGACCAATCAAAGCCTAAAATATAATGGGCAGCGGGCGTAATACAGGCCCAAGTGACAAATGTTCCAATAGTCACAAGGTGTGACACCATACGACCATGTTCTTTAATTTCTTTAAAATTAAGGGTTAACGCACCTTCAAAAAGAATAATGGCAACACCTAAGGAAATGATAGGAAATAATAGATCACCAAAAAGAGCATCGGGATTTAAAATCCCTAAACCGGGACCCAATAATAATCCACATAATAAAAGAGGCAAAATTGCTGGTAGATGTAGCTTCCAGCCGATCCATTGACATAGCAGTGATAAAACACCAATTAATGCCAACATACCAGTAATGTGCTCAACCATATTTGTTCTTCCTTTTAGCAAATACGCAGGTGAAATATAATGATTCTATTTTTAAATGAGATTTGAAAAAATAGCTATTAAATTATTGATCTTATGTTGTTATTGATGCGAATTGAATCATTAATTTAGCTATTCATTGATAATGCACTTATTTGATTTATAGAGTTTTACTTATTGAAAGTATGAAACGTTGAAAAGTTATCTTACTTGATGCTAGTTAGTTATATAGATATTAGTTATGCAGATATTAGCTACGTAGATGTTGTTGTAAGTTAATTAACATCTGTGCAGTGGCTCCCCAAATGAGGTGATTTTGGTAAACACTACAATAAGTAAAGTGACGTTTTCTATTTGCAATTAAATGCTGTTTAGAAAAATTGTTACGGTTGAGCGCAAATGAAAAAGGCACTTCAAAGCATTCTTTTACCTCCCCTTGATCAATTACTATTTTATGAGCATTGTCGACAAAGCCAATAAAAGGGGTGATGTGATAACCTGTGGTGGTGATTAATGGAGAAAGATTTCCAATTAATTGTATTTTATTCTTATCAATCCCGATCTCTTCTTCCGTTTCACGTAAAGCGGTAAGTGCTAAAGAGTTGTCACTCAGTTCATATTTTCCCCCTGGAAAACTCACTTGCCCTGCATGATGTTTTAGATGTAATGCGCGTTGAGTCAAAATTATTTGTAAGCCACTCTCTCTCTGGACTATTGGCATTAAAATAGCTGCTTTTTTGAATGTTTTATTTTGTTGCGATAAAAGGTGTGGAGAAAGTATGGTTGATCTTGTTTGTTGCAATATAAAACGATTGAGGAAATGTTGTTTATTCATATTAAATTATCTCCTCATGGTTTATTTTAAGTTATTACTGAGTTGTTAATTCTTAAAGTAAGTCATATCTTTTGTGAATACAATATTAATTATTTAAGTGAATGCCTATGCGAGCAAGGATGCTATCAAGCATAAGCATTGATTTATTTAACAGAGTGGTTTAATTGCTTTTTTGGCAATTAATAACGCTCGTTTAGGGGCAGGGTGACCTTCGACTGTTTTACTTGGATCATTAGGATCTAAATAATCTTCTAATGATTCATTGGTCATCCAGGCTGTACTACGTTGTTCGCCTGTTAATGTGTCATTGATATCTACTATGCGAACATCTTCAAATCCACATTTCTCAACCCACAATCTAAGTGCTTCTGCACTTGGCAAAAACCAAATGTTACGCATTTTAGCATAACGGTCTTGAGGCACTAATACGTCATTTTTACCGCCTTCGATGACTAATGTTTCAAGCACTAATTCTCCACCTTCAACCAGTTGATCTTGTAGTTGGGTAATATGATCCATTGGAGATTTACGATGATATAAAACCCCCATTGAAAAGACGGTATCAAAGGCCTCTAATTTAGGTAGTTCTTGAATACCTAATGGTAATAAATTTACGTTTTGATCTTTGTTTGCAAAGTGACGAATTGCCTCAAATTGGCATAAAAATAGTTCACTTGGGTCAATGCCAACAACAAACTCAGCGCCTTCACCACGCATGCGCCACATGTGATAACCACTGCCACAGCCTACATCTAAGACGTAACGATATTTTAATGGACTAATGTGTGGTAAGACTCGATCCCACTTCCAATCACTTCGCCATTCCGTGTCAATATGAATGCCGTGAATATGGAAAGGGCCTTTACGCCACGGATGAAATTTTTGTAGTAGGTTTTCTAATTTTTTTGTTTCACCTGTTGATAATTCCGTACCATCACCAATGCGAACTTCATCTTTTAATTCGAGATTATTGGTTGTAATAGTTGGAAATTTATCTAATACACGGTTCCAACTTGCTAAAGTGCCATGAACATGTGTATTTTCCCATTCATGTAATTGTGCAGGTAAAGTATATAACCAATGGTTTAAACGGTTTTTAGCGATGGTGCTATAAAAGTTACTGAAATCAATCATCTGCTTGCCTAATCTTTGATACTAATAATAGAGCCGAAATTAAAACACTGATACCACAGGTCATTATGTTTAAATCCTGCTTGTTGTAAGCGTTGATAGTGCTCTTCAACCGTATCTGAAATTAATACGTTATCTAGAGAAGATCGTTTTTGGCTTATTTCCAATTCGCTATAACCTTGGCTTCGTTTAAAGTCTAAATGTAAATCAATTAATAGCTGGTGGCTTGTTGTATCTTCAAAAATAAATTTTTCAGAAAGTACTAACACTCCTCCCGGTAATAAACCGTTATATATATTAGTTAATAAGCTCAGACGTTTTTCTGGTGTTAAAAACTGCAAGGTAAAATTAAGCACAACAACTGACGCGTTTTCAATCTTGACGTTACAGATATCATCTTGTAACACTGTCACTGGAATGTCTGATT
This sequence comes from Psychromonas algarum, assembly GCF_004376845.1. Lineage (GTDB taxonomy): Bacteria > Pseudomonadota > Gammaproteobacteria > Enterobacterales > Psychromonadaceae > Psychromonas. The sequence continues at coordinate 26,949 of NZ_SNUW01000018.1, forward strand.
TATAAGCATGAATATGCTGTTTACAAGATTCAACCATTGCCGATGAATTATCGACCGAAATAATTTGGCAACCTTCTTTCGTTATCAACCCACGTCGCATAGATAATGTTGCTGCACCCAATGAACAACCTAAATCATATAAATTAGAATGGTTAGTCGCACAACGTTGAGTGATCATGGCAATACTGTTAATGATATTTTCATAACCAGGTACAGAGCGTTTGATCATATCAGGGAAGACTTGTACAACTTGTTGGTCAAATCTAAAGCTGTCGACTTTATCTAATGGAGTGCTAAAAATATTATCGGTTTGACTCATAGGAATGCCTAGCTATTTAAGGTTTTAATTAAGTATGGTGGCGTATTTTACTCAAATTGTGTTGCAGGGTCATTTTTTTATTTAAGCGTATGACTCTCAGTGGTTTTCTTTTATAATACGCTCAATTATTTTGTAACGTATTTAAAACAGGAATCGATGATGCGCACTATGTATTGTGGTGAAGTGACCGAAGAGAATATTGGTCAAGAAGTTGAGTTAGTAGGTTGGATAAACAAACAACGCGATTTAGGTGGTGTAACATTCCTAGATTTACGTGATCGTGAAGGCATTGTTCAAGTATTTTTTGATGGTGATACACCTGAAGCAACAGCTGTTGCAGCCTCTGTGCGTAACGAGTTTTGTATCAAAATGAAAGGTCAAGTTCGTGCTCGTCCAGAAGGACAAGTAAATAAAGATATGACAACGGGTGGCATTGAAATTCGTGGTCTTGAACTTGAAGTTTTAAATCGTTCTGAGCCATCTCCACTTGATAGCAACCAAAAGAACTCTGAAGAGCAACGTTTACGTTACCGCTACTTAGATTTACGTCGTCCTGAAATGGCTGAGCGTATGGTCTTCCGTTCTAAAGTAAGTAGCTTTGTTCGTCGTTTCTTAGATGACAACGGCTTCCTAGATGTTGAAACACCTATTTTAACCAAAGCAACACCAGAAGGCGCGCGTGACTATTTAGTACCAAGTCGTACACACAAAGGTCAGTTCTTTGCATTACCACAATCTCCACAGTTATTTAAACAACTGTTGATGATGTCTGGTTTGGATAAATACTACCAAATCGTAAAATGTTTCCGTGATGAAGATTTACGTGCTGATCGCCAACCAGAATTTACACAAATAGATATTGAAACATCATTCATGACGGGTGAACAAGTCATGGATAAAACAGAAGAGATGGTAGTGAATCTTTTCAAAGAGATGTTAGATGTTGATTTAGGCACCTTCCCTAAAATGACTTACGCAGAAGCAATGCGTCGTTTTGGTAGTGATAAACCTGATCTACGTATTGATTTTGAATTAGTTGACGTAGCTGACCTATTAAAAGAAGTAGAATTCAACGTGTTCTCTGGTCCTGCTAATGATGCAGCGAGCCGAGTTGCTGTTATCTGTGTACCGGGTGGTGCAAAACTTTCTCGTAAAAACATAGATGAGTACGGTAAATTCGTGACTATCTATGGCGCTAAAGGTTTAGCGTGGATGAAAGTGAATGAAGCGGCTAAAGGGCTTGAAGGTGTTCAGTCTCCAATCGCTAAATTCTTAAATGAAGAGATTGTTGCTGAGTTATTAAAACGTACTAATGCACAAGATGGCGACATTATTATGTTTGGCGCTGATAAAGCAAATGTTGTAGCTGAAGCAATTGGAGCGTTACGCCTTAAAGTTGCTGAAGATCTTGGTTTAATTAAAGATGAATGGAAACCACTTTGGGTTGTTGAATTCCCAATGTTTGAACCATTAGAAGATGGCGCATTAACGCCAATACATCACCCGTTTACCGCACCATTAAATATGACGCCGGAAGAATTAGAAGCGAGCCCAGTTGGTGCACTTTCTGATGCTTACGATATGGTGTTAAATGGTTGTGAGCTAGGTGGTGGTTCGGTTCGTATTCATAAACAAGATATGCAAGCTGCAATTTTCCGTATTCTAAATATCTCAGATGAAGAAGCACAAGATAAATTTGGTTTCTTACTAGAAGCATTACAATTTGGTGCTCCGCCACATGCAGGTCTGGCATTTGGTTTAGACCGTATTGTTATGTTGATGACAGGTTCAAGCTCTATTCGTGAAGTGATTGCTTTCCCGAAAACGGCTTCTGCGGCATGTCCGTTAACCAATGCGCCAGGTTTTGCTAATCCAGCTGCACTAGCAGAATTGAATATTGCGGTTGTTAAACCAAAAGAGAAAAAAGAAGAATCTAAAGAAGGATGACCCTTTTTTAGTTTAATTTCTCTTTATAGAAGGGAGATGATGTTGCTAGTAATAGTGATGTTGTCTCCCTTTTTTGTTGGTGGTTTGAGGTGGCTTATTCCTCGTTCCCCTGGTCTAAGTGGTAATGCATAGTGGCTTTTTGAAGTTTATTAAAAGTGGTTTCACTTCGTCGGCGAGCCATTTTGTATAACGGGTTATTATTCATTTATCGCTTGTAAGTCAGAGAAAGGGCTACGTACGCCATTTGCTCCAGCTTGTAATACATGGGTATAAATTTGTGTTGTTCTGATATCTGAATGTCCTAATTGTTCTTGGACTGTTCTTATGTCTGCACCTCTTTGTAAAAGGTGTGTTGCGAATGAATGACGTAATGTGTGGCACGTTACGCGTTTATCAAAATTTAATTTTTTTGCTGTCTTTTTGATGGTTCGCTGCAAATTACTTTCATGCAAATGATGCCTTCTTAAGTTATTTGTTCCTGGTTCCAAACTTAGTTTTGATGATGGAAACAAATAATGCCAGCCAAATTCTTTTGGCGCACTCGGATATTTAGCAGCGAGTGCAAAAGGTAAATAAACACCATTGTAGCAAGGGTTTGTAACATCTTGTTGGTAATACAAACGTACACTGGAGATTTGGTCTCTTAAGGGAGTTAATAATTCTTTTGCCAATGTAACTCTACGATGTTTCCCTCCTTTACCATTCCAAATTTGAAGTGATGAATAATCAAAATCAATATCTTGTATTCGTAGCCTTAACACTTCCATAAGTCGTAAACCGCTACCATATAGAATGTTACAAGGAAGTGAGAGTGGTGCAGGTATATTTTTTAGTAATAATGCGGTTTCTGTTAAGTTTAAAACAACAGGGAGTTTAGGTTGCATATGGCTGCGGTTAAATTTGAGTGTTAATGTTAAAGGGTTATCTAAAAACTCTTTATACAGATACACCAGTGCATTTAATGCTAATGATTGTGTTTTAGGCGCTACATTTCGCTGGTTAGCTAAAAATGAAAGAAAAGACTCAACATCCTGATTATGGCATTCAATAGGGTGCTTTTTTTGATTGAAGTATATAAAAGATGTGATCCAATAAATATATGCTTTAATTGTTTTTTCTGCATAATTTTTCATACGCATATTTTCAGCAATGGCCATTAAAAATGGTGATTTCATAAAATACCTCTACAAACAAAACCAATGTTTATTTATACAGTGTAGTGCGTTTGCCATCTTTCCGCGGGAAAGGTGACATTTTGTTATCTAATAAGATGTTAACCGTCAATCATCTGTCCAATTTTTAAAAGGTACAATTTGTGAAGCAAAATCCATTTTCGTTCTATGATTTTCTTGGGTATATGATACCTGGAGCCGTATTGCTATACATACTTACTTTTGTGTTTGGTGTTGATAATTTAGTAGCTGTTTTGAGCTTAGGCGAGTCTAAAAATTCCACTTCTAGTCAATTGCTCAGCTTTATTCCTGCTGTAATCGGATCGTATTTACTCGGTCATGCATTAGCAATTGGTTCTTCGGCTATTATTGAAGCGTTTACGAATTACTCGAACGGTTATCCATCCGAGTTCTTATTTGATGTAGAGCCAAAACCTTACCTATCAAGTGATTCATCTACTGGCAATTTTGGTCGTGGGGTTTTGTGGGTATTAATATTCCCTATTTCACTTTTGAAAACAATACTTAAAGATCGTTGTAATATTAAAATGTTTAATCAAGCCAAGTCATTACCTAAGCCTTTACGTGATGCAACTTTTGATAAATGCACAACAATACTTAAAGATAATATTGGTGTTGACACATCAAGTATGAATATAGAAAAAGGAATTGATGGAGACTATTTACGTCTTTTGTACCACTTTATTTTTGAAAATTCAGAAAGGCATTCAGTTAAGCTTCAAAACTACGTTGCACTGTATGGTCTAACTAGAAATGTATCATTTGTCTTTATTTTACTATTTTGGTCTGCTTTTTATTCATGCGTGTTTGTAGAGGGGTCGACTATAGGTTGGTCACATGTGCTTGCATTTGGTGGCCTTGCATATATTTTCTACATTGGATTTGTTAAGTTTTATAGACGTTACAGTTTAGAAGCAGTTATGGCTGCAACTGTATACAGTTCAAAAGACGGTTAACAAGGCATTTAAACGGAACTAAAACAGTGGGTTACGTTCCGCTTCGCTCCACAGTATAACCCACAATTTTAGTCCGCTTAATGCGGCGTTGAGGCTGTAGAATTTCTCCCAAAAACGCATTTTATGCGTTTTTTCTAATTACCTTTAATTGTACAAAAAACAACCTTGATTGAGCTGACTCTCTGTGATCTAATAGTTATTATTCGCTCAG
>NZ_SNUW01000019.1 GCF_004376845.1 Psychromonas algarum
AACGTGGTGCTATTTCAAGTCAACGCCCTAGCATTCTCTCTCAGCTTGGGTTAGATGATGATACTTGGTTATCATTGGCCAGTAGTTTTGGCAAAGATTATCACGGCGCGGTAGGGTCGTTAGACGCGTTATCCGCATATGCCAGTCACACAGGTAAGTGTTGGATAGCGAGTAAAAACCAATTACGGCTGCATTAGTTCATCGTTAATTCATTTCATTCCTAATCATTTTATTATTAGCGTTCGCTAAGCTTTCTTGTATATAAAAACTGATGAGTTTTAGCTATTTACTTATAAATTCTATGCATTAGCTTTTATTACCCAACTATTCCCATTAATTGACTTGGTGTGTGGATAATAGAAATAGCATATTAAGCATAATGTAAATGAATGGATGTCCAGGTTTATTCGCAGGTTTATTCGATTAATTGACTTGGTGTGTGGATAACAGAAATAGTATATTAAGCATAATATAAATGAATGGATGTCCAGGTTTATTCGTTTCGAATGAATGGATGTCCGGATTTATTTCGGGGTGAAGACCAAAAAATACAGTTGGTTATTTTCTTTCTTCAAATTTTAGCCACAATATTTTGCCCGTTAATAAGGGCGTCATATGCCTATGGAGGCTCTGTAAGATTATATGGAAATTCGTAGTATTTCATGGGAGCAAACAATCCCGCTTCGACAAAGTGTTCTTTGGCCAAACAAACCTCCTGAATATTGTCATGTAGATGGTGATCATGATGCAATGCATTTTGGTGCCTTTGTTAATGGCGAACTTATTTGTGTTGCTTCCGTATACATCAAATCAGATAAAGCACGCCTACGTAAGTTTGCTACTAAAACTGATTATCAAGGGCAAGGTATTGGCTCTAAAATGCTAACGTTTATTATTAACACACTTAATAATAGGGGGGTAAAAGTTTTTTGCTGTGATGCTAGAGAATCTGCTTTAAGTTTTTATGAGCGTTTCGGTATGCAGTCATACGGAGAACGTTTTTATAAAGCAGATGTGTCTTACTTTAAAATGGAAGTTGCTTTAAAGTAAGTTTAAAAATCTATAACAAGAATCTGAAATCCGCTAGGTTTTACTATCGTGCTTTTTGTAATAAACAACACACACAAAATCTGTACCAGCAATCTGTGCTTTAGGTTGGCGTTAGAGAAGTGCTATATATATTTAATTATTAGCGACCGCTAATATTTTGTATCCCTGAAAAAGTGCTTTTAACCATTAATTAATCTACTTTCTTTTTTTCAAGCAATGAGCAGTAATCTCCACGTTAATTTGATCCTTTTGATAGCAATTCAGCTTGTATTGTTTATATAAAAATTTATGGCTGTCCGCTAGTTTCTCTCTAGTTTTTAATTCCTTCATTAATTTGCTCTTTTTGTAGTTATCTAACCTTTATTTTTTTATTCTAGGTTTGTGGTTGTCTATTGGTTTTTTGGTTTTTTTTGATGCATAACCATTATTTTTTATGGTTATGTGATGTTGGCTCGTAAGTTGCAGTAAGGAATTGCAGTAAAAAATTGCAGTAAAAAATTTTCCATACTACGGGGTTTCTTAAAGTGATAAATAAACATGTTATTTCATTGATGGCTTTTATTCCATTTGTTGCACAAGCTCAAACCAGCACTATTTTAATTAATGATGTTAGTACTATTATTACAAGTGTCTCAAAAAAAGATGATGATATTGAAGTGTTACATAATAAGGATGTTTTAATTGTGGACGGTGTGATTAATAAAATATCTGATCATATTGAAGTCAAAACTGATAAAACTATCGAGGGGAAAGGAAAAATATTACAAGCGGGCTTTGTCGACACTCATGATCATCTCTGGCAGGTAGATATTCGCAGTTGTGGTAACGAGCATAACCTATATGGTTGGATTAGAGATTGTGACTTGCTACCAGCAAAAGCTCAGTTCACTAAAGATGAAGCTTTCGCGGCAATTCGCACCTCTACCTATGACTTAATTAATACGGGCGTGACAACGGTTATGGACTGGAATCATACTATGACAAGAGGCCAAACATGGGGAGGGTTAGATGCACTACAACAGTCTGGACTGCGCTATGTAATGGCATTTAATCCAAGCACGGATGATACTTTCAATAAAGATGCTTACAAATTAAAGTCTGCGATAGACAAGGATCCATTAGGGCATATGGAGTTAGCAAGTCATCCTGCTATCTATATGGAGGCGACAGCAAAGAAAGCAGTAGAGTTAGCTAAAGAGTTGAAGGTATCTGTTAATTTCCATTACCTGGAAAATAGAACCGATGATCAACTTGAACAGCATACAAAGGTATTAAAGCGTATTGGTGCAGATAAGGTACCGTTAATTCTAAATCATGTTGTTCACCCTACAGATGATGAGATAGCCTGGATGAAAGATATTCATGCAAAACTGACCCATAATGCGCTCAGCAACATGCGCTTAGCATCCGGTGTTATGCCACTAGGAAAGTTACATAAAGCTGGTTTAACTGTGGGCTTAGGTCTAGATGGTGCAGCCAATGATAATGCCGATTTTTTTACGTTGATGAAAGCAACTGTCGGTTTACAGCGCGCATCACATGAAGACCCTACTGTTTACCCTAGCTATAAAGATGTAGAACTATTGGCGACAATAGAAGGAGCGAAGGTTCTTGGCTTGGAATCCAGTGTGGGTACTGTAGAGGTTGGAAAGCAGGCTGATCTTATTTTATTAAATCCTAACACCAGCAACATGGGAGCTACTTGGGATAGTGTTGCACAGGTGACTTTAGAGGCGCAGCCTCGAAATGTTGAGATGGTGATGGTGGCCGGAAAGATTCTAAAAGAAAATGGCAAGGTGATAATCACAGATGAACCTTTATCAGCTCTGCTTGCAAAAAATAAGCAGACAGTAGAAAGGTTTAAAACTAAGTACACTAAAACTAAAGGTGATGCTCCTTTTTAGGGCTTAGTGCACCAATATTAAACGCTATAAAGCAATCTACGGGTTAATGCCGCTTACTTAAGGTGAACTGCATTAGCCTACGGGTTGCTTTTTTTATTTGATAATATTGTGTATTTAATTTTAAAAGTGACCATTTTGGTAAATGCCGCCCCTAGCTAGACGTTTAAAAGTTTGGCTCTTTTTTTTCGTTACTTCCCTTTTATTCGTTGATTTATTCTACTTTAATACACTCAATTAAAAGATGAATGACTCTTAGAAGGGGAGAGTGAAAACCCTCGAAAAATAGGTATTATTTTTAATGGGAATAATTATGATTTATTGTCCGGTTCCATGGCAGTTTAACTGTAGTTAGACATTGTTTTTTCTAAAAATATTTTGAAGTCTACAATCGGGGACTGGTAATTAAAATGAAATAATCTCACGCTCTTATTTCAAAGCGTGAGATTATTTTAAATGACATAGATTATGGCAGCTTAAGGGGCTTCAATCACTTGCTTCATTAGATCGAATGCATTGGTATTATCAATGTAGTCTCCATTTGAGCCAATATTTTGATAGTGAGTAACATAACCAGGATCGTTACCTTGAGTTAAATCACTTAAACCTTCAATACCATTACCTTTAGCATAGAAACGTACTAATTCATTAGTATGGCTACCGCTGTAGTATTTGACAACTGGCATCACACCTTGACCTGGGTTTTCTACAGGAGCATAGGCATTTTGGTCTGATGTTTCACCTAGTACATAAGAGTTACCATGGTCGGTAGTGACGATTAATAAGGTTTCTTCCCAACTACTATTTTCCTCAACCCACTCTATAACAGCAGCAACTGAGTTATTGAAATCTACCTGTTCTTCAATAATACGTGTTGTATCGTTCCAGTGTGCCGCCCAATCAACCGCACCACCTTCAACCATCATGAAGAAACCCTGCTCATTTTGAGAAAGGTAATTTAGTGCACCTTTGGTCATTGTTTTTAATGTTGGAGTATTGTCGAGAGCAGTACAAGCAAAAGCAACATACCTACCTTCGCCATTTTCACAAGAACGATACGCCTGTAATGTTGAGCTGTTTTGTACTAAGCCAAATAATGGAGCATCCATTATTTCGTTATCGGCTTCATTGTTTGCGAGCTTTTCAAAATCAGCTTTCGTTTCGATAAGATTCCACGCGGTGTCTGAACCCGCTGGTTTCAGCGTCTTATTATTCAATGCATTCCAATCATCTTCGCTAATATACCAAAAAGTGCTTTCCTCATTAGGCTTACTAGTACTGCTAAAATCAGGATGGCCTGCACCCATAATTAAATCTGCTTTACCGTTTGTTAGCATTTGGTGACCAATATCAGCGTAGTTATTACGGCTGACATTATTAGCAGAAAAAGCGGCTGGTGTAGCATGGCTATACATTACTGAAGTAACGATACCTGTCGCAAGACCATTTTCTTTGGCTATTTCTGTAATCGATTTTAGTGACTGTCCACAATAATCAACACCAATTGCGCCTAAATAAGTTTTGTTACCCGTCGCTAGTGCTGTACCTGCTGCTGCTGAATCAGTGTAGTTCTCGTTAAGGTATTGATAGCCAGCAAATGGGCGTCGATCGTCTGCATCAACCAGCTCATCATCCCAAGCTTTATCTTTATCATAACTAACTTCACCTACTTCTCCATCACAGTTCTCAAGTGGTTCTGAGTTTGTATTTAAAGAATAAGTACTCATACCCATACGTGTTTCTAACTCATTGTATGGGTATGTATTATTAGCAAGTGTTCCGTTTGTCCAGTAAGTTGCAATATCCCATGCCCCGTCACTCGCACCATCAGTAATCATCATGATCACATTTTTTCTTTTAATCTCAGGCTGAAATTCAGGTTGAGTTTCAGATTCAATTTCTGGTTGAGTATCAGATTCTGCCTCAGTATTAGAAGGGCTATTACAACCTGCTAATGAGAAAAGAACAGACATTGCAATAATATTAAGGTTCATCGGATTTTTTATAAAGCTCACTTGTGTAACTCCTTGTATTTTGTGTGGCTATATTAAGCCTCAAGAGTGTTACAGAATTATTAATGATAATTAAAAAAAATTTATGGCTACCCAAAGATTGGAAGTTAATAGATAAAAGTTGCGGACACCGATACATTGAAATTAATAATATCAATTAGTTAATCATTGAACCAAGGCTCAATGTGGTTGCACTTATCCGCCGTTGAACTTCCCCAAAATTAATGTATTTGAATAATCCAAACACACTAATTAACTGATATATTTTTACTCGTTAAGATCACTTATTTAATGCAATTGCTATAAAACCCAATAGGGTGTTCGGGTTAAATTAAATTGTGGGCAGATAAAGATTGAAGTTAATAAGCGCTGAATATTTTTATCAAACTATCTTTTAAAGGGGGTATTTGTACTTGTGGATAGAGTGTTATGACTTCATTTTTTTCATCATAAATTCTGTCATCAGGTTCAACTCGTTGCCTTTCTTATTGTATGCACCGATCATTCTATTTAGTGATGAAAAATACTTGAACATTGTAATTGAAAGAATCTATTACCCATCTGAAACTGCATATATTTAATAATTAATTGGTTACTTATTGAAATTACTTTTGTAAAAAATGCCGATAATATTTCCTTGTAATGGGTTACATCAATCGAGTGCAATCGTTAATCAAATATTTACAGTGATAATTTGGGTTTAATAAAGTCAATAAAAGCAGATATACGTCGAGCAAGAGATGACGATTTATAAAAGACGGCGTTAATTTGTTCTCGCTCTGGTTTGCTCTGCTTTTGCTGCTGTAATATAGAAATTAATCTGCCTGCGGCTATATCTTCATTAACCATAAATCCCGATAAGCAGGCGATGCCATTGCCTGCTAAAGTAAGTTGACGCACAGTTTCACCATTACTAGCAGTTAAATCTGGAACGATATTTTCTCCGTCAGTAATTGGCCAGCTATTAAGCACTTTTGCGCCAGTGAATCCAATTAGTTGATGTGCAGATAAATCAGTCGATTGTTTAGGTAACCCTCTTTTGGCGAGATACTCAGGTGAGGCTACGATATGTAGTGAGCTTTTTCCTAGTGGGCGGGCGTGTAATGTGGAGTCGCTTAATTTGCCGATACGAATGGCAATATCTGTTTTTTTCTCTAACAGGTCAACAATACCCTCATTAGACGTTAGCTCTACTTGAATATCAGGAAATGCTTTATTAAAAGGTGCAATGAGAGGAATGAGTTGATGAAAGATGAAAGGACTAGCTGCATCAATTCGTAATTTACCTGCAGGTAGTTCTCCACGTGTAACAAGATTTTGCTCAGCTTTTTGGATCTGTAATAACCCAGTACGCACAGATTCAACAAATAGACGTCCTTCATCGGTTAGTTCAATACGCCGTGTTGTCCGGTTCAAAATAGTCACGCCAAGCTGCTTCTCAATCTTACTGACGGCGCGAGACACTCGTGCAACTTGAATATCTAATAGTTCAGCCGCCGCTGAAAAACCACCACTATCGATCACTGCCAGTAGAATTTCTAAATCATCTGATCGCGTCAACATACGCTTCCCTTTTAATTTCAATAAAAATTACCTTCAATATTAACAAAAGTAATTTGTTAATAACACGGTTTTTAGCAACGTAAAGTTCATTAATAATGCGTCCAACAAACAAACCATACAGTTTTTAATTAATCAAACACTAAAAATAGGAAATAAATTATGCCTCTCGCTCTACTCGCACTGACGCTCAGTGCTTTTGCAATTGGAACAACTGAATTTGTAATCGTTGGATTAATTCCTGCCATAGCACAAGATATACATGTATCACTCCCATCGGCAGGATTGTTAGTTAGTCTTTATGCATTAGGTGTTGCAGTAGGCGCACCTGTGTTAACGGCATTAACAGGTAGGTGGAATAGAAAACACGTTTTACTGTCTGTGATGACTCTTTTTGTTGCAGGCAATGTATTAGCATGGCAAGCACCAAGTTATGAAACACTGATCCTTGCGCGCATATTAACAGGGCTTGCGCACGGAGTATTCTTCTCAATAGGTACTTCGATTGCAACGGGCTTAGTTGCAAAAGAAAAAGCGGCGAGCGCAATTGCGATCATGTTTACAGGGTTAACAGTGGCATTAGTAACGGGCGTACCACTTGGTACTTATATTGGTCAAACGTTTGGCTGGCAGTCTACATTCCTAGTGGTTGCAATATTAGGCCTGATTGCTCTTATTGGTAGTGCATTATTAGTACCCAATAACCTAAAACAAGCACCTGTGAGTAAGATTTCAGCACAATTTAAAGTGCTTGCTGAACCGCGGTTATTACTTGTTTATGCGATTACAGCAATTGGTTACGGTGGTTCATTTATAGCTTTCACCTACTTAGCCTCAATTTTAGAGCAAATCTCAGGCTTTGATTCAAGTTCAATTAGCTTAATCATGCTGGTTTACGGAGTATCGGTCGCCGTCGGTAATATTTGGGGTGGAAAAATGGCAGATAAAATGGGCCCAATTAAAGCGTTGACGATTATCTTTGCTGGTTTAGCTGCGGTGTTACTAGCACTCAACTTTACAGCAAGTAACCCAATTGCTGTCGTTATCACTATTTTAGTCTGGGGCGCGTTTGCTTTTGGGAATGTACCGGGATTACAGGTCTACGTTGTGAAATTAGCTGAAAAACATACGCCTAATGCCATTGATGTTGCTTCTGGTCTAAATATTGCGGCCTTTAATGTTGGTATTGCATTAGGTGCTTGGGGTGGTGGTTTAATCGTGGTAAAAGCTGGATTGATGAACACTCCTTGGATTGGCGCAATTGTTGTATTGATTGCACTTGTATTAACACGCTTTAGTGGTGCACTAGATAAAAGATCAGCTTCTCAAGAGCTTAAGCAAAAAATCGCTTAGTGAAGTAACACTTATTTAAACATCAAGACGACGCTATAGGTATAAAGCGTCGCCTTTTTTACTTATAAATACAACAGTCGAAGCTTCATGACAATATCCAGCTCTATTAATTGGATGTAATGAATGAAGCACAAGTAGCTTATTTAACTGCATACTTTCAAAATGAACACATTGATATACTTATTCATAATGCCGAAGTGGCGGGGAAGCGTGTGAAACATTAACCGTAATGAAGCAGAAAAGTTGGCTCGACGTGTTCGCCGTTAACACAGTTGCACCGATGCTGATCACTCAAGCGTTTAACCTATTTATTTAAAATTTGCACCATCACGACTGTGTAGCACTTGATTGCTGTGGTTAAGTGATCTTTGTTCTAGCTTATGGGTTTATAGGGAAAAAGCGATTAGCTTTGGGATTGTTTGAGTTTATGAAGCCAGTATTATCATGTAACATTTCACCATGAAAGTTAGCAATGCTGTTATAAATAGACTATAGGCTCTACATTGAAGAATTATTTTGAAAGTCCTTTCATGGGTAAATCACTAAAAGAACAAGTAACTAATCCTAATATTATCGTGGGAGAGCATAGTTATTATTCTGGCTATTATCATCACCATAGTTTTGATGATTGTGCTCGTTACTTACTATCTGATAGAACTGATGTTGATAAGTTAATTATTGGTAGTTATTGTTCCATTGGCTCTGGTGCCGTCTTTATGATGGCTGGAAATCAAGGGCACCAAAATAATTGGGTTAGTACTTTTCCGTTTTTCTATCAAGAAAATGATAACTTTGTTGATTCTAAAGATGGATTTGAACGGTCAGGCAATACCGTTATTGGTAATGATGTTTGGATTGGTACAGAAGCGATGATCATGAGTGGGGTTACCGTTGGTGACGGCGCAATTATAGCAAGCCGTGCTGTTGTCACTAAAGATGTCGCACCTTATTCAATTGTTGGCTCCAACCCTGCAAAACACATTCGTTATCGATTTACTGATAGTGAAATATCTCGTTTATTAGAAATGAAGTGGTGGCAGTGGAGTGATGAAGAAATTAAAGGCGCAATGGACTTAATGTGTTCGTCAGATATTAGCGGGCTTTATGATTATTGGAAAAAGTTGCATCGCGCATAATAAATGACTTCAGCGAAACTGCTTCATTAAGTCTATTGTTATTTCTTTATTCATTTAATTGATAATTACGTTTACAAGCGAGTTTTGTCACTGGCAATAGATTGTATTTACAAAAAGGGCGCAAAAGTAATTTGCTTTTAGATAGTTAATTAGCATTTCCGTCGATAACCTTAGCGCTTTTTTTCTTCTTTCATCTGCCAGTCTTCCAATTCAACTAATACAGATAACGCACCTTGGCCGCCAAATTCTAATGGTGCTTGATGAAAAGCTAAAATGTCTGGATGCTGTGCTAGCCATAATGGCACTTGTTTTTTGAGAATATGTTTGCCCATTCCATGAATAACACTACAACAATATAATCCTTCTTTTTTACAGCAATTAATCAATGCAGCTAACTCACTTTTAGCTTCTTGTTGAGTTAATCCATGCAGATCAAGAATGATCTCTGGTGTGAAATCACCACGGCGTAATTGTTTAACTAAGTATTTTTGTGCATCTGTTCGGCTATAACGAACCGGGCCTTCTTCTGGTAAAAGAGGTTCAAAAGCATCTGAGAAGTGGCTTTGTTCAAAATTCTGCTCACGTTTTTCTTTGATGACCGCTTTATTCTTGATGTTTTTCGGCGGTAATTTTATGGTATCCTGTTGCAACTTTTTGATACCTGCAAATTCTGCGCTAAAAAGCGAAAAATCATCATCATTATTATTATCGGTCATGTTTTTTCCAAAGCTAGGTGATTGAATGCGCGAAGTTTACCTCAATTGGAGAATAAATTGGATAGGATTTTTAGTGATGAAGCGGTGAATGAATTAGTCACCATTCAAGACGTAGTACGTTGGGCGGTAACTGAGTTTAACCGAGCAGGATTATTTTTTGGTCACGGCACTGATAACGCTTGGGATGAAGCGGTACAATTAATATTACCGTCGTTGAATCTAGATTTACAAAGCAATGTGATGATTTTACAATCTCGTTTAACCAAACGTGAACGTCAAATGTTGGTTGATTTGCTTGTGACTCGTATTGAGCAACGTATACCTGTGCCGTATTTAACCAACAGTGCTTGGTTTGCTGGTTTAGAGTTTTATGTTGATGAGCGTACGCTTGTTCCTCGCTCTCCTATTGCGGAATTGATTGAAGCTAAATTTGCTCCTTGGGTAAAAAAATCACCTAAACGTATTTTAGACTTATGTACGGGTAGTGGTTGTATCGCTATCGCGTGTGCTTATGAATTCCCTGATGCAGAAGTTGATGCGGTTGATTTATCAGAAGATGCATTAGAAGTAGCTGATATTAATATTCAAAATCATGGTGTATCTCAACAGGTTTTCCCTATTCAGTCTGATTTATTCAGTGGAATTGAGAATGAGAAGTATGATTTGATTGTGTCAAATCCGCCTTATGTTGATGCTGAAGATATGGCAAACTTACCTGAAGAATATAAACATGAGCCTGAGCTAGGTTTAGCTTGTGGACATGATGGATTAGATTTAGTCCGTGATATGTTACGTCAAGCTGGTGCAATGTTAAATGAAGACGGTGTTTTGTTTGTAGAAGTAGGGAACTCTCAAGTTCATTTACAAGCTGCTTATCCAAAAATTCCATTCCAATGGATTGAATTTTCAATCGGTGGGCATGGTGTCTTTGTATTAACCAAAGCACAGCTTGATAATATTAAAATCTAAGTTGAAAAAGATTTAAAATATATAGTTGATATTTACAGGGAAGGTGTGCGCTAGCAACATCTTCTTGATATGAAAATTTATAACAATCATATTATTGATGTCATTGTTATTAAACGTGGGAAATTAAAAAATGGCAGGAAGCAGTATTGGTCAAATTTTTAAGGTAACAACCTTTGGTGAAAGCCACGGTGCAGCTTTGGGGTGTATTGTTGATGGTATTCCACCTAATTTAGAAATCACTGAAGCTGATTTACAGCATGATTTAGATCGTCGTCGCCCAGGTCAATCTCGTTATACCACAATGCGCCAAGAAGGAGATCAAGTTAAGATCTTATCAGGAGTATTTGAAGGAAAAACAACGGGTTGTAGTATTGGTTTAATGATTGAAAATACCGATCAACGTTCTAAAGATTACTCTGCGATTAAAGATCTGTTTCGTCCTGGACATGCTGATTACACATATCATCAAAAATATGGACACCGTGATTACCGCGGTGGTGGCCGTTCTTCTGCTCGTGAAACTGCGATGCGAGTGGCTGCAGGTGCAATTGCTAAAAAATATTTGAAAGAGCAATTTGGTATTGAAATTCATGGTTACTTGAGTCAATTAGGTGATATTACACCAGATACTATCGACTGGAATGAAGTGGAAAATAATCCTTTCTTTTTTCCTGATGTATCAAAAATAACGGCTTTAGAAAATTACATGAAAGCGTTAATTAAAGAAGGTAATTCTGTTGGTGCTAAAGTCACTGTGGTTGCTTCTTGTGTGCCTGTTGGTTTAGGTGAGCCTGTTTTTGATCGCCTTGATGCTGAGTTAGCACATTCTTTAATGAGTATTAATGCAGTTAAAGGTGTTGAGATTGGTGATGGTTTTGCTGTTGCTAACCAAAAAGGCACTGAACACCGTGATGAGATGACTCCCGAAGGTTTCTTATCTAATCATGCTGGTGGTGTGTTAGGCGGTATTTCAACTGGCCAAGACATTATTGCGTCAATAGCGTTGAAACCAACTTCTAGCTTAACGATTCCTGGGCGTACTATTACCACTGATGGTGAAGCGACAGAGATGATCACTAAAGGTCGTCATGATCCATGTGTGGGTATTCGTGCTGTGCCAATTGCTGAAGCACAAATGGCAATTACTTTACTTGATCACGTATTACGTCATCGTGCACAGAATTTACATGTGACAACTAATACACCACATTTGAAATAAGCCTGTAGCTAATTTTATTTGTATAAAAAACAGTCTCATTTGAGACTGTTTTTGTTTCTAAGTTTATTTTGTTAAATCAGAAGATGCTAATCTAAATAGCGCTTAAAATGAATTATTTTACCTTCATCAGTTACTTCTATTCCGTCTTTTTCTAATAAGGTTTTTTGCCTTATAAAGCGATCTCCACTCAAGGATATTTTCCCTTGTGCATTGACTACTCGGTGCCAAGGTAAACGAGAATCTTTGGGAAGTGTTGATAATACTTTACCTACGTGGCGAGAGTGATGTGGAAAACCTGCTTGTTTAGCTAACTGCCCGTAAGTGGTTAGTTTTCCTTTTTCTATAAAAAATAAAATAGTATAGATATTTTGTTTAAACTCTTGCATTTGTCATCTCTGTATTAATACCAATCACAGTAAATTTAGCTTACATACTTAATGTAATCGGTATAAGGAGTTTAAATATTAGGTTTCTTTTTTCTGATAACTAAATTCGTTACCTTGCATTGGATCCTTTGGTACGAAGAAAGAAAGTATTAGTGAACAAATAGCAAAACCTGCTCCACAATAAAATACCCATGCAGGATCAGTAATCCATACAATGCCTAATAAAACAGGAATAACAACAGCGGCAATATGATTAATGGTAAAACTAATGCCAGCAGTAGCGGCAATATCTTTGGGATTCGCTATTTTTTGAAAGTAGGTTTTGATAGCAATTGCGAGCGCAAAAAATAGATGATCAATAACGTATAAACTAGCTGCAATGGTACTGTTTTCTACTAAAGCATAAGAGATGAAAAGTAGTATTAATCCCGTATATTCGAATATTAATACCGGACGTTCTCCCAAGTGACCAATCAGCTTTCCTATTTTGGCTGCAAATAACCAGTTAAAAACATAATTAATTAAGAATAAAGCACTAATTTCGGCAACACTGTAATGGAATTTTTCGACCATTAAGAATCCTGCGAACACAACAAAAATTTGTCGACGAGCACCACTAAAAAAAGTGAGCGCATAATAGAGCCAGTAACGTTTTCTTAAAATAAACTTTTTACTTTGTTCAGTTAAAGGTGGGAATTCTTTAAATGCTGATGCGATTAATAATGTAAGGATGACACCTAACCCACCAAACAATAAATAAGTGGTTTTGTAGCTCACATGAAAGTAGTCCATTAATACCCAAACACTGCCATAAGCAAGTAATGATGCGATAGCTTTGACCGAAAGTACTTTCCCCATGAAGTGTGCGGTATCAGGTTTTTTAATCCACTGTAATGTAAGTGATTGATTAACTGTTTCAAAGTAATGAAATCCAATCGACATGATAATGGTTGTTAAATACAAGCCGGTGGCGTATGGGAAGAAGCCTGTTATAGCGACACCGACTGCCATTATGATTAAAGACAATATGGCTAGGCGTTGTTCTTTGATAAATAATAAGACATAAATGGCAGTAAAAGCTAATAACCCTGGAATTTCACGTAAGCTTTGTAGTATACCGATCTCAACACCGGTAAAAGCTGCTTTTTCAACAACAAAATTATTAAGTAATACCATCCATACAGAAAATACCAGTGGCATAATGAAAGCCATTGAAAGTAATAAGTTTTCAGGTTTTTTAAAAAAGGGATGAGATTTCATAGCATATATTACGATTGATTAAAAAAGCGAATATTACGCTTTTTGATCAATAAAGCGAATAATCTCACAGAGAAACCTTCTTTGAAGAAAAGTTGATAGCAATCATCAGTAAATAGCTGATCTATTTTATTGCTTAAAACAACTCACTTCTTTGTTATAAACTTCGTTAATGGAACAAACATTTATTTAACTTACACCTCGAATTGAATTGTTTGTTCTGCGCAAAATGCAGATCACATACTTAATGTCATTGGTATTTTTTTTAAAAAAGACAGTAAATTTGTGGTGTGGGCTTTTCCGTTACAAAAAACGTCATAATAAAAAACTATTAACATTTGTGGTAAATTTGTTTTCATAAATGCTGACAAAAAAACATTGAGCCAACAAAATTTTGATTTAATAATTACATTATTTATGAATTAATATTCAATTATTATAAATATAAATTCATGAGAGCACTGTGTTTATTCACTTTTTTTGTTATTTGTTGGTTAACTTCTTGAAAATAAGAGTTTGCTCTATGTTCGGTTATTGCTTTATTTTTAAGTGTTTAGGTGAATTTACATAAATATAACGAATAATGATCAATGAGTTACACTGCATTAACAAATAGATGTAGCAAAAGTGAATAAGAAAATTGGATTTTATGCAGGTTAAAAGATAGAATACGCACAAAATTACGCCTGTAACAGTAGGGTGATTGTGAGAAATAATGTATAAGCTCTGTGCTTATAGGGATGTTATACGCGTTATTTCTTAGATTGGGGAGTCTTGCTGAGTGCGCTTCACCTAAAAAGTAGTTTCCTTTATAAAAAAAGTAAAAAATTAATTGCTTATTTTTGAACATTAATTGGGTTTTCTGATTAATGTCTCAATAAATAAGTCGTGTGTAGCACTTCGAAAACATTAGATCTGAGAGTAGAGAAATCTTTACTGTTTTATCTTGAAGGACATGTTTATGACTAATAAAGAGCAAAACGCTCAAGGCCTTTATGTGCCTGAACTAGAGCACGATGCCTGTGGTATCGGCTTTGTAGCACATCTAAAAAATAGTAAGTCTCACAAAATCGTGACACAAGCTTTAGATATGTTAGCGCGTATGGAACACCGTGGTGGGCAAGGCTGTGATCCATGCAGTGGTGATGGTGCGGGTATTCTTTTACAAAAACCGCATGAATTTTTAGTAATGGAAGCTTTGAAAGAAGGGATAACCCTTCCGAAGTTTGATCAATACGGTGTAGGTACAATCCTATTTCCAAAAGATGAAAATCGTCGTGATCAATGTCGTGAAATATTAGAGCGAACGGCTGAGCGTCTAGAGCTTGAAGTTATCGGTTACCGTGTTCTTCCAACCGACAATTCTATGATTGGTGCAGATCCACTAAGCAGTGAGCCACAGTTTGAGCATATGTTTGTAACTGGCGGTCCTGATATGGATCCTGCAGTATTAGAGCGTAAATTATTTATTTTACGTAACTACTCAACACGTATCTGTTTAGAGTCTGTTCAGGGTATTGAAGATAATTTCTACATTAATACTTTTTCATACAAAACGATTGTTTATAAAGGTCAGTTAACAACTGAGCAAGTACCTCAATACTTCTTAGATTTACAAAATCCAAGCATGGTAACTGCGTTAGCACTTGTACATTCTCGTTTCTCTACTAACACATTCCCTCGTTGGCGTTTAGCGCAACCGTTCCGTTACATTGCTCACAATGGTGAAATCAATACGGTTCGCGGTAATATCAACTGGATGAAAGCGCGTGAAGCGTTGCTTGAAGCAGAGTTCTTTACACGCAGTGAATTAGACATGTTAATGCCAATCTGTACAGATGGTATGTCTGATTCTGCAAGCTTCGATATGGCGTTAGAATTATTAGTACTTTCTGGCCGTAGTCTTCCTCATGCATTAATGATGATGATCCCTGAAGCTTGGCAAGAAAATAAAAACATGGAACCTAAGCGTCGTGCTTTCTACCAGTACCATGCAAATATTATGGAACCATGGGATGGCCCAGCGTCTGTTTGTTTCACCGATGGTGTACAAGTTGGTGCAACGCTTGACCGTAATGGCTTACGTCCATCTCGTTACTGTGTTACTAATGATGACTTCTTAGTGATGGCATCTGAATCAGGTGTTGTTGAAATTGAACCTGAAAACATCAAGTTACGTGGTCGTTTACAACCGGGTCGTATTTTTGTTGCTGACCTTGAGCAAGGCCGCATTATTTCTGATGATGAAGTAAAAGATGGTATTGCTGCAAGAAAACCTTATGAAACTTGGTTAGCTGATAACCTAGTTAAATTAGAAGATAAGCCTGCTGCACTTGAGCGTAACATTCAACCAGATGCTGGTTTATTGTTAAAACGTTTACAAGCGTTTGGTGTTACTTCTGAAGAAATTTCTGACATCGTATTACCAATGTTCCGCGACGGTAAAGAGCCGTTAGGTGCGATGGGTGTGGATTGGCCGTTAGCGGTACTGTCTCATCAGTCTCAGCATTTATCTCATTACTTTAAACAATTATTTGCGCAAGTAACTAACCCACCAATCGATCCGATTCGTGAGCGTATGGTTATGTCGTTAAATACTTACTTAGGTAAAGATAAAAACTTATTAGCTGAAACACCTGAACATTGTCATAAAGTTGAGCTTGAGTCTCCAGTATTAAGCAACGCAGAATTACAAAAAATTAATGCGTTAGATGATAAGCATTTACAAGCTAAAACATTAGAAACTTTATTTGCTGCATCTGGCGAAAAAGGTAAGTTGAAGAAAGCCTTAGATCGTATTTGTCGTTACGCAGAAGATGCGATTCACGATGGTTACTCAATCATCATTCTTTCTGACCGTAATGCAACATCTGATCATGCACCAATTCCTGCTATGTTAGTAACAGGCGCGGTACATCACTACCTAATCAAACGTGGCCTTCGTGCGCTATGTGATATCGTAGTTGAAACAGGTGACGTACGTGAAACACATCATTTTGCAACAGTAATTGGTTACGGTGCTTCAGCTGTTAATGCTTACTTAATTGAAGAAATGATTGTTGATCTAAAAGCGAAAAAACGTTTACCTGCTGAAAAATCAGTTAATGATGTATTCAAAACTTATAAAGCAGCAATTGATGCGGGTCTATTGAAGATCTTCTCTAAAATGGGTATTTCAACCATTCAGTCTTACCAAGGTGCTCAAATATTTGAAGCGCTAGGTGTGAGTAAAGCTGTTGTTGATGCATACTTTAAAGGGACTGTTACACGTATCCAAGGTCTGTCTATTGACGATATTGCAACTGAAATATTAGTACGTCATCGTTTTGCTTTCCCATTACGTGCGGTTCCTGCTCAACGTTTAGACGTGGGTGGTGTATACCAGTGGAAACAACGTGGTGAGAAACATCTATTTAACCCTACAACTATTTCTTTATTACAAGAATCTACTCGTAACAAAAATTACGATCAATTCAAGCAATATGCAGAAGCAGTTGATAAACAAGGTGATGATGCTGCAACGTTACGTAGTCAGTTTGTATTTGTACCTAAAGCAACAGGTCCAATTTCAATTGATGAAGTAGAGCCAGCAGAAAATATTCTTAAACGTTTTGCTACAGGTGCGATGTCATTTGGTTCTATCTCTCACGAAGCTCACTCTACGTTAGCAATCGCGATGAACCGTATTGGCGCTAAATCAAACTCTGGTGAAGGTGGTGAAGATCCTGCTCGTTTCTTACCAAAAGAAAACGGTGACTGGGAACGTTCAGCAATTAAACAGGTTGCATCAGGTCGTTTCGGTGTAACGTCATACTACCTAACTAACGCTGCTGAAATCCAAATCAAAATGGCACAGGGCGCGAAACCAGGTGAAGGTGGTCAATTACCAGGTCACAAAGTTGATGACTGGATTGGTCGTACACGTCACTCTACTCCTGGCGTTGGTCTAATTTCACCACCACCGCATCATGATATCTACTCAATCGAAGATTTAGCTCAGCTTATCTACGATCTGAAAAATGCTAACCGCGCTGGTCGTGTTAACGTTAAATTAGTATCAGAAGCAGGTGTGGGTACAATCGCATCAGGTGTTGCTAAAGCAAAAGCAGACGTTATCTTAATCGCTGGTTTTGACGGTGGTACAGGTGCATCTCCATTATCATCTATTCGCCATGCGGGTTTACCATGGGAACTTGGTTTATCTGAAGCACATCAAACGCTAATGAAAAACGGCTTGCGTAATCGTATCGTTTTACAAGCAGATGGTCAGATGAAAACACCTCGTGATTTAACAATTGCAGCGTTATTAGGTTCTGAAGAATGGGGGGTAGCAACAGCTGCACTGGTTGTTGAAGGTTGTATCATGATGCGTAAGTGTCATTTGAATACATGTCCTGTTGGTATTGCAACACAAAACAAAACATTACGTGAGCGTTTTGACGGTCGTGTGGATGATGTTGTGACTTTCTTCCAATACATGGTTCAAGGCATGCGTGAAAACATGGCTGCTTTAGGTTATGCATCAATCACTGAAATGGTTGGTCAAACACAAAACCTTAAAGTACGTGACGATGTAACACACTGGAAATACAAAAACTTAGATTTAAGCACTATCTTGTTCAAACAAGCTGGTAAAGCTGAAGATGGGATGTTTAACCAAACAACTCAAAATCATAATCTAGAAGAAGTATTAGACAGAAAACTAATTGAATTAGCACAACCTGCTCTTGAAAAAGGTGAAGCAGTATCGGGTGCATTCCCGATCACTAATATTGACCGCTCTTGTGGTGCAATGCTTTCTAATGAAATATCTAAAGTGTATAACGACATTGGTTTACCAAAACCGATGCAAGTTAAATTCACTGGTTCTGCTGGTCAATCATTTGGTTGTTTCCTTGCAAAAGGTGTTGAATTTACCGTTGAAGGTGACGCAAATGATTACTGGGGTAAAGGTTTATCTGGTGGTCAAATTGTTGTTTATCCTTACCGTAATTCACCATTAGTTGCTAAAGATAACATCATCGTTGGTAATGTATGTTTCTACGGTGCAACGTCTGGTCAGTCATACATTAACGGTATGGCAGGTGAACGTTTCTGTGTTCGTAACTCGGGTGCAGAGGTTGTTGTTGAAGGTATTGGTGACCACGGTTGTGAATATATGACTGGTGGTATCATGATTAATCTAGGTACAACTGGCCGTAACTTTGCGGCAGGTATGAGTGGCGGTGTTGCTTATATTTGGGACCAAGATGATAAATTTACTGCAAATTGTAATATGGAACTAGTTGATCTAGATCCACTAGAGCAAGCAGATAAAGACTTATTAATTGCAAAAGTAACTAAACATTTAGAGCTAACAGAGTCTAACTTAGCGGCTGCATTCTTAGCCGATGTTGAAGCAAGCTTAGCGAAAGTTGTTAAAGTAATGCCTCGTGATTATAAAGCGGTATTAGCGGCTCGCGCGAAAGGAGAAGCATAATGGGTAAGCCTACTGGATTTTTAGAATTAGGTCGTGAACTTCCACCAAAATTACCGGTTGAAGAGCGTCTAAAAAATAATAAAGAGTTTGTACAAAACGATGTATTTGGTGAAAAAGTTAACGACCAAGCATCTCGCTGTATGGACTGTGGTGTCCCTTTCTGTCACAACGGTTGTCCGATTGGTAACATCATTCCTGAATTTAATGATGCGGTTTACCGTGATAGTTGGTCAGAAGCTTGGGATATCTTAAGCTCGACTAATAACTTCCCTGAGTTTACTGGTCGTGTGTGTCCTGCACCTTGTGAGAGCTCGTGTGTATTAGGTATTAACCAAGACCCGATTACGATTTGTAATATTGAAAAAAGCATCGTAGAAAGAGCTTATGCTGAAGGTTACGTTAAACCAAAAATCCCTAGCTCTCGCAGCGGTAAAACCGTTGCTATCATCGGTTCAGGTCCTGCAGGACTTGCCGCAGCTGAGCAATTAAACTCAGCTGGTCATACTGTTACTGTATACGAGCGTGATGAAAAAATTGGTGGTTTATTACGTTTTGGTATTCCAGACTTTAAACTAGGTATGGATGTTATCGATCGTAAAATCGCGGTAATGGAAGCAGCTGGTATTAAAATGGTTGTGAATGCTCATATCGGTGTTGATTTTGATGCTAAAGACTTACGCAAGCAGTTTGATGTTGTGTTATTAACGGGTGGCTCTACAGTTCCTCGTGATTTACCAATCCCTGGTCGTGACTTAAAAGGAGTTCATTTTGCAATGGAATTCCTAGGTCAAAACAACCGCCGAGCAAACGGAATGGATCTTAAGACTGAAGAAATTCATGCTAAAGATGATCACGTTGTTGTTATCGGTGGTGGTGATACAGGTTCTGACTGTGTTGGTACATCTAACCGTCATGGCGCAGCGTCTGTTACACAAGTGGAAATCATGCCGATCCCACCTGAGAAACGTACAGTTAACATGCCTTGGCCTTCATACCCAATGATCCTAAAAACAACCACTTCTCATGAAGAAGGTGTGGATCGTCATTGGTCAATCCTAACCAAAGAATTCATCGGTGATGAAAACGGAAACGTTAAAGAGTTAGTGGTTGCAGATATTGAATGGGAAGAAGCAGCACCAGGTCAACGCCCTAACTTTAAAGAAATTGAAGGTTCTGTACGTTCAATTCCTTGTACTAAAGCATTCTTAGCAATGGGGTTCTTACACCCAGAGCCAACAGGAGTATTAGCACAGTTAGAGATTGGCTTAGATGAACGTGGTAATGTTCAAACTGACGATTTCCAAACAAATCAAGCGGGTGTATTTGCCGCTGGTGATATGCGTACAGGTCAATCTCTGATTGTACGTTGTATTAATGAAGGCCGTGAAGCTTCACGTGCAATCGATACTTACTTGATGGGTAATACTAATCTTGAATGTATCAACGATTCATTAATGATCGCTGATTAATACCAACTTAGATTACAATTTATAGCTGCTTGTTAGCTAACATGGTTCAGCTAAAAATTGTTGAGTTGATAGTAAAAAAACAAAACCCCCTCTCTTGTTGAGCAGGGGGTTTTTTGTTAATAGTTTTTAAAAATATAATGTCTTATACCAATCACAGTAATCAGCTGATTTATTTTGCTTTGATTGGGAACACAGCGTTGATGCTGTATATGTTTAAATATAGATCATAGGAAAGTTCCATGTCTTTAATAGATTTCTCTACTTCTTCACTGTCACTTATACCGCCTGTTGTTGCGCTTGGATTAGCGATTATTACTCGCCGCGTACTGCTATCGTTAGGTGTTGGTATTCTTTTAGGTGCATTATTACTTGTTGATTTTTCAATTGGCAATACTGTTAGTTACATATTTACAACCGTGAAAAGTGTAGTGGTTGAAGATGGTGGCATTAATACTTGGAATATGAGTATTGTTGCTTTCTTATTATTGCTTGGCATGATGACTGCCGTATTAACCTTATCTGGTGGTACTCGTGCATTCGCTGATTGGGCACTCGATCATATTAAAGATAAACGCGGTGCATCATTATTAGCTGCATTTTTAGGTGTATTTATTTTTATTGATGATTACTTTAATAGTTTAGCGGTGGGCTCGATTTCTAGACCGGTAACCGATCGTTTTCATGTTTCTCGTGCAAAGCTTGCTTACATCCTTGATTCAACAGCAGCGCCTATGTGTATCTTGATGCCAGTATCAAGTTGGGGCGCTTATATTATGACTATCGTGGGTGGTATTTTAGTAAGTCATGGTATGACGGGCTATTCACCATTAGGTGCTTATGTTGCACTGATCCCAATGAATTTTTATGCTTTATTTACCTTGTTAATGGTTTTTGCTGTCATTATTTTTAAGCTTGATATTGGCGCAATGAAAAAACATGAAGATTTGGCTTCAAAAGCGATTGCTGATGACGATAAAAATCATGTTAATTTACAAGATGAACTAGGTATTGAAGAGCATGATAAAGGTAAGGTAGGTGATTTAATTTATCCTATTGTTGGCTTAATCGTAGCCACTTTATCTTTTATGATATACACAGGTAATAACGTATTAGCGGCTGATAATAAAGCGTTTAGTATTTTAGGTGCTTTTGAAAATACTGATGTTGGCGCGTCATTGGTTTATGGTGGATTAATTGGTTTAGCATTAGCTTTATCAACCGTGTTCAAACAGAAGCAATCACTTGCAGATATTCGCAAC
Source organism: Psychromonas algarum (assembly GCF_004376845.1). Taxonomy (GTDB): domain Bacteria; phylum Pseudomonadota; class Gammaproteobacteria; order Enterobacterales; family Psychromonadaceae; genus Psychromonas. Next base: position 21,767 of record NZ_SNUW01000019.1, read on the forward strand.
GCATTATGGATTGGCGCTAAATCGATGTTTGGTGCGATCATCATTTTATTCTTTGCTTGGTCAATTGGTAGCGTGATTGGTGATATGAAAACGGGTGCTTACTTATCTAGCTTAGTGCAAGGTAATATCGGATTACATTGGTTACCTGTTATATTATTTATCTTATCTGGTGTAATGGCTTTCTCGACGGGAACGTCATGGGGTACATTTGGTATCATGTTACCTATCGCTGGCGATATGGCAGGAGCAACCGATTTAGCAATGATGTTGCCAATGTTAAGTGCTGTACTAGCTGGCTCAGTATTTGGCGACCATTGTTCACCTATTTCAGATACTACTATTCTATCCTCAACAGGTGCACGCTGTAAGCATATTGACCATGTTTCAACACAGTTACCTTATGCGTTAGCAATGGCATTAGTATCTATTGTGGGCTTTATTACTATTGGTTATACGGAATCATTAAGCATTTCATTATTAGCTTGTTTTGTTGCATTTGTAGCCGTTATTTTAGTTTTTAAAAAATGGTCGACTAACCCAGCTTAATTCATTCGAATAATAAGCATAATTGATTAAGCCGATGTATAAATTACATCGGCTTTTTTATTGCTTTTTATTGTAAATAAGAAAACTTACTGTTGTGATTAGTATGACTATCCTTTTTACAATAGCCTTGCTAGGATCTCTTTTTTGTTTCTGCTAGGTATCTGTTTTGACCATTTCTGCTACTGCTTTAAAAGACCATTTAAATGACGTGTTATACAAAGATCAATTTCGCTTAAAGCGACGTATTGACGATCTTAAAAATCTTAAAACGCCTGAAAAAGTAGAAACAAGTTTGACTAAAATAGCTATTGATATTCAAGTGTCGATGGATAAACGCAAACAGCGTTTAGAAAACTTACCTGAAGTAACTTATCCAAACTTACCTGTCAGTGAGAAAAAAGATGAAATAGCGAAAGCGATTGCCGAGAACCAAGTGGTGATCATCGCAGGTGAAACCGGCTCAGGTAAAACCACGCAAATCCCTAAAATATGTTTAGAACTCGGCCGTGGTGTATCAGGATTAATTGGTCATACACAGCCAAGACGTTTAGCGGCAAGAACAGTTGCAAACCGTATTGCAGAAGAGTTAGATTCTGAGTTAGGTGAAACCGTAGGTTATCGTGTTCGATTCACAGATAAAGTCAGCGATCAGTCTTATATCAAATTGATGACCGATGGTATTTTATTGGCAGAAATCCAAAATGATAGATTCCTAAGTCAGTATGACACTATTATCATCGATGAAGCCCATGAACGTAGTTTAAATATCGACTTCTTGATGGGATATTTAAAACGTTTATTACCGAAACGTCCTGACCTAAAAGTTATTATCACCTCAGCAACCATTGACCCTGAACGTTTTGCAAAACACTTTTCTGACAAACGTGGAAAAGCGGCTCCTATTATCGAAGTGTCAGGTCGAACTTTCCCTGTTGAAACATTATATCGCCCATTAGATGAGTACGCGGCAGGCGATCAAATCGAAGGTATCTTTCAAGCGGTTGATGAACTTCAACGATTAGGTCGTGGTGATATTCTTATTTTCATGAATGGTGAACGTGAAATTCGAGATACCGCTGAAGCGTTAATTAAACGTAAATTGCGTGATACTGAGGTTCTTCCATTATTCGCTCGTTTGAGTGTTGCAGAGCAAAATAAAATATTCCAAGGGCATCGTGGTCAGCGTATCGTCCTAGCAACCAATGTGGCAGAAACCTCATTAACGATTCCCGGTATTAAATACGTTATCGACACAGGTACTGTACGTATTAGCCGTTATAGCTACCGTACTAAAGTACAACGTTTGCCGATTGAAGCTATTTCACAAGCCAGTGCAAATCAGCGTAAAGGGCGTTGTGGACGTGTTAGTGAAGGTGTGTGTATTCGCTTATTCAGTGAAGATGACTTTAATGGCCGTCCTGAGTTTACCGATCCTGAAATTCTGCGTACTAATTTATCATCGGTTATCTTACAGATGCTATCACTGGGCTTGGGTGAGTTAAATAAATTCCCCTTTGTGGAGCCGCCAGAAGATAGAAATATTAAAGATGGTTTGAGTTTATTAGAAGAATTAGGTGCGGTTAATTTAAAAGCCAAAGATCCACGTAAAAAGCTCACAGCATTAGGTCGACAGCTTGCTAAGTTGCCTGTTGATCCGCGTTTAGCTCGTATGATTTTAGCGGCAAAAGAGTTTGATTGTGTGCATGAAGTGATGGTGATCAGTGCGGCATTAAGTATTCAAGATCCGCGCGAACGTCCAATGGACAAACAGCAAGCTTCCGATGAAAAGCATAAGCGTTTCCAAGATAAAGAATCAGATTTTATTACTTATGTGAATTTGTGGAATTACATTAACGAGCAACGCCAAGAATTAAGCAGTGGTCAATTCCGCAAAATGTGTCAGAAAGATTTCTTAGCCTATATGCGTGTGCGTGAATGGCAAGATATCTACACTCAAATTAAACAAGTGACTGACGAACTCGATATTAAAGTCAGTAACACACCCTTTAATTTTGATGCGATCCACCAAGCATTATTAGCAGGTTTACTATCGCACATAGGCTTGAAAGATAAAGATGGTGAATACCTTGGTGCGCGTAATAGTAAATTCTATATGTTCCCAGGATCTGGTTTATTTAAAAAGCAGCCTAAGTGGGGCATGTTTGCCGAACTGGTAGAAACCTCAAAATTATTTGCACGTGTTGCTGCACGGATCAAACCTGAATGGGTTGAATTACAAGCACAACATTTAATTAAACGTAGTTATGCAGAACCTCATTGGCAAAAAAAATCAGGTGTAGTTGGCGCCTTTGAAAATCAATTGTTGTATGGCATCCCAATTGTCACCAAACGAAAAGTAGTCTATACGCATATTGATCCAGTACTGTGTCGTGAACTGTTTATTCGTCATGCGTTAGTGGAAGGGGAGTTTGAAACTCGCCATCAATTCTTTAAAGATAACCAAGCCTTATTAAACGATATTGAAGAGCTAGAGCATAAGTCTCGTCGCCGCGATATTTTGGTAGACGATGAAACCTTATTCCTGTTTTATGATGAAATTGTGCCGCAAAATGTATGCAGTGCAAAACAGTTTGATAGTTGGTGGAATAAAGAGAAAAAACAACAGCCTCAATTACTGAATTATCAACGTGATCAAGTAATGGCGCATGATGCAGACAAAGTGACTGCAAAAGCCTACCCAGATTCTTGGCAACAAGGTGATTTCCGTTTACAGCTTGAATACGCTTTTGAACCGGGTACAAGCCAAGATGGTGTGACAGTAAAAATTCCATTAGCGCTGTTAAATCAAATATCAGATCAAGGCTTTGACTGGCAAATACCAGCGCTGCGTGAAGAGTTGCTAGTCGCCTTGATTAAAACCTTACCAAAACCTATTCGTCGTAACTTTGTGCCTGCACCTAACTACGCAGAAGCGGCAATGGCGAATTTAGTACCGTTACAAGGTTCGTTATTAGAAGCCTTTGAAAAACAGTTGTTACGCATGACAGGTGTTCGTATTCCAGATGATGCTTGGGATGTCAGTGCCTTACCAACACATCTACGTATTAAATTTAACGTGATTGACGACAAACAAAAAAGCGTGGCAGTAGGAACTGACTTAAAACAGTTACAGCATGACTTAAAAGGTAAGGTAAAACAGACCTTATCCAAAGTGTCTAAGCAAAGTATTGAAAAGTCAGACTTAGTGGAATGGGATTTTGGTAAATTACCTAAATCATTCAAAAAAGATCACGGTGGTTATGAAGTTAAAGCGTATCCAGCATTAGTTGATAAAAACAAAAGTGTTGCGATTGAGTTGTTTGATAGTGAAGCTAAAGCAACACGTTTTAATCAAGCAGGTGTGCGCCGTTTAATTTTGTTAAATGTGCCATCACCCATTAAATATCTACAGCAAAGCTTGCCTAATAAAGCAAAATTAGGACTCTACTTTAATCCTTTTGGACAAGTGAAAGACTTAATTGATGATTGTATTAGTTGTGCTGTGGATGCCATTTTAGAGGGGGAAATACAACCTCAAGAGGCATCGGTATTTGAAGCACAAAAAGAAAAAGTTCGTGCTGAATTAGCTGATAAAACATTAATCATCACACAACAAGTTGAGCAAGTATTAACGCTAGCACATGCGGTGAACAAAAAGCTAAAAGGTAAAACAGATTTAACTATGTTGGTGGCACAAGGTGATATTAAATCTCAGCTTGAGCGATTAATCTTTCCTGGTTTTGTTTGCCGAGTAGGAGAAGCAAAACTCAATGATATTAAACGCTATTTATTAGCCATTGAGAAAAGGTTAGAGAAGTTACCCGTAAATCCAAATCAAGATAGATTACATACGATTGAGTTGCACGATTTAGAAGAGCGTTACCGCGCGTTATGTAAGAGTTTGTTAACCGATGAAACGGAAAGCCCAGAGTTAGCAGAAGTGTATTGGATGTTGGAAGAGTTAAGGGTCTCGTTGTTTGCGCAACAGTTAGGGACGCCGTATCCAATTTCGGCTAAACGAGTGAGGTTGAAGTTGACGGAATTAAAAGGGTAACTATTTTGTACTTCATTTGAGGCGCAGGATTAATCCTGCCTTGGTTTGGATGTGATTTGATCCCTTTATGAATAGGTGTTATCTCATCTACGCTCGTCTAGTCAGTTTGATGCTTATTTCTGTACTTTAATTGAAATGTAAAGGCTAGCCTTTGGGGCGCAGGATTAATCCTGCCTTGGTTTGGATGTGATTTGATCCCTTTATGAATCGGTGTTATTTTGTCTACGCTCGTCTAGTCAGTTTGATGCTTATTTCTGTACTTTAATTGAAATGTAAAGGCTAGCCTTTGGGGCGCAGGATTAATCCTGCCTTGGTTTAGATGTGGTTTGATACCTTTATGAATAGGTGTTAAGTCGTCTGCGCTCGTCGTGTCAGCTTGGTGTTTATTATCCGTTTGTGGCTGTACACGATCTTTTTTAAGGGGGCATTGCTCATTTATAGTTTGTAAATCAGTTTATGGCTGTTCATGATTTTTTTTGTGCTCTTTTTTATTTTGTGTGGAAAGTGAGAATTAACATGCTCGCTTTCCACATGACTAAATATCTAATTAATTGATTTATAATATTTAATTTTTTAATTCCTGCATCATACTCAGCACAAAAGTGCTGAGTATGATGCAGTGCTTAGTTTCTACAAGGTTAATAGTCCAAATAAGATCGCTTATTTGACTATAAGGCTTTGACAGGTAATGATTTAATTATTATTGTTTTGTTATTTTTTATTTCATAATCCGTTACTATCGTGAATTATGGATAATATGCTGTTAACTTTCTAGGAGATGATATTGGCAGTTTCAGAAGCTTGTAGTTTAGTTAATACATGGATAGAACCTAAATATATAATTCCAGCTTTGATGGTTTTCATTTCTTCTGGTTTACTACCGTTCCTCCTTCATAAATATAAAGTTGCTAGAGAGCGAGCAGAAAAGCTTTTCGATACACGTAAGAGCGAATATCAAGAATACTTCAAAAGAATGGAAGATGCTGCTCGACAATCTTCTCAAGTTTATGACGAGTATTTATCAGTCACTTTACCTAATGCAAGTCGAAAGTTGTATGAATCAAACTCGTCTCCTGAAGCATTAGTTGAATATCAACAGGTAATGAATGATTTTACTAAAGGAATTAATCAAGGATTTCAAAAAGCGACAACAGAATTAACAAGCCTTCGTATAGTGTGTACACCTACTTTAGCTATTTTATTGGATAGCTTTGAAAAACAATATACAACTTTGATGGGCTTGCAACCTAAGATGTTAGAAGAAATTAGGCTAGCTATGACACCAGAGTCTTTTATTACTGGTGATTTTAATTTTGAAACTCCTACTAAAGAATTAATGGTAGATTTAGGTAATAAAATCAAAGAAACAAGAGATGAAATAATTGTCTTAATGAGACGTGAGCTAGGCTACGAAAGTTAACAAGGCATTTAAACGGAACTAAAACAGTTGGTTAGGTTTCGCTTCGCTACACATTATAACCAACAATTTTAGTCCGCTTAATGCGGCGTTGAGGCTGTAAAAAAGTAGCGGACACCCATCTACTTTGAATTAATTTAAAACGTAAACTATCTTTTGAAAATGGCTTATTTCAGCATATTGGAGGTAGTTTGCTATGACTCAATCTCGCCAATCGCAAGTATCGTTATCTGATACACCTTATTACCATTGTATTTCTCGCTGTGTTCGCCGTGCTTACTAAAAAGTAGCGGACACCCATCTACTTTGAGTTAATTTAAAACGTAAACTATCTTTTAAAAGTGGCTTATTTCAGCATATTGGAGGTAGTTTGCTATGACTCAATCTCGCCAATCGCAAGTATCGTTATCTGATACACCTTATTACCATTGTATTTCTCGCTGTGTTCG
>NZ_SNUW01000020.1 GCF_004376845.1 Psychromonas algarum
CACCAGTGTCCGCATCGGTGATGTGAAGTTGGTCTGACACGGTTAACGTCGGAGTAGTGGCGTCTTCGGTTAAATCACCGGTGGTGGTGCCGGTGATCACTGGAGCATCATTGGTCCCGGTGATGGTGATGCTCAAGGTTTGGTGCGCCGTATTACCGGCCACATCGGTCACTTCATACGTGAACTCTTGGGTAGCGGTCTTCCCCGCGGCTAATGCACTGGCATGAGCGTTATCTAAATCAAAGGTATACGAGCCGTCTGCCGCTAAATGCAAGGTGCCGTAAGGGCTGCTTAAATCACCAGCATTGCTGACTGCCATGCCCGATTCATCGTTGCCTAACACGTTGCCGCTAGTCGCTGCCGCAACTTGGTCTTCTGTTGCCGTTGCGGCATCTGGCGCCGTAGTCGCGCCCGTGTCAATTGTCACATCTAACGGTGTTGATGAAGTAGGACCTACGCCCGTCGCCCCTGGCGCCGTCGCTTCAGCGTGTAAATGATGCACTTGACCAGCTTCTGTGCCAGACAATGTTGAAGTATCAACCGAGTAATCACCTTTATCATCAGCAATCACTGTACCGACTTTCGTGGTGCCATCAAAAAGAGTCACCGTTGAGAACGGAATATCCACATGGCCAGTAATGGTTGGCGTCGTCACCGACGTAATATCATCGGTATCCGTGCCCGCAGCACCGTGAGTATCGCTGGCAGTCGCTAAATCCAAATCAACGGTATTCGTTGGTGTTGCCGTCGTCGTGGTTGGCGTCGTTGGTGGTGTGGTAATGGTTGGTGCTGTTGGTGTGCCAACATGAACGGTCACCGGTGTATTTGGATTCACCGCCGTTGGACCACTCATTGTTGCGCTCACATCAAAGGTCACGTACTTGATATCGGTGCCGCCGTGGTTATCCGCGACCTGCACTTCAAATACGTCTTGGCCGCTGTATTGACCCGTATTGTGATCATACGCCATGCCTTTCACTGTGCCTGGCGTTTGTGTATAAACGTAATCACCCGTTGCTGGGTCAACAGTTAACGTACCGAACGCGCCCACCCCTTGTGTGGTGGTAAAGGTGTGCGTATCGGTGGTATCAACATCCGTTTCAGTTAATGTGCCGGTAAACGGTTGAGCCGCATCTGGCGTGAGCGTCAATTCTGGCGCGTCATTGGTACCGGTGATGGTCACCGTTAATACCGTTGGTGTACCGTCTGCCGCCAATACTGTGATGGTATCGGTTAATGGTTGACCTTCGGCTAACGATTGAATTGCAGGCTGCAAGTTATCGGCCGTGTACGTCCAATGTCCATCATCGGTTATCGTAAATTCACCGTAACCATTGTCACTGGCTGCCGCTGTTTGTACTTGGAAATGCGCTTCACCAGTGTCCGCATCGGTGATGTGAAGTTGGTCTGACACGGTTAACGTCGGAGTAGTGGCGTCTTCGGTTAAATCACCGGTGGTGGTGCCGGTGATCACTGGAGCATCATTGGTCCCGGTGATGGTCACGGTAACATCTTGCGTCGTGGTTGCACCATTTTCATCGGTCACGGTGACCGTAATGGTATCAGTATGCGTTTCACCTGCTGCTAAGTCTTGGTGATTAGCGTTATCTAAGCTGTAACCCCAAGTACCAGTGCTTGAATCTAAGGTAAAGCTACCGTAAGTCGATACTAAATTAGGGGTGCTGTAGGTTAACACTGCGCCATGATCAACGTCCGTTGCCGTCACTTGGCCTTGAGCCGTTAACGTTCCATCTTCAACTACTGCGCCAGTTTGAACACCACTTGAAATCACAGGGGCATCATTAGTACCCGTGATAGTCACGCTAACATCTTGCGTCGTGGTTGCGCCATTTTCATCTGTCACGGTGACCGTAATGGTATCAGTATGCGTTTCACCTGCCGCTAAGTCTTGGTGATTAGCGTTATCTAAGCTGTAACCCCAAGTACCAGTGCTTGAATCTAAGGTAAAGCTACCGTAAGTCGATACTAAATTAGGGGTGCTGTAGGTTAACACTGCGCCATGATCAACGTCCGTTGCCGTCACTTGGCCTTGAGCCGTCAACGTTCCATCTTCCACTACTGCGCCTGTTTGAACACCACTTGAAATTACTGGTGCATCATTAGTACCTGTGATGGTTATAACTACGTCGTGAGTTGTGCCACCATCTTTTGATAAAACATGGATCGTTTCCGTTGCTTTTTCACCAGCAGCTAACGATTGAATGCTATTTTGGTTATCATCAACGCTGTACTGCCAATGACCTTGATCATCAATAGAAAATTCACCGTAAGCGCCTGTTGTAGTTTGCGCTTGGAAGAAAGCATCATCATGATCTAGATCCGTAACATCAAGCTTACCTTGGGTATCAAGATGATGAATAGCATCTACGTTGATATCTTCTATTAATGGCTTTGCATCAACACCAGAAATAATAGCTTTATCTTCATCACCTTTGATGGTGATCGCTATTTGGTGATGTGTACCGTCAACTAAGGTAACAGTAAATTTTTCTTGAAGTGTATCTGCTGTTTTAAGTGATTGAATGCTTGATTTATGATCATCAACACTATAATCCCAATCACCATCTTTATTAATTGTAAGCGAGCCATAATGTCCAGATAATGTTTCTGCAATTGCATTACCTTTGATTGGAGCATTAGATAATGTATCGAGATGACCAACTGCATGAATAAAACCAGCTTGAACATTATGATCTTCTACAATAACAGCACTGTCACCACCTAGTACATTAACAGCAACATTTTGAGGACCACCAGCAGTTGTAGCTGTATGAGTAAAAACCAGTTGCTGTTGTGTAGTAACACCTTGATTTGTAGTTTGAACTGTAAATTGTTGAGATTGGCCAGTTACAAAAGCAGCTGAAGGGACAAAAACAAAAGCACCTGTAGGAGTAAGTGTTAATCCACCATAATTACTTACATGGTTTCCAAGAACATTATATGTTGGAGTTGAATCTGGAGTAGGGGACACTGGGATAATACTCCCAGTAACAGCATTATTATCTTCAGCAACAACGACTGTACCAGCAGGGTTTGTTGTTCCATCATTATTAGCAGTCGTTACATTGTCTGTTGCATCTTGTGAAGCATCACTAGCAATCACTCCTCTTCCTGTTGACCAGGATTTATCAGCAACGTTATCAGTAACGCCTTGAGTAGCAATCCTATCATCACCATCACCACGTAATGCTTGTGTTTTTAATCGTTTGGCGTCTCTATCTAATTTCTTCGCTGATTCTATAATATGATCAACAGGCGCTTTATTTTCATTTTTTGTATCGTTATTAGCCATTATATTACCCTTGTAATATCTAACCAATCACAATAAATAGCTTATCTATTTTTCTTGTTAAAACAGCTCGCTTCCTCGTTATAAATTTGTAAAAGGAAACAGCCATTTACATCAATTTTCGCCTTGAGTTTAATTATTTTTTCAACGCAAAATTTAGATAATATATTTAATATAATCGGTGTTATTTATCGTTCACCAAACGCGGTAGTGATGTTGGTATAAACAGGTTTCCATAAATATTCAAACACTGTTTTTTTACCTGTAACAACATCTGCTTCGCCTGTCATTCCAGGCATTAATTTAAATTGATCTGGGTTATCAAAATAATAAGGTCGAGCAATTGATATTCTCACCTTGTAATAAACTCCTCCACGCTCATCTGCATCGGTCGTGGGAGATATTTTTTCAACGATACCTTCTAATGAGCCATATCGGCTGTAATCAAAAGCATCAACTTTTATTCTTGCTACTTGCCCAAGTTTAATAAAACCAATATCACGAGGAGATAGTTTGGTTTCCATAATTGCTGTTTTAGTAATTGGAACAATAATAGCAACCATGCCACCAGGCTGAATAACGCTGCCTTCATTTGTGGTAGGAATAGACTGCACTATGCCGTCAACAGGGGAACGCACTGTATTATCTTCTAATTCAGAGTTAGAAGAGCGAAGACGTGCTTCTGTTGTGATCAGTTCTGTTTGAGCTTCTGTTCTAAGTTCACTGACTTCTGATTCATAATCAGCTTTTTTCTCTTTTAACTCTTCATCAAGATGCAATAATGATTTTTCTAATACTGCTTTTTTACCTGTTAATGAACTTAGCTCTCGAGCATAAGATTCGCGTTTTTGTTTCTGATTATTCCACTCTAATTCTGAGATAACTTTTGATGCGGTGCCTGACTTCATTAAATTTAGCATGTGATTCGCTAACGCAAGTTGAGAGCGCAAAGCAGGTAATTCATTATTAATACTGTGGATCTCTTCTTTCGTTTGAGTTATTTCAGTTTTTGAAACTGAAATTAATGTTTGTAGTTTTTCTAGCATGTCTTGATACGCTTGTTGATGCGTTTTAACAAGATCAGGAAAGTCTTCAGTAAAGGCAGAAAAATCAGGTTTTCTTTTCATTAAAAATGCATTATAGCGTTCCATTTTTAAGATAAAGTTCGCTCGTTTAGCTTCTAACTCATCCTTTTGAGATTGACTATCAACAGAAATAAATCGTACTAATGGTTGTCCTTTAGTAACCATGTCACCTTCAGCAACCAAAACAGATTGTATTGTTCCACCACGTTTATTTTGAATAACTTGTTTATGCCCTAGTGGTACAACTTGACCATGTGTTTTTGCAATTTCATTAACGTTAGTAAACATTGACCAAATCAGCATAATAAAAACAGCTGCACAAATGATAAACATTGTTGCTCTAATTATTTTTCGTTCTGTTGGCGCCTCGACTGCACTTGAGAACTCAAATTCAGGCCACATTTTTGAGTTTTTATTTTCATGCTGGTCCATTAATTATCTCCATTTCCGGTGCTGCTTCAGGTTTAATCACTGGTCCTGCATACACTAAGTTACCTTTATCCAATACAACCACTTTGTCTGCCATCGCGATTAAATAAGGATCATGTGTTGTGAATACGATGGTCTTATTACCTTTCATATTTTGAATGAGTTGCTCAAAATTATTTTTAGTAACAGCGGGGCAACTTGATAAAGGTTCATCCATTAACCAATAACTTGCATCTTTCAAAATGACTCTAGCTAAACTAATCACACTAGAATCTATCGAGTGCATTAAAATATTATATTCACTGAAAAAAGGTGCGTTAATATCGTTATCAATACTATGAAGTAATGCCTGACCACCTGCTTTTAAAAGCGCATTTAATATTTCTTCATCTGTCGCTTCTGGTTTAGCACGACGAACATTGTCTGCCAAGCTACCAGCCACTAAATTTGTTTCTGCTGGCGAGTATGAAACCCAGTGACGGAATACTTGTGGATCATATTGACGGAGGTTTTTGCCATTCACGGTAATGTACCCACCTTGAGGTTCTAAAACACCAAGCAGAGATAACAACATGCTACTTTTACCGCAACCATTGGGACCAATAACAGCAACAACTTCACCTGGTTCAATATCAAAACTAATACCTGATAGAGCAGGTTGAGCTTCTGCGTTATAACGTAATGTTAATTGCTTAACACTAATAGAAGGTAGTTCATTCACATTAGGGATATCTAAACGTAATTCATTATTTTCAGTATTAACCATCATAAAACTATCAAACTGACGCATCGCGCTGCCCATCATGGTAAATTTTAATGATGAAGAAAACACCATCTGAGCTGGGCCTGTAATACGCCAAATCAACATCACACAGGCAATTAATGCACCTGGAGAAATAGACTGATTTAAGACTAAAAATATACCAACAAAAATGGTTGTTAGCGCTGTTAGCATACTTAGCGCTTGTCCAACTGCCGCAGTTAATCCATTACGCTTAGCAAACAAGAAGTTTTGACGACTATTTTCTTGGTTCATGCGCTGTAAACCTTTTACCCAGCCATAAACTCGGCCACCAGATTTTAATAACAGTACATTTTTAGCCAATTCAATCATGGTATCTTGATAATCATTAGCAATCATAGGTAAAGCATTATTGGTGTATTTAGTAATTAATTTCATAACTAAATAATTAAGCACCAACATACATATCGGCACCATTACTAACCAACCACTCAATAGAGCGATAACTAATAACACCACTAAAGTAAATGGCAGATCAATAAGTCCAGTCCCGGTTGGACCAATTAAAATTGAACGGATTTTCTCTGCGTTTTTCATACGGTTCATATGGTTAACCATACCAACACGATGTAGTAACATTAACGGCATTGACATCAAACGATGGAAAGTTAAATTCGTTAAATCACGAGCAAAACGGTTACCCACTGAAGTTAAAATGTACGAACGATATAACTGACAAATTAAATAGATAAAAACAGCTAATGCAGCGCCAATAGCAATAGGGAAAAGTGCTTCTGAATTTTGAGCTCCAATAACTCTATCGTATACCGCCATAGTAAATAGAGGAATACTTAAACCTGTGATTGAAATAAGTAGGCTAAGGAAAAAAACAGGTCGGTACCATTTAGAACGTTTACTGACTTCTTTAGCAAATGCTCTTACATTTAATTGTTTAGAAGGAAGGCGTTCAATAAAGACAACAATTGCCGTTGTATCTAATTGTGATAATTCACGCTTTACCCATTTATTATCTGAAAAATCAAACTGCTGTAAATCATTGTTACGACGACGATATAATTCAGATTCTCCAGTGCTTAAAATTAATATAAATGGATAAGGTGTATCTTGAACATTTTGACTGGTCACTTTGTCAGTGGTGTAACCAATATCATATTTTTTTAACTGTTCAACTAAGGCAATTGCATCAAATATCTCTAATTCAGGATTTGTTTCAATATTTTTTTCTTGAGCATTTAAACCTAGCTCTTTTAACCAAGAGCGTAATACTCGCTTAGGACTGACTGCAAGTGGACTCGCCTCGTTCAGGGTTTCTGTAGAGGTCGTTGCGTTATCTGTCTTTAGTTTTTTATTTTCAGGTTTAGACAACATCTATAAATTCCTCTCCGCGTTCTACTATGCAATGACCATCCCAATCGATAGAGATATGACAATCACATGCATCCACAAGATTTTGGAAATAAGAGTTAACGATAATGGTCATATGCTGGCGTTGTTCGCTAAGTACATTGATCATACGCTGTTGGCAGTCTAAATCTAATGACAGCTGCGGTTGATCTAAAAGTAATATAGATGGTTTTTGTACTAAAGCTCGTACCATTGCAATTAATCTAATCGCTCCTTTATTAAAGGTTTCAATACCACTTTCTGAAATTTCTGTTTGATATCCTGCAATTAAATCCCCAATTGTTGCAGATAAACCTAATTGTTCAGCAAGCACTACTGCTTCATGCTCTAATTCTGGCTGAAACATAGTTAAATTATCTAAAATAGTTCCAGCAAATAGAGTTGGCCAAGAAGGGACAAAAATAACGGCTTCGCGATAATCTTCATAGTGATATTCATAAAGTTCATGATCACCAATAATTAACTCACCTTGTTCTTTTTGTTTTAACCCAGCGACTGAAGCAATAAATAAGCTAGAAAAAGAAAGTGGATCGGAATGTAACGAAACAAGCTCATTTGCTTTAATTTCTAAAGACTCAATATTAAGTTTCGCACCCATTTCTTGACACATAAAATGATTAAAGCGAATAGGACCACAAGGAAAACGTTCTCCTTCAGGTATAACTACATTTCCTTTAAAAGGAACTTCCGGTAATTCTAATAACTCTTTAACTTCATTTCTTGCAACATCTGTAATAGCCAAACGGTTATATAAACCAATTAAAGAACTTAATGGTGCAACTGCACGTCCCGCTAAAATAGAACAAGCAGTTAATCCACCCGTTGTTAAATCACCAGCAAGTACAGCAAAACTACCCACCATAATTAATGTTAATGTTGTACCTTGCGAAGCAAGACCAATGAATAGTTGTAATTTTGCAGCTAACCAGTCAGCACGTTGTTGTGTTTTTGCATATTGGTAATTTGATTTACGGTAAGAGAGTGATATCTCTGATTCTTGTGCTAATGCTTTCTCCGTTGTTAAGCCCGAAAATACCTTAATATAAACACGTGAGCGCTGACTTTCAGTAAGAGATAATCCATAGGTTACAACTTTCAACTGACGGCCAATATAAAAAACAATAAGACCAACAACAATCCAAACAACAATAGGAATGAAAACTAGTCCTCCACCAATATAAGCAATTAGACTAAGAAATATAATAGCAAAAGGAAAGTCTACTAAAGCAATCATTAACTGACCTGAATAGGCATCTCGCATATGACTAATGGCTGTAAAACCATTATAAATTCGCCCAATGCCCATCTGAGCAATATGTTTATAATCAGCTTTAAATAAAGAGTTAACAGTATGTTCAACAGAAGATTGTTCAAAGTTTGCAGCAGAAGAGGCGAGTACCCAACTGCGTAAATAACGTAATACTGCTTCAAGGATAATCGCAATAGCTACACCAATAGCGAGTACAACAGCTGTACCATAACTTTGATTGGGTAATATTCGATCATAAATTTGTAATAGCGCAAAAGGTAAAGCAAGCGATAACAAATTAATAAAAGTTGAACTCAAAATGAGGTCAAAAAAATGAGGAACTTTTATAAACGATTTATTGATTTGCAAAATAGTGATAAACCTTATTCAGAACTACTAACATAAGCAATAGTTAACTTAAAATATATACTCATACTTCACTTTAATAAAATCAAAAACTAAGCCAAGAATAGCACACTGCGTTAATTTAAAAGTAATCCGTCACTTCAAACAAGAGGTATAGCATTCAAGTAACTATACAACTTATTCACCACCAAAAAAAATGGCAAAAAATCGAGCTGATTTCTTCATTAGAATACCAAAACATTTTTAATATTTCTTCACTTAAACTGATTCGTTACAAAAAATTGACAATAACAATGAAAAACCTACCTTCCCTGATAGAAAATAATGACAAATATAAAAAATTTAGTTTCTATGACCAAGAAAACGTTGATAAAGCCAAAAGAATAAAATAAAAAGATGACTAATCATTGGATATAAGATGAGTATTTATTAAAAACATTATCTGTAGGTTAGTATATGAAAAAATAAACTACACTCATTAATTCAAGCACATCAATTATTTGGAGATATGACCATATGAATATGAAAAAAATTATTTTACCTTCATTGTTACTTGCTGCATCCACCTCTGTATTCGCAGAAAATCAGGTTAAAACCAGCGGTATCTATGTGGGTACAGGCTATGGTTTATTTATTTATAATGCGGATGAAAATTGGGATGACTCCAAAAAAAATGGTGAATTAGTAGAAGATACTGACGGAGATACTTTTAAAATTTATGGTGGTTATCAATTCAATAGAGTTATCGCTATCGAAATGGCCTACACCGATTATGGGGATGCAAGTGGGTATGTTTATGACAAAGCAAATGTAAAACATGCAGTAGATCAATCACCAAAATCTTTTTCTGTCGCAGCAAATGCAGGTTATAGCTTTAATAATGGCCTTCGCCCTTTTGCTTTATTAGGTTTATCTTACATGGATCTGAATTCAAACTATGATTTTTTAGATACTAATAATCCGATAGCAATTAAATCAGGTATTGGTCTCGAATATTCTCCTGCACAATTAAATGGCGTACAGATACGTGTCGCACTAGAGTCAGACACTTATATTGCAGAAGCTCATGATGGGCTAGATAAAAACGATGATTTAGGCGTATTCTCACTTAGTAGCTTATATGCAGGGGTGTCTTACAAGTTTTAAGTATATAAATACATTTCGGAAAAAATAGAAAAAAAAGGCGACCCTAAGGTCGCCTTTTTTACTAATGTTAAATATCTACTTACGAGTCAACTTAATAGCGCGTAACTGTGCAACAGCTTGCGCAAGTTGTGCAGTAACAAGTGCAAAATCAATATCCTTAGCAGGATTTGACATTTGCTCTTCAGCAGCGCGTTTTGCTTCTTCTGCTTTCGCTTGGTCAAGATCTTGACCACGAATTGCAGTATCTGCTAACACTGTAACGCCACCAGGCTGTACTTCAAGAAAACCACCTGAGATATAAATGACTTCTTCGCCACCATTTGCATTCAGCAATTGAACCATTCCTGGTTTAATTGGCGTCAGCAATGGAGTGTGACCAGGCATAATACCTAAATCACCTTCTTGACCAGATACTGTTAAGTGTAAAACATCACCCGAAAATAGGGATGTTTCCGCACTTACAACATCTAAATGTGTGGTCATTGTTTTAGCCATAGTAACCTCCAGCTATTATAAGCTTTTCGCTTTTTCAACAGCTTCTTCAATTGCACCTACGTATAGGAACGCTTGCTCAGGTATATCATCGTAATCACCAGCAATTAGACCTTTAAAGCCAGCTAATGTGTCTTTAAGTGGTACATAAATACCAGGTGAACCAGTAAATACTTCTGCTACGTGGTAAGGCTGAGTTAAGAATTTCTCAACTTTACGTGCACGCGCTACGATTAGCTTATCTTCTTCAGAAAGCTCATCCATACCTAGGATAGCAATGATGTCTTTAAGCTCTTTGTAACGTTGTAAAATACCTTGTACGCCACGTGCTACATCATAATGTTCTTGGCCAACAACTAATGGATCAAGTTGACGAGATGATGAATCAAGTGGATCGATTGCTGGGTAAAGACCTAGCGATGCGATATCACGAGATAATACAACTGTTGCGTCTAAGTGAGCAAAGGTTGTTGCAGGTGATGGATCGGTAATATCATCGGCTGGTACGTATACCGCTTGGATTGATGTAATCGAACCTGTTTTAGTTGAGGTAATACGCTCTTGTAAAACACCCATCTCTTCAGCTAGAGTCGGTTGGTAACCAACGGCTGATGGCATACGACCTAATAGTGCTGATACTTCTGTTCCCGCTAGAGTATAACGGTAGATGTTATCAACAAATAGAAGTACGTCTTTACCTTCATCACGGAATCGCTCAGCCATTGTAAGACCAGTCAGGGCAACACGTAAACGGTTTCCTGGTGGCTCATTCATTTGACCGTAAACCATCGCTACTTTTGATAATTCAGGTTTTTCGATGTTTACAACACCCGCTTCCTGCATCTCAAAGTAGAAATCATTACCTTCACGAGTACGCTCACCAACACCAGCAAAAACAGACAAACCTGAATGTTTAAGTGCGATGTTATTGATAAGTTCCATCATGTTTACTGTTTTACCAACACCAGCACCACCGAATAGGCCGATTTTACCACCTTTTGCGAATGGGCAGATTAGGTCGATAACTTTGATACCAACTTCAAGTGTTTCCGTAGATGCCGACTGCTCTTCGTAAGAAGGTGCTGCACGGTGAATCTCGTAATGTTCAGTTGCATCAACTGGACCACATTCATCGATAGGCTCACCCAATACATTCATGATACGGCCTAATGTAGCCATACCAACCGGTACTGTGATTGCATTTTTAGTATCAGTAACTTCTAAACCACGACTTAAACCTTCAGAAGCACCCATGGCGATACAACGAACAACGCCGCCACCAATTTGTTGCTGTACTTCCATTGTTAGGTTCTTTTCAGTCACGATCAGTGCACTGTATATATTCGGAACACTTTCTTGTGGAAATTCAACATCCACAACAGCACCGATAATCTGTACGATTTTACCTGAACTCATTTCTGATCCTCTAAAATCTTTATTTAAAATTATACCGCAGCCGCACCACCACAAATCTCAGAAAGTTCCTGAGTAATTGCAGCTTGACGTGCTTTATTGGCAACAAGTTGTAAATCATCAATCAAGTCACTTGCGTTATCAGTTGCAGATTTCATTGCAACCATACGTGAAACTTGTTCACACGCTAAGTTTTCAACTACCGCTTGATACACTTGAGATTCAACATAACGAACTAATAATGAATCTAAAATGGCTTTAGCATCACCTTCGTAAATATAATCCCAATGATTGGTAGAAACTGCATCATCACCTTCTGATTTTGGAAGAGGTAATAACTGACTAATTGTTGGATCTTGTACCATGGTACTAACGAATTTATTGTTCACTAAATATAAGCGATCAAGTTCACCTGCATCGTAAGCATCTAACATTATCTTCACCGAACCGATTAAATCATCAATCGCTGGAGAGTCACCCAAAGCTGTCGCTTGAGCAACAATGTTAGCACCTAAACCACCAAAGAAACTTGTTGCTTTAGAACCGATAGCGGCTAAATCAACTGCAACACCAGCTTCGCTGTGTGCTTTCATTTCTTTGATAACAGGTTTAAACAAGTTAATGTTTAAACCTCCACATAAACCTCGATCACTTGAAATGACAATATAACCAACACGTTTAACTTCTCTTTCTTCAAGATAAGGGTGGTGGTATTCCAAGTTACCTAATGCGATATGACCGATCACTTTGCGCATAGTGCTAGCATACGAAAGACTGCTTTCCATGCGCTGCTGCGCACGTCGCATTTTCGATGCTGCTACCATTTCCATAGCACCAGTGATCTTTTGAGTGTTTTTTACACTCGCGATCTTATTTCTAATTTCTTTATCGCCGGCCATTTCTAACTCCTAATTAATGCTTAATTAACGATTTTCATCGCTAATTAATTACCAGGTTTGCGTCGCAACGAAAGATTCCAAGATAGCCTTGAATTGTCCTTCGATTTCTTTGCTGTAATCACCAGTTTCATTAATTTGAGCATAGAACTCAGCATGCTCAGTTTTAGCGTAAGAGATTAATGATGCTTCAAAGTCTAATACTTTTTCAACATCGACATCGTTTAAGAAGCCTTTCTCTGCAGCAAATAGTGATAACGCTTGTTCAACAACTGACATTGGAGCATATTGTTTTTGCTTCATTAATTCAGTTACTTTTTTACCATGGTCAAGTTGTTTACGTGTTGCATCATCTAAGTCAGATGCGAACTGAGCAAACGCTGCTAATTCACGGTATTGCGCTAAAGCAGTACGGATACCACCAGAAAGCTTTTTAATCACTTTACACTGAGCAGAACCACCAACACGTGATACAGAAATACCTGGATCAACAGCTGGACGTACACCACTATTAAATAGTTCAGTTGTTAAGAAAATCTGACCATCTGTAATAGAGATTACGTTAGTTGGTACGAATGCAGATACATCGCCCGCTTGTGTTTCAATGATTGGTAATGCTGTTAATGAACCAGTTTTACCTTTCACTTCACCTTTAGTGAATGTCTCAACGTAATGTTCGCTTACACGAGAAGCACGTTCTAGAAGACGTGAGTGAAGATAGAAAACGTCACCAGGGTATGCTTCACGGCCAGGTGGACGTTTAAGCAATAGTGAAATTTGACGGTAAGCAACAGCTTGCTTAGAAAGATCATCATATACAATCAGTGCATCTTCACCGCGGTCACGGAAGTATTCACCCATTGAACAACCAGCATATGGTGCTAGGTATTGTAGTGCAGCAGCTTCAGAAGCAGATGCAACAACAACGATTGTATTTTCTAGTGCGCCATGTTCTTCAAGTTTACGTACTACGTTAGCAATAGTTGACGCTTTTTGGCCAATCGCTACGTAGATTGAGAATAAACCTGTACTTTTTTGGTTAATGATTGCATCAATCGCGATAGCAGTTTTACCCACTTGACGGTCACCGATGATAAGTTCACGTTGACCACGACCAATTGGAATCATTGAATCGATTGATTTCCAACCAGTTTGTACTGGTTGATCAACAGATTTACGATCGATTACACCTGGTGCAATTACTTCGATTGGAGAGAAACCATCGTTATCGATAGGTCCTTTACCATCAATCGGTTCACCTAGTGTGTTTACAACACGACCAAGAAGACCTTTACCTACTGGAACTTCAAGAATACGACCAGTTGATTTAACCTTTTGACCTTCTTTAAGATCACGGTAAGGTCCCATTACAACAGCACCTACCGAGTCACGCTCAAGGTTTAGTGCCATAGCAAAGCTACCATTTGGTAGTTCGATCATCTCACCTTGCATACATTCAGCAAGGCCGTTGATGCGAATAATACCATCGCTTACAGAAACGATTGTACCTTCATTTCGCGCTTCACTTACTGCTTCGAATTTTCCAATTCGTTGCTTGATAAGGTCGCTAATTTCAGTGGAATTCAGTTGCATGCTAACTTCCCATTAAGAGTGTAAAGTATTAGATAAACGAGATAATTGACCGCTAGCTGTGCTATCAATCACTAAATCTCCCGCAGTAATTACCATCCCAGTAATTAGCGATTTATCAATACTACAATTTAGGTTTACTTTTCGTGCGAGGCGTTGCTCTAACGATGTACTCAACTTACCTTGCTGTGCTTTAGATAGGGCATAAGCAGATACGACATCAACATCGATCTCTTTTTTATACTCAGTTTCTAATTCAGCAAAAAGTTGTGTAACGCGAGGCAATACGCTCAAACGTCCATTCTCAGCTAATATTTTAATAAAGTTTTGACCGCTCTCATCGAGTTGATCGCCACAAATACTAATAAATAAATCAGCCAACTCTTTTGGTGCTTTATCGCGTGTTAGTATTTTTGCCATCGTTGCATCTTGAGCAACCTCTGAGGCAAAAAACAGCATCGAAGACCAAGCATCGATATTGTTATTACTAACTGAAAATTCAAAAGCGGCTCTTGCATAAGGACGAGCTACAGTAGTCAATTCAGACATAACTTCGCTCCTTATAATTCAGCAACTAATTTATCAATAATGTCGCTATTCGCTTCTTTATCAATAGAACGCTTGATGATTTTCTCAGCACCTGCGATAGCTAATGTAGCAACTTGTTGACGTAACTCTTCACGAGCACGGTTACGTTCTGCTTCAACTTCTGCTTCACCTTGTGCAATAACTTTATTACGCTCGGTTTCACCTTCGATTTTAGCTTCTTCAACAATTTGTGTACGACGCTTATTAGCTTGATCAATAATCTCTGCAGCTTGTGCTTTAGCTTCTTTCAACTTTTCAGCTGCTTTAGCTTGTGCTAACTCAAGATCTTTTCCTGCACGATCAGCTTGTGTTAAACCATCTGCAATTAACTTTTGACGCGCTTCGATTGCATCTAAAAGAGGTGGCCACACATACTTCATGCAGAACCAAACAAATATCGCAAATGCGATAGCCTGGCCAATTAGGGTTGCGTTTATATTCACCGCATTATCTCCCGTGTTTGCAAGTTAAAAAAATACCAGAAGTAATTATTTATCCGGCAACGGCAAACATAAGGTAAAGACCTAGACCAACAGCAATCATTGGAATCGCATCAACTAGACCCATTACGATAAAGAATTGTGTACGAAGTAGAGGGATTAGTTCAGGTTGGCGAGCCGCACCTTCTAAAAATTTACCACCTAGCATGCCGATACCAATTGCCGCGCCTACTGCCGCTAAGCCCATCATAACTGCTGCTGCAATGTATAATAAATCAATTCCTACGTTTTCCATAAATACTCCAAAAGTAATAACAATTATTGTTAATAATTAACAATAAAACAGTTTAATAAAAATAAAATAAAAACTAATGTTTTTCAGATGCTTGTGACAAGTAAACGATTGTCAACACCATGAAAATAAATGCTTGTAATGTAATGATTAATATGTGGAAAATTGCCCAAGGAACAGATAACACCCACTGTGACCACCAAGGTAATAACCCAGCAATCAATATGAATATTAACTCACCTGCGTACATGTTTCCGAATAATCGAAGACCTAAAGATACTGGTTTTGCAACAAGAGTAACGCCTTCCAAAATAAGATTCAGAGGGATAAACGCCCAATGATTAAATGGTTGCATTGTTAACTCTTTAACAAACCCTGAAACACCTTTTATCTTAATGCTATAATATAGAATTAACATAAATACACCTAGTGCCATTGACATTGTTATATTAACGTCAGCAGAAGGTACAACCCTAAAGTAAGGTACTCCTAAAGCCATAGCTGTTTCCGGTAAAAAATCAACCGGAATCAAATCCATTAAATTCATTAGAAATACCCATCCGAAGATAGTTAAAGCTAATGGTGCTATTAATGTATTTTTTCCATGGAAAATATCTTTTATCGTGCCATCGACAAATTCTACTATCATTTCAACAAAGCATAAAAACTTACCTGGTACACCCGTCGATGTTTTTCTTACAGCCATACGCAGTAAAAAAAGCATCACAACACCTAAAAATACTGAAACAGCCATTGAATCTATATTGATAGACCAAAAACCTTCGCCAGTAGTTAAAAAAGTAAGGTGATGAGAGATGTATCCTTGGGAAGTTAAAACTTCATCTGAACCAGTCATAGAAATCCTGTCTAGTTACGCTTATGTAAAACATATGACATAACATATTGTGTGATAAACGCGATTGCATAAGCAGTTAAAAACACACCGATCGTGATTGGGATATTTTTAAAAACGTAGATAAATAAAGCAATTGATATAATTATTTTATAAAACGTACCTAAATATGCTTTTGCAAGTATTAATGTCGCAGATGCATTACTCGCGCGGCTCATAAATAAGCTCGCAAATAATGCAGGTACACAATATACCAGCCCCCCTAAAACAGCTGACATTCCAGCAGTCTCGCCTTTTGTTAGGTAAAAAAATAACGCAAAGATCCCAACAAATATTGATTGAACAATAAAAATTATGAATAAATTTTTATAATCATATTTATTATCATCTGACACGTTAGTTCCTTTTTTTACTTAAAAAAGATGCGTTTATTATATTCCAATAAATTAATTAAATACATAAATTTTGAGATTCCTAGCCCTTATCTTTGGGCTAAGTCTCTCTTATAACTAAATTATCTAGAATTAACTTTTAATAGCTTAAAATAGATTAAATTAGCTTTAATTAACTTAATTCATATCAAAAACACTTGCATGAATATATATTACTAATTTCCATCTGCAACATTTATGCAACATTTATGCAGTGCTCATCAATAAAATTAACGTTAAAATCTGCTTAAATAGAACAAATATTTTTACTTTTTTAAATAATAATAAAATAACCTATGTAATATTAGTATTTAACTCCTTATATCATTACTGATAATTACTTTTGTTAAAGTATAAAAAGTCATTATTGTTGGTTAAAAATAATCATAAAAAACCCAATAATGAAAATGGATAACGTTAATAACAAATGGATATTCTGTGAAAACAATAAATACAAATAAAGAACTAACAAAAGATCGCATTAATAAGTTAATAAAAGCATTATCAGACGGTATATACGAAAGAGAGTCTACTATTCGATTATGTTTATTAGCTGCTTTAGCTGGTGAAAGTGTCTTTTTATTAGGCCCTCCGGGAATAGCAAAAAGTTTAATTGCAAAACGTTTAATACAAGCTTTTGATAAAGCCTCTTTTTTTGATTACCTAATGACTAGCTTTTCAACACCAGAAGAAGTTTTTGGCCCTTTATCTATAAAGGAATTAAAAGACAATGGAAATTATGTTCGTTTAACTGACGGTTATTTACCTTCTGCCGATATTGTTTTTTTAGATGAAATATGGAAAGCAGGCCCAGCCATTTTAAATACCTTATTGACCGTAATAAATGAGAAAACATTTAAAAATGGCCAGCATGTATTACCTATACCAATGCGTTTACTTATTACTGCATCCAACGAACTTCCAGAAGAAGATAGTGGTTTAGAAGCTTTATATGACCGGATGTTAGTCAGAATTTATATTAATAGAATTCAAGAAAAGAAAAACTTTCAAGCCATGATCATGGGAGAGGGTTCACTATCCACCATTCCAGCCCCTTTAAAAATTACTTTTGATGAATTTAGTCAGTGGCAAGAAGAAATAGGCAGCGTAGTATTAAACCAGGAAGTTTTTGACAAGATCTATTTATTAAAACAGCAATTAGAACAGATCAACGAAACTCAAGAAGATAGCTTCATTAAAAATGATCTTTATGTATCAGATCGTCGTTGGAAAAAATCCATCCGTTTACTTAAAGCCTGCGCATATTTTAATGGTCGAGATGAAATAAGTTCATTAGATCTTTTAATTTTAAAGGATTGTCTATGGCACACGCCTGAATCTCGTTCAACTATCCTCAATATCATCGAAGAATTTGCAACAAAACATACTTATGGACAACAAGTGATCCAAAAAAATATTGATGATATTTTAGTAAAATCACAAACCATTAAACAAGAAATGCTTTCCCATTTATCAGAGAAAGTAACCTTAAACTCAGGGCGTTTGAAAGAACGGTATGTATTGAATACGCAAGAGAGCAAAACCTATTCAATTAATAATAAATCAATGATTAGATTTGTATTGCTTGATGAAAACCAATCAGTTTCAGAGCTACATACTGGTGACAGTGAATGGGTATACGTAAATGCAGATGAGTTAAATAAAGCAATTCGTAATGGAAAAGGTGAAATTTATGGCTATATCAACAGAAAACCAAAAATGACACCATTACAATTTGAAATAGACTCTAAAAATAACCTAATAATTAAAGACCTTAGTAATAGAAGTTTATACGTTTGTTTAGTAAAAAAAGACAATAAGCAGTTATTACCATTAGATGAATGGCAAAAATCAGCTCAGTTAATTCAACAGGAACTACAAAAGATACAAAAAACAATCAACATTGCCGTTGCGCAATTCCATAACAATTTACCTCATAATTTTATAGATAAACCTCTGATATTACATACCAACTCAAGTTTCACTGCATTATCTAAAAATGTGGAAGAGCTCGAAGCAGAAGTCAGTAGTAATATTAATCGAGTGTTAAATATGAATAACTATTTTCAATGATAGGTAAATAGATGGAAGGCTTTGAATTAATTGTTGCTGTACTTGAATCAGGCATTATCGAAGATGCTGTAGCTGATGTAATGGCCATACCCGAGGTATTTGCAGCAGCAGATTCAAGTGAAGGTATTAAAAGCTCACTTAACTGCCACTTAAATTCATGGAAAAATAAAGCTAAAAGCAAGTTGTTATCACAACCTGTTCAACAAGAATTAAACGATGAAATTGAATACTATAATCAAGCCCAGCTTTATTCTGATGAAGAGTTCTTAGAAAAAGCACAAGAGATAATCGATAAACTAGATATCAATTCACCTTTTAAACAACAAGCAATTGAACTGCTGAATGAAAAGGAAAAAAGCCCTTTATTTAGAGATTACTTCTTTCAACAATGGTACCAAAGTTTATTTGATAATTTGCAAGAAGTGCAATTAGAGTCATTAGAAAAAGACAGAGAAAAATTATTACAGGACTTATACCAACGTCAAGATACTATTTCAAAGCTAACTGAAATAGATGAAAATATTAATAACCAACAAACCATGCGTTTATGGGATATGGCCAAAGCCAAGCTAACAAAAGGGGACGTAAATACCTTAAAGAAAATAACCCAACATCTTGTAAAACATAATGAGTTACAAAAAATAGCTGTACAGCTAGGGCGCATGGCAAACAAAAATAATGATCAAGATTTAAACAGAGTTAAAATTCAAGAAAATAGTAAAAAAGAGAGTAAATCTAATAGCGCTGGTAATATTGTTGGTATAAAACAAAGCGACGAATTAGAACGATTGTTACCATTAGAGTTAATGTTTTTATCTTCTCCAGATCTAGATGTATTGTTTTATAAAAACCTAATAGAAAAACGTTTATCTACTTACCAGCAACAAAACAAACAAAAAATAAAACAAAAAGTAACGCATTACGAGCAGCAATCTAAAAAAGCTGATGAGGATAAAGGCCCCTTTATTATCGCGATTGATGCATCGGGCTCGATGATGGGAAGTGCAGAACAATGTGCAAAAGCATTTGCTTACGGATTAATGCAAATAGCACTAGCAGAAAATAGAGAGTGTTATGTGATCTTATTTTCAGCTCAACAATTAACTTATGAATTAACTCATGAAAATGAAGGATTATCTGAAATATTGAATTTTCTATCTTATAGTTTTCATGGTGGCACTGACTTAATATCTGTTTTAAACAATGCATTTAATTTGATGAATAGTGAAAAATATAAGAATGCGGATTTGATTGTATTATCTGATTTTATTGTGCCTTCGATATCAAGTAAAACAATGAATAAACTAAATAAAATGAAAGCGAATAATAATCGCTTTCATGCCTTAAGCTTATCTAATTATAGGAACCAAGAAGTACTATCTGTTTTTGACCAACATTGGGCTTATAACCCATCAAGATTAGCTAGTTTTAAACGTTTATTTTCTAAATAAACCGTTAATCTAATAAAGCTAATATTTCTGCTAATTTGTCAGCTTGATCAAAATTAATAACCAACTTACCTTTGCCATTTTTTGATTGAGACAAAACAACAGATGTTCCCAATTTATTAGATAATTTATCAGATATTAACTGTATGTTTTGATCGACTTTTTTGACTTTCTCAGGCTCATTAGCAGCGAATGATTTTTTAACTAATTTTTCTGTTTCACGTACTGTTAATGCTTTACTAACCACTGTTTTAGCAAGATCTGATTGCAATGATCCTTCACATACTAATAATGCACGAGCATGGCCCATTTCTAAATCGCCATGCTCTAATAATATTTGAACATCATTATTTAAGTTGTTTAAACGTAATAAATTGCTCACCGCTGTACGAGATTTTCCAACAGCTTTAGCCACTTCTTGATGAGTAAGCTCAAATTCATCCACAATACGTTTTAAGGCTATTGCTTCTTCCATTGCATTTAGGTTTTCACGCTGAATATTCTCAATAAGAGCAATTGCAATGGCCGCATCATCTTCAACATTCTTAATCAAACAGGGAATAAACTCTAAGCCAACTATTTTAGCAGCTCGCCAACGACGTTCACCAGCAATAATCTCATATTTTTGATGACCGGTATCACGAACTACAATAGGTTGAATGATACCTTGAGCATGAATAGAATTAGCTAATTCTTGCAAAGCATCTGAAGACATATCTCGTCGAGGTTGATATTTACCAACTTGTAATTGATTAATGTTTATATCTTGTAATGCACCTTGTACATTATCTACAAGTTGCTGTGTTTTCTCTGCATGAAGATCATGGGATACTTGTTTATTTCGTGTAACGGTGCTGCTACTTAATAGTGAATCTAAGCCTTTCCCTAAACCTCTTTTTTTACCTAGCATATTAAATAACTTCCTGATCACTGCTAATAGATTGTTCTTCTCGCCTTAAAATCTCTCCTGCTAATGACAAATAAGCCTTAGCACCAGTTGAATTTTTATCATAATACATAACTGGTTTACTGAAACTAGGCGCTTCAGCTAAACGGATATTACGAGGAATAATAGTACGATAAACTTTATCACCAAAATGTTTTTTAAGTTGATCTGATACGTCTGTAGATAATCGATTTCGAGGATCGTACATTGTACGTAAAATACCTTCGATCTTTAAATCAGCATTAACAACAGCAGCCAATTTACTGATTGTATCAACTAATGCCGTTAACCCTTCTAATGCATAATACTCACACTGCATTGGTACAAGCACAGAATCAGCAGCTGTCATTGCGTTGACAGTTAACATATTCAGAGAAGGTGGGCAGTCTATAAATATGTAATCATATTTATCTTTAACACCTGCTATAGCAGTTCGTAGACGCGTTTCTCGAGCAAAAAGAGTCATTAACTTAACTTCAGCTGCCGTTACATCACTGTTAGCGGCAACTAAATCAAAACCACCTGTAGTTTCAGTTTCAACAACTTGAGATAGTGGCAATTCATCAATTAATAAATCATAAGCAGTATGAGCAACTTCATATTTATCAATGCCACTCCCCATAGTTGCATTGCCCTGTGGATCGAGATCGATAATTAAGACTTTGCGTTTTGTTGCAGCCATAGAAGCCGCCAAATTTACGCAGGTAGTTGTTTTTCCAACACCACCTTTTTGATTAGCAATAGCTATTATTTTACCCACAAAAACCTACTTAATATGTACTAGAGACGATTACGATACACGCTTAACTTTCACTAAACAGCGTTCACCATCTAATTGTGGGACTTGTAATGTAACTGCCTCAATAAATTTAAATTTTGAATCTAAATTAACTACTTCAGATTCAGGATATTGACCTTTAAGCGCTAGAAAGTGACCATTTTCATTTGGTAAATGATGGCACCAAGAAAGCATATCTTCTAATGACGCAAAAGCCCTACTTAATACACAATCAAAACCCATTTCAGGTTGATACTCTTCAACACGACTTTGTACTATTTCTACATTTTTAAGCCCTAAGCTTAAAATAGCCTGACGAATAAAACGTAAACGTTTACCTAAACTATCTAACAAAACAAAATGTTTATCTGGGTTCATGATTGCAAGTGGTAAACCTGGTAAACCTGGACCTGTACCAACATCAATAAAACTATCTCCCTGTAAATAAGGAGATACGACTATACTGTCCAAAATATGTTTGACAAGCATTTGTGAAGGTTCACGCACAGAAGTGAGATTATAAGCTTTATTCCACTTCGCTAATAACTCAACAAGTTCCACTAATTGTGAAGCTTGTTGATCATTAACATCTAAATCTGTTTGTGCGATAAGAGTATCTAACTGAGCTCGTAAATTCATTAACTAGCCTTACGACGAATGCCGCTTTTCTTTAAGTGTATTAATAATATAGAAATAGCAGCAGGTGTAATACCTGATATTCTTGACGCCTGACCAATACTTTCTGGTTTAATATCGTTTAACTTAGCAGTAACTTCATTTGAGAGACCTTTTATCTCTGAATAATCGAGATCATTTGGTAAAAGAGTATCTTCATGACGTTTTAGTTTTTCAATTTCATCTAATTGACGATCAATATAACCTTGATATTTAATATTTATTTCAACTTGTTCTGCAGCAATAGGATCGCTAATCGCAGGGCCTAATCCATCGACTTGCATCAATGTTTCATAACTCACTTCAGGACGACGAATCATCGCCTCTAATGTACTTTCACGTTGCATAGGTTTTTTTAATAATTCATTAATTTTATCTGCATTAATTGAATTTGGATTAACCCACTGTGATTTCAAACGTTTCAATTCAGTTTTTACTGATTCTTGTTTTTCACTAAACGCTTTCCAACGAACGTCATCAACTAAACCAAGCTCACGACCTTTTTCTGTTAAACGCGTGTCAGCATTATCTTCACGTAATAATAAACGATATTCAGCACGGCTAGTAAACATACGGTAAGGTTCTTTTGTACCTAATGTTGATAAATCATCAACCAATACTCCGATATAAGCTTCATCTCGACGTGGAGCCCAACCTTCTTTGTCTTGCACTTGTAAGCCTGCATTCAAACCTGCTAATAAACCTTGTGCAGCTGCTTCTTCATAACCTGTAGTACCATTAATTTGGCCCGCAAAAAACAAACCATTAATATATTTACTTTCTAAAGTTGTTTTAAGATCGCGAGGATCAAAATAATCGTATTCAATTGCATAACCAGGTCGAGTAACGAAAGCATTCTCAAATCCTTTCATCGACTGAATAAATTCTAATTGAACATCAAAAGGTAAACTTGTTGATATACCATTTGGATAAACCTCATGCGTAGTTAAACCTTCAGGCTCAACAAATATCTGGTGAGAATTTTTATCTGCAAAACGCATTATTTTATCTTCGATAGAAGGGCAGTAACGAGGGCCAACACCTTCAATAACACCTGAATACATAGGACTTCTATCTAAATTTGCTCGAATAATATCGTGAGTTTTCTCATTCGTATGCGTTATATAACAAGGAATTTGACGAGGGTGCTCAGATCTACTGCCTAGAAATGAAAATACAGGTGTAGGGTTATCTCCGTGTTGAACTTCTAAAGCAGAGAAATCTATACTACGGGCATCAATACGTGCTGGAGTACCTGTTTTTAAACGTCCCATACGTAATGGCATTTCTTTTAATCGATCCGATAAAGTAATCGAAGCAGGATCGCCTGCTCTACCACCACTATAATTTTTTAAACCAATATGAATCAAACCATTTAAGAAAGTACCTACCGTTAAAACAACTGTTTTAGCAGAAAAACGTACTCCCATTTTAGTAACGACGCCAACTACACGATCATTTTCAATGATCAGATCTTCCACTTCTTGTTGAAAGATTTTTAAGTTTTCTTGATTCTCTAATTTTTCACGAATAGCAGCTTTATACAAAAGACGATCTGCTTGAGCACGAGTAGCACGAACAGCTGGTCCCTTACTTGAGTTAAGTGTTCTAAATTGAATACCACCTTTATCGATAGCAGATCCCATTAATCCGCCTAAAGCATCGATTTCTTTTACAAGATGCCCTTTACCAATCCCACCAATTGCTGGGTTACATGACATTTGGCCTAAAGTTTCAATATTGTGTGTTAATAATAAAGTTTTTAGTCCCATTCGAGCAGGTGCCGCTGCAGCTTCTGTTCCTGCATGGCCTCCACCAATAACGATAACGTCAAATTGTTCATGGTAAATCATAATATTCCAAATACTGCTGTATAAAATTGAAGCTAGATTTTACTCTTTTAAAAAATAAAGGGAAGCTACAAGGTCATTTTAAAAGAAAACAATAATATTAGTATTATATATAGATCTTTAAAGATCTTTTATTACTACACTTATTAAGCAATTGAATTTCTGTGTAAAAGCCATTTAATCGATTAAAGATCAGGATCTTAAAAGAGATCCGATCGTGTGCATAATAAGGGATCTTAATGCGATCAACCTGAGTATAGAAAAGCGACTTATCAACACCGCTTTTTATACACATTTTTATAAAGTAATTACGCAAAAGTAATTCAAGAGTTATAAATGAATTATGCACAGAAACTTGTGGGTAACTTAAGGTATTAATCAGCTAAAGAATTTAGATCTTTGATCAATAATGGGATCCAATCAGCAATACAGACTTCAGGAATAGGAAATTGAACAACGTCTATATTAAAGATCTCTCTCAATCTAGTTGCTCCTTTTTCTTTTAATAAAGCATCGAAACGTTTTGCAGCAAAACAATAAGTATCATAATTAGAGTCACCAACACCGATTAAAGCGTAACGTACGTTAGATAAATCTTCTGATGTTTGTGTAATGTGGTCCACAAACGATTTAAAGTTATCTGGGTAATCACCAGCACCATGTGTAGCTAAGCAAATTAACCAGATATTTTTAGAGCTAGTATCAATAGCACTTAAATCTGGAATAAAATGCACTTGAGAAGTAAAACCAGCTTCTTCTAAGAAAGGTTGAGTAGCTTCAGCTACATATTCAGTTCCTCCTAATGTACTACCTACTAGTATTTCAATATTAAGCACTACTTTTATCCCTTTATATATATAGCAACAAGTAAATTTATAAATCCGAATTCTATTATAACGTTATAAATAATTAATACAGGGCATAATTAGTATGAAAATAAAGCAACTTGTTCGCTAAATAATCGTTTAAATAAATAATCACAAAAAACAGTAATTAACGCTTGCCAATGTGATCTCAATCCCTATAATGCGACCCCACAGACACGGCAGGTAACGCAAGTTACTCAGCAAGTTTGAGAATGATTCACAACGTATTAACGCTTCGAGGTTCGCTTCGAAATTAAGTTAAATTAAAACGTTGACATTGTTCGAAAGGCGCGTAATATACGCCGCCTAGCCGAAAGGCACGCTCTTTAA
>NZ_SNUW01000001.1 GCF_004376845.1 Psychromonas algarum
AGGACTTTGATTTTTTTGAAATCACATCAACAATAAGTGCTCACACAGATTGTTTGATTAAATTGTTAAAGAGCGTGCCTTTCGGCTAGGCGGCGTATATTACGCGCCTTTCGAACAATGTCAACGTCTTATTTTAAGTTTATTTCAAACCGAAGTTTGAAGCTTAATGCGCTTATTTTGCTCTCAGTTCAAGTCAGAAGCTTTCGCGTCAGTCCTTGTCTGTGCGGCGTATTATAGGGATTGAGATCACATTAGCAAGTGTTTTATTGTGATTAATTACAATTAACTTCTATATTATTAAAACGTTTATATTTATGATTAAAATCCAATCGATTATGAGTATTAAATGATTTATTACTTACTCACACCATCTTTTACTAGCACCATGTTGGATCTTTAGATGATCCATTACCCTCGCAACCATAAAATCATGTAACTCTTCTATGCTCTTAGGTTGATGATAAAAACCAGGAGCCAAGGGCATCACTGTTGCCCCTAATTCAGATAACGTCAGCATATTCTTTAAATGTAACGTAGATAAAGGAGTTTCTCTTGGCATTACAATTAACTGCCCTCTTTCTTTAAACACAACATCAACAGCTCTTTCTATTAAATTATTTGATAACCCTTGAGATATCGAAGCTAATGTTCCACAGCTACATGGGCAAATAACCATTTTATGCGGAGCAGATGAACCAGATGCAACAGGTGAAAACCAATCTTTTGATGCTAATGCGATGATCTGTCCTTTTTTACTATTAAAACGCTGTGCTAAAAATTCATTTAACAATTCAATGTCTGTTGGCCAATTTTCATCAGCTTCTGTTTTAAGCACAATTTGGGCAGCTTCAGAAAGGATCAGATAAACTTTTACATTTGCATTCACCATAGTTTGTAATAAACGTAAAAAGTAGCCACTTCCTGAAGCTCCAGTAACACCTAATGTAACTGTTTCATTATACGACATAACCATCCTATAGCTTATCCAATAACTTTTGATGAATATTACCAAAACCACCATTACTCATTATAAGTATATGGTCGCTCGCTTTTGCTTCATCCACAATACGCTGCACTAATGTGTCAATATTAGTTTCTACGTTGACACTTTCACCTTGTTCAGAAAATAAATCATTAATTGACCAGTGAGCATTTTCATCTTCAAAACAATAAATACTGTCTGCAATAGCTAGCGAATTTACTAGAGCTTCTTTATGAATACCTAATTTCATTGTATTTGAACGAGGCTCTAGTACAGCAATAATCTTATCTGCCCCCACTTTAGCCCGTAACCCTGCTAATGTTGTTTTAATTGCAGTTGGGTGATGAGCAAAATCATCATAAACGGTAATATTGTTAATTTTACCTTTCACTTCCATACGTCGTTTAATGCTTTTAAATTCAACTAATGCATTTATCGATATTTCAGGCGTAACGCCTACATGTCGAGCTGCTGCAATTGCCGCTAACGCATTATCAATATTATGGTCGCCCATTAAGTCCCAGTTAACTTGGCCTTGTTTATTCTCATCAAGTTTAATGATAAAAGATGTGGCATCTTCTTTTACTTTTTCAGCGGACCAGTTTTCACCTAAATATTCAACTTCACTCCAACATCCCATATGCTTTACAGACATTAATGCCTCATCTTTATTAGGAATAAACACACGACCGGTACTTGGTACCGTTCGCATTAAATGATGAAATTGTTTTTTAATGGCATTTAAGTCATCAAAAATATCAGCATGGTCAAATTCTAGGTTATTTAAAACTAACGTACGCGGATGGTAATGAACAAATTTAGAACGTTTATCAAAAAAAGCACTATCATATTCATCAGCTTCAATAACAAAAAAAGGTGTTTCACCTAGGCGAGCTGATAAACCAAAATTCTCAGGTACACCACCAATTAAAAAACCGGGCTTCATATTGGCATATTCTAAAATCCAAGCGAGCATACTTGAAGTCGATGTTTTGCCATGTGTTCCTGCAACAGCTAATACCCAACGATCTTTTAATATATGCTCTAATAACCATTGTGGACCTGAGATATAAGGAAGCTGTTTATCTAAAACTGCTTCTACACATGGATTACCACGGCTCATGGCATTGCCAATCACCACTAAATCGGGTTTGCTATCTAGTTGGCTTGGTTCAAAACCTTGTATCAATTCAATGCCCTGCTTTTCA
Organism: Psychromonas algarum; assembly: GCF_004376845.1. Lineage (GTDB taxonomy): Bacteria > Pseudomonadota > Gammaproteobacteria > Enterobacterales > Psychromonadaceae > Psychromonas. Next base: position 2,191 of record NZ_SNUW01000001.1, read on the forward strand.
AGTTGGGTACTCATTGGTGGATATACGTTTGCATCCGATCCTGTGACTTTATAACCTAATGATTTAGCAAGAATAGCAACACCACCCATGAACGTGCCGCAAATACCTAATATATGAATATGCATGAGACTCCATTAATAAAGAAAATGAACAATAAAATGATAAAGCTAAGTTATACCTGAATCTTTAAACTACGCCAATAAAAAAGGCGAGACTCATAACGAGACTCGCCTTTTCAATAACAAGCTTAAGTTAAAATGAATAACTTAACATCAAACGGTTAAATTTAACCTTCAAATGCAGCTTGTAAAAATGGGATAATTTGTTTCTTACGACTTACCACACCTGGTAACTCAAACATATTATCAATCACAGTACTGTTTAATGATTTTGCTACTTTTTCAGCATCTTTAGAAATGATCAAAGCAGTTGTGTCTAGTTTATTAATGTCAGTTAATAAAACAATTGTTGAATGGTAATCTTCAGCTGCTTGTAATTTTTCCATTTCAGCTAACATTTCATCTTTTTTAGAGAATGCTGTTTCTAATGATGTTAATTCAAGTTGACCAATTGCTAGTTTTTCGCCAGCCATTTCAAATACTTTTTGGTCACGAAGAACAAGTTCAGATGCAGAAACTAATTTAATATCTGACTTTGCATCAAACTGTGCTTTAGCAAATGCTTGTATATCATCAACACCAGCTATAGCAGCTAACTCTTTTGCAGCAACAATATCAATATCAGTAGTTGTTGGGCCTTGGAAATTTACCGTATCAGAGATAATGGCACCCATCATCATTTTTGCAACAGGTGCATCTGGTACTTGGTTATTAAATTTGTACATGTTGTAAACGATAGTCGCACTACAACCAACAGGCCAAATCCAACACTCTAAAGGAGTAGAAGTTGTAATATCACCTAGTTTGTGATGATCAACAATCCCTAATATTGTTGCTTTCTTCATGTCAGCCGTACCTTGGCCCCAATCAGAATAATCAACAATAAAGATCTCTTCACCCGCTACTTCAGTACGGATTTCAGGTTGTGGTAAACCAGATTGTTCTAATAAAAATAATGCTTCAGGATTTGGTTCACCTTGTAAAGCAGGCGTTGCTGATTTGCCCATTTTATTAAATAAGCTTGCAAGGCCGATAGCACTACATAAGCTATCACAATCTGGGTTTTGGTGTCCTAATACAATCATCGATATATCCACTATGTTAAAAAGTTAATTTGTGAGCAGAATACCTGATCCTGCTAAAAAATTTAAGTATAAATTTAATCTTCTTAATTTACAGACGCGTAAAAAATCTATGCAATATTAATAAGACTGTAACAAATGACAAAAGTTTTTAATCACTTATTTTATTGTTAATGGCAAGTTTAACATAAACATCAAAGCGGTTTTTTTTTGTTTTAATACTCATTGATGGTTTCTTGCCATTTAAAAAAGGAGCATAGTCTGGGCGTTTCACAACCACTCTATATTTAGCAGCCTTTAATGCGACATCCAATAAATCGTCTGCATCGATATCAGCTCCAACAACACCTTGAAAAACACGCATCTCTTTTTTTACTAGTGCAGATTTTTTCTTATGTGGAAACATAGGATCAAGATAAACAATATCAGCGGCATGGTTTTGTAAATAATCATAACCACTTGCGTGTGTTAAGCTCATACGTTGCTGCATCCACTCTCCAATCTCAGCATCTAAGTAAGCTCGCTCTAATCCATCTTCCAACAATGCAGCAGCAACTGGAGAACGCTCAACCATATCAACTTTACAACCTAATGATGCAAGAACAAAAGCATCACGCCCAAGTCCAGCTGTTGCATCAATGACATGCAAGTTAACACCAGATTTTAATCCTACGGCTTTAGCAATTGACTGGCCTTTGCCACCACCAAACTTTCTACGATGGGCAACTGCACCTGAGGCAAAATCAACAAAAACGAATCCTTGTTGACTATCATCTAACTGTTCAAGTGCTAAATACTCTGGTAATAAACGTAACTGGAAAGTATCACTTTTAAGACTTAAAAACCCCCACTTTTCTCGAAGCTTTTTTGCTTTAGGCGCGAGAATATTTTCATTGCAGACTAAGGCAATATCCATTAATAATTATCCTTATGTAATGATAACAATCGCAATAAATAGCGGATCTATTTTGCTGGTTAAAAAAATTAGTATGAATCCAATGATTACATCATATCAAATGAAAGCATCTTGCTTAAATTAATATCTTTAGACATAAAAAAATCCGATGTGTATTAAACATCGGATTTTTATTTTTTAACATAGATAAGTTATGTTTAACTTATTTTGTTATCACAAGGCAGTTTATAGCGGAGTGATGATATAAAGTAAATCACCACTTGATACTTGCTGACCATTTGCATTAATAATACGTTCAATACGGAACTTAGTTTTTGCATCATATAACACAGCATCTTTACGATTAAAGCTTGCTAATGTAATTGGTGAGAACATTTTCATTGCTTCCATCAAACCTAATGTTTGCTCAACATTAACAATGTCACCTTCTAATACAAAATCAGGCTCAGCTGGTGAAGACGCTCGATAGAAAATACCAGCACTCTGCGCTATCACTTTAAGTTCATTACTACCATCAACTTGAATTGATTCAGCAACACCTTCTATTCCAGAAGTTGCGGAAGCTTCCATTTCATCAATCATCACTTGTTGGTCAAGTTGTGCCATAAACTTAGGTAAGTAAGTTGTATCATATTTACCGTTTAAGAATGTTTCATCTTTTAAGATACGTTGTAATAAAGGAATATTTGTTGCGATCCCTTTAATACTTACGTTATCTAAGAATTTAAGTAATTTCTTAACCGTATCATTACGATCTTTACCATGACAAATAAACTGAGCGACTAAGCTATCGTAGTATGGAGAAACTTCTTTACCCGTTGCAATCATCGACATCACTTCAACATCCTCTTGCTCAGGAATAATACACTCTACAACTTTACCTGGATGTGGTAATAACTGCATTACGCCATCAGAATCTAAGCCAGCTTTTTCAGCTGTTACACGCACCTCAATTGCATAACCTTTTTTCTGAGGTTTCAATTCAGAAATATCACCACCAGATGCGATATCATATTGTGCTTTCACAATATCAATACATGATGTTGCTTCTGTCACAGGATGCTCAACTTGTAAACGTGTATTCATTTCCATGAAGTAGATATCATCTGCATCTAAGTCATAAATAAATTCAACCGTACCCGCCCCCATGTAATCAACAGCATTAGCTAAAGCAGCAGTATGTTTTAGTGCCTCTTTCTCTAATTTAGCTGGCAACATAGTTGATTCCGACTCTTCAACTACTTTTTGGTTATTACGCTGTACAGAACAATCACGAATACCTAGTACTTTAGTATTACCAAATTTATCACGTAATAATTGCACTTCGATATGACGTAAAGAAGTAATGTATTTTTCTAAGTATAAATCGCCGTTACCAAATGCACTACGAGCTTCAGCTGATACTTGGTTGAATCCAGCAAACATATCTTCAGCTTTTTCAATAACTAAAATACCTTTACCACCGCCACCGTTTACAGCTTTTAGTAACACGGGGTATCCCATGCTATTCGCGATATCTAATGCTTGCTCTGCACCACTTAAAATACCGTGAGAACCAGGAACAACTGGAACACCGTTATCTTGTGCTGTTTTGATTGCATTTGATTTATTACCCATAGTTAACATGCTGTTCATACTTGGACCAACAAAGTTAACATTATGGCTAATACATAAATCAGCAAAGTGCGGGCTTTCAGATAAGAAACCAATACCTGGATGTAAAGCATCAACTTGCTCATATTCTGCAACTTTTAGTACAGAACCAGCATTCAAGTAACTCTCATCAGAAGTATTACCACCTAAACAAACTAATTTGTCACCTTCACCTAACATATCTGCAGGTACTGATGCCATATCAGGGTCAGAAGCAACTAATACTACTTTGATATCATTTTCTTGTGCAATGCGAATCAATTTAACAGCGGTACATCCACGAGCATGTATTAATACTTTCTTAACTGGGTGCATTAATTCACGAGGATCTGACTGAGAGAAGTTTTCATCATCAATATTACAAACAGGTACAAAACCAGATAAAGCGCGTTGAATAGTTTCTTCAACTGTTACAACTGGCATTGGCATATTTTCGTCAATATCACGTAACTTATCATTTAAGTCATCAGAGAATGGATTGATAACTAAACCATCCATTGCGCCAGGAACGCGAGACAAGTAATTAGATAACGTAGACGTTGATGGTAAGTAAGCAGGAACAACCATTTGACCAGCAAATGGCATATTAGTACCAGATAGGTAATAAGTTTGTGCCATTGGGTGAGTTACAAAACTTGCTTGTGCTCCACCAGTACAATCTCCGTAACCAAACATTAATACCGGCAAATCATTATCACGAATAAAACGAGTGATACGGTCATTAACCACTGACATTGAGAATAATGCCGCGGCACCTTCTTTAGTTTGCATACCACCAGAACTGATAAACGCAACAACTGGGATATGTTGGATTGCACATTTAACTAATAGCGCACAGAATTTTTCTGCACTTGCCATATCAAAAGCACCCGCTTGGAAAGATAAATTAGAAACAGCGATACCAACACGCTGTGTTTCACCATTTTCTAATTTAAAATCGCCAGTACCAGTAATTAACCCACATGGTTTGATATTTCTATCTAAAGCGTCTTCAACTGATAAACGGAAACCAGGGAATTCTAATAAATTCGCAGTCATTAGATCAGCACGAGTTTCTTTAAAGTCAGTAAAGAATTTAGCTAAGATAGCTTCATGAGAATTATTTTTCTTACTTTTTTCTGAACGTAAAACAGCTTGTATCAATAGATCTTGATACCCCATTGTTAAACGATTCCAAAAATCTTTACGACGTCCAATTCTTACAGGGTTAATCGCACCACTATAAGCACTTTCATCATCACGACTGCTATAGTATTCAGGTAATAGTTTTTCGAACAAGTAAGTTAAGATAACAAATAAACTTGAGTTCATTTGTGGTGCACCAATACTCTTCCATTCTTCAACTTTAGCTAGAATTTCACCACGCTCAGATTGCTCAGTAAAGTATTGTAACCAAACATTAAAAGTTGCTTTTAATTGTTCGTAATCATCATCACTGACTTTACTTAATGCTGCTTTTAATGAACTACGTACCAATGAAGAAACTGATTCACGAGATAGCTCTTTAGTTGCCATCGCTTCTTTAGCGATAGAAGCTAAATTACCCATGGTATTGTCATATAATGCATTAAATACCAACATATGACGACAATGAACGATGAAACAAGCACGGGTTTCTTTATGTGCCACCACATCGATTACATTCAATTCAGCAAGTTCAGGCCATGACTCTGTCAATGGAACATTTTTTTCATTTTCTAAATGCTTAATAAGAGAATGAAAGTTATTCTCAGCACTTGTTTTCCAACGGTTATACAAAGACCAAGTAAGGTTAATCATTAACGTACTTAGTGCATTATCGTAATTTGCTTTTGGTTCACCTAAAATTAGCTTAGTAAATGCATTACGCTCAACGCCTTTATCTTCACGTTTTTGTAGGAATGATTTCCAATTTTTATTCAAACGATCGTCATAAATTAATTTATCAGGGTTAGCTAACCAATTTAAAAATACTTGTTGGCGATCAGCTTCAATACGCGCTTTTAAATCACCTTCAGGAATAGTTAATTTAGATAAACGACCATATTCATTTTTTTGAATCGCTTTAATACGAGAACGTAGTGTTAAATAACGCATGTAACGGTATGTAGTGCCAAAGGCATTATTATGAACCGTTGGGTTCTTTGCTAATAATTTTGCTGCATTCGCACTTTCAATTGCCATCAATTTAACTGACGGTTCAAGGTAACGTACTAAACTACGATTATAATGTTCTAGGATATCAGGGTACTTACGAACAAATTCAACAGATTTTGCTTCGATAGATAAAATCCCTGAAATAATTGCTTTCTGTAAATTGTGCTGACGTTCATCTTGGTCTGTTGGAGAGTAATCAACGATACCGTCAATACAGCCCATTTCTAACAATTCTTCAGGTGAAACACCTACAGATTGCGCACATTCCTGCCATGACAAGTTATATTTACGCGCAATGCTTTGTAAGCCTTTCGGCTGAATAGTATTAAAAATACCATCACGAACAGATAATAAAATATTTGCTGTTGCTAATGGAATTGCACCGCCAGAGTAACCAACACCTACCACGATACCAATAGTAGGAACATCAACATTCGCACTTTCAGTGATCATTTGAGAAATACTATGAGCTTGGTTTTGACTATTTGCTTCTTCGCCAGCATCTGCCCCAGGAGTATCAATAAGGTATACGATTGGTAATGATAAATCGGCAAATTTACGAATGGCTTTACTTGCAGCTAAATGATGCTCAGGCATCCAAGCGCCATTATTTGAACTACGCTCTTGTGCAATTAAACCAATACGACGAGTATAACCACCAAAATCTAATTCCATTTCAGCCGCATAAAAAGCACCGTTTAATTGCTCGGTAACGATTTTGCCGTTAAAGCCTTCGATGATACTTTTTGCACCAGGACGTTTATTACTTTCAGCCGGTGTAACAGTTCGAGCAATATACGCATCAACGTCTAACTTTTTAATTGTTGCTAGATTAGATTTAATGCGTTTACTTTCAATAAGACCTTCTACACCATCAGTGTTTGATGGTAATGAATTATCTGGAAATAAAGAAAAGTCTTTTGCGATATGCTCAGCATGAATAAATAGCGGATCTGCAATATTATTCACTTCAAACTGAGAAGATGAAGGTTTTCCTGTCATACAATTACCCTTACAAGAAAGTGTTAGAAAAAATAAATGCTGTAATTTACAACTTATTAGCATTTGATTCCAGTATTCGCCTGCAATCAGTGCTAATCATTTGCTAATAAATTGCATAATGTGAAGCCTGAACTAAAAAACAGGCCATATATTTCGTTATTCTCTTCTATTAAGATTAAAAAAACAACAAAATAGGTCAGCTTTATAAATTATTTATAAAATGGTTTTGTAATCAATCCAACCTCTTACGGAGTTGCAATGATATAGCGCAAAAAAATGTAAATCTAAATATTAAAGCTTTTTTAAGTTAACCTTTGAGTTTATTAGCTTAGACCAACTTGAAGATTAAACGACAACATTTAAAAACAATATCAACTTTAACCTCATGAATAAAAACGATAGATACAAAAAAAGCACCCTAAGGTGCTTTTTAAAAAACGTGGTAATTATCTTATTTAGAAGATAAAGCACCGAAACGTTTTTTGAATTTGTCAATACGACCGCCAGTATCAACAACACGTTGAGTACCAGTGTAGAATGGGTGACAAGCTGAACAGATATCTAAAGTTAACTCTTCTTTACCAAGAGTAGAACCAACTTTGATAACGTTACCACATGAACAAGTAGCAGTAACTGTATTGTATTCTGGATGAATCTCATTTTTCATTAGGAAAACCTCTATTAGGCCGTGTCGCTGCTCAGCTTGAATGAATTATTTCACTCAACAAAGTACCACACGTATTTATCATTAAATTTCAGGTGGCGAATTGTATAGCAATGAACAATAAAAGTACAACTTAAAATACTGGCAATTTATCACTTTACTTTATCACTTTAACAACTGCAGCAAACTTTCTAAAACACCTTATCAAATCAGCTCATAAATAGGTGCTTTAAGAGTATAAAGTTAAAGGAAAATAACAAAAAATAGCGATTAGACAGGACACAAGCAGTAAACAGGTTACAATAGTACTTTATCAATAGTTTCATCACTTATGACTCATTATTTATGACTAAGCTAATAATTTGTAGGGTCGCTTTAGCTATCCCTCTCCATAGACAATTTGATTATCTTTTGCCTACACATCTTGCACCTACAAGCTTATCTTCTGAGAATAATGAGTTAAATAATCAGAGTCCACTGATTGGTTGTCGTGTATTAGTCCCTTTCGGTGGTGGTCCTCGTAAACAAATTGGAGTGATCACGGCTCTACCTAAAGATTCCGATTTTGACATTAATAAGTTAAAAGCTATTTCCCAATTATTAGATAACCCCCCTTTACTCTCTCCCAATTTATACCACTTATTAAATTGGGCTACATTTTATTATCAACACCCTTTCGGTGATGTATTTCAACAAGCAATACCAACTTTATTACGAAAAGGTAAGGCAGCTGCTTTTAAAGCTCAAGAATATTGGACACTAACCCAAGATGAACTGGATATTACTCAATTAACTCGAGCTAAAAAACAATATCAAGCTGCAACATTATTACAACGTTCTCCCCTAAGTTATGAACAGTTGAAAGCACAAGGGGTTAGTCGTGCATCCTTAAACAGTTTACAAGAAAAACAATTAGTTAATCGCTATGAAAAAATGCCTGAGACAAATTTAACTTGGGCAAACAAGGTACAAGAGTTACAAGAAAAACCTCATTTAAGTACCGAGCAAGCAATTGCTATTACGACTGTGACACAACAACTTAATAAGTTTAAATGTTATTTATTAGAAGGCATTACAGGAAGTGGTAAAACAGAAGTTTATTTAAATATTCTAAAAGCAGTATTAGAACAAGGCCAACAAGCATTGATCATAGTGCCTGAAATTGGATTAACTCCACAAACTATCAAACGATTTAAAGCACGCTTTAATGTTCCTATCTATTTAAAACACTCTGCTTTAAATGAACAACAACAATTAGAAACTTGGCTACATGCAAAACAAGGTAGTGCTGCAATTGTGATTGGTACTCGTAGCGCTATTTTTAGTGATTTTAAAAATCTAGGTTTGATTATATTAGATGAAGAGCATGACGCTTCTTTTAAACAACAAGAAAGCTTTCGCTACCATGCTCGAGACTTTGCTATTAAACGAGCTTCACAAGAGAACATTCCTATTCTATTAGGCTCAGCAACCCCCTCTTTTGAATCACTTAATAATGCACTAACTGGACGTTACCACCATCTTTTTTTAACACATAGAGCGGGTAATGCTAAACCGCCTAAAAATGATCTTGTAAACTTAACCGGTTTGCCACTTAAATCTGGATTATCTCCCCAGTTAATTGATTTAATGAAACAACATTTAGCTAAGAATAACCAAGTCATCTTATTTTTAAATAGACGAGGTTATGCGCCAGTTTTAATGTGCCATGAATGTGGTTGGTTAGTAAAATGTCAACGCTGTGATGCTTTTTATACTTACCATAAAAGCGCCAATTATCTGCATTGCCATCATTGTATGGCAACTCATCCAGTACCTGAACAATGCAATGACTGTGGTTCAACTAACTTACATTCAACCGGCATTGGAACAGAGCAACTCGAAGAAACATTGAATCAACTATTTCCTGATCACGCGACGATACGTATTGACCGTGATAATACTCGGAAAAAAGATAGTTTTAACGAATACTTAAGTGATATTAACAGTGGTAAATATAAAATATTATTAGGCACACAGATGCTTGCTAAAGGGCATCATTTCCCTGATGTAACCTTGGTCGCTTTAATTGATGTTGATGGCGCATTGTTCAGTAATGATTTTCGAGCAAGCGAGCGATTAGGGCAACTATTTACACAAGTTGCCGGAAGAGCTGGGCGTGCTGAAAAAAAAGGACAAGTCGTCTTACAAACATTTCACCCCGAACATAATCTATTACAAGAACTAGTGAACAATGGTTATGGTGATTTTTCTCGCAGCGCTTTACAAGAGCGCAGAATGGCACAATTACCCCCTTTCTCTTATCAAGCATTAATTAGAGCTGAATCTTTAAATGCAACACAGGCTGAAAATTTCCTCACTTTATGCAAGCAAACATTAAATCAAATAGCAGAAAATAATAAAATAAGTGATCGATTATTAATATTAGGGCCTATTGCGGCATCAATGGAAAGACGAGCAGGAAAATATCGTTTTCAATTATTAATACAAAGTGAACAACGGGTATTAATTTCTAAAACATTGAATATTGCTTTAGCTCATTTTGAAAAGTTACCGGAAGGACGCAAAGTACGTTGGTCGATTGATATTGATCCAATTGATTTTATTTAATCGTAACTCTACACAACGAAATAAAGATTAGCTAAACAATAAAGAAGTTTAAAGCCTACAAATCAACTTTGGTAATCACTTTGCAGGCATCTGAAAATTAAAGAATTGTTCTAAAGGCGATGAACATCTGACACATCTTTTAACTGCTTCAACTTAACAATGAGTTTATTTACTTCTTTGCTATTTTTGACTTCCAAAGAAAGATCAATTGTTGCACTCAATGTTTTAGCATTTGTTTGGCTATGTACACCAAGTAAATTAATTGTTTCATTTGATAAAAGTGTAGTGATATCTTTTAATAAACCTTTTCTATCATCGGCAATTAAACGAATTGTTAGAGTATAACCCGAAGATTGAGAATCTCCCCAATTTGCATTAATAATGCGTTCAGGATGCACTTCTTCTAGGTCAGAAAGCTGCTCACAGTTTTTTCTATGAATAGAAATACCGCGACCTTGTGTAATATAACCAACGATATTTTCACCTGGTACAGGTTGACAGCATCTTGCAACGTTGTGCATTAAATTACCAACACCGTCGATGATAATATCTTTGCCTGTATTTTTCGGCGCAATTTGAATTTTACGTTTTTGTAGTTCTAATAAAGCGGCTTCATCTTGCTGCTCGAGTGTTTGTTTATGATAAAAACCATCAAGAAAATGTACTAACTGGTTAATTCGTAAATCACCGTTACCAATGCCAGCGTAAATATCATCTGCAGTTCCGACATTAAAACGTGAAATCGCAGGTGTAACGTCAGTTAATTTTAAGTTAATCTTTGATAATTCAATCTCTAATAACTCACGACCTGCAATAATATTTTTATCACGATCTTGTTTCCTAAACCAAGTTGCTACCTTATGACGAGCTCTTGGCGCATTGATATAACCAAGTTGTGGATTTAACCAATCGCGGCTGGGGTTTGATTCTTTTTGAGTAAGAATTTCAACTTGGTCACCTGTTTTTAATTGGTAGGTGAACGGTACAATATGATTTGCTATTTTTGCACCAATACAACGATGACCTATTTGACTATGAATATAATAAGCAAAATCAAGTGGCGTCGAGCCGGCAGGTAAATCAATGACCTCGCCTTTAGGTGTAAATACATAAACACGATCATCAAAAACTTGGCTGCGGATCTCCTCAACTAAATCATCACCCTCGCTCATATCTTCTTGCCAAGCTAGGAGTTTACGTAACCATGCTATTTTTTCTTCATAATTACTTGCCGACTTTCCACCAGCATTACCTTCTTTATATTTCCAGTGAGCAGCGACTCCCATTTCTGAATCTTCATGCATTTGCTGTGTGCGAATTTGCACTTCAACAGGTTTACCTCTATCGCCTAAAACAACCGTATGTATAGATTGGTAACCATTAGGTTTGGGGTTTGCAATATAATCATCAAATTCACGAGGAATATGGCGCCATTTAGTATGAATAGCACCTAAAGCGGCATAACAATCTTGAAGCTTATCAACCACTACGCGTACAGCACGCACATCGTATAATTCATCAAACTGTAGATCTTTTTTCTGCATTTTACGGTAAATACTATAAATATGCTTTGGACGTCCGTAAGCCGTTCCTTCGATATTCATTTCATTAAGAGAACTTTTAACTGTCTCTACAAAGTCTTGAATATAGCTTTCTCTATCAATACGTTTTTCATCAAGTTGCTTAGCTATATTTTTGTAGGTTTCTGCTTGTAAATAACGAAATGAAAGATCTTCAAGTTCCCATTTTAATTGTCCTATCCCTAATCGATTAGCAAGTGGAGCATAGATGGTTGAGATTTCTCTAGCAACTTGCATTTTTGTTGCTTCATCAGCAATTTTTACCTTACGTAAATAGCAGATCCTTTCCGCCAACTTAATAACAACAGCTCGCACATCTTCTACCATAGCGAGTAGCATATGGCGCAAATTATCTATTTGAGAACCATTGCTTTTTTCACCGCCACGGTTTTGCAAAGCACGAATACCTTCCATTTCCATGGCACCTTTTGCTAATTTAGCAATACGTTTCGGCCACAACTCATCCACTTTTTCAGTGCTTAATATATTTTGAGCTAATAGAGGGAAAATTAATGATGCGTTTAGTGTATCCATATCCATGTTTAACGTAACAAGGATTTCAACCATTTCACAGCCTAGTTGTAATGCGGCAATCTGTTGCTCAGAATCACATAATTCACTGACTTTATTGTAATTATCAAATAAATTATTTTGATCTTGTTTATTTAAACCAAGTGTTGTCACCCATTTCTCAGGGTCTTTTAATGCACTTTGATAAAAATGTGTATCGCGAACGGAAACCATCTAAATACTCCAAAAAATTGGCTGAATCTTGAGATTAAAAAACTGTTAATATTTACTTTATTCACATCTAAATATGTGAAAATGAACACCTCATTAATAATACTTAAAATTATTAACTTATAAAGACACTAGCGCTTTAATTATGACCTTGATAACGTCTTATTTTTTAATAAACAGCGCCATCGATTCCATATGCGCAGTCTGTGGAAACATATCAATAAGACCTAACTTTTTAAGTTGATAGCCTTGCTTTAATAATAATTCACTATCTCTTGCTAAAGTAACAGGATCACAGGAAACATAAACAATATGCGTTGGCTTTTTACTGATCACAAATGACATACACTCAGCTGCACCAGCTCGTGCAGGATCAAGTAATACTTTATCAAAACACTGTTGCGCCCAATCAGCTGTTAAGGCATTTAAATCGCTTAAGTCAGCTTGTAAAAACTGTATATTATTTAAATGACAGAGTGCCGCATTCGTCGTGGCTCGATCCACCATTTTTTGAATACCTTCCACACCTACAGCTTGTTTTACTCGTTTAGCAATTGGTAATGTGAAGTTTCCTAATCCACAGAACAGATCTAAGACCCTATCTGTACTGGTTAGTTCAAGCCAATCAATTGCTTGTGCCACCATTTGTTCATTTACTTTGCCATTAACTTGTAAAAAATCATTAATATTAAATTCAAATTGGCAATCTTGTTCTAGTAACGAATAAGTTAATTTATCCGCTTCAGTAAGGCAGGTAATTGATGTCGGGGTACTTTGTGCATAAAACTGTAATTGATGCGTCGATGAAAAGGCCGTTATTTGTTGTTTATCTTGTTCTGATAAAGGTGTCAAATGACGCAATAAAACGGCAACGCTATTATCAGCCTCTAATAATTCAACATGTCCTAGTGTCGCTTTACCCTGTAACAGGTTCAATAATGCTTTAAGTGGAGTAATTAATGCAGCTAATTTCGGTACTAACACAGGGCAAACTTTCTGATCAATAAGCTCACTACTGCTTGCTTGACGAAATCCCATTTGTACTTTTTTCGTTTTTTTATCAAACATCACACCTAAACGAGCACAACGGCGATATGCCCAAGGAGTTGACTTTAATGTCGGTTGTAATTGTACAGGTTTATATTTAGCGAAGCGTTCAAATAAAGTAAGTAAACCCTGTTGTTTAATTTCAAGTTGAACATTTTGTTCGACATGTTGTAAATGGCAACCTCCACATACTTGGTAATGTTCACAACTAGGTTGGATGCGTTGCTCACTTGTATCATGTATTTTTAGAATACGTGCTTTTTTATAGCGTTTTTTATCTTCTAAAATAGAGATATCAAGTGTTTCACCAACTAACGCACCTTCTACAAACACCGGCTTATTCTGATGAAATAACATACCTCGCCCTTGATGATCTAACTTATCGATCTGGCAATTTTTAATTATTTTATTATTTTGTTTATTTGTGCGCGATGCTTTAAAGAACTGAGCCATAAATATTTCACAGATGATTAAGCTATGCCATGATAGCTATTAGGTTTATCGATATGCTATTGTCACATAAAATATAACAGCATTCATTACTCGATTTAAATTAGACTTTATCCTATGACTAAATACGGCCTGCGCGCACAAGTTATTGCCTATACTATTTTACCAACCATTTTTATTGGTGGTATTTTAGCAGGCTATTTTTCATTTCACCGCTATCAGCAAGCAAATGAATTGTTGATTAATCGAGCCATCAATATTGCAGAACCTTTGGCAATTGCCAGTGAATATGGTATGCAAGATGAAACTAGGACGATTTTACGCAGGTTAATAGGTACCACACATAGGAAAAATAGCCCTATTATCAAAAGTATTGCTATTTTCACCGCTAATAATGACCTCTTTGTTATCAGTAATTATCATCGGGATTACAAACAATTACGTTTATCTGATGATAAACCCATTCCAGACTTACCACAGGTTACCTTCTTAGATAAAACAATTGTTATTCACACACCTATTATTGATGAAACCAATTTTTTAGAGTATCAACTTTCATTTGATCAACCTCGTAAAATAATTGGCTATGTCGCATTAGAAATAAACCGAGATGAAGTTGAATTACTTTTATATCGAGATGCTGCAGTTTCTCTTTTAGTTGTACTATTAGGCATTTTAGGCAGTTTATATTTAGCCTTTAAACAAGCAAAACGTATCACTGCGCCAATTTCTGAAATGGCATCCGTTGTTGAAAAAATCAGTCTTGGGCGATTAAATTCACGTGTAGAAGGTGAATACACAGGTGAAATTAGTCTATTACAGCGTGGTATTAATGAGATGGCTGTAGCTATGTCTAAACACCATGAAGAGATGCAAGATAGTATTGATTTAGCAACCAGTGAATTAAGAGAAACATTGGACCAGATGGAAGTTCAAAACATTGAGCTAGATATTACTCGTAAAGAAGCGCAACAAGCGGCATCAGTAAAATCAGAATTTTTAGCTAACATGAGTCATGAATTACGAACACCACTCAATGGTGTTATCGGTTTTGCAAGACAATTACTAAAAACACAAATGACCAATAACCAAGTAGATTATTTACAAACGATTGAACGCTCAGCAGGCAATCTGCTTAACATCATTAATGATATTCTTGATTTTTCTAAATTAGAAGCAGGCAAGTTAGATCTTGAACATATCCCTTTTGATATACGTGAATGTATAGATGAGACGATGCATTTATTGGCTCAAAGTGCACATGAGAAAAATATTGAATTAAGCATGATCGTAGGAACTGATGTACCACAGGAATTAGTTGGCGACTCAATGCGTTTACAACAGATCCTAACTAACCTAATTGGTAATGCGATTAAATTTACTGAACAAGGGAATATTGAAGTACAAATTCAACGTATTGAAAAAGAAGATACTCATAAAAACAACAATATTGGTCTTAAGTTTATTATTTCTGATACAGGCATTGGTATTTCAGAAAACCAACAAAAACAATTGTTTGAAGCATTTGGACAGGCAGATAGTAGTATTACACGCCAATATGGTGGTACAGGTTTAGGCTTGGTTATCACACAAAAATTAGTACATGAAATGAAAGGGACTATCGATCTTGTTTCAACACCTAATATTGGATCTACTTTTTGGTTTACCATTGAAGTTGAGAAAAATACACGTACACCATTAATTTCATTACCTCTTGAAAGACTTTCTGGTCGAGTGGTTTTAGCCTATGAGTCAAATGAATATGCAGTAAGATCTTGTGCTCAGTTACTTAATCACTGGAACACAGATGTCACCATTACAGAAACAGAACTACAATGGACAAAAGCACTAAATCAACGTTATGACAGTATCGTTATTGGACACAGTAACAATACCAATATACGCCCATTATTAAATCGTATTGAACAAGCTAAACCGCATACTGACAATATTATCGTACTGCTCAATTCCAGTGATCCAAGTGTATATGAACAATTAATGGATACAGGAATTACTCATTGCTTAAGTAAACCAATTAATCATAAAAACTTTGCTAATGCACTCGTTTCAAATGAAACGACACCATCAAGACTACAGATTTCATTACCATTGCAACGTAAGAATATTAACGTAATGGCTGTAGATGATAATCAAGCAAACTTAAAATTAATTTCAGCAATGTTAACTGATCGCGTTAATCGTGTAACTACCTGTAAGAACGGGCAAGAAGCCGTAGAGCACGCGAAACAAGTTCCCTTTGATATCATTTTCATGGATATACAAATGCCTGTCTTAGATGGTGTAAGTGCTTGTGCGCAAATCAAAAAAGATTCTTTAAACCAAGAAAGCCCCATTATTGCCGTTACAGCCCATGTTTTACCTGGAGAAAAAGAGCAATTTTTACAAAAAGGGATGGATGACTGTTTAGCCAAGCCAATTGATGAACAAGCATTACAAGCTATCATTAATAAATGGGCGCCAAATGCAAAAATACTAGAGGTGTTACCGACAACAAATATCGCCAATCACCCAGTAAAAAAAATAGAGACAAGCAACAACAAATCATTTGATTGGTCATTGGCATTAAAACAATCTGCAGGTAAAGCCGATCTAGCAAAAGAAATGCTGCTTATGTTATTAAATGAGTTTAATGACATTCGAGATATTGCTAATAAAGTCATGCTAAATGAAGTTGCTAATGAACAATTAACCCAAGTGATCCATAAGTTTCATGGAGGCTGTAGTTATAGTGGCGTACCTAAACTCAAAAACATAGCTGGTTTAATTGAGAAAGAGCTGAAACTTGGTGTGAGTGCAGAACTATTAGAGCCAGAATTATTAGAGCTATTAGATGAACTTGATAACGTAGAAGAAGAGGCGCAAGACTATTTAAGTTAAGCTAAAAAATGCTTTATTTTTCATTGCGATTAAAACAATAAAAAGGCCTATAAAAAATAGGCCTTTGATAAAAATACAACAAAAAATATTACTTCATCATTTCTGTTTTATCTTCTAATTCATGATGCTCATGCCTATCAATATGTAATTGACGAGTAGGGAAAGCAAATTCTGCATCATTAGCAATCACAATGTCAGCCACCTTAAGTAGCACATTCTGTTTAACCTCATGGAAATATATCCAGTCAGTTGTTTTTGTAAAAGTATAAATAAAGAAATCTAGAGATGAATTGTTAAAAAGATCAAAGTTCACAATTAAAGTTTGTGATTGATCTATTTCGGGATGAGTTTCTAACATTGCCCTCACCTCTGTAATGATTTTTTCAACTTGTCTAATATCTTTATAACGCAAACCGAATGTCTCTTTAATGCGTCGATTACTCATACGCGATGGGTTCTCCACTACAATATGCGTAAATAAACTATTAGGCACATAAATAGGACGCTTATCAAAAGTACGAATACGAGTAACACGCCAACCTATTGCCTCAACCGTACCTTCAATAGATTTATCTGGACTACGGATCCAATCCCCTACTTTAAAAGGTTTATCCATATAAACCATAGTCGCACCAAATAGGTTAGATAACAGGTCTTTAGCAGCCATACCAACAATCAATCCCCCCATACCACCAAACGCTAATACACCTGAAATACTCACACCTAGGGTTTGGATAATTGATAAAGTAATAATGGTGATAATGGATAATTTAGCTAATTTTGCTAATGCAATAACTGTGGTTGTGTCTTTGGCATCTTCTTTAATATAGGTGTGTTCTGTTTTATAAACTAAGCGCCAGAAAACCCAACCAATTAACAATAAAATTGCGATCTTTTGGAATAAAGGTAAATACTCAGAAATAGCAAGTGATTCACTTTCAGCCACCACTTTTAATGCAATTGATCCCCCCATTAAAACAATAACCCAATTAATAGGCTTATTGACTCCGTAAAAGATAATATCGTCCCAAGCATTTTTAGTATTTAACGTCATTCTTTCTGTTCTTTTAGCAAAACAACGCCAAGTAAACTGCACAACTAAAGTAATAAAGATAACAATTGAAAAGTGTACTGACCAATTACCAGCATGGATCGAAAGCAACCAGTCACCAACGTAAGATTCAAATTCTTCGAACATATAACTTCCTAGAATAAAAAGGGATATTTTAAATAATCATACTCATAAAAGAAGCATGACACTAGTATGAAAGAGGAAATGCATACGACTGTTGTCATATGATTACAGATCTACATTTACGAATCAAAGGAACAAGAGTCCCCCCCTCTTTTAACCACTCAAAAATCATTGAGTGGTTATATAGGTGACATTTTATTTTTTATGAATATCTAACTGAGGATATGGAATATCTATTTGCGCAGCCTGTAAGGCATTTTTAATATTTTCAGTTAAAGCAAAACGTACTGGCCAATAATCAGCAGATTTAACCCAAGGACGCACTACAATGTTAATATTTGAATTTGATAGCTCAGCAACCCCTATTTGCAATTCAGGTTGTTTGAGTACCTTTTCATTCGCTAATACAACATCCTTAAGCACTTGCTTTGCTTGCATTAAATCAGATTGATAACTCACCCTTATAACTAGATCTATTCTACGTTCAGGTTTACGAGAATAATTAATTATCTTACCTTTCAAAATTGAAGAGTTAGGAACAACAATATGCTTATTATCAGGACTTTTTAATACGCTATTCAATAATAGAATTGATTCGACACTACCAGCAGTCCCAGAAACTTCAACATAATCACCTGATTTAAAAGGACGTAAAATAATTAATAAAATCCCAGAAGCAAAGTCAGATAGTGCCCCTTTTAATGCTAAACCTATTGCCAGAGCAGCTGCACTTAATACTGCAATAAATGAAGCCATTTGCACGCCAAGGTTAGTTAATGCAGCAATAAAAACAATTGAGATTAAAGCATAACGAGCCATTGTAGATATAAAATCAACAATAGTTGCATCCAGTCCTTTTTTAAGTAGTGTCCGGTTAATTGAGCGAGAAATAAAACCTGTAATATAAATTCCTACAATCAGAATTAATATTGCAGCAAATAAATTTGCAATATGGCTTAGTACTAATTCATGGTGCTCATTTACCCAATTTATGACAGGTGTAAAAAAGTGATGTTCTGACACTATTTGCCCCGTGCTTTCTTGATTTCCTGCAGACATTTCAACTCCTAATATGCCGACCTATGGCGAATATAAATAAGGTTAATATTAATAAGACTAATCACAATAAATAACTGATCTATTTTACTGGTTAAAACAACTCACTTCTTTATTATAAATTTCGTAAATGGAACAACCATTTATCTCAATTTTCACCTCGAATTGAATTGTTTTTTCTGCGCAAAACTTAGATCAAATACTTAATGTAATTGGTATAACATATTATGCATAAATTAATAGCAAAAAGGCCACTTAGATTTAACTAAGTGGCCTTTTATTTGACTGCGAATTACTTATTTAACATAGCGAAGATGATTAATCTCTTACGTAAATAACTTCCATCATTTCGTCTTCATCATCCCAATCGTCATCATCAATATGAACTGCACCTTCAACAGCATCAATTGCTGATTTATGGTAATCATCCCATTGAAATTCAACTTGTTGGCGTTCTTCTTCTGCTGAAAACTCTGCCGGTAGTTCTTCAATATAAGCCACTAGCTCTTTACAGACCTCATGTGTGCCTGTTTTAGAAATAGCAGCCACTTTATAAACTGGACCGTCCCACTCTAGCGCATCTTTAACACGTTGCATTACCTCTTCAGCTTCATCTTCTAATAATAAATCTGTTTTATTAAAGATTAACCAACGCGGTTTTTCAGCTAGTTTAGGGCTATGTTTTTTTAGCTCTTCTAAAATCACCAATGCATTATCAGCAGGATCACTACCATCAGCAGGTAACAAATCAATCATATGCAATAAAACACGACAACGTTCTAAGTGACGTAGGAATCGAGTACCTAACCCAGCACCATCTGATGCACCTTCAATTAACCCCGGGATATCAGCAATAACAAAGCTATTACCATGCCCCATACTCACAACCCCAAGGTTTGGAATTAAAGTTGTGAAAGGGTAATCAGCTACCTTCGGTTTTGCTGCTGAAACACTACGAATAAACGTAGATTTACCAGCATTTGGTAAGCCTAACATGCCTACATCGGCAAGCAGTAATAACTCTAATAATAAGTTACGAACTTCACCTGGTGTACCTTCAGTCTTTTGACGGGGTGCTCGGTTTGTTGAGGTTTTAAAACGCGCATTACCTAAACCGTGGAAACCACCTTTAGCAACCATTAGCTTTTGACCATGTTTAGTCAAATCACCAACAATTTCACCCGTGTCATCATCACGGCAACGCGTACCTACAGGTACTTTAATAATTTTGTCTTTACCGCGAGAACCAGTACAGTCTGATACTTGTCCATTTTCACCACGCTCCGCGCTATAAAAACGAACAAAACGAAAATCGATAAGTGTATTTAAATTCTCATCAGCTTCCAGGTAAACATCACCACCGTCACCGCCATCACCACCATTCGGGCCACCGCGAGGAATATATTTTTCAGTACGAAAGCCGACTACGCCGTTGCCACCGTCTCCAGCATCAACTTTAATTCTTGCTTCATCAACAAACTTCATTACAACCTCCAAAAAACATATTCGCCACTTTAAGTGCGATGATTATACCTATTTCTATTGATCATAGATCACATTTTTTATTTCAATAGAAATAGATAGGTAAAAAAAAACCTCGCATTTGCGAGGCTTTTTAAATTTTGCTTCGAAATAAATTATTCAGCAACAATGCTCACGAATGAACGTAGAGGCATGCCTTTCTTTTCGAATTTTACAGTACCAGTCGCTTTAGCGAATAGTGTGTGGTCTTTACCTAAGCCAACATTTAGACCAGCGTGGAATTTAGTACCACGTTGACGAACTAAAATGTTACCAGCTAAAACAGATTCGCCACCAAAACGTTTAACACCTAAGCGTTTACTTTCTGAATCACGACCGTTATTAGTACTACCACCAGCTTTTTTATGTGCCATTTTTAATAACTCCTAATTAAGCGTTAATCGCAGTAATTTTAATTTCTGTAAACCACTGGCGGTGACCAGCTTGCTTACGCGAATGTTTACGACGGCGGAACTTAACGATTTTAACTTTTTTGCCACGACCGTGAGCTACTACTTCTGCAGTAACTTTACTACCTTCAACGTATGGAACACCAACTTTAACGTCTTCAGCACTTGCTACTAATAGAACTTTATCAAATTCTACAGTTGCACCAGCTTCAACATCAAGTTTTTCCAAACGAAGAGTTTGTTCAACAGCAACACGGTGTTGCTTGCCACCACTCTGGATAACAGCGTACATGTTTCTTACTCCGTTCAGGCATCTCGTGTTGTTTTATTTCAAACAGAACATCGAGAGCGCACTAATTAATCACAATGGTGGCGGATTCTACAGAGACATTGTCACTTTGGCAATGAGTTTTGGAGAAAATATTACAATTATCTTAATGGTTTATTTTACAACCAATAAAAAAAATAATTAAAATAAAATAAAGCATTTAAAATCAATAAAATAACGAAAAACAACTGCAACTATTCATAAATTAAATTTAAGGCATTGTTAATCTTTATCGGGTGTTGAGATATGTCACATAAACAGCAATAATAGGCGCATCATTTTTAGGGCATCCGATGGGAATTTTCAATCATGGATATTAAACAGATTCAGCAGCTTTCTTCAACGAATATGACTCAAGTAAATCAATTGATTACTGAGCAATTAAGCTCTGATGTTGCACTTATTAATCAACTTGGCTTTTATATCATTAATAGTGGTGGAAAACGTATCCGTCCTTTAATCACAGTCTTAGCAGCACAAGCCATCAATACTTATGATCCTAAAATAACTAAACTAGCCGCTATTATTGAATTTATTCACACAGCGACTCTTTTACATGATGATGTCGTTGATGAATCAGATTTACGTCGTGGTGAAAAAACAGCAAATGCTTTGTTCGGAAACGCTGCCAGTGTATTGGTAGGTGATTTTCTATATAGTCGTTCTTTTGAGATGATGACAGAACTTGAAAATTTAAAAGTAATGAATGTTCTTGCAAGTGCAACTAATGTGATCGCTGAAGGTGAAGTATTACAATTAATAAATTGTAATAATCCGAATACCAGTGAAAAAACCTATATGGATGTGATCTATTTCAAAACAGCTAAGCTGTTTGAAGCTGCAACTCAACTTGTTGCAGTATTAGGCGAGCAACCTAAGGTAATTGAAGACGCTCTACTCGATTATGGAAAATACTTAGGTACAGCCTTCCAGTTAACCGATGACGTCATGGATTACGCTTCTGACGCCGAAGAAATGGGAAAAAACACAGGCGATGACCTAGCAGAAGGTAAACCAACCCTACCGCTTCTCTATGCAATGCAACATGGAACAGAGCATCAAAAAGAATTAATTCGAGAAGCGATTGAAAAAGCCAATGGAATGCAGCACTTTGATTTAATAATGCAAACGTTACACGAGACAAAAGCACTAGAATACACCCAACAACGCGCCATAGAAGAAGCAGATAAAGCGATTAATGCAATTAGAATATTACCTGAGTCACAATATAAAGAAGCTTTAATTAGCTTGGCTCACATAGCCGCTAATAGAAAAAATTAAGAAACAACACCCGCTCACTTTAGTTTTTAATACTGATTACATTAAATATGCTGTCTAAAATTTGCGCTGACGAGGAAGTGCTGTTTTAACAAACAAAATAGATAAGCTATTTATTGTGATCACTATACCCCATTATCTAATACCAATTGCATTAAGTATGTGATCTAAATTTTACGCAGAAAAACAACTCACTTCTTTATTTTAGCCAGTAAAATAGATCAGCTATTTACTGTGATTGGTATCATCATCAAATAATAAACTTAAGCTTCGTCAAAGCTCAAACTTCATCGCAAAGCATTAAAAACAAAAAAGCCGTAAATCATTACAATTTACGGCTTTTTATTTTCCAAAAAGAACTCATTTTTCAATTAAAGTAAAAATCTCTAATGAATGAAATTAGTTAAATGGATTAACTTGGATAATTGTTTCGTTACGATCAGGGCCAGTAGAAATCAGATCCATTGGTACACCTGTTAGCTCTTCTAAACGCTTAATGTAAGCTTTAGCATTTTCAGGTAGAGCATCGTATGTCGTTACACCGTAAGACACTTCAGACCAACCAGGCATTGTTTCATATACAGGTACAGCTTGCTCATAACCATCAGCAGCCATAGGTGGCACATCAACCACTGAACCGTCGGGCATAGTGTAACCAGTACAAATTTTAAGTTCTTCTAAACCATCTAATACATCAAGTTTAGTTAAACAAAAACCAGTGATACTGTTTAATTGAACAGCACGTTTAATCGCCACTGCATCAAACCAACCTGTACGACGTAAACGCCCTGTTGTTGCGCCAAATTCATGACCAACAGTCCCCATATGATGACCAGCAGGATCTAACTTATCAATGCCGTCATAAAGCTCTGTAGGGAAAGGACCTGAACCCACACGTGTAGTGTAAGCTTTAACAATACCTAATACATAATCTAGGTGTGTAGGACCAAAACCGCTACCTGTAGCAACACCACCAGCGGTAGTATTTGAAGACGTTACGTATGGATAAGTACCATGGTCGATATCAAGAAGTGTACCTTGAGCTCCTTCAAATAAGATATTTTCACCACGTAAACGGGCTTTATCAAGTTCGTCAGTTACGTCGATCACCATGCTGATTAATAGCGGAGCCATTTCACTCATTTGAGCCAGTACATCTTCGTAGCTAACTGGATCTACTTTATAGTAGTTAACTAATTGGAAGTTATGGTATTCAACAACTTCTTTTAGTTTTACTGCAAATTTATCCATATCAAATAAATCATCGATACGTAGACCACGACGAGCAACTTTATCTTCGTAAGCTGGACCAATACCACGACCCGTTGTACCAATAGCTTTATTACCACGCGCTTTTTCACGCGCAACATCAAGTGCAACATGATAAGGCAGGATCAAAGGACAACCTTCACTAATTGAAAGACGTTCTTTAGCTGGAATGCCACGCTCGATAAGCTTGTTCATTTCAGTGAACAAAGCATCAGGCGCTAAAACGACACCATTACCGATAACACATTTCACGTTTTCACGCAGGATGCCTGATGGAATCAAATGAAGTACTGTTTTTTCTCCATCAATAACTAGTGTATGACCAGCATTATGTCCACCTTGATATCGAACAACCCATTGTGCTTTGTCTGTTAGTAGGTCGACTACTTTACCTTTACCTTCGTCACCCCATTGAGTGCCAAGAATTACTACATTTTTTCCCATCAGAATCACATATCTCTAGCGAATTGAGCGGGGATTTTAGCAAAAATTAAACAACCGAATCAATATCTTTGTGACTTAATCCTAATATATATATTTCAGCGCAAAAAAAAGGCCGATAAATCGACCTTTTTACAATGAGTTACTGTCATTTAGACAATTAAATTTATTTCTTAGCACCCATATATTTAAAGAAATCAGAATCAGGACTTAATACCATTACGTCTTGCTTATCTGCGAAGCTTTTTTGGTAAGCTTGCATACTACGCATAAAGGCATAGAACTCTGGATCTTGAGAAAATGCTTCAGAATAAATCTTTGATGACTTAGCGTCACCTCTACCACGGATCTCAGCCGACTCTTTATTCGCTTGTGCTAACATGATAGATACTTTACGATCGATGTTTGCACGGATCACTTCAGACTTTTCTTGACCTTGTGAACGATGCTCTCTTGCTACCGCTTGACGCTCAGCACGCATACGCTTGTAAACACTGTTACTTACTTCATCAGGTAAATTAATTTTCTTGATGCGAACATCAATCACTTTAATTCCTAATTCAGATGAACGAGCCATACGTTTTAGTGCAGTTTCCATCACTTCGCCACGTTTGCCTGACACAATATCTTTAATCGTATGAGAACCGATTTCATTACGTAAACCATTATTAATTTTACGTTTTAATAATGCTTCTGCTTGTAACTTATTACCGCCTGTTGCTAAGTAATAAACTGCTAAGTCATCTATCTGCCATTTTACGTAAGAATCGATAATTAAATCTTTTTTCTCTGACGTAACAAAACGATCTGGTTGATCATCTAATGTTTGAATACGAGTATCCATAGTACGTACAGAATCGATAAACGGCACTTTAAAGTGCAAACCTGGAGCAAATACAACTGGCTTACCATCAGTATCACGCTTTACTTTACTGAACTGCATCACGATACCATTTTGGCCTTCAGACACAACAAATGCGCTGGTCGCAAAAACAAATAAGAGTATTGCTGGCAGTATTAATAATTTTTTCATTATTGAGTTCTCCCTGTAGTACGAGTGCTACGTGAAGTTCGTTCACTATTCGTTATTGCACGCTCATCTTTATCTGCTTTTTCATCTGCACGCGAACGTGTTTCAATTTCAGATTCAGCCGGTAAGCTAGAAGCTCCCGTTGCAGAATTACTCATCAATTTATCAAGTGGTAAGAAAGTTAAATTCCCACCTGCTTTATTATCAATTAAGACTTTAGAGCTGTTAGTTAATACTTTTTCCATCGATTCAATATATAAACGCTGACGAGTAACTTCAGGGTTTGCTTGATACTCTGGTAATAATTGATTGAATTTAGCAACCGCACCTTGTGCTTGTAAGATAATGCCTTCTTCATAAGAACGAGCTTGTTGTTCAATACGTTTAACATGACCACGAGCAATCGGTTCTTTTTCACGCTCATAAGCTTCTGCTTCACGTACAAAACGTTCTTCATCTTCTTGCGCGGCAATTGCATCATCAAATGCGTCTTTAACCTGTTCTGGTGGACGAGTTTGTTGTAAGTTGACATCGACAATCTGAATACCTAAATCATAAGGTTCGATGATTTTATCAAGCATTTCCCATGTCTGTTGACGAACCTCTTCACGACCAGTTGTTAATGCATCATCCATTGTTGAATGACCAATAACAAAACGTAAAGAACTGTCTAGTGCTTGCAATAAACTGTTATCAGCATTGACTACACTAAATAAATATTTTTCCGGCGTGATGATACGATATTGAACTTCCATCGATACTTGCACGATATTTTCATCTTCTGTCAGCATAAAGCCTGAAGTCGGCATCGTACGGAAGGCTTCAACATTAATTGGAATAACTTGGTCAATAAATTTAGGGTTCCAATGTAAGCCAGGATCTACCTGTGAGTGATAAGCACCTAAACGTAAAACAACACCACGATCAGACTCTTTTACTGTATACCAGCCACTTGCAAACCAAACCACTGCAATAACAGTTAAAATAGCGATAGCAACAAACTTACCACTATTATTACTACTTCCTGTTGGGCCTTGTGTTGTTTTTTTACCAAACAAACCACCTAAAGCTCCAGATATCTTTTGAAAAACAACATCTAGATCCGGTGGACCTTGCTCATTTTTTTGATCATTTTTGTTCCACGGGTCCTGATCTTTTTTATCATCTTTTCCCGGTTCATTCCAAGCCATGTTAGCTCCTGATTTACTCATAAATTGAATTAATAAAATCTGCTTAATAATGAATCATTTAATAGAATTTACTAAATACTCAAACTGTTATTGCAATGTAACAATGTTCACTCTAATAATAAAGAGATTATGACATATTAGGTCCATTCTTCTTTATCTAACTCTGCTACTGTTTCATAATTTGTATCAACAACAAACTCTTCTATGTAGGCACCTTCTTGTTTTATCAATCGTTGCCAATCTGTATTATTTAAACGAATATCAAGAATACAATTCCCATTTTCTGCATATTGTTCATTTTCGATGCATTCTAGTTGATAAAACAATGCTCGTAATTTCCCTTGTGCAGGAGGAATAGATAGCTGTAAAGCACGTATTTTTCCAGACAATAAATGACTTAATGCATTAAATAACAGATCTACACCAATATTTTTTTGTGCTGATAACCACACTCTAATTGGATTACCTAAATCATCATAATCAACTCTTGGCTCTCCTTCTTCTAAGGCATCTATTTTGTTCATGACCATTAAGAATGGAACTTCACCAGCATCAATTTCATCTAATACATGTTCAACAGCTTCAACATTAGCTAAATAGTTTTCATCTGCACAATCAACCACATGTAAAAGCAGTGTTGCTTCACGTGTTTCTTGTAATGTTGCTTTAAATGCAGCAACCAAATCATGTGGGAGATGACGAATAAAACCTACTGTATCAGCTAAAATACAAGTTCCTACATCATTTACTGAAATTTTTCTTAGCGTGGGATCTAACGTCGCAAATAATTGATCAGCAGCATATACTTCGGCCGCAGTAATTTGATTAAATAACGTTGACTTCCCTGCATTGGTATATCCCACCAAAGAGACAGTCGGCACTTCATTACGCAAACGAGAACGACGTCCCTGTTCACGTTGTTTTGAAACCTTTGCTAATCGAGATTTAATGGTTGTTATACGCGCACTTAATAAACGTCTATCACTTTCAAGCTGTGTTTCACCAGGACCGCGCATGCCCACACCACCTTTTTGTTTATCAAGGTGAGACCAGCCACGTATAAGACGACTCGACATGTAATGTAATTGAGCTAATTCAACCTGTAACTTCCCTTCATAGGTACGTGCTCGTTGCGCAAAAATATCAAGAATAAGTGCAGTCCTATCTAAGACTAAACACTCACATAATGCTTCCATATTGCGTAATTGTGCAGGTGTTAAAGCATGATTGAAGATTACAATATCAGCTTCCATTGTACGCACTGTATCTGCAATTTCTTGTGCTTTACCTGTACCAACAAAAAAACGTGCGTGTGGGGATTTTCTAGGACCAGTAACGGTTGCCACTGAATTAACGCCTGCAGAACTAACTAACAGCTTTAATTCATCAAGATCTTCTTTATTATTTTCATCAGTAAAAGAAACATGAACTAAAACGGCCTGTTCACCGGCTTCGTAACGATCAAACAATGAACTCTCCAATTATATTTGTGTATTGCTTATAAGCCTTAATCGTATCACAGCTATAAATGATTAGATAAAAAAATGGCCTGCACAGTGGCAAGCCAATAGTATAGGTAGATAAGGCAGTTTAATCTTCGTGAGGAATTGTTTCTACTGCACGGCTTGGCACAACGGTAGAAATTGCATGCTTATAAACCATCTGGCTTACCGTATTTTTTAATAAAATAACAAACTGATCAAAGGATTCGATTTGCCCTTGTAATTTAATACCATTAACTAAATAAATTGCGACTGGTATGCGCTCTTTTCGTAATGTATTCAAGAAAGGGTCTTGAAGAGATTGTCCTTTTGCCATGTGATATCCTTATCCTTCTTATTATTATTATAGTAACCAGTAAGGAGTATAAAGAAACATAAAAAAAGAATCTGAGTAAAAGTGTAAAAGATTGATCAGGACCTCTTTCTATCTTCCACACTGTACAATAATTAGCGATTTCATCATGCTTTTCTCTTGCCTAACAAATATCCTTATTAAAAATATTCTTAATGCTATCAAAGTTATTTGTCGCACCACTTTCCAACCAAGTAATGTTTTGTTTCCAACCACGTAGCCAAGTCATTTGTCTTTTGGCTAACTGACGCGTTGCAACAACACCTCTGAAACGCAATTCATCATAATCTAACTTACCTTCGATATATTCCCACATTTGTCGATAACCAACACAACGCATTGAAGGTAAGTCTAAATGCAAATCACCTCGATCAAATAAATGCTGTACTTCTTGTTCAAATCCCGCGGCGAGCATCAAATCAAAACGGTGCTCAATACGCTCATGTAATACCGATTTTTCAGTAGGAGCAATAGCAAATTGATGTACTTCAAATGGAATGGGATCACTTTTAATCGCAGTCAACTCGGTTATGCTTTTACCACTAATACGATAAACTTCAATCGCACGTGACAAGCGCTGTGGATCATTCACATGGATCCTTTCAGCTGACACGGGATCAATGAGGCGTAATTCATCGTGTAGAGCTTGCCAGCTTGTTTCTTTTACCTGTTGTTCAATCGCTGCTCTTATTTCTGCATTGGCACTAGGTAAAGGTGATAGCCCCTCAACTAATGCTTTATAATAGAGCATGGTCCCCCCCACTAATAACGGCGTATTACCTCTTGCTACAATTTCATGCATTAAACGCAATGCATCATCACGAAAATCGCCCGCTGAGTAACTCTCTTTAGGATCAATGATATCAACTAAAAAATGAGGGGCTAATGCTTGTTCTTGTAAACTGGGTTTCGCTGTTCCAATATCCATCCCTTTATATATTAAAGCTGAATCAACACTAATAATTTCACAACGACATTCTTGTGCCAGTTTAATTGCTAAATCTGTTTTTCCTGAAGCAGTTGGCCCCATTAAAAAAATTGCTTTTGGAAAGATTGCCATATTAATGAATACCTTGTATTAACAATGATAAATCGGGTTGCTTGAAACACTGCTGTAACTGTTCTACTGATAATTGACTCACTGAAGTTAATAGCAGTTCAATATCCATTATCGAGGAAGTTTTTTCTGTTTGACTTGTACTTAATAACAGCCCTAATTGAGAACATAATAACTTCACTGTTTTGTCGTCGTTATCATCAATAGTTGTTGTGCTTAAGTAATCAAATAGCTGCGGTAAAATAACAGCAATAGGAGCATGCCTAAAATAAGCTGGAACTTGACTGATAATAATAAATTGAGATTGAAACTTATAAATAAAACCTAATCGATTTAATAGCTGACAGGTTTTCTGTGCAATTTTTTGCATTGTGGGAGCAGCCTTAAAACGTACCGGTAATAATAATGGTTGAGTAATTACTTCCCCGTCTTGCCAGGCGCTATAAAGGTGATTTGAAACAATAAGTCTATTTGCTTCCTTTAGAGACATCAATAAAAGACCATTATCAGACAAACTCATAAGTACTGATGAAAGCGCTTGTATCAATACATAATCTTCATTTATCAGAGTTAATATATTAGCTGCGCTTGTGTTAACAGGCTTATTTAGTTCTGCTTTATAACCATGAGAAGACTCTATTGGTTGCTGAGAAGCTTCCTTAATAAAACCACAATAAGCATTAACTTGTTGCTCACTTAATCCAGCTTTATAACCACCACCATTTCGATTATTTGGTGAAGCCTTCTCAAGTGGAGATTGCTTTTGAGCGGTCCCAGATACATGGCTGTCTTTACTTACCTGATGATGCAAATCATCGATTTGTGGAGGTTGATATGCGTGCTCAGTAACACGAATACTATTATGTCCTTGAGTGTTATCTATTTGGTGATTTAACAAAGAGCTATCATTAAGTGTTGTGTTTAACGTACTACTAATAAAATCATGCACCCAACGCGCT
Source organism: Psychromonas algarum (assembly GCF_004376845.1). Taxonomy (GTDB): domain Bacteria; phylum Pseudomonadota; class Gammaproteobacteria; order Enterobacterales; family Psychromonadaceae; genus Psychromonas. The sequence goes on from NZ_SNUW01000001.1 coordinate 32,677, forward strand.
TGATGAAAACGCACTTCGTGTTTAGCTGGATGCACATTAACATCCACTTCTTTAGCATCACATTCAATGTAAATAATATAACCAGGAAACATTCCTTGTGGCAATAAGTGAGCATATACCTGCTTGATAGCATGATTAACTAACTTATCGCGAATCATACGCCCATTGATATAGCAGTATTGAACATCTGCTAATGCTCTAGGTGATAACCTATCAGAAACCCAACCGGAAATTTTTAATGCTGAATCAGCATGCTCAAAATATACTGCATGTTGTATAAACTGTTCGCTACAAATACTGGCAATGCGTTTCTCTTGTTGCGCTTGTTCGGGGGCTGCACGATATTGTCTAACAACTTTATTGTTATGTTTTAAGCTGATCGCAATATCAAAACGGCTGAGAGCAATGCGTTTAATTAATTCATCAATATGTTGAAATTCTGTTTTCTCTGTTTTTAAAAATCGGCGACGAGCGGGTGTATTAAAAAACAGATCAAGTACTTCAACAGTTGTGCCCTGAGGATGCGCAGCAGGTTGCACATTAACTTGCATATCACGACCTTCTGCAATTGCCTGCCAAGCTTGTTCTTGAGCTGCAGGTTTGGAAGTAAAAGTTAAACGAGCAACAGAACTCACACTCGCTAATGCTTCTCCTCGAAACCCCAAACTTACAATCGCTTCTAAATCATCTAAGTGAGCAATTTTACTTGTTGCATGGCGGCTTAAAGCTAATGTTAACTCTTCTTTGCTAACACCATTACCATTGTCTTTGATGCGAATACACTTTGCACCGCCCTGCTCTATTTCGATATCGATTCGCGTTGCGCCAGCATCTAGACTATTTTCAACTAATTCTTTAACTACAGAAGCAGGTCGTTCAACTACTTCACCAGCAGCAATTTGGTTAGCCAATCGAGCTGGTAATATTTTTATCGACATAAGGAAAAGCTCACTATATGGCTAACTCATCGGTATAGTTAATACTTGCCCAATTGCAAGTGATTTAGAACGCAAATTATTAGTTGAAATAATTGCACTTGTTGTTGTTCCATAGCGTTGAGCAATCACAGAAAGTGACTCACCACTGCGCACTTTATGCTTGGTAACTTGCGGTTTCTGCGGTGGTATTTTTAATTTCTGACCAACAGCTAATGAGCTAGATCGTAGATTATTATATGTTTTCAACTGCTGTGTGGTTATACCGTATTTATGAGCAATTACAGAAAGCGACTGTCCACTTGTCACTGTATGTGATGCTGGGCGGGAAGGCGCAACATAATCTTCATTTGGAATTTTTAATACCTGACCAATGGCAAGTTGTGAAGAACGTAAGTTGTTATAACTTTTGAATTGCTCTGATGTACGTCCATAACGCTGAGCGATCAGTGATAATGCTTCACCACTTTTCACTATATGCTGAGTAGGCACTTCAATTTTGACAGTCTCTAATGCTGCAGTTGAAGCTGGTATTTTAATTTTTTGCCCCACTCTTAACGAAGTTGAACGTAATTTGTTATAACGCTTCAATTGACTACTTGTATAACCATAATTACTCGCTATCACTGATAAAGATTCACCACGTCGAACTTTATGTACTTGTTCTTTTTGCTCCACGATCGGTGATGAACTTACAGTAGAAATACTACCAGGGATTTTAATTTTCTGACCAATCGCTAATGACGTTGAACGCAACTTATTAAAAGACTTTAATTGAGCACTGGTTTTATTATATTTATGCGCAATCACAGATAATGATTCACCACGTTGCACAACATGCACAGATGGTTGAGTATTATGAGATTCAACAACTTTTGGAGTGACAGTTGTTTTAGTTATAACATAACCACCCGGAATTTTAATTTTCTGACCAATCGCTAATGACGTTGAACGCAACTTATTAAAAGACTTTAATTGAGCACTGGTTTTATTATATTTTTGCGCAATCACAGA
>NZ_SNUW01000002.1 GCF_004376845.1 Psychromonas algarum
GGAGTGACAGTTGTTTTAGTTATAACATAACCACCCGGAATTTTAATTTTCTGACCAATCGCTAATGACGTTGAACGCAACTTATTAAAAGACTTTAATTGAGCACTGGTTTTATTATATTTTTGCGCAATCACAGATAATGATTCACCACGTTGCACAACATGCACAGATGGTTGAGTATTATGAGATTGAACAACTTTTGGAGTGACAGTTGTTTTAGTTATAACATAACCACCCGGAATTTTAATTTTCTGACCAATCGCTAATGACGTTGAACGCAACTTATTAAAAGACTTTAATTGAGCACTGGTTTTATTATATTTTTGCGCAATCACAGAGAGAGACTCTCCACGCTTAACAATATGTAACTTGTCTTTTTGTTTCACTTTTTTGGTAATGATTTTAGGCGCGGATTTAATCGGTTGAATTGGACTAATGTAAACACCTGGAATTTTTATTTTTTGTCCAATCGCTAATGATGTTGAGCGTAATTTGTTATGGGATTTTAACTGTGCTGCTGTTTTATTATATTTACTAGCAATAACAGATAATGACTCACCACGCTGCACTGTATGTACAATTGCTCTTTGAGGTTCAGTAGGTGTTGCGTAATGTTTAACAGGCTCTGATTTAACAACCACATGATAATTAGGTGGAATATTTAAAACTTGTCCAATACGTAGAGAGTTAGATTTTAACTCATTATATTTTTTTAAATTTGCACTACTTACACTATAACGCTTAGCTAATATCGAAAGAGACTCGCCACTACGCACAGTATGTTTAATAATTCGTTTTTTCTGTGCAAACAAAGTACCCTGCGGAGGCGTTTGAATAAAGTGCTTATATATACCTTTATAAACAGCACCTGCAATTTTATTTTGGAAAGCAGGTTGATTTAATAGGCGCTCTTCTGTGCGGTTAGTAATAAAACCAGCCTCAACTAAAATCGAAGGAATATCAGGAGACTTTAAAACCGCTAAGCTTGCATGCACTGGTTTTTTCTTATGCATATAAGTAACTTTAGACAACTCTTTAGACACTAAACTACCAATTGCATAACCAACATCCATGGTATTCCCCATGGACATATCAAGTAACATTTTATTTAAAAATGGAACACTATCAGAGTCTTGGATAATATCACCCGCCCCCCCTAATAACTCAGAATGCGCTTCATGCCTTTCCATCCAGCGGCCTAATTCCGACGTTGCTCGGCGGTTTGATAGCACCCAAACTGAAGCTCCTCTAGGTCGACTAGAAGTGAAACCATCAGCATGAATTGAAACTAGAAAATCAGCTTTTCCTTTACGAGCTATCACGGATCTTTTATTTAAATTAACAAAATAATCCCCTGTTCTGACGAGAAATGCGCGCATTCCTTTTTCTGCATCTATTTTAGTTTTTAAACGTTTAGCGATTTCTAAGGTTACTTTTTTCTCATAGGTATACTTACCTAGCGCACCGGGGTCATCCCCACCGTGTCCCGCATCAATTGCAATAATAAGATCACGACCTACAAATTTTGGTTGTGCCACGGCAATACTAGCCGGCACTTGAGCCACTTCCTTATGAGGAATATCAATAACTAAACGATGTCCATAAGGTTTTGCGGGTGGCAAGCTAAAGATTTTGGCCTGACTCGCTTGCTTTAAGTCGACGACTAAACGGAACGTATTCGCTTGACCAGTTGCGCTGCTTCTTATTTTTTTAACAATAGCACTATCGGCAGTAATCTTATTCAAATCAGCTTTATTAATCGTTGAATTTAAATCAATTACCAAACGATCTGGTTTAGTTAAATAGTGAGTTTTATAATGTGGTTTCTGAGAAAGATCTAATACAATTCTAGTATTATCAGGAGAAGGCCAAGCACGAATGCCTTCAAGTTTATTTTGCTGAGCAGCAAAAACACTGAAACTGATGCTTTGTAAAATAAAAACAAAACATAAAAAACGTATTGTAGATTTAAATAATGAATTTACTAAAATTGCCATCTTCTCCTGAACCATCATAATTTTTTCAATACTCTTAAACCAACCACAGTATTTGCTTGTAAAGTAATTTCACGCTGCTCGCCTACATACGTTAATGTTAAATCGATATCGGGAGGCGGTAAAAAACCAATACCACGTTCAGGCCATTCCACTAAACAATGACTTGTTTCACCAAAATAATCACGGATCCCCATAAACTCTAATTCTTCAGGATCTGACAAACGATATAAATCAAAATGGTAAACCTGCCAATCAGCTAACTCATAAGGTTCAACTAAGGTATAAGTAGGACTTTTTACATTACCAACATGTCCCAAACCTTGAATAAAGCCACGAGTTAATGTTGTTTTTCCTGCACCTAAATCACCATGTAAATAAACACAAGTAGCGAGTTCACAAGCTTCACTTAAACGCTTTCCAAACAAAACGGTTTGCTCTGCATTATGTAGTTTTTCTTTTAATATATTAGACATGAATTTTACTAACTTCCGATATAAATAAATGGTTTTTATAGAGAATAAATAGCATTTTGTTATTTATTTAAAAAATGAACATAATACTACCAGAAAGCACATGATTCATACTACCTCTAGTATTATTAGCAGTAGTAAGTTAATCGATAACAGCTTCTTTTTATCCAATAAGATGTCTCAGTTATTTTAATGTGATTGGTATAGACACATATAACGTATTAAAGTGCATTAATTAAAACTGGAAAATAACATATTTTATTGTGTTAATTCCATATGAAAACATATTTGTGAGTACACATCGCTACCTAAAATAGTACTTTAATATGATAAACTGACTAAAATGACATTAAGATAAATTTTTACTATCAACATTCCCCAATAATCACTAAAAGTTAATCATGGAAAATAACCAGCAATTAAAGACCTCAAATAACCCAACGTTATCTGAACACGGATTACAGGAACTTGCTCAAAAAATAAAAGAGTGGGGAAAAGTTCTCGGTTTTCAAAAAGTAGGAATTAGCGATATCAATCTCATTGATCACGAAGTAAACCTACAAAAATGGTTAGATAATAATTATCACGGTGAAATGGATTATATGGCTAAGCATGGTATGAAACGTGCTCGTCCTAACGAATTATTGCCTGGTACATTGCGTGTCATTTCAGCACGTATGGATTATTTACCAGAAGATGCTCAATTTGCTTCTAATTTAGAAAATAAAGATCTCGCTTATATTAGCCGTTATGCTTTAGGTCGAGATTACCACAAAGTACTACGTAAAAAATTGAAGCAATTAGGAGACAAGATCCAACATGAAGTAAGTGAATTTGGCTTCCGCCCTTTTGTAGATAGTGCCCCCGTATTAGAACGCCCACTAGCAGAAAAAGCAGGCCTAGGCTGGATTGGGAAGCACTCATTACTATTAGATAAAACGGCAGGATCTTGGTTTTTTATTGGTGAACTCTTAGTTGATTTACCTTTACCTGTTGATCAAGCACAAACGAATCAATGTGGGCAATGTGTTGCATGTATAAAAATTTGTCCAACTCAGGCGATTGTTAGTCCTTATGTGGTTGATGGTAGACGTTGTATCTCTTATCTCACCATTGAATTACAAGGAACAATTCCGTTAGAATTTAGAAAAGCCATCGGCAACCGTATTTATGGCTGTGATGATTGCCAGTTAATTTGCCCATGGAATCGTTTCGCAGAAATAACACAAGAGTCAGACTATCAAGCAAAATATTTTTTACAAAACCAATCTTTAATCACTCTATTTAATTGGTCTGAAGAAACTTTTTTAAAAAACACTGAAGGATCCCCGATCCGTAGAATTGGTTATCAGCGTTGGTTAAGAAATATTGCCATTGCACTCGGTAATGCTCCGAGTAGTCTAGAAACGATTACCGCCTTGCAGGACAAACTTGCAATTAACGAAGATGAAATCATTAATGAACATATTCAATGGGCTTTAGCAGAACAACAGTTAAAATTACCCATCAATGTTGATCGTTTAAATCAGCGTTTAATTAAAGCAGTCATAAAAGGTTTACCTAGAGATGCTTAATGATAGCAATCACAAAAGATAGACAATAAAAAACCGCATAAGCGGTTTTTTATTGTCTTCAGAACATGAAATCAGTTGATTAACTTTCTTGTTTAATTACAGGCTTTCTAACCATATAAAAATGAACCAATGCAATGAAAATAGATACCATACCTGCTAACAGCGTTGCTAAAACAACAATTAAAGCTCGCTTAGGAGCAGCACGATTAAGTGGCGGCTCTACATTTTCTAAATAACGATAAGGTGTAAAAGACTGGTTATTTACATTATGTAGATCTTTTAACGTATTTAACGTTATTTTCATTTTTGCAATATTAGGATCTAGAATACTCAAGTCTTTAATTGATTTTAATACTTCAACTTTAGACTTTAATGCTTTAGCCCCTAAGTTAATTTGAAATAAATCCTCTTCAACATTAAGGTTAGGTTTGTAATCATTCATTCCCGATTGTGAAGCAATTTTATAAGCTAACTCTGTTTTTTTCAGTAACACTTGAAGCTCTAATTTTACGCGAGCTTCAGACATCGCAATAGCAACCTCTAATTCATTTTGAGATGAGTCAACAAATAAAGAAAACTTCTCTAATTGATTTTCTTTTACTTTATTAGCAATAAAATCAATATATTTATTCAAAAGATCCGAAGAACTATGCTTACCATCCGTACGAAAAGATAGGGTTGCTTCTTTTGTTTTAGGATCTTGTGATGCATTAATTTCCTGTAACCAACCATTTAAAGTTGTTTGGTAAGTTTGACGTACTAATTGGTTTTCAGCAGTCGTTTCATTAGTAGGCAATTCAATTTTATGATATTTCAAAAAAGCTAAAAAGACAGGATTGCTTTCTAAGAATTCTTTTTTATTAATTGACGAATTAAATGTATTAATAAAGTTTGCAAATAAAACATGAGGTTCGAATAAATTAGAAAAAGAAACAGGTATATTTGCTTCTCCATTATCTAATTCACCTTTTAACTCTCCTGCTTTTAAAACAGCCTTAACTCTTTCAGTTTGAGAATATAATTCAGCAACATCATTTAACTGAGGTTGAATCACTTTACCTTTAGCAACCCACCACTCTTGTGCATTTAAAGCATAAAAAACAGAGCCCACAATAGCCAGCACACACATAACAGCAGTTAGCCATTTATAATCCCAGATCACTTTGATTAACTCACGTAGGTCAATCTCATCATCTTCTATCTGTTGATATACCGGCATATTTAAATGCCCTTGATGAAATGACTCATTATTTTGTGACTTCATAAACCCTCTTTAATAAACATTTAAATATAAATAAACTATTTGGTTTAACTATTAACACTCGGTAAATCTTGCAATGGCCAACGCGGTTTTGCTTGTATTTTAAGATCTTGAGTATGTCCCGCTTTTAAACGTTGCATGCCCGCATAAGCAATCATGGCACCATTATCAGTACAAAACTCATTACGAGGGTAAAATACTTCACCACCTAATTTTTTCATCGTATTTTCTAATTGTTCACGTAAAGCTGTGTTAGCACTTACTCCACCAGCAACCACTAAACGTTTTAAACCCGTTTGTTTTAATGCTCTTTTACATTTAATCGCAATAGTATCAATAACAGCTTCTTGAAAAGCATAAGCGATATCAGCTTGCGTTTGATCGTCTTTACCTTCTCTTGCAATGGTCACAGCAGCAGAGGTTTTTAAGCCACTGAAACTAAAGTCTAAACCAGGTCTGTCTGTCATCGGGCGTGGGAACTTAAAACGTCCTGCAGCACCTTGCTCTGCCATTTTAGCTAAACGAGGACCACCAGGATAATCTAACCCGAGTAGTTTAGCTGTTTTATCAAAAGCTTCACCTGCGGCATCGTCGATACTTTCCCCTAATAATGTATATTCACCAATAGCATCAACTTGTACTAATAATGTATGTCCACCAGAAACAAGTAAAGCAACAAAAGGAAAGTCTGGTTTACTTTCTTCTAACATTGGGGCTAATAGATGACCTTCCATGTGATGGACTGCAATCGCAGGCTTTCCCCAAGCATAGGCTAAACTACGCCCAATACACGAGCCCACCAATAATGCGCCAACAAGCCCTGGACCTGCTGTATAAGCAATCGCATCAATATCATCTTTTGTACAACCAGCAAGTTTAAGTGCATCTTTAATCAAGGGAATTGTTTTACGTACATGATCTCGAGATGCTAACTCAGGCACAACACCACCATAATCTGCATGTAATTTAACCTGACTATATAATTGATGTGATAGCAAACCTTGCTGATCATCATAAACGGCAATGCCCGTTTCATCACATGATGTTTCAATGCCTAAAATTCGCATAATAAACAACCTTATAACAGTTAAAGTTGACTAAAATGAGTAGTCAAACTTAGTTAAATAAAAAATTAAAAGCATTCTAGCGGAAAAGTACAACAAACACTGATTTTTTTATCTATCTTGATTATAAAAAAGCAGATCTAAAGATCATTAGGATCTTTATGCTTTTTTAACTAAAATTAATACGGAATTTCTTTACATTATCCCCCAAATAGGATTAAAATCTCGCACCAATTTAAATGCACTGGTCAATTTACGACCGTAACCATAAAGGTAATAGGCATATGCCAGTAATTAAACTTCGTGAAAACGAACCATTTGACGTAGCACTACGTCGTTTTAAACGTTCTTGTGAAAAAGCAGGTATCTTAGCAGAAACACGTAAACGTGAATTCTTCGAAAAACCTACTACAGTTCGCAAACGTGCTAAAGCAGCAGCTGTTAAACGTCACTTGAAAAAACTTTCTCGTGATAACGCTCGTCGCGTTCGTCTTTACTAGAATAGATAAAGGTTCTCGATGTCTTTAAAAACAAGATTACAAGAAGAACAAAAGCTTGCAATGCGCGCAAAGGATAAAGTCCGTTTAGTGACAATCCGCTCATTAATTGCTGCTGTAAAACAAATTGAAATCGATGACAAAGTGGAACTGGATAACGATGCTGTTACAGCAGTACTTGTTAAGTCAGTAAAACAACGTAAAGATTCAATTACTCAGTTTGAAAAAGCTGATAGACATGATCTTGCTGATATTGAAAAAAAAGAACTTGCTATTTTAGAAGAGTTTTTACCTCAAGCACTGACTTCGGAAGAAATCGATGCGCATATTAAACAAGCCATTGCATCAGTAAATGCAAAAGGTATGCAAGATATGGGTAAAGTGATGGGAATACTCCAAAAAGACATTCAAGGTCGAGCAGATATGGCTCAAGTAAGTGGACTCGTAAGAAAAAACTTAATGTAAGCAATATCACTCGTCATTGATTAAAAAGCCCCAGCTTAATTTAAGTCTGGGGCTTTTTTGTTTTATACTCTTGATTTTCTCATAATAGGATCCAAACATGGCCGGCCGCATTCCTAAAAATTTCATCGATGATTTAATTGCACGTACTGATATCGTTGATGTGATTGATAGCCGCGTAAAGTTGAGAAAAAAAGGTAAGGATTACCGTGCTTGTTGTCCTTTTCATAACGGGAGTAATAACTCATCATTTTCAGTCAGTTCGGATAAACAATTCTATCATTGCTTTAACTGTGGAGTAAGTGGAAATGTTGTATCATTCCTCATGGATTATGACGGCATAGAGTTTGTTGACGCAGTTGAAGTATTAGCGGAGCAACTGTCTATTGAAGTTCCTCGCGAAGATGGCGGACAACAACAAACAACCAGTTATGTTGATAGAAAAGATCTTTATCAACTAATGAGCGATATCACACGTTTTTATCAGCAACAATTACGCTCACATAAAAACAGCGAAAAAGTCATCAACTACCTTAAAAGCCGAGGTTTATCAGGACAAACAGCCAAATACTTTCAAATTGGTTATGCCCCGGATGGTTGGGATGAAGTTCGTAAAAAATTTGCAGTCAACAAACAAACAGAGCAACAACTAATCGACGCCGGTATGCTCATTAGTAAGGATAGTGGCGGCAGCTATGATCGTTTTCGTGACCGACTCATGTTCCCTATTATTGATCGCCGAGGTCGAGTCATTGGTTTTGGCGGTAGAGTCTTTGATGACACAACACCCAAATATTTAAACTCTCCAGAGACACCTATCTTCCATAAAGGCAAGGAACTCTATGGTTTATATCAAGTAAAGCAAGCTGAAAAAGATGTTAAACGCATTCTAGTAGTTGAAGGTTATATGGATGTTGTTGCTTTAGGGCAATTTGATATCAACTATGCAGTCGCTTCATTAGGCACAGCAACAACGCCAGATCATATTCAGTTATTATTTAGACAAACCAGTGAAGTTATCTGTTGTTTTGACGGTGATAGTGCCGGTAGAACTGCTGCATGGAGAGCACTTGAAAATGCCTTACCCTCTATTCAAGATGGTCGAACATTACGCTTTATGTTTTTACCCGATGGTGAAGATCCAGATAGCTTAGTGCAAAAAGAGGGTAAAGATTTTTTTGAAAAGTTAGTTGATCAAGCAATGCCTTTATCTGATTTTTTATATCAACAATTGCTTTCACAAGTAGATATGACCAGTGCAGATAGCAAATCAAAATTAGCACAATTAGCTATTCCATTATTAACTAAACTACCTGATTCAGTATTTAGACAGATGATGGAAACTCGTTTAATCAGCTTACTAGGTATTGAAAAAGAAGGGTTGAAAAAATTATTGCCAGCTCCTCAAGTAATAGATAAACAAAAAAAATCACAAAAAATAACGCCTATGCGTTTGGCTATTTCTTTATTATTACAACAGCCGCAAATGGCTTATCAACTACCAGAGATCCCTGAATTTAAAGAAATGCAGATACCTGGGTTAACTCTTTTAAATACATTACTTGAAATTTGCAGAGAGACACCCCATCTCTCTACAGGTCTACTATTAGAACATTGGCGAAATCAGCCAGAAGAAAAGCAATTAATCACCTTAGCAACTTGGAAAAACCAAGTGCAAGAAGATAAATATGAGCAAGTATTTTTTGATATATTAGATAATTTTTTATCATTACATCTCACACAACGCATTGAATTTTTAAAACAAAAATCAAGACAAGGTGAGGTTTTAACAACAGAAGAAACGGTGCAATTAGCACAACTTCTAAAAGAACAAAAACAGTATTAATGGGATTGGCATAAAATTCAATTTAAGCGTATAATCGAGCGCTTACATTTTTTCCCGTTTATACCGCATTTCACGACTAATTTTTTTGGATGGTACCTATGGCGCAAACACCTCAATCACAGCTTAAAGAGCTGATCATTAAAGGTAAAGAAAATGGTTTCTTAACCTTCGCAGAAGTGAATGACCACCTTCCGCAAGATATCGTTGAATCAGAACAAATTGAAGATATCATTCAAATGATAAATGATATGGGGATACGTGTTGTTGAAACTGCACCTGATGCTGACGATCTTATCCTATCTGGTACAGACAATGATGAACCTGATGAAGACGCAGTAGAAGCGGCAGCGCAAGTATTAGCAACCGTTGAATCAGAGATCGGTCGCACAACTGACCCTGTACGTATGTATATGCGTGAAATGGGTACAGTAGAGCTACTAACGCGTGAAGGCGAGATTGTTATCGCTAAACGTATCGAAGAAGGCATCAAAGAAGTACAAAATTCAGTATCTGAATATCCAGCGACTATTCGTAACTTATTAGATAATTACGATAGCTATGAAGCAGAAGAATTAAAATTAACAGACTTAATCAGTGGTTTTATCGATCCTAATGACGATATGACGCAAGCCGTCAGCGCAACTAACATCGGTTCAGAACTATCAGAAAAAGAATTAGAAGATGACGATGAAGATGCTGAAGACGTAGAAGAAGAGGAAGAAGGCCCTAAAGGCCCTTGTCCTGAAGAAGCTGCTGAAAAGTTTGCTGAATTACGTCGTTTAAATAACATCGTTGAAAAATCAATTACTAAAAATGGTCGTAAACACGCAGATACACTTTCTGCAATTGACGAACAAGCTGAATATTTCCAACAGTTTAAACTTATTCCAAAACAATTTGATCGTATGGTTAAATTGATCCGTGGCAACATGAGCGCGGCACGTGTACAAGAGCGTTTAATCTTAAAAATCTGTGTTGAACAATGCAAAATGCCTAAAGCTGAATTTATTAAGCTATTTAAAGGTAATGAAACTAACAGCGCATGGTTAGAAAAATTATTATCAGGCAACGAACCTTATGTAGCAGGCATTAAAGAAGCAACGGAAGATCTAGAGCGTTGTATTCGTAAAATGTTAGCAATTGAAGTGGAAAGTGCACTAACAATTACTAATCTAAAAGAAATCTCTCGTGCAATGAGTATTGGTGAAACCAAAGCTCGTCGAGCAAAAAAAGAGATGGTTGAAGCTAACTTACGTCTTGTAATATCAATTGCTAAAAAATACACCAACCGTGGTTTACAGTTCTTAGATTTAATCCAAGAAGGTAATATAGGTCTAATGAAAGCCGTTGATAAATTTGAATACCGTCGCGGTTACAAATTCTCAACTTACGCAACATGGTGGATCCGTCAAGCAATTACACGTTCAATCGCTGACCAAGCACGTACAATTCGCATCCCCGTACACATGATTGAAACGATTAATAAACTTAACCGTATCTCTCGTCAAATGCTACAAGAAATGGGGCGTGAGCCTCAGCCAGAAGAGCTAGCTGAACGCATGATGATGCCAGAAGATAAAATTCGTAAGGTATTAAAAATTGCTAAAGAGCCAATTTCAATGGAAACACCAATCGGTGATGATGAAGATTCGCACTTAGGTGATTTCATTGAAGATACAACGATTGCACTGCCAGTTGATAGCGCAACAAGTGAAAGCCTTAAAAATGCAACAAATGATGTATTAGAAGGCCTAACTGCTCGTGAAGCGAAAGTACTGCGCATGCGTTTTGGTATTGATATGAATACAGACCATACCCTAGAAGAAGTGGGTAAGCAGTTTGACGTGACACGTGAGCGTATTCGTCAAATCGAAGCTAAAGCATTACGTAAACTACGTCATCCAAGCCGTAGTGAGCAACTACGAAGCTTCTTAGATGAATAGATAGCTGCTAAAAATCCTACTTCGGTAGGATTTTTTGTTTAAACACTTCGAACTGCACCTCACAGAAAACGTGAACGTGCAACTGAAGCTAAAGCATTACGTAAACTACGTCATCCAAGCCGTAGTGAGCAACTACGAAGCTTCTTAGAAAAGTAAAAAAGTACATGAAGGTAATATTATTAATTAATCTTAAAAATGTTACCTTTAACGCTGATTAAATAAGCAATCAATCAGGATATGCTAGACAGTTAAAAATCTAGCTTATATAATCAGCGCACAAATTAGGCCCTTTAGCTCAGTTGGTTAGAGCATACGACTCATAATCGTCAGGTCCCCCGTTCGAGTCGGGGAAGGGCCACCATATTAAACATCAAAGACGCTTTTTAGCGTCTTTTTTGCTTTCTAAGCCCCCGTAAATACTAGGATTAGCATTCAACTACGTTCCATAGCTATTTATACCAATTCCAATAATGTTGTGATCTAATATAACCTCATAAAGGAGCTGTTATGGATCATGATTTAACTAGATTAATTACATCGACATCTAACACCATTCCGCTTAATTAGTTGATCAGACTCATCCAATCTATAGTGCCTGTTTTCTTTACTCTTTTAACATCACTTACAAACTCATTCCAAGCAATACAGATGGCATTAACAATATCTTCGTAACCGTTAAAACACCGATTCGCTAAATGATACTGACGTAGCCAGCTCCACACTTGCTCTATTGCATTTAGCTCTGGTGAATAGGGAGGAAGTTTAATACAACTCAAGTTATTAAAGTCAGTGTCAATATCTTCTGTATGCCATCCAGCTCCATCCATAATGACAACTGCATGTCGACCTTCAACTGTACTTGTGGATATTTGTTCAAGATGTGCGTGCATAATATCTTTATGGTCTTAATGAATTAAATGAAAAGCCTCATTCTGGGAGGCCATCTCGATTGACCCACGAACAATTAAGTCCGATTGAACAAGTATGGAATTGGTTACGTCAGAATGAAGTAGCCAATCGTTGTTTTAAAGACTATAACGACATAGTTGATAAACATCTCGAATCTAATGTACCAAAACGACAGTGCCTTATAGAAAAAACAATCACTCCATTAAACAACTCGAAGATTAAGTATCCTACCTCTTTTTTTTAAGAAAAAGCCTCTAACAACTGAACTAACCGTTCAATTATTAGAGGCTTTTTATTTATAATATTATGTCTCTACTATTCTTTAATAATATAGGTATTGTATTTACCCGAAGTATCTCTTTCTTTCCAATCTGCTTGGAGCCCTAAAAATTTCACTTCTGGGTGGTAATTTTCTATCAAGCCTACTTTATTTAAGTTTTTAATTTGAGTATCTATAACATGATCTCTTGACCATGAAATGGCTCCATCAGTTGTTTTATAAGCAACAATTTTACCCCCTGACTTATGGTATGCAATGAAATCATTTACTCCAATTTTTTCAATATCCATTAAACTTGAGCCCTTTGTAATATTCACTACAGCCCATTCACTTCCTGTCCAACGTGCACTATTCAAGTATTTTTTACCACCCTTTTTATCTGCATATAATAAGACAGGTTTACCGTCGTCAGTATAAGAAGCTGCAAAATAATAATCGATAGCTTGTTTATTGTTGCTATCAAGTTCTCCACTATCAACAACAAGACAATGATTAATTTCATGTTCATCGATACTACTTCCTAAATCAGTACCTGCGGCATCAGTCCAAGTGTCTGTTTCGGGGTAAAAATAAGCAAAATAAGCATTTTTATGATACAGGTTATGCTTATTAATCGGTCCCCCACCTGCCATTGTCCAGCCTACTAAAAATCGCTCTGGAATTGCTCCGTGCGCAGGTTCATGACGAAAACCATCATTGTAAACTTCATTCATATTAGAAGGCATCGCATCATGAGTATCAATTATTCGAACAGGCTCTGAAAATGTTAAACCATTATCCGTTGATTTAATCATTTCTAATGGGCGATAATCCGTTGGTGCACCTGTTGTATAACGATAAAAAATATAAATATCCCCGTTAGTTGCTTTATTAATTAAAGGGTAAGTTGCTTTGATGGGATCATCTCCATTTTTTATTTCTTGGTAATGAGTAGCGTCCCACCCTTCTACGGAGTTTTCTAAAGGAGAGGTAGATTTATACAGTCGACTATTATGAGCAGAATAAACAACCATTAATTTTCCATCATTTGTTTGTATCATTTTTGGATAATTATGATGATCTCTTTTTTGTTCTGACCAAGTATATTGTGAAAAATAAGTATCAGGTATTTGCCCAACTATTTTTGAATCAGACCAAAGATGAGTAGTATGATCATATTCTCGCACATATGTATTCATATTCTCACCAGCCCAAGTGACCCATGTTTTATTAACCCTTTCATTATAAACGCCAAACCCGGTTCCTCTATCTGAGCTTAAATTATGATTAGATGCAATTTGAACAACTTGAGGATTTGATGTTTCCTGTACAGGTATAGATAAACTCATGCTAGATTGCTTACTTGTTGTCGTACATGCAGTTAATAATGTAATAGACATAAAAGTCATCAGAACTAATTTCATTAATGGTGCCTCTATTTGCATCATGGCTAAAGTCTTAAAAATAGCACTGATTGTGAGAATACACTGCGAAGCAGTTAAATAAGTTTATGATAAAGCAACTTATTATTAATAAATTAGAGTTAGAAACACTAGTAAAATAGAGTATTTACTTTAAGCTAATACATTATTTAGTAAACAATAAAACAGGACAAGCCATGAGCGAGTTATCTGCACAACGTATAAAAGAAATTCTAAAGTACGATCAACACCAGCGTTTTCAATACCTTTGTAAAGAAGTAAATAAACAACAAGAAATTTGGTTATTAATTGACGAGCACGGTTGTGTCATGCTCAATACTGAAGATGAAGATTGTGTTCCAGTATGGCCAAATGAAGAATTTGCTAAAGACTGGGCAACGGAAGAATGGTCACATTGTAAAGCAGAAGCAATTACTTTAGAAACATGGCGTAACCGTTGGACTCAAGGTTTACAAGAAGATGAATTATCAATTGTAGTTTTTCCAGATAAAGATCTTAGTGGAATGATTTTATTCCCTGATGAATTTGAACATGAACTAACGTTACAAGCTAAAAAATAATCGTTTAATCACATAAGTCCATAAAGAAGAATTTATATGCGTATCACGGCCCTTTTATTTATGCCTTTTTCATTAAAAAAAATAATACCATTATTTATTCTACTTTTGCCCGTTATGGTATCAGCACATCCTCATTCATGGGTTGATACTAATACTTATATCGATAGCGATGACACTCATATTACTTCATTACATATGACTTGGACTTTTGATGTCGACACCTCACATTACATGTTACAAGGTGAGGATATTAGCCCAGAGAATATAAAAAAAACACTACAAGCACTTGCCGATAGCGTTACGAATAACATGTATAACGAGCACTACTTCACTTATTTATACGATGCTAGTCAACCTGTTCGTTATAAAGCAGCCCGCTATCCTCAATTGATACAAGACAAAGATAAATTAGTATTAAGTTTTGAAATCCCATTATCCAAACCAATCGCCTTTAAAGGCAAAGAACTTCAATTATATATATACGATTCAACTTATTACGTTGATATGTCATGGATTAATCCAGAAGATGTGCAGTTATCGGAAAACCTTAATAAACATTGCACAGGCAAGATAGTAGAACCTAATGTCACTGATGCTCAACGAGCTTATACTTTGACTCTCGCTGAAGATATAGCGTCAAATAATGAGCTTGGACGATTCTTTTCTCAACAGTACAAGCTACACTGTAAATAACCTTATTTCCGGAGAAGGAAATCGATATAGTTCTATTATCCAGAACTGAGGTTAAATCGTTATTTTACGCTAACTCCGAAAACTTTTCCGCCTACTGTTAGGAAATGCACATGCTTTCAATTTTTGATATTTATAAAATAGGTATCGGCCCTTCAAGCTCACATACTAGCGGCCCCATGCTAGCGGCTTATTTATTTGCCAATGATAACCAAATCTTCATTTCAAAAATAACTCATATTAAAATTCAGTTATTTGGCTCTTTATCTTTAACCGGTAAAGGACATCATACAGACAGAGCTATCATGTTAGGCTTGATGGGATTTAAGCCTGATACAGTAAAAAGTAATGCCGCAAATAAGTTATTATCCGCCATTTCAGAAAATAAAAAACTACCTTTTTTAAACCAACATAATATTAAGTTTGATCCTGCTAGCGATATAGTATTTTGCCAAACTAGCTTACCTTTGCATGAAAATGGATTACGATTAACCGCCTACCAAGAAGATAAGTTACTGAATACTCAAACTTATTATTCAACAGGTGGGGGATTTATTAGCACAGAGGATCAATTATTAAATCCAATTAAAACAGCCAACAATAAAGTGCCTTTTCCCTTTAATTCTGCAGAAAGTTTATTAAATCAAGCAGATAAAAACGGCCTGAGTATTGGCGGTTTGGCGTTAAAAAATGAACTCAGTTTTTGTAGTGAACAACAACTCAATGAAATGACTACTAAAATTTGGGATGTGATGAATCGCTGTCTTGAACGGGGCTTAAAAACAGAAGGTATTTTAGAAGGTGGTTTACATGTAATACGTCGAGCTCCAGCCTTATTAAAAACCTTACAAGCAAATGAAGGCATTGAAAATGATCCCATGAGTATTTTAGATTGGGTTAATTTATATGCTTTTGCTGTTAGTGAAGAAAATGCAGCGGGAGGACAAGTTGTTACATCGCCGACTAACGGGGCTGCAGGTGTTATTCCCTCTGTACTTATGTATTACAACAAATACATACGAGAAATTGATAACAAGCAACTCAAGGACTTCTTAGCCGTCTCTGCCGCTATCGGCATGTTATATAAAATGAATGCATCCATCTCTGGCGCAGAAGTCGGATGCCAAGGAGAGATCGGAGTGTCTTCATCTATGGCAGCTGCCGGTTTAACAGCCATCAGAGGTGGGAGTAATGAACAAATTTGTATCGCAGCTGAGATTGCAATGGAGCACTCTTTAGGTATGACCTGTGATCCAATCGGCGGCTTAGTACAGATACCTTGTATCGAACGTAATGCAATGGGGGCAATGAAAGCAATTAACGCTTCTAGAATGGCACTAAAGCGTAATAGCAAATCATTAATCTCATTAGATAAAGTGATCGCTACCATGTATCAAACAGGTAAAGATATGAACAAGAAATATCGAGAAACTTCACAGGGAGGGTTAGCGATTATTCACTTAGCACCACCTTGTGAATAAAAACTTAGACGGTCAAAAACAAAACCTCTCATGTACAGAGAGGTTTTTAAAATACAATATTAGCTAACAGTATTTTTTATTTTCTACTTAATTACAGTCTATTAATTTTTAATAATTCAACTTCGAAAATTAATAATGAACCACCCGGAATTTTTCCTACACCTCGATTGCCATAAGCTAATTTACTTGGAATATAAAAGCGGAACTTATCACCTTCAACCATCAATTGTACACCTTCAGTCCAACCAGGAATAACTTGGTTCAGGCCAAAGCTAATTGGTTTATCACGTTCAACTGAGCTATCAAAAACAGTACCATCAATTAATGTTCCATGGTAATGCACTTGTACGTTACTTTTTGCAGTTGGATGCACTGTGCCTTCACCTTTCTTTAAAATAACATATTGCATACCAGAATCCGTGCTCATCACACCTTCCTGGGTAGCATTTGAAGCTAAAAAGGCTTCGCCTAATTGAATATTTTCAGGGGCGTTTTTGCCTGCGTTAAGGCGTTGAAAAATAAAAAATGCCACGACTAACACAATGACAACTAAAATAAATTTACTCATGATGATTACCTGTTTATTAATATAAAAATAATGCTGACTGTACTAGATTTTTCATAGTTATTTAAGGCTTAGTTTTCTTAACTCTTGCTTTCATCATTAATTTGAAAGATAAAAAAGTAAATTAAACAATTCTTTCCATAATGGTCTATTACCCTGCATACTTGTTGCAAACAGAACTTATTAGACTATTTCACTAAATAACAATTATTTAGTTAAGGAAGATTAATGCGTTTATTATATACCGCTATATTATTGCCTTTTATTATATCTATCCCTAAAAGTGAAGCTTCTATTTCCCCTCTTACTGCACCACAATGCCAAGAAATGCGAGACAAAAACATTATCAGTCAAACTGCGCCGATTCCTTGTAAGCGCCTAAAGGTGATTACTTTTCAACATATTAATTTTAAAGGGGAGCAGAAACAGGGCAAGTTAATGGTTCTAGATGCAGTTGCTCCATATGTTGATAACATCATGCAACAACTATATGCAATGAAATTCCCAATCCATCAAGCAAAGTTAATACAGCACTTTCAAGGGGATGATGAACTATCAATGACAGCCAATAATACCTCGGCTTTTAATTACCGAAAAATAGCAGGCAAAAAATCAGTTTCATTACATGCCTATGGTGTTGCAATAGACATAAATCCATTACAAAACCCTTTTGTCAGCTTCACAAGTTGGGGCACAGCAACCTTTAAACCTCTACTAGGCTACCAATATTTAAATCGCAAACAATACCGCTTAGGTAAAGCAGCGTCAGAAGGATTTGCAGAACAGGTAATTGATGTTTTTGCACAAAATGGTTTTAGAGTATGGGGAGGTGATTGGAATAGCCCAATTGATTTTCAACACTTTCAAACAACACGAGAAATGGCAATATTAATGGCTAAATTAAGCTCAAAGAATTCACAAATATTATTTAAGAATCATGTAGATTGGTATCAACAATGCCTGACTTACAGCAAAAATAGACAGCAAACCTTAACTATTAGAGATTACAGTTCACAATTAAAAGCAGATTTAAAAAAGCTGAATATAAATAGCAGAAATTTATCGCACGCTTATCAACAAGCTCCAACTGATTTTATAAAAGTCATTAAACATCCTGAAAAAGCAAACTTAACGCTTTGTTTTAATTAGTAGTTAAAGCGAGATCCTCTCTCGCTTTAACTATAAAACTAGTCCATGGTTGATGACGTTTTACTAGCATCTAAGCGTAACTCTTCATTCAATAGTTGCTCTACATAACCAGGTGAATGTGTATTACCGGAAATAAGGCGATACATAGCAGGAATGACAAATAAAGTAACAATCGTCGCAAATGCCATACCAAAAAAGACCACTGTGCCCACTGCGATACGACTTTCAGATCCTGCACCCGTTGATGTAATTAACGGAATTGAACCTGCTAACGTGGTGAATGCAGTCATTAAAATAGGACGTAAACGACGCGCAGATGCATCCATAATTGCCATGTCTAAGGAACTACCTTTGTCACGTAATTGGTTGGCAAACTCAACAATTAAAATACCGTTTTTAGTTACCATACCAATCAACATGATCATACCGATCTGGCTATATATATTTAAGCCTTGATGCATAAAGAACATACCAAGGAAACCACCTAACACTCCCATAGGCACGGTAAACATAACCACCAATGGATTAATAAAGCTTTCAAACTGTGCCGCTAGTACTAAATAAGCAACTAATAATGCAAGTCCAAAAACAATTAATACGCTACTACGGTTTTCTTTATATTGCTTCGATTCACCGCTATAAGAAATAGTAATATCTTTTGGCAATAGCTCAATTGCTTTCGCGTCTAGATAATCTAACACTTGTCCTAATGACTTACCTTCAGCGGCACTACCACCTAAAGTAATAGATTTTTGCTTATTATAATGCGATAGACGATTAGCAGAAGCGACCTCTTCTACTGAAGCAATTGTATCTAATGTAATTAAATCACCTTTATTAGAACGCATATAAATTTGGCTTAAATCACGTGCATTATTGAAACTATTTTCATCACCACGTAAATAAACATCGTACTCTTCACCTCGTTCGACATAAGTTGTTTCACTTTTACCGCCCAGCATAACCTCTAAGGTTTGTGATAAATCATCCAAGCTAACTCCTAATTCAGCTGCTCGTTGTTTATTTAATGTCACAACAAGCTCAGGTGTTTTTTCTGAATAATCTAAATCACCGTCAAACAGCATGCCATCTTGCTCTGCGTGTTGTTTTAATAATTCAGCAGATTTTTCTAATTCTGAATAATCAGAACCACCTAAGACAAATCCAACGGGGTCACTGGAACCACCTCTAAACCCTGGTAATAAAGGACGGACACGTACATCTGGTAAATCTTTTAATGCATTTTTAACTAATCCTAGAGCCGCAGAAGCAGAAACTGTCCTATCATTCCAATCCTCTAAAATCATAATTACAAAACCAGTTTGGTCACCCGCATTACCACCAAAAGCAGGAGCTTGAGTACTAAAAGATTTGATCACCCCTTGCCCAAGTAATGGCATGATACGCTCTTGTACTAAATCCATATTAGCAGTCATACGGTTATAACTTGTACCTTCAGCTCCTTTTACAAAGGCAAAAATAACTCCTCGATCTTCTTTAGGAGCAAGTTGAGAAGGCACTTGTTGCATCAAGAAATAACTACCAGCAATACAAGCAAGAATGACAAAAGGGCCAGCCCAACGTAATTTAATGGCAAACTGCAAGCAACTGCGGTAACAACCTTCTAAACGAGAGAATTGTTTATCTACCCATTGGTTAAATCTATTTTGTTGCTGATGCTCTTTTAATAATTTACTCGCTAATACCGGTGTCAGAGTTAATGCAATAATAGAAGAGAAAATAACAGAGACAGATAATAAAACTGAGAACTCAGTAAATAATAACCCTACCATGCCATCCATAAATGAGATTGGTAAAAATACCATAACCAGTACCATGGTCGTCGCAATAACAGCAAAACCAACTTCTCTTGTTCCTTTATAAGCAGCCATCAAAGGTTTTTCACCGCGCTCTAAATGATGAAAAATATTTTCAACCACAACAATAGCATCATCTACCACCAAACCAATGGACAAAATAAGTGCCATTAAGGTAATTAAGTTAATAGAAAAACCAAAATAATACGCTGCAATAAAAGCTGAAATTAATGAAACAGGAACGGTAATAGCGGGAATGATCGTTGCTCTAACTTGCCCAATAAAGATATATAGCACCAAGATAACTAATCCCCCCGTTAACATTAACGTGGTGTAAACCTCTTCAATGGAGCGATCAATAAAGACAGTGGAATCATAATCAACAGTAAGGTTAGTATTTGGGGGTAGAAAGGCTTGAATATCATCTACTTGTTTGTGTACAGCCGCTGCAACTTGTAATGGGTTTGCATCTGATTGAGGTACAATACCTAAACTTAGGTTAACCACTCCATTACTTTTAAAAGAAGAGTTTTCATTCTCAGCGCCCACGTAAACTTTAGCGACATCTTTTAAGTAGATAGGTGTGCCATCATTAGCAGTACGTACAACTAAATAATCAAAATCTTGAGGTTCTGCATATAATCGAGCAGTTCTTACCGACATGACCGTGGTGTCATTACGCACTTCACCACCAGGATTCTCAACATTTTCTGTTTTTAATGCATTAATAATATCACTGGTGGTAACCGAACGTCCGGCCATCAAATCAGGAGATAATTTAACGTACATGACTTGATATAAACCGCCCGATAAATTAACTGAGCTCACACCACTCACTAAACTAAATCTATCAACTAACGTACGTTGCGCATAATCGGTAAGTTGGGTTCTATCCATGGTGCTGGAATTAAGATTGATATAAATAGAGGGTTCACCCGAACCATTATTTTTAGAAACAATAGGTTCATCAATTTGGTCAGGTAAACGACGTTCTGCTTTAGCAACAGCATCTCGAATATCACTAACCCCCTCCGTAAGGTCCCAACCTAGATTAAAAGTAATTGTGATTCGAGACATACCATTACGCGTTACTGATTTAATATCATCAATACCACTAATACCAGTTATCTGATCTTCAATAATAGCCGTAACTTGGCTTTCCATAATAGTTGCACTAGCACCTGCATATCGAGTCATGACAGTAACAACAGGACTTTCCACATCAGGCATTTCACGTACAGCAAGCTTGCTAAATGAAACGGCACCAAATACACATAATAATAGGCTTAATACTATCGCCATTACCGGTCGTTTTACGGAAACATCAGATAACCACATTACTTGTTATCCTTTTTAGCTTTATTTTTTGCTTTAGTTGGCACCACGTTTTCTCCACCAACTTCCCCTAAATCTTTAACCTTTAATCCGTCACGCATATTAACTAAACCTTGAACAACAATGCGTTCACCAATCTCTAAGCCTGATTCAATTAATGCTTCATCTCGAATACGCGCACCTAATATAACTTCTCTTCGTTCTACTTTACTGTCTTTATTAATCACGTAAACAAAACGTTTTGTTCCAGAATATTCTAATGCTTGTACTGCAATAATAGGCTCATTCACTTCATCAAATACCAACTGAGATGACATCATCATACCTGGCTTTAATTTGTTATCTTTATTATCAAATAACAAACGAACACGTAAATTTAACGTATCTGGATTAATACGAGAATCTATAGCCATCACCTTGCCTGAAAAGGTAGTACCATTCCACGCTCTACTTGTTGCAGTGACATTCATTCCAATATTTAACATCGACAAATAGCGTTCAGGAACGGCTAAATCTAAAGTCATTTGCGATAGATTATCTAATGTTAATAAGGCTTCTCCAGCAGAAACTATTTTACCTTGGCTAAAATCAATCAAACCAATCGTACCTGCAAATGGAGCAACAAGGCGATGATTCTCAACAAACACTTTCGCTGCTAATAAACGTGCTTTAGCAATTTCAACAGTAGCAACTTGTCCGTCATATTGAGTTTGAGTTATTGCTTGTTTTTTAATAAGAGGTTCATATTCTTTTAATTTTCTTTGCTCATCTAATAAAAATGCATTTGCCTCAGTTAATAACGCTCTCGCTTTACCATTATCCAACTGCACCAACAACTGCCCTTTTTTAACATGCTGATTCGCCTTTACTGCAATACGTGTTACTTTGGCTGTGACTTCTGAAGTGATATTAACAAACTGTTTGGACTGTAGTTTTCCTATTAAAGATAATGATTGCGATACACCATGTGTTTCTACCACATCACTATATACAGAAACCGCAGGTGCAGAGGGTTTAGCCGAAGAGAGGCTACTAAAGGTGGCTAACAATAAAACAGTAAAAACAGACTTTAATTTATTCATTATTTTTTCTTCTAATAGATGAGTAGAACAATAGAGATAGCAACAAGAAGACAAAGCTGATGCCATTAAACGCTATAATAAAGTAAAATAACGAAAAGATTGTGGAGAAAATATGAATTTTTTTACATAAAAGACAAATTTAAGCGATCTATTCAACATAATTCACTTGAATACAACACAAGCGGCATAACCCAACATTTATATCCAATCGCATACTAATATTACGGCATCAAAACTCTCACAGTTACCATCATATTTGACAAGATTCACTTTATCGAAAATGCTTAAGCAACAATAATGAAATGGGAGAAACATATGATAGTGGTATTATTTCACTGGAAAATAAATCCTCAATATGAAAAAACCTTCAAAGAAGGTTGGTCTGAATTAGTACAACGTAATATTGAAAAATATGGCGCTCTCGGCTCTAAACTACATAAAACCAAAGACAACCAATGGGTTTCTTACAGTCAATGGATCAGTGAAGAACATTATATTAATGCACAGAACTTAGAAGATAAGCATGAAGTAGCTAGAGTCAAAATGCTCCAAGCCATTATTAGTACTGAAAAACCATTAATTCTAGTGCCCGTTTTAGATCATTTAATGGCGCATAAGGTTTAAAAATAAAACAATAAAAAAGCTGATTAAAAGTACATGAGACCTTTAATCAGCTTACTGTTTTAACAACAAAACAAACCAAATATTATTAAAGAACGGTTAACACATCTTTCATTGCTAAACGAGATTTTGCTAGTTTGTTATTGTAATCTTCCGCCTCATCATGGTAACCGATTGCTAATGCTACATGACACTGATAACCACCTAACTCTTCTGCAAAAATTTCGCTGATCAGCTCACTATCAACCCCTTCCATTGGCGTCGAATCTATTTTTAAACGAGCTAACGTATGCATTGCATTACCTAACGCGATATAAGTTTGTGATTTAGTCCATGCTTCATTTATTCCTTGCTCATCTGTATTAATTTCAGCAAAGACATAACCACCAAAAGCACTCTCTTTATCTTCTAATTTAGTGCGTTTATCAGCAATCCCCTTATCCACTACTTTTTCATAATCATTACGAGTGTAGGCTGGGTTATGAGCAAATAAAATAATATGAGAACAGGTAAAAACATGAGGTTGATTAAACTGGAATTTATTAGCAAAAGAATCATGCATTCTTTGTTTAGCAGCATCACTTTCAATAACAATAAACTTCCAAGGCTGAGAGTTAATTGAAGAAGGTGAAAGGCGCAATGCCTCATACAATACGTTTAAATCTTTTTGTGGAACTTTTTTAGTTTTATCATACTTTTTAGTTGTATAACGTGATTCTAAATCATTAATAATATGTTCATGAGTTGTCATTAGTTCAGCTCCCGTTCTTTGTTATTTACACTTAATATCCGTTAGTAATAGTGATAAAAATAATACACATCAGATAATTTATAAAAGCATTGTACACTTGATTTTTTTATTTGATAATAAACCTTAAATTTGAATTACTTTAAAATTATTTTTGAATATGTATCATTTAAATGACCTTAAACTCGCCATCAGAATAGCAGATTTACAAAATATCTCTGCAGCAAGCCGCGAGTTAAATTTAACTCCAGCGGCTGCAAGTGCTGCATTAAAACGTATCGAGCAGAGATTAAATTGCCAACTATTTGTACGTTCAACTCGTAATATGCAATTAACCGAGGAAGGTCAGCTATTTATTGAAAGTAGTCGAGAAGCGATCAACATTTTAGAACTCGCAAGTAATTCATTAAACATAAATAACGATCTATTAACCGGAGACTTAGGTTTAAGTATGCCTTCAGATCTAGGTAGAAATATCGTCAGTAATTGGTTAGATGAATTTTTAGCAGAAACACCTTCAATTACATTAACGTTATATTTAAGTGATCATATGAGTGATTTAATGGAACAAAAAATCCAATTAGCACTGCGTTATGGTCATTTAGCCGATTCATCATTAAAGCGTCGTTACCTAACCTCTTCACCTCGCTATGTTGTCGCCTCTCCCGCTTACATTGAAAAATATGGAGAGCCAAATAGTCCAGCAGAATTACAACAACATAAATTATTAAATTGGAACTTAGGTAATAAAAGCCATCAGCAATGGTCTTTTAATAAAGATAACCAACCATTAGACATTATGATTTCCCCTATCAAAACAACCAACGATGGCGCTCTATTAAGAGAATGGGCTATTGCAGGACACGGTATTGCTTATAAAAACTGGATTGATATTGCCGAAGATGTTGAGCAAGGTCGTTTAAAGGTGCTATTGACTGATTATGTAACTGAAGATATTCCCTTACAGTTAGTGTATCTACAAACAGACTATCCTAGAAAACAATTACGTATGATCATTGATTTTCTACAGCATAAATTTAATGAATTTAGTGAAAGATATCCAGCACCTTGATAAATAACAGTGTCACTAAACTAGTGATTAATGACACTGCACATAAATATTACACGCTGACTTCATCCATAAGATACAAAATAGATTGATAGATAATACCGCTATGATGCGATAAACCTATCTCACAAGTGCGGCTATTACTATAGCCTCGAGTGCAACCTTCCGGCACCTGTGACTTTAATGGCAAAAGCGCAGCGGCATTTAATTCAGGTGTCGTAAAGCCTTTATCCCCAGCCCAACCACAACATTCTATATGTTCAGGAACAATCACTTTAGCTGCACAACGTTGCGCTAGTTGTAGCATTTTTTTATCTAAAGCCAGCCGCCTTGTACTACAGGTAATATGTAGCATGACGGTTTCTTGTAAGGTCTTAATAGTTAAATGGTCAAGTAGATATTCAATGACAAATTGACTTGGTTCAAAAATTTGCAGTGGCTGAGAAAACTTTTCAATACTACGTTTAACACACGGGCTTGTATCAATTAATACCGGCCATTTTCCATTCTCACTTACAGCCCATAAGGCATTTTCTAATTGTGCCGTTTTGAGCGTCGCAATATCACTAAAACCTTTGCTTTCATGTGGCTGACCACAGCATAACTCATCAATGCGCTCAGGAGTAATCACCTCAAACCCAGCTTTATTCAACAAAGAAAGCGTCACTTCAGGTAATGTTCGATGATCCTTATTATCAACTTGAGGACCCATGATACGACTAGCGCAAGAAGCAAAGTATACGACTTTTTTATCTGCTGCATTGATCTCTGAATGTGTTTTTAAAGGAATATTTTTAAGCTGATAAGTACTCGATGTGGGCATTTGTGGTGACCAATGTTGTACCTTATGTTTAGATAATTTAGCAAGCTGATGACTTACTTTATTAAGTCGTTTAATCCCTACTATTTTCTGAGTAAGCTGATTTGTTTTTAATCCTAAATTAAGCAGTTTATTGGTATAACTAAAGTGATCCGCAGTCCAACGTGCAATGGGTGTAAATTTTTCATATTTAGCACCTCGTAGTTTTTTAACTAAATCGCCAGTATTAATTCCTACAGGGCAACGCTCTGCACAAAGCCCTGTTGTCGCGCAAGTATCTACACCTTGATATTGAAAAGTTTTAGTTAATGCTTTTGTATAAGCTGTCTCAGCAAATTTTTCACTACGTTTCATTTCTCGATACAGCACAATGCGTTGACGAGGAGATAAAGTTAAAGAGCGAGATGGGCAAACAGGCTCACAGAATCCACATTCAATACAACGATCAATTAAATCATCTGCAGCCGGCATCGGTTTCA
This sequence comes from Psychromonas algarum, assembly GCF_004376845.1. GTDB lineage: Bacteria > Pseudomonadota > Gammaproteobacteria > Enterobacterales > Psychromonadaceae > Psychromonas. Next base: position 26,141 of record NZ_SNUW01000002.1, read on the forward strand.
GGTTTTCGATATGCGCTTTTGCATTATCATTAATGATAACACCGGGATTTAATAGCCCTGTTGGGTCAAATAAAGCTTTAATTTCCTGCATCAAAGCATAACCTGTTTTCCCCCATTCAAGCTCCACATAAGGAGCCATATTTCTCCCTGTACCATGCTCTGCTTTTAACGAGCCTGAATGTTTAACAGCAACTAACTCTGTTAACCCATCCATAAAATCACTATAACGCTTTATTTCATCATCTGATTCAAAGCTTTGCGTAAATACAAAATGTAAATTCCCATCTAATGCATGACCAAAAATAATCGCTTCGTTATAGTTAAATTGATCGAATAAGTGCTGTAAATCACGCACACCTGCAGCTAAATTTTCAACAGGAAATGCGACATCTTCAATAATAACTGTTGTACCAACATTTCTGACAGCACCCACCGCAGGAAATAAGCCTTTACGAATTGCCCAAAGACTTTCAACTACTTCAACATCACGCGTAAATGCAATGGATTCAACAACGGGAAAAGTGACTATTTTCTCTATCACGCTAGCACATTGCTGATTTAACGTATCAAGATCACTTGCTCTAGATTCAATTAACAAGGTTCCTACATCAAGATCTAATTGCTTGATAAAACTAGGCATACCAGGTTTATCAGCAATTGATTGCATCGCCCTACCATCCATCATCTCCACTGCTGCAACAGGTAGTTTAGCTAATTCAGAAACAACTTGGCAGGCAACCTCAATCGTTTCAAATACAATTAATGCTGAGGCTCGATATTGATGTTCAATAACAGTGTTGTAAGTAATTTCGTTAATAAAACCTAACGTCCCTTCTGAACCAATCATTAAATGTTCAATAACATCAATTGGATCTTGATAATCAACTAACGCATTTAAAGAGTAACCAGTCGTATTTTTAAGACGATATTTATGTTTAATTAATTCAGTTAAATCACTGTCATTTTTTACTTGTTCTACTAATTTTTTAATTCCTTCAATAAGCGACACATGGTTAACTTTAAAATTCTTAATACTCTCAATACTCGCTGTATCAAGTTGTGTTCCATCTGCAAAGACTAATTTCATACTATCAAGAGTACGGTAAGAATTTTGAGCAGTCCCACAGCACATACCACTCGCATTATTGGCTGCAATACCTCCAATTTTACAAGCGTTAATAGAAGCAGGATCAGGCCCTATTTTTCGTCCAAATGGTTGTAAATATTTGTTAGCATCGGCACCAATAACTCCAGGCTGCAATTTAATTTTAAGGCCATTATCAATAACTTCATAACCTCGCCAATCATCACTCAAAGTAATCAACACCGCATCAGAAACCGCTTGTCCTGATAAACTTGTTCCAGCGGCACGAAAAGTACAAGCAATATTGAATAACTGGCACTGTTTAAGGGTAAAAATAACTTCCTCTACATTTTTTAAACGCAACACTATCTTTGGGATCAAACGATAAAAGCTAGCATCGGTACCATAAGCCAATAATTGAGCGGGATCGCTATAAATACGTTTTTCATCAATACAGGTTAATAGAGAGGCTTTTAGTTGTTGATACTTGCTAGAGTGATTAGCTGACATGGATTATCCTTTAACATTAAAAACGTAAAGAGGAGCTCTTGTTATTTGTATCTAAGTTGCATAAATAGCTATCGAGCACCTAAAAGAGTTTAGTCAGCCTTCATAAAATTGGGATTAAATGCCCAGATCTAGCGAAGATAATTATCAAACAATGTGACATGTCAGACATCAATAAAATTATTTATCGGATTAAAAGGGATATTTACAACGGCTCAGGACATAAAAATATTTTTACTGTAGGGTATATTTAGGTTTTCCAACATGAGTCCAATTAAATGCAAGATGATATTAAAAACACACGAATAGAATTTGAAAAAGTAACTTTGATGCTCAATGCGATGCAATTTGCACAACTCACTGCTTTTGCATTAGCTTTACCACAATTATATTTTTGTCGTGAATATCAGCATTTAGAAGACACTGTCATCATCCAACACTGTAAACAGCGTTTATTGAATTTAATTGATGATCAACAGATGACGTTGCAACAATTACATCACCTGTTAACAGATAAAGATTATTTTGATGCCTATGAAGCTCGCTTACGTGTTGCCCCAGAGTCGGTAGAATAAACCAACAGTAAACTCCTAAATAATAATATTAAGCAAAGTGATTTAAGAAAAATGGAATCATCATTGCATTTACTAAATCAATAAAAAATGCACAGACTAACGGCACAATTATAAAGGCTTGTTTGGAATAACCATATTTCTGTGAAACTGCTGACATATTCGCCATTGCCGTTGGGGTTGCACCAAGCGATATACCGCCAAACCCAGCACAGACTACCGCTGCATTATAATTCCTTCCCATAGCAGGAAAAACAATAAATAAATTCACTAAAATGGCGATAATAAATTGTGCCGCTAATATAGCGAAAATAGGCCCCGCTAAATCAACTAGAGTCCATAACTGCATACTCATTAATGACATAGCTAAAAAAGTACCTAATGCAATATCAGCAATCAATGAAATTGCAGGGCTGCCTGTTGGCCAATGGGTTTCTGTAATCGGGCGTTTCTTTTTAGGAAGTGAATTAGTAATCACAATACCCGCAAATAAACAGGTAACAAATAAAGGGAGTTTTAAGCCCATTTCTGAAATAACTTCATTTAAAATAGAGCCAAAAATAATACAGATATGAATAGCAAAAATAGCATCTAAAAACTCAAAACTATTAATGCCTTTTGATGCTACTTTTTCTTGTTTTTCAGAAACCGCTTCAATGGTTTTTTCTGCTTTTAAGTTGTTACGAGTAATTAAATATTTAGCAATAGGCCCCCCCATTAAACTTGCTAAAATAAGACCAAAGGTTGCACTTGCAATGGCAATTTCCATCGCATTATGAATACCATATTCTTGAGCAATTCGAGGAGACCAAGCGATAGCAGTGCCATGACCACCAATCAATGAAATACTTCCACCTAAAAGACCCACAGCCGGATCTAAAGAAAACAGATGTGCAACACTCATACCAGTGAGATTTTGTATGATCATGTAAGCGATTGTAATAAAAAGCAAAATAAGTAAAGGTTTACCGCCACGTAATAAATCCCTAAAACTTGCATTAATACCAATTGTGGTAAAAAAGTACACAAGTAAAATATCACGAGCAGTTAAATCAAACTTAATTTCTATATCCATAAATAGAAATAACAGGCTAAATATAATAGAAAACAAAAGGCCGCCAGTCACAGGCTCTGGAATACTGAATTCCTGTAATAACTTCGATGAACGATTTATTCTACGCCCAACAAACAGAACAATAATCCCCATCGTGACAGTAAAAAATGAACTTAAATTCAAAACACCATCAACAACTGACAAAGCATGACCCATTCAAAATCTCCAAGTAATTATTTACATCCATTACAACCAACAAAGTATCAACATTAATATAGTATCAGCGAAACTAAGCAATAACTGTCAAGTATGGATATTTTACCTGATCTTGATAAGTCAATTAAGCCATATTCACCACCTATTTTTTTAATCTCTCAATAGTTTATTCTAGAGTGTTCAAATTCACCGTGACACAGCTTGCTCCTTACAAATATGAGTAATACCTTCGCTGTTGTTAGCAAGCTCACATTATTAGTTCAATTGAAGCTAAATTCTGCTAAAATACGCCGCTGAATTCGTTGGAGAATAATTTATGAAAGACAATAGCCAAACTAAAGTGATCGTCGGAATTTCTGGCGGTGTTGATTCCTCTGTATCTGCTTATTTATTACAGCAGCAAGGTTATCAAGTAGAAGGCTTATTCATGAAAAACTGGGAAGAAGATGATACCGATGAGTATTGTTCAGCTGCTCAGGATCTTCAAGATGCACAAGCCGTCTGTGATAAATTAGGTATTAAACTGCATACCATTAATTTTGCTGCTGAATATTGGGATAATGTATTTGAACATTTTTTAGCTGAATACAAAGCTGGTCGTACCCCAAATCCAGATATCATGTGTAATAAAGAAATTAAATTTAAAGCCTTTTTAGAATTTGCTGCTGAAGATCTAGGTGCTGACTTTATCGCAACTGGTCATTACTGTCGTCGCCGAGAAGTTGATGGACATGCTCAATTATTACGCGGCTTAGATAGCAATAAAGATCAAAGTTACTTTTTATATGCAGTAGGCGAACAACAAATAGCAAAAACCTTATTCCCTGTTGGTGAATTAGAAAAACCAGAAGTACGCCGCATCGCAGAAGAGCAAGATCTCATCACACATAACAAAAAAGACAGTACGGGGATTTGTTTTATCGGTGAACGTAAATTTACCGATTTTCTACAAACCTACTTACCTGCACAACCAGGTGACATAATCACCCCAGAAAATGAAGTGATTGGCCAACACCAAGGTTTGATGTATCACACATTAGGTCAACGTAAAGGTTTAGGTATTGGCGGTTTACAAAATTCGAATGAAAATCCGTGGTATGTTGTTGGCAAAGATATGGAAAATAATCGTTTATTAGTTGCGCAAGGAGCTAATCATCCTGCTTTATTCTCTTATGGTTTAATTGCCAAACAATGCGACTGGGTAGACAGAACACCTAGAAAAGAAAGCTTTCAATGTACGGTAAAAACTCGCTATCGCCAAACTGATATTGCTTGTACCGTTAATCCTATTGATGACGATACCTTAGAGGTTATTTTTGAACAACCTCAAGCAGCGGTGACTCCAGGACAATCAGCGGTCTTTTATATCAATGAAGTTTGTTTAGGTGGTGCTATTATCGAGCAACATTTACAACGTTAAAGATAGAAAACTGTTATATAGAAAACACGATTAATATTGACCAATATTTATTTAAATGAGAAGTGTAACCATATATGTCATTCCATACTTTAGAATCTCGTAGTATCGCTTTTGCAGCTATGTGCCAAGCAGCTTACCTAGTTGATAAAATTGCCAGCAAAGGCATCTGCCCTGATGCAGTTGCTTTTAATGCTTCTTTACGCTCAATAGTACGCACAGACAGCGCTTCTCCAATTGATATTTTTGGTGGGCATGAATCATTAAAGCTAGGTTATCAAACAGTAGTAACACAATTAGATAACGCGAGTGGCAATCGTAATATGCAGGTCACTAAATATGTTGCTGGATTGATGGCATTAGAGCGTAAACTGTCAGCAAATCCAGGCAACTTAAATTTATTAGGTGAACGTATTAATCAGGTTAATCGTCAATTAGCACACTTTGAAATTGATGATAGCAATGTACTTAGTAATTTAGATTCAATTTACCGCGATCTTATTAGTACCCTAGGGCCGCGTATTCAAGTTAATGGTAACCCTGCATACTTGCAACAAGAACATACACAGCATAAAATCCGCGCACTATTATTAGCCGGCGTTCGTGCTGCAGTATTATGGCGACAAATTGGTGGCAAACGCCGTCAGTTATTATTATCACGTAAAGCCATGGTACACCAAACAAAACAAAATTTACTACGAACTTAATCTTGTATAAAGCGTTTCCGCATAAGGAAATTAAGCAAACTATTTCAACAACCTACATATAATTAGGAGCAACAAATGGAACTTTCAGGACTAACAGCTGTATCACCCGTTGACGGCCGTTACGGTAGCAAGACTGCAATTTTACGCGATATTTTCAGTGAATTTGGTTTAATCAAATTTCGCGTACAAGTTGAAGTGCGTTGGTTACAAAAACTAGCACAAACAGATGGTATCGCAGAAGTTCCTGCTTTCTCTGCTGAAGCAAATGCCCACCTTGATGCAATCGTTGCAAACTTTAGTGAAGCAGACGCACAACGTGTAAAAGATATCGAAGCAACAACTAACCATGATGTAAAAGCCGTTGAATACTTTTTAAAAGAAAAAGTAGCTGACGTAGCTGAACTACATGCAGTATCTGAATTTATCCACTTTGCATGTACTTCAGAAGATATTAATAACCTATCTCACGCATTGATGTTAAGCACAGCTAAAAAATACGTTATCTTGCCTTACTGCAACCGTATCGTTGATGCGATTAAAGAAAAAGCAATTGAATACAAAGCGATGCCAATGATGTCTCGCACACATGGTCAACCAGCTTCTCCTACTACACTAGGTAAAGAATTTGCTAATGTTGTTGCTCGTTTACAACGTCAAGTCAAGCAAATTGAAGCAACAGAGCAACTTGGTAAAACAAACGGTGCTGTTGGTAACTACAACGCTCACCTAAGTGCTTACCCAGAAGTTAACTGGCAAGGTTTTGCTGAAGAGTTTGTAACAAGCTTAGGTGTAACGTTTAACCCGTTCACAACTCAAATCGAACCGCATGATTACATTGCAGAACTATTTGATGCAATTGCACGTTTCAACACAATCCTTTTAGACTTTGACCGTGACGTATGGGGTTATATCTGCCTTGGTCACTTCAAACAAAAAACAATTGCTGGCGAAATTGGTTCTTCAACTATGCCACATAAAGTTAACCCAATTGATTTTGAAAACTCTGAAGGTAACTTAGGGCTTGCCAACGCTATCTTTGATCACCTAGCTGCAAAACTTCCTGTTTCTCGCTGGCAGCGTGACTTAACAGACTCAACTGTATTACGTAACTTAGGTGTTGCTATCGGTTATTCTGTTATCGCTTACGAAGCAAGCTTAAAAGGTATTAGCAAGCTTGAAGCAAACGAAGCAAACATGCTGAAAGACTTAGATGCAAACTGGGAAGTATTAGCTGAGCCAATCCAAACAGTAATGCGTCGTTACGCTATCGAAAAACCATACGAGAAACTAAAAGAGTTAACTCGTGGTAAACGTGTAGACGGCCCTGGTATGTCTGAATTTATTGATACACTTGAATTGCCAGAAGCAGTGAAAGCCGAGCTTAAAGCAATGACACCAGCGTCTTACATTGGTCAAGCAGTTGAGCTAGTAGACAAAATGGCATAATAACTTTAGTTGCTTAGCAATTAACAGTTATTAAGAGGCAATCTTCGGGTTGCCTTTTTTAATTACCCTGCTTTTTATTTAACCACACTAAAAATGGATGCAGAGCACTGTAACAAGCAATGCCGACAGAACAGAGCAAAATTGAAATCCCCACCTGCAAACTCATATGTTGATCTAAAAATAACAACGCTAATAACACTGACATTATCGGTACTAAAGCCATAATAGTAGAAGCAGAAACTGCACCCAAACGGTTGATTGAGTAGGTCATACAAAATAAAGCAATAATACTCACAACAATACCTTGATAAAAGCCTTGTAAAGCAATTTCATGAATAGGAGCTGCGGCTAAATTACTGGGTAAGAAGAACCAAATAGGCGTAAAAAATAAAGCATTAACCAAAGGGACTGAAATCATAATCGTTTTAAGATCTAGCCTCCATATTTTCATTGAGACAGAATAAAAAGCGATAGAAAAAGCTGCAATTAATAACCAAATTAACGCACTTAAACTTGCCCCTCCCGAACTAGTAAACAACAACACATTTGCAATTAAAATCAATAATATGCCGATATATTGCGGTATGTGTAAGCGATTTTTCTTCCATATAAAAAGAATAGCAGCACACATAATAGGTAATGAGCCATTAATGATAACGCCAGTATTAGCCGCATCTGACATTAATAATCCAATTAAACTGGCACAAACATAAAAAGTGCCACAACATAAACTACAGATAATAATAGGTGGCGTAAACAGCGCTTTAATCGAGGCTTTACTAAAATAGGCATAAATTAAAACAAAAAATGTGGCTGTCAGAAAACGGATCCCGGTGACATCCCAAACCGTTAACGCATGAGAAATTCCCCACTTAGAAATAATGATCCAACCAGACCAAATCATCACCACGGCAAGCCCAGCTAATAACCCAGATATTTTTTCAAACGAGATCCGTTGTGCCATCAAAACGTCCTTATTATTTATAAATATGAGCAGATCACAGTACTGATGAATCAAATACAAAGCAACGCTTTTAAATTCCTTAATGCAGCCATAAAGTCACTTTACAAGTTCAACTACCGCGACTTTAAATGAACTGTTACACTCCACTCTCTTGACCATGTATATCTCAGTTCACCTATTCCCACAACTAAAGGCTTTCACCAATGTTTGAACTTAATTTTGAAATAAACCAGTTTTTAGATACCTACTGGCAAAAAAAGCCAATTCTAATCAAACAAGGATTTGTTGATTTCCAAGATCCCATCGCTGCTGATGAATTAGCCGGTTTAGCAATGGAAGAAGACTTAGAAAGTCGCTTAGTATATCAAGAAGAAGGTGCATGGCAGGCTGAAATAGGCCCTTTCAACACCTTTGAACGTTTGGATAATGATGGTGCAACATTGCTTATCCAAGCAGTTGATCATTGGCATCCAGATGCACAACAATTAATACGCCCATTTCGTTTTTTACCAAATTGGCGCATTGATGATTTAATGATCAGTTACTCAACACCTAAAGGTGGTGTCGGCCCACATATTGATAATTACGATGTATTTATTATTCAAGGTCAAGGTAAGCGCCACTGGCGTGTAGGTGAACGCCAAACATTACCTGAATTTGCAGCCCACGGTGCATTAAAACATTGTGCAGAGTTTGAAGCATCTATTGATGTTGAGATGGAACCGGGTGATATTTTATATATTCCAAGTGGTTGCCCACATGAAGGTTACGCAGTAGAAGCATCAATTAACTATAGTGTTGGTTTCAGAGCCCCAGACCAAAATGATTTATTAAGTAGTTTTACTGATTACAATATTGATAACAACGACAATGCATTACGTTACACTGATATTCCAATGCAAGTACGTGAAAAACCCGGACGTATTGAACAAGCAGAGCTTAATAAATTACACCAAGTGATGTTAGAAAACTGCAAAACACCTGCACATTTGATCCCTTGGTTTGGAAAAATGATCAGTGAAGCAAAACATGATTTAGACATAGCACAGCCAGAACATCCCCTACAAACTGAAGATATTCTTGAATTCTTAGAGGATGGAGCACAATTTACTCGTTTAGGCGGTTTACGTGCAGTCTACTTTGAGCAAGCACCACAGCAAGTATTTATTAATGGTGATGCTTATGATTTTTCAGGGTTTCTTGAATTAATCTCTTGCTTATGCGATCAAGATGAAACAGCTAGTGAATTGGTTGAAATTTTTCAAAGTTCAGCAGAAGCATTAGCTTTATTTACTAAATTAGTTAACTTAGGTTATTGGTACGCAGAATAAATATTATTGTCGTCCCTGAGAGTGATTAACCATGCTCAGGGACAACGCTTTACATGTAACAATATCACTCATCGAATATTCAATTACAACGCCAACTCTTTAAACCATGTCCATAAACCAAAGGAATAATGCGGAAAAATATCAATTCCTAATGCTGACTTTATTAAATACAAAATCAATATACCAAGTAACGTACATGATAATAATAAAATAGTGATAATAAGCGCTTTAATGAATAATGACATGCGAGCTTCTTGCCTTGATAACTCACGCACATTCTTACCAATAAGAAAAACATAATAAAAACGCCAACTATAAAATGGAATTTTAACAGTACCACGCAAATCCATACTATGCTTAGCCCAACTACGAGTGCTTACAATGGTAAACAAATGAGTCAATTGCTCTTCACTAAAGCTTTCAGCGACTGATTTTGGCATTTTACTCAGTAGATCCTTAATAGCTTGTTCATCTTTAATGTTTTTTTTCAAATGACTCAATATCTTGTTCCTTTGATATCTTTATTTTTTAGAGCATATTAAGCGATAAGGCTTACAACACCTAAATACAATGAAATCAAACCAACCAACATCATAAAAATACCCGGTAAATAATATAATATGGGCTGACTTTTCTGATAGCTAAATAGCTTTTTAGCAAGCCCTGCATAAGCCACCATAATGCCCATATCAATCACAGCCCAAATACCTAAAAAGATAAATGACTGCTCGATAAAAGATTCTCCTGAAACAATAAATGAAGGTAAAAATGCAAGGAAAAACAAAATGTCTTTAGGGTTTGATAACCCCGCTTTCATGGTGCGCCAAAAACAATCTTTGTGATGAGATTTATTTTTTTCAATATGCACCTTGCTGCGTAAAATAGACAAACCTAAATAAGCTAAATACACACCACCAATCACTCTGCCCCAGTCTAATATATTTTCATCAATCACTAATGCAAAATGAATCACTACTAATGAAATGGCTAATAATAGAAGTGCAGAAATGGCTCCCCCCCAAATAGTACCTGTCGGCCAACCATGTTTAGAGTCAGAAATAACTAATGAGATTATAGGCCCAGGAGAGGAGATCAATAAGGTGATTGAAATTGCAAATGTAAGATATAAAGAGAGCATGGGAATCAACCTAAATGGTAATAAAAGAAACATCTTATGCGCTTTCATTTTCAGCTTCAATGCAAACTGATGAATAAAAAACATCTTAAAATAGATTTTATTCTTTAATCACTCGGCGAGACTGCCAATAATGCTTCTTCCAATAAGGGTTAGATAGTTTAGAAATCATAACGCCTCGGCTGGTTGACGCATGAAAAAATTCATTGTTTCCCATATAAATACCAACATGACGGGTTCTCCATCCTGTTTTAAAAAAGACTAAATCACCAACTTTTAAATCGCTTTTATTAATTGAATACCCTTTTCGTACCTGATATTCAGTGGTTCTAGGTAATGTAATATTAAAAGTATTATGGAACACTTGCTGCACTAGGCTTGAGCAATCTATGCCATTTAATGTATTCCCTCCCCACCGATAAGGACTCCCTTTCCAGTAGCTATATTCGCTCATTAATAGCACATACAATAAATCGTCAGGCTGCATACTTTGTTGAGAATTCTGGTGATGAGTATTTACTACTGGAGGGGATATTTTTTGATGTTCAGGTTGAGAAGCACACGCCGTTAATAAAAAAATTAACGGCAGTAGTATTAAAGAGGAATAACGATTAAATAAGCATTTAAACACTTATTTTATGTAACCAAATCTGCAAACAATGCAATCTGAGCATCATTATCATTAGCACAAGGAATATAATGATAAGCCTTACCACCACTAGCTAAAAAAAGGTCTCTATTTTCAATCGCTAATTCTTCTAAAGTTTCTAAACAATCACATGAAAATGCAGGGCTAATAATATCAATGCTTTCAATTCCTTGTTTAACCATATCTGGTAATGAAACATCTAAATAAGGTTTTAACCATTCCTCTCGTCCTACACGAGACTGATAACATAGCTTATATTGACCGGTTTCTAACTGTAGGCATTCAACCACTAATGAGACTGTTTTTTCACAGTGTTGTTGATAAACATCACCTAAAGTAACGTAACGTTTGGGAATGCCATGAAAAGAAAAAACCAAACATTCACTACGGCCATTAATTTCCCAAGAATGTTTAATCGAATCTACCAGTTGTTTTATATAAAGAGGATGATCATGATAATTATGAATAAAGTGCAATTCAGGGAAATTAAACTGTTGTTTAATTGCATCACTTAATTGATCAAACACAGGCGCGGTAGTTGAAACTGAATATTGCGGGTATAAAGGCAATACAGTTAGCTGTTCAATCCCATCATGCTCAAACTGTTGTAACTGCTCAGCAATAGAGGGTTTACCATAAGTCATGGCATAGTTAACTTGTATATTTTTATGTGCTAATTTTTGAGCCAGTTTTTCAGATTGAGATTGTGTATAAAAACGTAAAGGCGATTCACCGTTAGTCCATATTTTCTGATAAAGCTTAGCTACTTTTACTGAACGAATAGGTAAAATAATAAGGTATAAAATAGGTAACCAAATCCAACGAGAAGTATCAACAACCCGTTTATCAGATAAAAAATCACGTAAGAACTCACGCACATGTTTTTTACTTGGTTGTTCAGGTGTGCCTAAATTAACTAACAAAACCCCACATTTTTTACTCATATCAGTTCCATATTAATACCAATAAAAAAGGGGCTTACGCCCCTAGTCGCTATCTCTATCACCTACTTTATACATGATAAAATAGGATAATGGATAGCTTAATAATCCAATACGTTAAAAAATTAACCTAAGATCACAGCAAGCTCTGCACTGATAGCATCAACCGCTTTAGTGCCATCAAATTTATGATGAGCACCGTTACCTTGTGCAGCTTCATTTTTGTAATAAGCAATAAGTGGTGCAGTTTGAGCGTGGTAAATTTCTAAACGTTTACGCACAGTTGCTTCTTCATCATCTGGACGGATTGATAAGTCATCACCCGTTACATCATCTTTACCTTCCACTTTTGGTGGATTGTAAACAATGTGGTAAGTACGGCCTGAACCAGAATGAACACGACGACCCGCCATACGCTTAACGATCTCTTCGTCTGGCACATCAAATTCAAGTACAAAATCAACAATAACACCCGCTTCTTTCATTGCGTCAGCTTGTGGAATAGTGCGAGGGAAACCATCTAGTAAAAAACCTTTTGCACAGTCTTCTTGTGCAATACGTTCTTTCACTAAACCAATAATTAATTCATCAGAAACTAATTGGCCTGCATCCATTAATTCTTTTGCTTTTAAACCAAGTTCTGTCCCAGCTTTTGCTGCAGCACGTAACATGTCACCCGTAGAAATTTGCGGAATGCCATACTTATCCATCATAAACTGAGCTTGTGTACCCTTTCCTGCACCTGGAGCACCTAATAAAATAATGCGCATTGTAGCTTCCTATTATTATTAATAAAATTTTATGAGCGAAATTTACACGGTTGTGATCAATTTCTCAAGATTATCAAGCAAAAAGGCCAGCATAAGCCGGCCTTTGGTCTATTTATGAGCAGATTAAGCGATTAATAGCTTATTAATACGTGCTACAAATTCAGACGGATCATCTAAACTACCTTTTTCAGAAAGTACCGCTTGTTGTAATAACAGCTCAGTCCATTCTGCAAATAATTCTTCATCAGCCATATCGGCTAATTTAGTGATCATTACATGTTCAGGATTGATTTCAAAGATTGGCTTACTTTCTGGAACAGGTTGTCCCATTTGTGCCATTAGTTTTGCCATCTGAGTACTCATATCATCATTGTCAGCAACAATACATGAAGGAGTAGACGTTAAACGCTGTGTTAAACGTACGTCTTTTACTTTATCGCCTAAGACTTTCTTAGTGCGTTCAATATAACTAGCAAACTCAGTTTGTTGTTTTTCTTGCTCTTGTTTTTCTTCTTCAGAATCAAGCTTACCTAAGTCTAAATCACCCTGTGTTACGCTAACAAATGTTTTACCATCATACTCAGGTAAATGATTTAATAACCACTCATCAACACGGTCAGATAATAATAAGACTTCGATACCTTTCTTACGTAATATTTCTAAGTGAGGGCTATTTTTAGCCGCATTGAAGCTATCTGCAGTAATGTAGTAAATCTTATCTTGCTCTTCACTCATACGAGAGATGTAAGCATCTAAAGAGATAGTTTGTTCTGCTGAATCAGTTTCAGTTGAAGCAAAACGGAATAGCTTAGCAATTTGCTCTTTATTAGTAGGATCTTCTGCAGGGCCTTCTTTTAATACTTGCCCAAACTCTTTCCAGAATGCGTTGTATTCTGTTTCATTTTTCTTAGCAAATTTAGTCAGCATAGATAATGCACGCTTAGTACAAGCGCTACGTAACTTAGTTGTCACACGTGTATCTTGTAGTATTTCACGAGAAACATTTAGCGGTAAATCATTTGAATCTAACACACCTTTCACAAAACGTAAGTATGTTGGCATGAACTGTTCAGCATCATCCATAATAAATACACGTTGAACGTATAGTTTTAAACCATGTGCTTTTTCACGGTTCCATAAGTCGTATGGAGCACGTTTAGGGATGTAAAGTAAACTTGTGTACTCTTGTTCACCTTCTACTTTGTTATGAGACCATGTTAGTGGATCCTCAAAATCATTTGCGATGTGCTTGTAGAATTCTTGGTACTGTTCATCTTTTAAATCACTTTTAGCACAATTCCATAATGCAGTTGCTTTATTCACAGTTTCCCAAGTTGCTTCAACAGCAGCAACTTTTTCACCATCAGGACCTTCAGATTCAGGCACCGCATCTTTAAACATTTGCACAGGAATACTAATGTGGTCAGAATATTTAGAAACAACATTACGTAGTTTATAGTCGTTTAAGAATTCAGTTTCATCATCTCGTAAATGTAGAATAATTTCAGTACCACGCTCTGCTTTTTCAATATCAGCAACCGTGTAATCAGCTTCACCTGAAGACTCCCAACAAGTACCTTGAGATGCATCTTCGCCCGCTTTACGAGTATTAACAGTTACTTTATCCGCGACAATAAATGCAGAATAGAAACCAACACCGAATTGACCGATTAATTGTGAATCTTTAACTTGGTCACCCGATAGTTGTTCAAAGAAGTCACTTGTACCTGACTTAGCAATCGTACCTAAATGCTCGATCACTTCATCACGAGTCATACCAATACCGTTATCACTAATAGTGATTGTTTTTGCTTCTTCATTAAAACTCAAACGCACACGTAAATCTGCATCATTTTCAAATAAGCTACCATCAGACAAAGCTTTAAAACGTAGTTTGTCTGCTGCATCCGCTGCATTTGAAACAAGTTCACGTAGGAAAATTTCTTTATTTGAATATAAAGAGTGGATCATTAATTTTAGAAGTTTACCAGTGTCAGCACTGAAAGCATGGTTTTGTTGATGTTCCATTTTTTAGTTCTCTCTTACTCAGATGGTTATTAATTGGGTGTAATTAAGTTTTCTTTGATAATAGATAGATGGAGGCGGTTAGATCGATTTCAAGAGGAAAAGTGATTTTTTTTAGCGTTCATGTGATGACTGTGATTTTGCTTTGCATTTTAATGCTTTGCTTTTTATTTTTGGGTTACAAAGCTCATCTAGTCATTTTGAAAGTGACTTAAAAGCCACGCCCCAAATTCAAATTAGATTTATTCTACTTTTTCAAACAAAAATAACACGCGGCAAAGGTAGAAAATAAAGTGATAAAGAATCAAACAGGCAGGATAAGCACAGACGAAGTAGATCTCAATGTATCTACTTCCACAGTTCAAAACTAGAAGATTATAAAACTAGTCTGCAATAAAATGCGTCGCACAAATTTTATGTCCTGATGGATCACGTAAATAGGCAAGGTACAAACTTCTTGTTGCACCGACACGCACACCAGGAGCGTCTTCGCAAGTTGTTCCACCATTTGCTAAACCTGCAGCATACCATGCATCTGCCAGCTCAGGAGTTGAAGCTTTAAATCCAATGGTCATACCGTTTGCAATAGTTGTAGGTTCACCATTAATCGGTACGGTTAATGCAAAAACACCTTCAGGACTAAAATAAAAACAACGTCCCTTTTCATCAACCACTCCCTCCTCATAACCTAATGTTGCAAGGATCGCATCATAGAATTTTTTTGATTCATCGATATTGTCAGTACCAATCATTACATGACTAAACATTTTTTATCCTTTCTCATTTAACTTTTTGATTTCAATAATAACAAACTGAATAGGAAAATACTGCTTATGCCATGAAGGAAATGATTTGAAAATGCGGATTTTCGACAGTGACTTCTAATACTACAATATCATCTAATAACACTAATTTTTCTATTGCATTGATATTTACTTTTATACACTCTTCACAAGATTCATTTCTCTGAGTATCCAAGGCAATACCATAAATAACAACATCTGATTTTGTTGTTATTTTAATTGGGTATTGATGCATACATACAATTTCTATGTAGTCATAGTGATGGCAACTTATCATATAATCTATTTATTCCATCGAATTTCAATCGCCTTTATCATTCTTCGATTCAAATAATAAAGGCGTTAAATAACCGTTTTATTTAGAGGCAGTTGCTTTTGTTAAAGCATTTAGAACACCTGTAATCTTATCAAGTATTGGGTCACACCCTTTCACTTCATGACGTTGTTTAATGTACTCTGGATTATTGTAAGTTAAAAACACATCATTATTAGAATCTTGCCACACTAGTACTTTTTGCGGTAAATCAATACCAACAAGTTGTGAACATTGCATTAATGGCGTACCTATTTTAGGGTTACCAAACATGATCACTTCTGTATACCTCAATTCTAAATTAACACTTTTGGCGTTTTCTTGATGATCAACGCGAGTAAATAAGGTTAATCCTTTTTTCTCTAAAATAGAGACAAACCTATCCGCTGTTTCTTTAGCTGAAAATTGACTTTTAACAGAGATCAAAGTGGGAGTCGCATTAGCAAAGCTAGAAAGAAAAAATGATAAAAATACAAATAAAATAACCTTTTTCATAAATATTCCTTTTTATTTTGATTGAAGCTAAATAATAGATAATAAATACCATATAACGAGCTAATAATATTGTGTAGAAGTGATTAAACAAGTGTGTGCTCTATCTCAAAAATATAAAAACAATCACTTTAAACTAACTAATGATATTTCTTTTTTAATACCTTTAAATGGAAAGTCACTTTTTTAATCAAGAGAGTGTTAGTATCAATAATTGTTGAATGAGTTTATTAATATCTCCATTTTAGTCAGTATCCGTTATAGGAAGTAACTACCATGAAAGCCATTCTAATTTTAGCTTTATTGACTGTGTTATCTGCTTGTTCAACTCCCTCTTATATTGCCGAAGAGCAACCTTTACAAAAAGGAAAACTCCCTACTGCAAACACTCAAGTAACCATTCCCGGCTTAGGATCATGTACCGACTCTCAAGATCGAACGCTTAAATTTAATTCAAATGAGCCAATCACTATTTTAGTTCATGGTTGTAATGGCTCTGCAGGTAGATTTCGTTCATTAGCACAATTATATGCATTCCATGGTCAGCAAACGGCTTGTTATAGCTATGATGATCGAGACAGTTTAATCACCACGGCCAACAAATTAGTCAACGCCATAGAACAACTTTCAGCAGTGACTAATAATCCTAATATATCTATTATTGGACACAGTATGGGAGGTTTGATCGCTCGCAAAGCAATGGAAACGGAACAACTAGAAACGAATAATAAAACGAACATCCAATTAGTTACCGTATCAGCACCTCTATCAGGGATAAAAGCTGCTAACTCATGCAGTAGCAATACGCTAAATTGGTTGAGCTTAGGTGTTGTTCCTGGGATCTGCTGGGGCATTACGGGTGATAATTGGAATGAAATAACTGCTACATCTTCGTTTATTCGACAAACAAAGCCCCTCTCTTCTTCTGTTCAACGTTATTTGAAGGTAGTAACCAATGAAGAGAATACATGTCGTCGAGAAAATGCACTAGGTCAATGTATTGAAAGTGATTATGTATTTGATTTAGTAGAACAATCACACCCAATTATTGATAGCTATTCACAAGTGACTAATATTCAAGTTGATGCTGGACATGTAGAGATTGTAGGGGATAAAAATGTGTCGCCGTGGAAATTATTAGCAATACTTCAAGAGCAGGAAATACTTGCGGCTACCCCACCAGAAAAACAGCAAGCACTGCAAGATTTATTAGCAAAACTCTATTAACGACAGAAGGATCATAAAGTTTACTTAGTCACTATTATTTTATTTTAGCAAGTCCCATAACGATACAAATAGCCCCAACAATCATGCCACCCCATGCTTGAATAGACGCATCACCACCTAATGAACGAGTTACCTGAGAACCAACAGAGTCAAAAATGTTATATCCCCACATCACTAAAGCAACACCGACTACTACAAATATAATTCCCATTAATTTGCTCATTTTTATTCCTCATATTTATAACAAGATAATTTATAACAACAAAGCCCAGTAATCAGCCTGTCTTGGTTTATTAATATTAACAATACATTAATAACAATAGCTTAAGCAAACCTAGCTTATTTTATTTTCGATAATGCTACAGCTAATTGCTGTAATTGGAATTGATCTGCAATAGCAAACCTTAAAGAATCATTTTCATCTGTTAAGCGCACATAAATTGCCTGTTCACAAAGTTGTTTATAAATACTCGGGGCATTATCAATAAACATAGTAATGAATAGAGAGTTTGCTTTAATAGATTGATAATGGAAGTGTTCTTTAAGTAAAACCTGTAATGCTTGACTTTGTTTTTTTAATTTAATTTTCTGCTCTTTTTGCCACAAGGTATCACGTAAGGCTAACTCTGCAATATATAATGCGGGGCCATTAATCGCCCATGGACCAATACTTTGTTTAATCAACTCACACCATTTTTTATTACAGCAAACAAAACCAATACGTAAACCAGCTAATCCAAAAAACTTACCAAAAGAACGTAAAACCAGAGTGTTATCTTCTTCAACAACTTTGCTGTTATTTAGCTGCCTAACAAAACTAAATTCTGCCTCAAATATATCTGCAAACGCTTCATCAATAATAAGTAGCGCTTGCTGTTGCTGACAATATAATTGCAATCTGCTTAATTGTTCTATAGAAAATATATCTGCTAATGGATTATTAGGATTGATCACCACAACAACACTATTTTTTTCAATATCTGTAGGTAAAGATTGTTGATAAAAATGTAATTGATAACCAGCGTTATCCCAAGCTTGTTGATGTTCCTTGTATCCTACTTTAGGTAAATAAACATGTTTCGCTAATTTGCAGTTATCTGCATTAATTTTATCATTCCAAAGACTTGGTAGTTTTTCAATTAACTGCTGGCTACCAGCAACAGGCCAGCAATATTCAGCTTGATAATACTGCTTAGCAACATTGATAAGATCTTGGCTAATATGGGGTAAATCCTGCCAAACTTGACTAGATATATGCGGAATAGGATAACTAAAAGGCGCAATACCCGTTGAAAGATCTAACCACTTATTTTCGGGGATCTGATATTGTTCAGCGACACGCTTTAATTGCCCGCCATGTAAAATTGCCATTATTTAACAAACCTTTTTGATTAATATAAATTACAAATAAAAACAACAACTAACCAAATTAATACGGCATGCTTAACTAACTCTAAGCTGGCTTTAATATGATGAGGTTGCACAACTTCACCTTGGCCTAACTGCGGAGAATCTACTGCTTTACCAAAATACACTGCTCGACCGCCCAAACAAACATTCAAAACGCTTGCTCCAGCAGCCATTACCCAACCACCATTATGGCTTTTATAAAGTAGGCTTTGTTGATAAGCGTTCACTAACGCTTGTTTAGCGCGACAATTAAAAAGCCCAATAACAACAAATAATAATGCAGTAATTTTTGCACTTATAAAACCTAATAGGTCATCCATTCGCGCACTAAATTTTCCAAAGTAATTAAACTCTTGATTACGGTATCCCCACATAGCATCCAAAGTATTACTTAAGCGATGCATGATAACTAAAGGTGCGCCACCAATCACAAAATAGATCAACGTCCCCAGCACTGCATCATGTCCATTTTCCAATGTTGATTCAGTCGTCGCTCGACTAATTGCTTGGGCGTCTAACTCACTCGTATCACGACTAACAATATAAGAACAATAATGTTGTGCTTGTTGTAAATTATTGTCCTGCAATGGTTGGTAAATTTGCATAGCATGTAAATTTAAACTATTTAATGCAACAGCCCAGTAAACAATATAAACATTAAGGATAAATAAAATACTGTTAGGTAAAACAAGTAATAACCAACAATAGAGCAAAGGTAAAGGAAGCACTAAGCAGCACCAACTAATAATGCCATTAAAAAAACGTCTTTTATCACTACCTTTATTTAATTTTTGTTCAAATTTTTTGGCAAGATTTCCAAATAAAACTAAAGGATGAAAACGATTAGGTTCACCAATAAAATGGTCAATAATCAGGGCAATAAGTAAGGTAAAAAAAACTATCATAAGCTTGTAAACACACCTGTTTCTTGGTCATAACTGATTGTATTTAACTGACCATTTTTATAATCATAACCTGTTTGGGATTGTTTACTCTGTACTAACTTAGCCATGAAGCAACGTAAAATATCTCCATGGATAATAATTAAGAGAGTCTCATTTGGTTTTGTTTTTAATTCATTTTTTAAGGCATTCTCAAAACGAGTTAACAGCTGTTTCGCACTCTCACCTTGTTCAGGTTTACAGTCGGTTATTTGTGAAGTGATTTCAGTGTAATCAGGATGAGATTGCATTTGCTGCGTTAATTTACCTTGCCATACACCAAAATGTCGCTCTTCAAAACCAGCTACAACTCTAGGGGTAAGTTGCAATTGTTCGCCGCAAATTGTTGCCGTTTGTATTGCTCGTCCAAGTGACGATGTTAATATTTGTGAAATATTTAAAGTTTTACACAAGAAGGATAAATGCAAAGCTTGTTTAATACCTTGTGCTGTTAATACACTATCCAATTGCCCTTGAATACGGTGCTCTACATTCCATTCTGTTTGACCATGGCGAGCGAGGTAGAAAATAGTTTTTTTATTCAAAGTAAGCTCATATGTTAATAAAGATCATTTTGATTGGATTTAGGTAGATTATCAATTTAAACCTAAATTTATAACAAATACAATAAGTTACTTAACCCAAGTATTTTCAAATAAAAACCTTTCAATCTCTTCTGGTTGAATCCAATTTTGTTCAACTAACATTGGTTTTTCATAAAATTTATCCACATGTCCAATACACAAAATAGCAATAGGACGACTGCCTTCTGGCATATTTAATAAAGTTGCAAGCTGTAATGGCTCAAATAATGAAACCCAACCTAATCCAATACCTTCAGCACGTGCAGCGAGCCACATATTTTGAATTGCACAAGCGACAGACGCAAGATCCATATCCGGCATGGTACGACGACCAAACACATGATTTTCTCGACCTTCGGGTAACGCCACAACAATCAGTTCAGCACATTCTAAAATGCCTTCTACTTTTAATTTTAAAAACTCATTTTTACGCTCATCCAATAGATCAGCTGTAATATTACGTTCAGTTTCAACTAATGTTTTAATCGCTATTCTTATACTGTTATCCGTGATCCGAATAAAGCGCCATGGTTGCATTAGTCCTACACTTGGTGCTTGATTAGCAACGGTTAATAAACGAGCTAATACTCCGTCTTCAAGAGATTCATGGCTAAAATGACGCATATCACGACGTTCTTTAATCGCACGATAAACTGCATTTTTTTCCACTTCAGTATAACTATGCTTACTTTCCATTTTTTGACTCGCTTGTAATTGATATCAGTAACAGCCATTCATTACTTTTTTAAGATAAACAACACTTTATCAAGCATAACAATTTAATCAATCAGTTATACCTCACTTGATACCATCAACTTAAAAACAATCAATAATAGAGCCTCAAAAAGTTAAATACTCCCATTAAAGATATATAGGTATAGAATATTTAACGTAACATCTAAATTAACTCACTTACATTTTGTTAAATAATATAAAATGTCATTAAGTTCAAAATACACTCAGCGAATTATTCATATTTAAGATTTTCTAGATAATGGAACTACATAGTTATTAAATATCAATAGCTTAGTAGGTATATTACACAGAATTGTTAGTTCTGTGTAGTTCAAGGAAAATTTTCTTACAGCAACAGGTGATTGTAAGATAACTTAACTTAAAAATACGTGGAAATAGCGGCCCTACTGTATTGGTGTTAGCTTATCCGAAATTGAGATTATTGAAGGAAAACACATGCTAGATAACGCTAAGCAATTACTTGGAGTTTTATTTCCTGTAGTTGCAGTCTTTTTGTTAGGGTTAATTATTTTAACTATTTCTCGTGCTGCACTTTGTACCTGGCAAGCACAAAGAGTCAAAAAAGCCCAAGGTCTTAAAACCATATTTATTTCTGGATTAAGAATGGACATAGTGACCTTGTCTTATCTTTTAGTTTTACCAGGTTTACTAAGCTGTTTATTAACAGGTATCGATGTCATCAACGGAGTATGGTTAGTCATATTGCAAATATGGTTGATCGCCAGTATTTGGTTATTGATCTACATGGAAGTGTCTTCCCCTACTTTTATAAAAGAATATGACGTTCGCCCTAACCGCTTTTTTATTGAGTACCTCATTTACCCTAAAGAAGTGATCAGCATGCTTTGGACAGGATATAAATTAGAACTATTTATTAGCTTAGTGGCTTCATTAGCAACCTTATATTTTGGCTGGATATTCAGCAGTTATTTAGTCAGTGACCTTGGTACTCTTAGCTGGTACTGGCGTTTACCTTTAGGTTTATTAGTGATTGCATTATGTTTATTAGGCGCACGTTCTAGTTTTGGACATCGTGGAATTAATCCATCAATGATTGCTTTTTCCAATGATAATTTAATGAACGATTTAGCATTAAACTCAAGCTACTCTGTTTTATATGCACTAAAATTAATGCAAAGTGAAGAGGATTCATTTACTTATTATCCAAAAATGGAAAAGGATAAGATCGTTGATCTTATTCAAAAATCAACTCACATAACTCAAGCTGATTATATTTATCCAGAGTTGCCCACCTTAGTTAAACGTCCTGCAACGCATCAAGGCAAACCTAAAAATCTAGTTATTTTATTACAAGAAAGCTTAGGCTCTAGATTTGTAGGTGGTTTAGGTGGGTTACCATTAACCCCTAACTTAGATGAAATAATTAAAGAGAGTTGGCACTTCACTCGTTTATATGCCACAGGAACTCGTTCTATTCGAGGCATTGAAGCCGTCACCAGTGGTTTTTCACCAACTCCTGCTAATGCAGTCGTCAAGCTATCAAAGAGTCAAAGCGACTTTTATACTATTGCTCAAACTTTACATCATCAAGGTTACCATACCCAATTTGTTTATGGTGGTGAAAGCCATTTTGATAATATGAAAGGTTTTTTCTTAGGTAATGGTTTTTGCGATATTCAAGATTTACCCACTTTCATAAAACCACAATTTGTGGGTTCATGGGGCGCTTGTGATGAAGATTTATATGATAAAGCTCATCAACAATTTACTATGTTACAAGAAAAAGAGCAGCCATTTTTTAGTTTAGTATTCACAACAACGAACCACTCACCTTATGAGTATCCAGAAGGGAAAATTGAACAATATAATAGCCCAGCTGCAACACGTGAAAATACCGTTAAATACTCGGACTTTGCTTTTGGTGAATTTATAAAACAAGCAAAAGCATCTGATTATTGGGATGAAACAGTCTTTGTTGTGGTAGCAGATCATGATTCACGCGTTTATGGCGATCAAGCTATCCCTATTGAGTTATTTAACATCCCAGCAATTATTTTTGGTGGTGGTATTGAAGCTAAAAAAGATGAAAGAATTGCGAGTCAACTTGATTTGCCACCCACATTACTGTCGTTAATTGGTGTTGATAATTATGGTCCAATGATTGGACATGATTTAACTCAAGATATAGCACCTGAAAAATTACGCGCTATGATGCAGTTCCATAAAACATATGCTTGGGTAAACAATGACAATGATGCAGTAGTATTCCAAGCAAATAAAGCAGTGGAAACTTATCATTATGATAGTGGTAGTCATCAATTACATCCCGTTACATTACCGCAGAAACTCATCGAGACTGCGAATGCTAATGCCTTGTGGGGTAGCCTAGCTTATAAAAATGATTACTACCGTTGGAGTAGTATTAAAGCGACTATGTAATAGATATCAAGAATAAAACCTAATAAAAAGGAGGAACAGTCCAGACTGTTCCTCCTTTTGTTTTTAACACTATTTTCGATGTGCTAATGCTTCACCTTGAACGCCATTTTCAATACGCTCTTTTTCTTCATCTAATAATTCTTGAGGAAATTGGCTCATGAAACAATTACAAATACCTTCACCAATCATAGTTCTTGGACCTAGTGGGTGGGCAATATGCTTATAAACACCGTGGCTATGTGGCTCAACATTTTCGTGAGAATGCTCATGAGAGTGAGAATGTCCGTGTGCATGGCTATGGTCATGAGAATGTTCATGTGAGTGGCTGTGTCCGTGAGACTCAGGATCTTGGAACTCCGCATGGTGATGATGAACATCTATCTCCCCCGCAGCTAAACGACGTTTAAAAATAGACATCAGATCTTCTGGATCAGTTTGATCATGCTCCATAATATCGCGAACACGGATTTCAAACGCATCAATCACTTTATCATGGTCACGTAAATAAGGTGTATTGATAAACTCAACCTCAGGATTTTCTTTTGCCACTTTATCAATATAACCAGTGATACGTTTAATTAAACGTCCAGTGAAAAGGAAATAAGGTGCAACAACAATGCGCTTGTAACCGAGTTTTAATAACTTTTCTAAACCAACACCAACAGAAGGGTAAGTAACACCAGAATAAACCGTATCAGCCCAACCAAAGCCCATATCCTCACTCACCAGACGAGTTAATTTAGCCGCTTCAGCATTTGCTTCTGTATCAGATGTACCACGGCCAACCACAACTAGCATGGTATCGTATAATTCCGCTGGCGGATTATCAGCATCCAAACCTAGTGATTCATAAATACGTGCTTCAAAGGCTTTGATCATTGGATCTTGTAAACCTAACTCTTTGCCATAAGTGACTTGCAAACCTTCATTTTTTTCTTCAAAAGTTGTTAATACAGAAGGAATATCATTTTTAGCATGCGTTGCCGCAAATAGCATACCGGGTACCGCATAAATATGGTTAACACCTTGGTCGATTAAGCTATTTAATCCCATATGAATATTCGGTGCTGAATACTCTAAAAAACCATATTCAACCGGGATTTCAGGAAAGCGTTTTTTTAACCCTTCCGCGACTAATGCAAACTCAACTTCTGCATCTTTATCTCGACTGCCATGTCCACAAATCATGATCCCTTTTTTAACTGCTTTATTATTCATGTTAAATCTCTTTTATATATTATATTTAAGTTTTATTCGTATTTTTAATAATGATTTCAGGGTGTTATAACGAGTAGAATTTGTCATTACTTACTTGTTACTCCCTCCTTTTATTTAGACTCTTGCATTTCATCGCACTGCAATAGCAGATCCTGTAATTTTTCTTTATATTCGTCAGGTGCTTGCCACAAGCCACGTTGCGCTGCCTCCATTAAACGCTCAGCCATCTCTTCCATGATTTGTGGATTATTATCTTTTAAAAATTGTTGATTAACTTGATCAAACAATAGCGTGTTAGTTACTTGTTCGTATTGATAATCCGCAATCAAATCTGTGGTTGCATCATAAGCAAACAGATAATCCACCGTTGCGCCCATTTCAAAGGCACCTTTGTAACCATGCTCTCGCATCCCTTCAATCCATTTAGGGTTTAAAACACGCGAACGGATCACGCGATTCAATTCTTCTTTTAAAGTACGGATCACCGGCTTACTTGGATTACTATGGTCACTATGATAAATCGTTGGTGCTTTACCAGAATACACTTGTGCCGCGTTACTCATACCACCTTGGAACTGGTAATAATCGTCTGAATCTAATAAATCATGTTCACGGTTATCTTGATTTTGCACCACCACTTCGATGTTACTCAATTGATGTAAAAAGGCATCTTTTGCTTGCACACCATCTTTATCACTGTTGCCGTAAGCGTAACCGCCCCAATTCAGATAAGCTTCTGCTAAATCACTTTTCTCTTCCCAACAACGCTCATCAATCAAACCTTGTAAACCTGCGCCATAAGCACCGGGCTTTGAGCCAAATACACGATAACTGGCTTCGCGTTTAGCTTCACCAATTGCCATGCCATCGGCAATCAATTGAGCTTCTCGTTGTTGAATATTTTGTTGGATTAAATTGCCATTACCCGGTTCGTTGAGTTCGCTAATGGCAACAACAGCCGCATCAAACAATGCCATCACGTTAGCAAAAGCATCACGGAAAAAACCAGAGACTCTTAAGGTCACATCCACTCTTGGGCGATTCAATAATTGGAATGGGATAATTTCAAAATCCACCACGCGATTACTGCCTTGTGCCCAAATTGGCTTAACGCCCATTAATGCAAAGGCTTGTGCGATATCATCACCGCCAGTACGCATGGTTGCCGTTCCCCACACCGATAAACCCAGTTGTTTCGGGTAGTCGCCATGCTCTTGTAAATGGCGATGAATCAATGCTTGCGCCGATTGCTGACCTAATACCCACGCGGCTTTCGATGGAATGGCTCGATTATCAACCGAATAAAAATTTCGTCCTGTTGGTAAGGTATCTAAACGACCACGCGTTGGTGCACCACTGGGCCCTGCTTCAATAAACTTTCCATCTAAACCATCAATAATGGCGCTTAATTCATTGTTAACACTCTGATTTAACGCGGCCTGAATCGTTGATTTTGCATAGGTTAATAACGCTTGTGTTGCTGGGTAAAAATTAAGCTCAATAAGATCATTATCATTAAGTAAAAAGTATTCGACCCACTCCAGTGCTAACAGCTCTAAACGTTCACGCGTATCCGCATGCGTTCGCCATAGGGTGTCGCTAACGTTCATTAATAGCTCTGATTTTTCACCACACCATTGTTCACGAGTCGCTTCTAAAGGATCAAAAGATTGCCCGTCTACCATTAGAGAAAAATCACTCACTAATGCGTGTAAAATACCTTGGTTTATAACACCTTCGCCACGGGGTAAACGTAATAAAGCAATCAGCGTATTGGCCACTTTATGAGGTTCAGGTAATTGCCCAAGAATATGTAAACCATGACGAATTTGTGCTTCTTTAATATCACAAAGATAAGTATCTAACTCTTCTAATACTTGGTTATCGTCTTCACGCGCAGCTTCATTTAATTCATCGAGAATATGGGTATCTTGTACTTTCTCTAATATTTGCTCGCGTAACCATACTTCACGACGTACATCTAAACCTTGTGCTTGGTAATACTCATCCACCAGCCCTTCCAACTCAGCCAACTCACCATAAGTTTCAGCGCGAGTCATTGGTGGCATTAAGTGGTCAATAATTACAGCTTGAGTACGGCGTTTAGCTTGCGCGCCTTCGCCGGGATCATTAACTATAAAAGGATAAAAATGTGGCATTGGACCTAAGACAGCATCTGGCCAACATTCGTTAGAAAGTGCGAGACCTTTGCCCGGTAACCATTCTAAATTGCCGTGCTTACCCACATGAATAATCGCGTTTACTTGATAAGTAAAACGTAGCCAAAAATAGAAGGCTAAATAATTGTGTGGAGGCACTAAATCGGGATCATGGTAGTTAGCGAGTAAATCGATATTAAAACCACGTGCAGGTTGAATGCCGACAAAGGTTTCACCTAAGCGGATCCCCGATATCATTAAACGTCCATCTCGGCATTTAATATCATCTTCCGGTTTTCCCCAACGCTCAGTAATGGCTTGTTGGCTAACGAGTGGCAAATTAGCAAAGGCTTTTTTGTAATCACTTAACGACAAACTCTGCCAACAGGGTAAATGGTGTAAGGTATTAGGATTGTTAGTCACTGATTCTAATAAGATTTCAATCAGTTGGTTGCCGTTTTCAGGCACGCTATCAATGGGATAACCAGCGTCCTTTAAAGCATTTAAGATATTGACTGTGGAATTAGGTGTATCTAATCCAACACCGTTGCCGATGCGTCCATCTTTGGTTGGATAGTTCGCTAAAATTAACGCAATACGTTTGTTTTTATTTTCAAGCGTTGAAAGCTGAATATATTTTTTAGCCAACTCAATCACAAACAAAGCGCGCTCGTGATGTAATTGATATTGTACTAATGAAATTTGTGTTTTTTCATCAAAAAAGGCTTCGGTTTTAAAGCTAATAGCGCGGGTTAATACTTTGCCATCCATTTCAGGCAAGACCACCTGCATAGCAATATCACGGCTTCGCAAACCTTGTTTGTAATCAGTCCAATCCTCTAACGTACTACTAGAAAGTACTAGCTGTAAAATAGGAATATCAACGGAAAATAAACGCTTAAAACTATTAGGTTGAGAACTTAATCCAGGACTACTGACTGTGTTTGCAGCAAATCCAGTGCTGTTTAAAATCAAACGGCAATCATGCTCACTTAAAAGTTTATTCACCACACTCATGGCTTGTTCATCTTTTAACGAACTAATGACTATCGGTAATGGATTTAAACCGTTCGCAGACATTAATTCAATCAACTGGTCGAACATTTCACAGTTGGCGGATTGTAAATGGCTACGATAAAAGATCAGCGCAACAACACTTTGATCTTTTCTCCATTTTTCACTGATTGGTTGTTGGTTATAAAACTGCGCAACAGGCAAAAACTGTGGATCATTAGCTTCAAATTCTGCTTCAAAGTAAAGTTGATTCAAATAAGTAAAAAGTTGTGCGCTGTTATCAAGTCCACCAGCACGACAATAGCGCCAAACTTGATGTTGGATTTGTTCGGATACAGTTGATAACTCAATTAACTCAGGGTCAACATTATCATCACCGGGGACTAAAATAAGGGTTCGATTCGGTTTTGCTTTTGACCAACGAACTAGGCCTTCTACGCCATATTGCCAGTAGACTTTTCCGCCTAATAACGACACAACAACCACTTCCGCTTGCTCTAAGACTTTATCTTCATAAAGATCAAAAGCTGCGGGTTTTAATAAGTTGGTCCAATTCACTAAACGCGTTTCAACAAGTCCATTACGTTCATTTATTTGTTGAAAACCAGCAGAAAGCGCCGTTAATTGGCTATCAGCAGCACTAAATATAACTAAAGGAGCTGGCGATTGTGCTAAATCGACAATGCCCTCTTCTTCAATAAATCCACCCGGTTGTGCCGCTAATAGATGCATCTTTTATTAAACCTCTGCGCTTTTTAGAATCGCAGTCACTGCAGCTTCATCTAAGCCTTTACCAATTAACACTAGTTCTGTTTTTGGTGTTTCACTTGCTTCCCATAAACGATCGAAATGCACGTCTAAACGTTTACCAACGGCTTGTAATACTTGACGCATTGGCTTATTTTCAACAGCAGCAAACCCTTTGATACGGAATAAGTTAAATTCGTTTAATAATTTTTCAACGCTTACTTTTAACTTGTCTGCATCAACAGTACCCAAACTAATCACCATTGAATCGAAATGGTCATGAGCATGGTCGTGATGTGCACCGTGAGCATGATGATGATCGTGATGGTTATGGACTTTATCAATAGTTTTTTCAGTGCCTGCATTAATACCGATTAATACTTCAAGTGGCACATCACCATTATTGATATAAGCGGTTTTCACCGAGCTTTGTAAGCGTTTTTGCACAACAGCTTTAACGCGAGCTTGTTCTTCTTCGTTCAGTAAATCACTTTTACTTACTACCACTAAATCAGCAGAGTTAAGTTGGTCATCTAATAACTCTTGTAAGCTTGGGTCGTGATCTAAGCTTTCATCTGCAGCACGTTGCTTTAATACTTTATCTTCATCTGCCGCAAAGCGACCTGCAGCAATGGCAGGGCCATCAACCACAGTGATCACTGCATCGACAGTGCAATATTCTTTAATACCTGGCCAGTTAAATGCTTGTACTAACGGTTTTGGTAATGCCAAACCTGATGTTTCAATTAAGATATGGTCAATTTGATCACGACGTTCAACCAGTTTTT
Source organism: Psychromonas algarum (assembly GCF_004376845.1). GTDB lineage: Bacteria > Pseudomonadota > Gammaproteobacteria > Enterobacterales > Psychromonadaceae > Psychromonas. Next base: position 55,811 of record NZ_SNUW01000002.1, read on the forward strand.
CCATCACAGGTAAAAACTCTTCCTCTACCGTACAACAAATACAACCATTCGCTAATTCGTAGATACCGTCTTCACCGCCGACTAATTCTGCCGCTTCGTCTTCACATTCAAGTGGACAACTACGTAGCAATTCTGAATCGATATCTAACTCACCAAATTCATTCATGATCACGGCAATACGTTTGCCTTTGGCTTTTTTAAGCAAGTTCGCTAATAAGGTTGTTTTACCACTACCAAGAAAACCAGTAACAACCGTGGTTGGAATTTTATTTAATGAAACGTTCTTATTTAATGTTGTCATTGTTGACCTCTAATTCTTCGATTGAAAGTGTATTTTTACGACGACGGAAAATGTTGGGTTTATCTTTTTTGTACAGATACGAATCTTCAAAGTTAGTGGTATCTAATACGTGACCAACCAAAATAAGTGCCGTTAACTTAAAGCCTTTTACTTCTACTTTTTCAGCAATATCAGCTAATGTGCCAGTGACTTTATCTTGGTCAGGCCATGAACTGCGGTAACAAACAGCAACTGGACAATCTTCACCATAATGCGGAATCAATTCAGCCACAATTTTACGGATCTTAGTGATACCTAAATGGATCGCTAAGGTTGCACCGCTTTGCGCAAGTTGCGGTAAGCGTTCTCGCTCAGGGAAAGGTGTTTTACCTTCATAACGCGTCATTATCAGCGTTTGTGAAACACCAGACAGTGTTAGCTCTTTACCTAGATACGCAGCTGACGCAGCCGTTGCACTTACTCCAGGAATCACTTCATAGTCGATACCATGCTTATCTAAACGGCGAATTTGCTCAGCAATCGCGCCATATAATGCAGGGTCACCACACTGTAAACGCGCCACATCTTTGCCCGCTTTTGATGCTTCAACAAAATAGGCTTCCATCTCATCCAAATTGATTTTCGCAGTATCCACAATCAACTCAGCACTATCTTCAACATCTTGTAATGTTTGACGCGGAATCAATGAACCAGCATACAACACAACAGGACACTGCTTTAATAAACGCGCCCCTTTAATGGTCATCAACTCAGGATCACCCGGCCCTGCGCCAATAAAATAAACTTTCATAATGATTCCTTTACAATTATTTCAATTTTTAATGTCATTCATAAAAATGTTTTATAGCTAAGTAATTCACGCGAGTTCAAGACGAAAGCACGGAGCTAGCTTTACCTAGTGAGTACTTTCAACGCAGAAATAGCTTGAAGTGCAACGCGATAATTCATTTTTCAAGCGCTGAGCGCAGTTTCTAAGTGAGCACTACCAACGCAGAAATTGTGTGAATTTCAACGCTATGACTATAATTTTTTCTTATAGCCTCGAGGTGTATAGACCCAGTCTTTATCGCCGTTAATGATATGACGCGACTCACTGTTCCCCACGCTCACTAAGGTAAACATATCCACGTCTTTTGCATCTAACTCATCTAAACGGATAATACGGATGGTTTCATCTTCACGGGTCAACTGACGACCTAATAAAACTGGCGTTGATGCTGGGCGATATTTTAGTAACACATCACGCGCATGGTTTAACTGCCAATCACGCTTTTTAGACACTGGATTATAGAAAGAGATAACAAAGTCACCTTCACCAGCGCTATGAATACGTTTATCAATGGTTTCCCAAGGTGTTAATAGATCCGATAAACTCACGGTACAAAAATCATGACCTAACATTGCACCAATACGGCTTGCACCTGCTTGCATCGCAGAAATACCCGGTACGACATCTATCTCAACATCTAACCATTCAGGATGGTCTTCAAGCCCTTGAAGTTGTCTATCAAGCAATTCAAACACGAGTGTTGCCATGGCATAAATACCGATATCACCACTTGAAATTAGTGACGTCGTTTTACCGCTTGCTGCTAGATCTAAGGCTAAACGAGCACGACCAATCTCTTCACCTAATGGCAAATCGTGATGTACTTTGTTGTTGCACGGCTCTCCTAACAGATCTAAATAGAGACCATAAGCCACTAAATCAGTACTTTCTTGCACTGCTTTTAATGCTTTTGGTGCGACTAAATCAGCATTACCTGGTCCCATACCAACAACAAAAAGTTGTTTTTTATTACTCATTTTATTCCTTATTTATTCTTTAATTTTATTACGCATAAGAACGTGCGATTGCACATGTCGCCTGCTTATTCTTATGTTTATTCAGCAATAGCTCACTGCTGTTATTGGTTATCTGCTGTGCTTGATATAAAGCTGCTGATTCAGCGACCCCATATACGCCAACAGTTTTAAAAATATAATCAGACTTAGTTGATAAACGGTTTTCCATTTCACCTAAGTCTTTTGCGTCGAAGGTTAAAAAGGGTTTATCTAGTGACTTAGCTAATGCCATTAATCCCACTTCATCGGCTTTAATATCAATACTGCAAATCGCACTAATATCATCGAATGTTAAACCAGCTTTTAATAAACACTCATCTAACAATGTTTGTAAAACCGTTTCAGGACAATTGCGTTCGCACCCCATACCAACGACATAAACAGGTTTTAAATAACTATTCGCTGTCGTTATCACCAACTGGCTTTCAAGTAAGTCAGAAACTTGTCGAGCAAACTCATTGGCACCGCCTTCATGGCCCGACAACAGAGGAATAACAAACTTACCCATTTCATCTAAGACTAATACAGCTGGATCCTTGAGTTTATCTTGGATCACAGGTGCTAAGGTTCGCATTACAATGCCTGTGGCACAGATAAAAATAAGTCGATCGCCTTGTTTGAAAAAGCTTTGTACTGTTTCGCTAAATGAGTTTGGTTTAAAACAAACGTTAACGGATTTAGCTTTATTCGCTATTAACGCATTTTGCAAACACCTTGCTAACTGCAAACCAACGTCTGTTAAACAAATGATTCTAATCACGCGCTTAACTCTTCTCGTGTGATCAGAAACAATGAAAAATAAGGACCAGCCTTATCTTCTAATTGATTTAAATCGGTGATAACTTTCTGATTATCACGGCTTATATACTCAAGATAGTTAGCATCATCAAAGCGGTTTGTTGCTTTTAATAACGCCAATAAACGTGGTCTTTCAATGCCTGCTTTCATGATCACAATGGCATCATGCTCTCGTAGTGCAGCTTTAATTTTTTCATCACTATGGCGACCAGTTATTACTGCAAAAGATTGTTTTAATACCGTTAAAGGTAATTGTAATTCTGCTGTTGCGGCAATAAAGGCAGGGAGTCCAGGAATCACTTGCGATCTATATTGGCTGTCTAATCGCTCTAATAGGTAAGTGAACGAACCAAAAAATAAGGGATCACCTTCACATAGGAATACAACATTTTTACCTAATGCAAGTTGAGCATGTATTTGTTCTATCGCATTATCATAAGCAAGATTGGCTTTTGCACGATCTCGTTCAAAAGCCATATTGAACCCAAGATATAATTGAGTTTTAACAGGCTCAGCCAAGGCTTCAATTGCAATATTACGTGATTGAGACTCGCCAGATTCATTTTCTAAAAAACAGACAACATCAGCCTGTTTAATCGCACGATATGCTTTTAATGTTAATAATTCAGGATCACCAGGGCCTACCCCAACACCGATAAAAACACCATGATCAACGGACTGTTTTAGTACTGTAGATTCAACTTTACTCACCTGAATGTCCTTTTTGAGTATTACTTTTAATAAAGCTAAATAAACTCACCGGTAATGCAGGTTTATAAGCAAGTTGACCCGCTAAGCTTTTGCTTTTATTAACAGCAACTTGTAACGTTTCTAACTCAGCATCTTTTAATTCCGCACGTTTATTATAAAAATCCAATAATTGTGATTTAGTATTTTCCATCACTGCTGAAACAACAATTTGTCCATCTTCAGGTAGTGTTGTCCAAAGTTTTTCAAGTAATTTTGGAAGCTCGCCATCACTCCCGCCAATAAAGATTTTATTTGCTTTTGGTAAACCCATTAACACTTCTGGTGCACGTCCAAATTTTGTATTTAAATTATTCACCACACCAAACTTTTGGGTATTTTGCAATAAACAATCGAATCGTGCTTGGTTATGCTCAATTGCATACACCTTTGCTTTTGGTTGCCAATAGGCCATTTCAACAGATACACCACCACAACCCGCACCTATATCCCAAATAACATCTTTTCTACTTGGTTGTAATAGAGACAAAATAGCTAAACGTACTTCGCGTTTGCTGATCATACCTTTACTGCCTAGCTCGCCTGTTTCAAAGTGACTATCTTTAATACCAGGGAATTGAGGTAGATAACCTTTGTTTGCACCACAAAGAATGAAAGAAACATGTAAAGTATCAAAACGTTGTAACTTACCTTCAGACTCCGCTTTTAATAAATCTTGAACGGTAAATCGAGATATTTTTTGCTCTGTATAACCCAGACGCTCACATACAATAATTTCAGCTTCTGTAAATCCTGTTTGTAAACAAACAGCAGCAAGATGATGTGGCAAACTGTCTTTATCTGTTAACAATAATAAAGTTTGCTGTGCTTTTAAGGCAACTTTTAATTTAGCTAATGGACGACCATGCAGACTAACAACATTTACGTCTTGCTGGGCAATTGACAGACTATGACAAGCTTGTGTAATACTAGAAACAGCAGGAAAAAAACGTACCGTCGCATTATGAAAATGTTTGCTGATCCAAGTACCAATACCGTAATAGAGAGGATCACCAGAGCCTAAAACAACCACTTTATTTTCAGTTTCGATTAGCGCTTTTAATTCTTTTAATTTAGGAAAAATTTCAGTTCTAGGCGGTAAACTGCCTATTTGAGATTCAATTTTCTGCTGCTCACCTTCATGCAAGTTTTCTATCTTAGGCTGAACTGCAAGGTGCTTTTCTAGAGTTCTTAATTGACGTTCAGATCCAATCACCAAATCGGCCGATTGTAATGCAACTAACGCAGCTTCACTGAGCATGGCATTTTCAGCGACACCTAAGCCAATAACCGCAATATCACGAGCAGATTTAGATGAAGATCTCGTTCTGCTCTTAATGCTCAATCCAAGATTAGAGCCAAATTTATCTATTAATTTATTAATTAACTTCATTAATACAGTTCACCTTTAATACAACGTAATAAAGCATTGCAAGTTGCACTAGACACTGCACTGCCACCTTCTCGACCTAATAATGTAATACACTCAATGCCTAACGTTTGATGCACATCCCATAATGCTTGCTTTGATTCAGCAGCTCCAACAAAACCAACCGGCATACCGATAATTAAAGCGGGTTTTGCTGCACCTTGAGCAATCATTTCCAACAACCGAAACAACGCAGTAGGTGCATTACCAATCACTACAACACTACCTTCTAAATAAGGTAGCCAAGACGTTAATGCCGCCATGGTACGTGTTTCCCCTGTTTGTTTGGCAAGTTCAGGAACACCCGACGCATTTAAGAAACACAGCGGTTCAGTTTTGATCATGCGTTTAGTAATACCTTGCTTAACCATTTCCACATCACAGAGAATCGCAGCACCTTTTTTTAAGGCTTCGATACCAGATTGACACGCATTTTCACTTAGCTTCACTTGTGTTGCGACTGAAGGGATCCCCACACTATGCACAACACGCATAACCACTTGTTGCGCTTCTATGGATAAATGTTCAAGTTCAGTTAATGTTCTGATTTGACGAAAACTTTCTTGTTCAATTAATTTGGGATCGTGAATATATTCAAACTTCATGTTGTAAGCTCATTTTAAATTTTTGCAAAAGTGTTACGCAGCCAACTTGCTCATCACACTCATAAGTTAAAGGGCGCAACTCCGGGCGTTTAAACTGATAAACAGGAATACCTGCTTCTGCCGCCGCTTGTATTTTTGCGTAAGTGGCTTCACCGCCACTATTTTTACTGATAATGGCGTCAATTTTATATTCTGCTAATAATGCTGTTTCATCTGCTAGCAAAAAAGGGCCAATGGCTTTTAACCACAAGACATTCTCTGGTAGCTCTACTTTTGCAGGCATTGCAGTGCGTAAAAGCACCTGCTTTGCTTTTTTTGCTAATGCATCGATAACCGTCTGCTCTATTTGTCCAGCAGTAATAAAAAGTGATAGTTGCTCCGGTAGTTGTTCAATAACCTCAGGCCAATCTAATACTTCAATCCAGTGATCTTGTTCTGTTTTAGGCCATTGTTGTCGATGAAATCTAATAGCTGGGATTGATAATTTTTCACTGACGTCTGCAATAGTCTCACTCATTTTCTGAGCAAAAGGATGCGTCGCATCGACAATATGGGTAATATTTTGAGCCGTTACATATTTTGCCAAACCACCAAATTGTGAAAAACCTCCGCTAATGCTAGTACAAGGTACCATGGCTTTACGAACAATCCCTGCAATGCTATATATCAGATCGAAACCTAATTCAAACAGCTGCGTTGCCAGTCGACGACCATCGGCAGTTCCCCCTACCACTAATACTTTCATTTTTTAAATCTCCCTAAATGATCACCTATGCTATTGCCTACAAACTGTCCTTTTCTATCTACCGCCCATACTTCCACTTCGATAGATTCATGCACGATACCTTGCGCAACTTTTAACGCGTCTTTGCAAATCACGGTGGCAATATCAAGCTCTGCAGCTTGCGTTTTATTAAACACTTCAATAGTCGTGTTAGCATCGAGTATCTCTTGCTGTAACTGCGCCGTCGCACCTAGTGATTTAGCAATATTAGCTAGCTGCTGAAAATCGATACTTGATTGACGACTATTTAAATCTAAATGTCCGTTCGCTAATTTAGTTAACTTGCCAAAACCACCACTGATACTAAGTTTGGTAATTTTATTGCCGGTTTTTTTATCTGTTTTTTCTCGGCGTAAATATTTCAACATTGCCCCAACAAAATCGCCCATTTCAATCAAGCTCACTTCATCCATTTGATAATGCTCTTTAATAGCATGTTCACTAGCGATACCTGTTGATGCAGCTATATGGGTAAAACCATTCGCAAGCGCAACATCAATACCTTGATGTATGGAGGCAATATAAGCAGCACAAGAATAAGGGCGAACAATACCCGTAGTACCTAAAATAGATAATCCACCAAGAATACCTAACCGACTATTCATAGTGTTAAGCGAAATTTTCTCACCATTCTCAACCCCAACGGACACTTCAAAACCACCTTGATATTGATAAACCAAAGCATAATGTTGCAAATGACTAGTGATCATTTTACGCGGTACGGGATTAATGGCCGGCTCGCCAATAGCCAGTACTAAACCATCTCGCGTTACCGTACCAACACCTTCAGCAGCTTTAAAAACAATGCCTTGCTCAGCTGTTAAACGTAATTCAACAAACAATGTTGCACCGTGTGTGGCATCGGGATCGTCCCCTGCATCTTTGATGGTTGCTGTGCGTATACCGTTATCAATAATTTGATAATCAATAATATCCAGATCCACCTTTTCTCCACGAGGCAAAGTGATCTCTACAGTTGCAGGTTGTTTATTTGCCAGTAATGCACGAACAGCTGCTACACAGCAAGCAGTTGCACAACTTCCTGTAGTTAATCCATTACGTAATGGTTGCTCTGTTTCGTTCGATTCTGGCCACATAGGTATTACTCACCAACAAGATTAGGTTTAGATTGGGTTTGAGACTGCTCTTTAGGTGTAGACTGATAATTTTCCCAAGCCGTTAGCTTGTCTTTATCTTCCGCTTTTAATTGACCAGTAAATAGATCCGCAATCAAACGCGGGTTAGATGGAAAAAACAGATGTAAATAACTCGCCGTTAATTTTTTATCTCGATAAATCGCTTCACCGGGCGCGGGATGACGTTGGCGCTGTCCATATCCCATTGCGTCTATTTGCATAATTGCCCGAGATCTATGATGCGCATGCCCATGAATTTCACCTTCAGGTAGTATCGCTTTTTGCATTCCCTGACAACCTCGTTTACCCGACATACTGCCTTGACCATTTAATAGGCCAAGCATTTTATGATGTTGATCTTCTAGATCCACCAGCTCATTTAAGCAATAAAGAAAACCACCACATTCTGCTAACACAGGTTTTCCAGCTTCATAAAACTCAACAATTTGTGCTCGTAATGCACTGTTAGCAGCTAATTTCCCTGCATATAACTCAGGATATCCCCCCGGTAACCAAAGCGCATCGGCATCGGGTAGTTCAGTATCAGTTAATGGAGAGAAATAAACTAATGTCGCGCCCATCTCTTCTAACAAACGAGTATTAGCTTGATAGATAAAACTAAAGGCAACATCTCGTGCAATAGCAATGGTTTTGCCAGAGAGTAACTTACCAACTTGCTCTGTTTCTCCTGCATAAAAATCAACACTTTCAGGTAAGGTTAACAAAGGACTGACAGAGTCTGCACGAGTCACGCCATCTTGTAACCAGTCACAACTTCGTGTAAATTTTTCTTCTAATTCATCAAATACTTCACTGGCTTGCACTAAGCCTAAATGGCGCTCAGGCAAGGCGATATCAGCATCTTTTTTAAGACAGGCTAATAAGGGTAACTTATCACCTAAAGCTTCTCTAATTAACTGAGCATGGCGGTCAGTACTGCAGTTATTAGCAATCAAACCATAACAATTGTAATCATCACGGAAGTTTGCAAGGCCAATCGCTACGGCCGCAGCAGTTTGTGCCATGCCTTTTACATCCATCACTATCGCAATGGGAATGTTAAATCGCGCGGCTAAATCAGCACTAGATGGTTCACCATCAAATAAACCCATGGCGCCTTCCACTAAAATAAGATCAGCTTGTTGCGCCGCTTCATAGAGTTTTTGTTGGCAATAGTTTTCACCTGCCATCCACATATCAAGTTGTTCAACATGAGCATTAGATGCTTGTGCTAAAATTTGTGGATCTAAATAATCTGGCCCAGTTTTAAAAATGCGCACCACTTTACCTTGCACCGTAAAATAACGTGCAATAGCTGCTGTGATAGTTGTTTTCCCCTGACCTGAGGCGGGTGCAGCCAAAAATAACGCTGGGCAACAGGCTTTTTTTGTTATGTTTTTCATCTGATTTCTATTGTTCCTTAACCTGTATTAAGCATCTATTGCTGCATTTGAAACGGCAAAATATTGTGCCTCTAATTGGTTTGCAAGTAACTTGCCACGGCCACGTTTTATTTGTGCTTTTTCAATATCAATTAATAGAGTTGGTACATTCAATTTCAAATCATCAACGTCTACACGCGTTCGCCCGTCAGTGATCAAATAACAAAACAATGACAAACCGGGATATTGTTTGCTTAATTGTTGAATACTTTGTGATGCTTTCTGTAAAATTAATCGTAAAGGCGTACCACCTAAAGCACTGATATTATCTAATAAACTTGAAATGTTTTTGGGGGCTCTACCTGCTTTAACAATGCTTTCAACGTTATCATTACCAAACCCTAACACACTGATTTTTTCTCGTTGTAAGTAAGCATTATCGGTAATATTCATGACAACTGATTTAGCCACTGACGATAAACTATCAGTCAAGGTAGAAGCTGACGTATCCAATAAAATGAGGTGAAGTTTTTGCTCTCCTGCAGAGACTTTTTTGAAAGATAACTCTGCTGGCGGCCACTGACCTAAACTATCTGTTAATGTTTTAAACCAATCCGTTTTTTGGCTATTCAAGGATGTTTTTTTACCTCCTTTTTGCTTACCTAAAGCAGTGACTCCTTTATTATTTTTATTATGTGAATCACTCTTTTCCTGCAAACTAAATACTGTTGTTAATTCTGGTAACTCTAGCGCACTTTTAGATGCCGTTTTCTGTGCTTCACCTGATTGAGCAGACATAGCCCCCCATTCTCCGGCATTGTTTTCTTGTTCACTTTGTAAATCACTTTCAGACTCACGCTCAGTCGTTTGCTCTTGCGAAGATGAATGATTATGTTGAGGAGCTTGAGGACGTGAAAATCCACTATTTTTTGATGGCGGTTGCTTGCTTGACGGATCAGGAACAGAAGATGAATTAGGCGCATTAGATGACGAACCAGCAGGTGGTGTACCTGCATTTTGCGTACGATGCAATAATACTAATGGTGCAACTTGCTCAATATCTTCTAAGGTTACCGTTTTTCTTCCACACCAAGCTGCATGTGTAAGACTTGCTCGATGCATCATAATGTCTGCACGTAACCCATCCACATTAGCTTGTTGGCAACGAGTAGCAATGTCAATTAAACAGTTATCGTCACAGGTGACTCCTGCTAGTAACTTTTGTGCATCACTGATCTGTTGTTTTAATAATACTTGATGAGCTTGGTACTTTTCACAGAAAGCACTTTTATCGAGATCAAATTGTTGACGTGCTTTAATGATATTAATACGTTCATCTAGGCTGTACACATTGTCTAGTTCAACCATTAATCCAAAGCGATCTTTTAATTGTGGACGTAATTCACCCTCATCAGGGTTCATTGTGCCAATTAAAGTAAAACGAGCATCATGTTGATGACTAATACCATCACGTTCAACCACATTGACACCGCTACTTGCTACATCCAAAAGTTGATCCACTAAATGATCTGGTAGAAGATTCACTTCATCAACATACAACACACCATTATGCGCTTTCTGTAATAACCCAGCAGAAAACTTAACTTGTTTTTCTTGTAGTACATGGTCTAAATCCAACGTACCAATCAACATGTCTTCACTTGCACCAAGCGGTAAAGTCACAAAACTCTGCGGAACGTCATCTTTAACAGGTAGCAACTCTGCAACAGCTCGCGCTAAGGTGGATTTAGCACTTCCACGAGGGCCAGAAATTAAAATACCACCAATCAAAGGATTAACCGTTGCTAACAATAGTGCCAACTTAAATAAAGGCTGGCCTTGTACTGCACTAAAAGGAAATGTCATATTTTGTTTTAGGTGCTGTGGTGAATCTTGCTGCATATTTATCTCTATCCTTAATCAATATGGCTTAAGCTACTTCGGCAGTTTTACTTAATGCTTCAGTTTCACTTAGAGGATCTGTTAACAGGCTATCTTGCAGAATAAGCTGTCGCGTTGCTAATTGTGCTGAAAAAGATTTGTCATGAGAAATAATAATCATCGCCTGTGGTAATGCTTGTAATACATGTAATAAACGTAATTTTGCTTTTTCATCTAATGCATTAGTAGGCTCATCTAAAATCAACACTTCAGGCTCCATCACTAACACACTCGCAAGAGTGATCATGCGTTTCTCTCCACCAGAGAGTTGATGAGTAATACGATTTTCAAACCCTTGCATACCTAGACGTTTTAATGTTTCTATCGATTTATCTATCGCTTGTTGTTTGCTAAAACCTAAATTAAGCGGTCCAAACATGACATCTTCTAAGACCGTTGGACAAAATAATTGATCGTCAGGATCTTGAAATAACAAACCAGCTTTAGTGCGTAACTTATTAAACTGTTTTTCTGTTTTACAAGTTGCACCAAAACCAATAATGTCACCTTGTTTCGCTTTTTTTAAACCTACAATTAAATGTAATAACGTTGTTTTACCTGCCCCATTATCACCGTTAATAACAACACGTTCGCCAGCATACAGAGAAAAATTAATATCCTTTAATACTGTGCCTCGTCGAGGATAAGCATAATTAAGGTTTTCTATTTTAATCAGAGGTTTATTGGAGTAAGCCATGAATATTTAACCCTATTAGCAGTAATAAAAAACACAAAAAGAACAAGCCAAAAAACCAATCAACATTGCTAATTTTCATTTTATCATTTAAATAATAACGCCCACAAAAACCTCGACACTTCATCGCATCTGAAATGCGTTCTGCACGTTCAACTGAGCGGATCAACAACATGCCAAATAAGTAACCAATACTTTTCCAGGTATGACGGTTAGTTCGTAGTACAAAAGCACGAGCCTGCATAGCTCGGCGCATTTTTTTATACTCTTGGCTAATAACGTCTAAATAACGCACCATAAATAACAACAAATGCACTAATTTATCAGGTACTTTGAGGTGTGCAAGTGCATGCCCTAATGTAGAAGCACTCATGGTGGCGACCAATGAAAACAAAACTAATAACACCGCATTCGCTTTAATCGTGATCAACAATGCATGTGATAAACCTTGCCAACTTGCTGCTAAGCCGAATACGGTAAACATAGGTTCACCAGGTGTTGTAAAAGGCAAAATACAAATGAGAGCCAACATAAAAAAGTCCATGGCAATGACACGCCGCAAAGTACGTTTAATATTTAGCTTACTCATTTTGACTAAAAAGAACGCACAAAATAATCCTAACAATGTAGGAGTGAATTGCTCACTTAATACAACTACTAATGCAAATAACCCAGAGCAAACAACACGCACACGCGCGTCAATATCATCAATCCATGATGTCTCATGTTTTAATGCTTGTCCTGACCATGATGCCAGACTGTGCTCTAAATTTTGTGGCATTATTTTTTTGCCTTTAATTTACGTTCACGTAAAAAAACAACAAGACCTAACAAACCAAAGATATAACCAATACCACCTAAAATATCGCGTAAACCTGATTTCTCTTTTAATGCTTGAATCTCTTTACGTAGAGGGATAATTTCCTTCGCAATGGCTTTTTCTAACATCAATGGTGTGATTTGACTGCTCAAAGCTACTTCATTTAAATTAGATTTAGATATTGATACAACTTCATTTGCAGTCTCTTCATTTGTAGTTGCTTCAACATGTCCAAAATCATCAGGTAACTCTTCAGCAGGTAATTGCATTGTTAATAGATGTCCTGCTCCCATATTGACTTTAAATACATGGGTAATACGTTTTTTTGCTGTAAAGGTAAAAAGGCCATCGGCATCAGTTTTAACTTCACCTAAAGGGGTGCCAGATTGATCTGATACTTTAACGATCGTTCCTGCGCGGGCCATTGAGCCATTTGAAAACCCAGCTTCACCTTCTATCTCAAAACCATTTGCATAAACACCACCCACCACGTTATGAGCAAAAGCATTAAAACTGAACAATGAACAAGCAAACACGAAAACTAAAAATAATGATCTACTTTTCATTATGAATATTCCTTAGTAATAAATTCTGGTTTTACTGTGTGGATTAAATACACAGCGGCATAGGAAACAAATCCTTCTAAAATCATAATCGGTATATGTGCAGGTAAAATCGCTTTAGCCGCTAAAATAAAAGATTCTCCTGATAATGCTAAAGATAAAGCAACCATTACTGAAGTAATAATAATCGCGCCCGCACCACCAATGGCTCCCCAGATTGCAGCAACTTTCGCATTCTTATTGCGTATTCCTTTATAACAAACGTAATAAATAATAACTGCGGGTAAAGCAATGTTAAGTGTATTTACACCAAGCACTAATAAACCACCAAACCCAAAGAAAATCACCTGTAATAACAATGCAACTAATAAAGCAGGAAAGGCCACCCAACCGAGTAAAATGCCTAATAATCCATTCATGATGAGGTGCACACTAGAAAGCCCTAATGGTAGATGGATATAAGAAGCAATAAAGAAAACAGAGGCTAAAACTCCCACTAAAGGAAGGTGTTCGTAATCCATTTTTTTAAGGCCAATATAAACACCAATGGCACTTAATACTCCACCAGTGACTAAGACTGGTAACGATAATGCACCATCTACAATATGCATAATACTCTCTCTAACAATAAAGAAGTAAGTCGAATAAGCTAATGTAAATGCGTTATTCGACCTAGATTAATAAATCAATTATTACTTATGGCAACTTAGTTGCTTGTACCCATATCACAGCATCTTGTGATAACTCTTTTCCTTTATAAGTTTTTTGCTCACCCACACCTAATGCAGCAAAGCCCCAATGCCCTGCTTTTAATAAAGAGAAGTGAAAGGTACCGTTTGCATCAGCATAAATAGTCTGAGTAACAAAAATATCTGATGGAGGTGTCATAGTCGGCTCTTTAGCAAAACGATTGTTTTTCATATCAGGTTGGTAATTCATGAACTCAACTTCAATTGCAGCAAATGGAACAGGTTTACCGTTAGATTTTACAATGCCACTAAAAATACCACCTTCATAAATTGCATAAGGTTTTGTTAAAGGCACAATTTCAGCGGTTAAACCCAGGTCATGATTCCAATCTGTAGGTAAATTACCGACATTCACAATTGTTTTAGTAATTTGTTGAATATAAATATCTTCTTCTTCTTCAAAATAAGGTGAAGGTTGTACAATAAATGCGTAATCACCTAAACCTCGTAGTCTAGTTTCTGCTTGATAAGCATGTCCTTTATCAACAGAACTTTGCCATTCAATATCTGAAATAGTCTTTAATAAATCAGTTTTCTTTCCTTTGTTAATTACATAAAAGGCTTCTGGTTTATCAACCGTCATAACATGCCCACTAGCTGCAGGGTGAGTAAATGGCATTTTGAAACTAATGGGGCCGCCTTTTTCATGCAATAAATGTGGGGTATACAACATTTGAAAATGTGCATTAGCTGAAAAAGACAGTAAACAGCTAGTGATGACACATAATGGAGTGAACAATTTTTTAAATGTACTTATTTTTTTAATATTTAACACAGAGAAAGCTCCGTCTGAATGGTTAACAGGCGAAGTTGTGGAGGAGATGGCAGCTCAAATCAAGCAAACCAACCGGTGAAGCCCTCCGCAACACCACGGTACTTATTTCAGAGAAAACTCAATAGTTTGCTTCTAAATAAGCATCATTCCTCAGGTTTGGTATCCGGGCTTAATAAACTAAACTCAGTTTATTCTACCGTTGCGGGGGCAGCCTTGGTATTTGACCAAGTTCCCAAACATTTACACTGTTAGCAAATTAAAATGGCTATGACATCTATAAATGTATCGTTTTAAATCGATATCCAAAGGAGGGGGAACAATAACTTGATACAGGTCAAACATCAAATATAAAGCCGTTTTTTAATACCTATTTTAAAAATTATTTTCGTTATTTTTAGTGAAAAATATTCACCCAAAGTCGAGCCAATAAAAAAGGGGATTAAGCCAAGCCTAATCCCCCTTTCAGTGTTACTAATGGTTTATAAAAAGTGGATTACCAACCTTTTACAACACCACCTTTAAAGATTTCAAGAGCACCTTGGTACACTTCTTCAGATTGGTATGCTTTCACAAAGTTTTGGATATTTTCTGCTTTAACATTATCTTCACGTGCAACAATTAAGTTAACGTATGGAGATTCTTTATCTTCAATGAAGATACCGTCTTTCTCTGGAGAAAGGTTAATAGAACTTGCGTAAGTTGTGTTAATAATAGCAAGACTTACATCATCTAATGAACGAGGTAATTGTGCAGCTTCTAGTTCAACAATTTTTAGATTTTTTTCACTGCTAACAATATCTAAAACTGTTGCTTGTAGGCCAACACCTTCTTTTAATGTTAATAGACCTTGTTGCTCTAATAAAATTAAAGAACGACCTAAGTTAGTTGGGTCACTTGGTACTGCAATTTGATCGCCATCTTTTAATTCATCTAATGATTTAATTTTACTTGAGTAACCAGCAATTGGGTAAACGAATGTATTACCTGCAACGGCAAATTTATAACCACGGTCAGCAATTTGCTGATCTAAATAAGGTTTGTGTTGGAATGCATTTGCATCAATTGAACCTTCATCAAGTGCGGCATTCGGTGTGATGTAATCAGAAAAAGTCACTAATTTCACATCTAGACCATATTTTTCTTTTGCTACTTTAGCTGCAATTTCTGCTACTTGTGCTTCTGCACCAGCAATTACACCAATAGTCACTTTAGTATTATCTACTGCAGGTGCTTCTTTTTCACCACAGCCAGATAGCGCAACGACTGATGCTAAGCCTAAAACAGCAAAGACTTTTTTGATATTAAAGTTCATAAATTTTCCTTTTTAAATGTTATGGCTTAATAATTAAGAGTTAATCATTAAGGGTAAAGTGTAAAAAATTAACGATGATCGACACGTTTAACAAGGTGATCACCAACAGATTGAATAAGTTGTACCAACACGACTAAGATAACAATAGTGATCATCATTACTGTGCCATCAAAACGCTGATAACCGTAACGGATACCAACATCGCCAAGACCACCACCACCTACAGTTCCAGCCATTGCAGAGTAACCAACGAGCGTCACTAAAGTGATCGTTATTGCATTGATAATGCCGGGTAATGCTTCTGGTAATAATACTTTATTAATAATTTGAATTGGTTTTGCGCCCATCGCCTGTGCAGCTTCAACTAAACCTGCAGGAACTTCTAATAACGCCCCTTCAACCAAGCGAGCAATAAATGGGATCGCACCGATAGTTAACGGCACAATCGCTGCAGCAGTACCAATCGAAGAGCCAACAATAAAACGCGTTACTGGTATCAAAGCCACTAATAGAATAATAAAAGGAATAGAACGTCCAATATTAACCACAACACCTAATACTTTATTAAGTGCAGTATTTTCTAATAAGCCATTTTTTTTACTTAAATGTAATAACACACCTAATGGAATACCAACAACAAAGCCGATAAAACCAGAAGTGAATACCATTACAATGGTTTCCCAAAGAGAATTAACCAATAAATCAATTAAACGCGGATTTTCTACCCACCATGTGATCACTGCATTAAACGACATAACCTAACACCTCTAACTCTATTTTTTGCTCTTTTAAATACGCAATCGCTTTTTCAGCAGCAACTTCAGAACCAATAAACTCTGCGAGCATTAGGCCAAACTTAACGCCTCCAACATAATCCATGTTTGAACTTAAGATACTAATATCAATATTAAATTCACGTGCAACATGGCTGATCACAGGCGTATCAACGGATGCTCCAGTAAATTCTAAACGGATCAATGGATAACTATTTTCAACACGCTGTGCTTGTAAACGTGTTTGATAATCGACTGGAATAGATAAATCTAATGTTGAACGAATAAATTCACGCGCGAGATCTGTTTTAGGGTGAGCAAATATGTCACCTACTTTGCCATTTTCAACTAATTTCCCATTTCCGATAATAGCAACTTCTTCACATATTCCTTTTACCACAGCCATTTCATGGGTAATCAATAAGATAGTTAGATTTAACTCTTTATTAATTTTTTGTAATAACTCTAAAATAGAAATAGTTGTTGCAGGATCAAGAGCACTTGTTGCTTCATCACACAATAAAACTTTCGGATCTGAAGCTAATGCTCGTGCAATTGCGACACGTTGCTTTTGACCACCACTTAAATTAGCAGGGTAAACATCGCGTTTATCAACTAACCCAACGAGCTCTAATAAATCTTCTACTTTGCTTTTAATTTTCTCTTTAGCAATACCAGCAAGTTCCAATGGCAATGCAATATTATTAAAAACAGTACGTGATGAAAGCAGATTAAAGTGTTGAAAAATCATGCCTATTTTACGACGAGTTAAAGTAAGTTCTTGCTCTGATAATGTCGTTAAATCAACACCATCAACAATAACTTCTCCACTTGTTGGACGCTCTAATAAATTAACACAACGTATTAATGTACTTTTACCTGCGCCCGATGAACCGATCACCCCGGAGATACTACCTTGTTGTATTGTCAGATTAATATCAGAAAGCGCATTGATAGCCCTATCTCCCTGATAAAAAACCTTATTTACATTTTTTATTTCTATCATCAAATTTCCTGAAATCAAACGGGTGTTATGTATGAATCAATCATCATACTGATGTGATCTATCTCATAATTACCCTTGCATACTAAGACATCTAGACGTCTAAAGCAATTAATGATTGGATTAAGACAATAAAAAAGAAAATGTGTTATGAATAAATAAAAATAGTATTGCTTTAGGGTTAATAGTTCAGCACAAATAGCCTGCAACAGGAGCAAAAATTAACCACTCTACAAAGAGAATATAAACAAGGTGATAAATATATATAAAGTTTTATCTGCAAAGTATTAACACATCGAGTAGAATGCCTGCGATTTTTATATAAGCAGTTTTGATTTACTCCAAAAGGAATAATTATGATTAACCCAGTTTTATTAGCGGTGTGTATCATGCTCATCCTATCAATGATGCGTATTAATGTTGTAATAGCATTAACATTGAGTGCATTAGTTGGTGGTTTAACCGCTGGTTTATCACTTAATGACACAATCGCAGCTTTCGAAAGCGGTTTAGGTGGTGGTGCAACTATTGCACTAAGTTACGCAATGTTAGGCGCTTTTGCCGTTGCTATTTCTAAATCAGGGATCACTGATTTATTATCACAAAGTATCATTAAGCGTTTACGTGGCGAGCATGCTCAGCAGACCTCTACAGCCATTAAGTATGTTGTCTTTTCAGTTATCTTATTAATGGCTGTTGCTTCACAAAATGTTATCCCAGTGCATATTGCATTCATCCCTATTCTTATCCCACCACTATTAAGTGTTTTCAATAAATTACGTGTTGATAGACGTTTAGCGGCTTGTATCTTAACCTTTGGTTTAGTAACACCTTATATGGTTTTACCTATTGGTTTTGGTGGTATTTTCTTAAATAATATCTTACTTAAAAATTTACATGATAACGGCTTAGACGTTGTTGCAAGTCAAGTACCAACAGCGATGGCACTACCTGCAATAGGAATGGTTGTTGGTTTGCTTATTGCTGTCTTTATCAGCTACCGTAAACCACGTATTTACCAAGAAGAAAAAAAGAGTGTTGAAGAAGTTGCCTTTAAAGCACTGAATAAACGCCATATTGTTGTTGCCTTTATTGCCATTGCTGCAACGTTAATCACCCAATTAATGACAGGCTCAATGATTGTCGGTGCATTAGCGGGCTTCTGTGTATTTACTATTGGTGGTGTTATTGCTTGGAAAGAAACACATGATGTATTCACTAAAGGTGTACATATGATGGCAATGATAGGCTTTATCATGATTGCTGCTGCAGGTTTTGCTGCTGTGATGAAAGCCACTGGTAGTGTTGAAACATTAGTCGCTGCATTATCATCTGATGTTGGTAATAACAAAGGGCTAGCAGCTCTTTTAATGCTAGTTGTTGGTTTATTGGTAACAATGGGGATTGGTTCTTCTTTCTCAACAATTCCAATCATTGCAACTATTTATGTGCCACTTGCTATCTCTTTTGGTTTCTCTCCAATGGCAACTATTGCATTAGTAGGTACGGCAGCCGCATTAGGTGATGCCGGCTCACCAGCTTCCGATTCAACTTTAGGACCAACTTCAGGTTTGAATGCAGATGGTAATCACGATCATATTCGCGATACAGTAATCCCAACCTTCTTACATTACAATTTACCTTTAATTGTCTTTGGCTGGATAGCTGCTATGACGCTATGAAGCACCAATAGTAAGCCTCAATTGAAGCAGATAGGAAAACCTTATATCTGCTTCAATTTAATACCCTCTACTCTTTATTCCTATAGTAATAAACACTAACCATTCAATTTTTTAAAATTAATGGCTGTTAATTAATATGCATAAGTATCTAATGACGCATTATCAATGATAGTTTGTAGTTTGTTCAAATCAGCTTCAGTACCCGCAATTAACTCTCTATTAAAAATAAAAGCTGGCACATAACCATTAGGATCAAGCCAAGTTTTATAATTAACTTCAACAATAGAGTTAGATATTTTTTGGATTGTCCAACGAGACTCAACCTGAACTAAACGTACATATTGATCATTCGTAGGCACACGATCACTGCAAGATGTAATATTGATTGTCGTAATGTTTTCTTTAAAAAGAGTATCAACACAGGTGATCACTTCGCGATCTTTAAATGGCCATGGACTATTGATGACAGTCCGTAACAAGTATTGATGATTATTATAAACCTGTAAAACTTGTAAACTTTGCACCCGCTCAAACCACCGCGGTGTTCCTTTAATATCAGATAAAACCCTGAATACTAAAGCTTTAGAACGACTAGTGAAAAACTTCGCTTCAACTTGTTTAAAATGACTCTGTTTATATTGCTGTAAGGTAACCTGAAGATCTCCCTTACTTTTAGCTGATTTTTGTTGCTGTTGTTTTACCGAAACACAGCCCGAAAGTAATAATGTGGTAAACAATAAGAATAAAATGGTCAATCCATTGGCGTTATATTTCATTTCAAATCCTATAAAAAGGTGAGTCCTCAATGAAAAGTAATTCAATTCAAGATGTAAATTAACGTAAACGCCTTTTCTATTTACGAAATTTATAACGAAGAAGTGAGTTGTTTTAAGATCAGCTATTTACTGTAAATTAATATAAGTATGTTACAGCATGCAATTTATATAAGCGTATTTACATACTCAGATTGTGATTTATTTATACAATAGCAAATGGAAGTTAATTTTATTAGGAATAATGCAAAAGACAACAACAAAAAAGTGTGACGAAAATCACACTTTTCTTGTATTACAATTAGATAAACAATATAATCAAGAGCACATTAAATAGGAATGATTATGAAACAAAAAATCTTTAGTACCAGCCGAGAACTAGCAGGCATTTTTATGATGTTTACAGTAACAGCAGCAATTGTTTTAACTGTTGTTTTATCTCAAATGACAACACAAATGTAATCGAGCAATAGCTCGATTATTTTTTACTTTTTATTATTAAACATTTCCCTATCACAGTTTCAGTAAGCTACTTTTAAATCCATGAAAAGCCCAATGGCAATATAGAAATAAAACAGGTGAAATAAATACAAATAAAGTTAATCTCTTTATGTATTATTTTTCTCTAAAGCTTCATTCCAGATAGTTACTTGATTTCGCCCCATGGTTTTTGATTGATAAAGTGCCACGTCAGCTTGATGCATTAATTCTTTTGGAGATTTAGCGCCAAATACAACAGATGTCACACCAATGCTACAAGTGATAGAGATATTATCAAAGTTATATAACTCTACTTTTTTACGTATATTTTCAGCAACTTGCATGGCAATTTCTTGAGAGGAATCTGGTAAAACGACACAGAATTCTTCGCCACCAAAACGTGCAACCGTGCCTCTATTAGCAATAGTATTTTGTAAAATATTAGCAAAATCACAAAGTACAGTATCACCTGTAATGTGGCCATGAGCATCATTAACATTTTTAAAGAAATCAATATCGATCATCATAAAACAATACTCATTAAATGAACCCGAATTTGCAAATTTCCCAAAATCTCGCTCTAAAAGTTCGTATAAAATACGACGGTTATAGCTATTGGTTAGCGGGTCACGAGAAACTAAGTAATCAAGTTCTCTATTGCGTTTTTTTGAAGCAGAAAACCTGCGATAAATAATAACCACCAGCAACAAACACATGGCTAATAATAACGCCAATGCCAAGTTAGCATATTTATTTTTAACCAATTCTAATTCAGAAATTTTACTCACTTGAGCTGCAATTTCAATTTCGTTATTTTTCTGCTCAAGTTCAAGATGATCTAGCTTTGCTTTTTCTTTTAATGATGCTAATTCCATTTCCATCTTATGCGAAGACAATGTGGCTTTTACAAAAACAAGCTCTTTATCTTCTTTTTCTTGTTCAATAATAGAAGATAATGCAATTTCTTTTTCTGCATAACTTAATGATTTTTCAAAATTCCCTCGTAGCTTCTCTAATCTTCTAAGCTCAGAATAAACAGATAATTTCTGAGGGTTTGAATTGATTTCATTTGATAAAGCTAATGACTGATTTAATAAATGAATGGCTTGTTTAGGATCTTTTTTAATCAACATAGATGCTAAAGAGATTTGTGCTTTTATTTGATACATTTTATTACCAACAGCAACAGCATCCACTAATGAGTCTTTATAATAAGCAATCGCTTGCTTTTCATTTTTCTGATCACGACAAATATTACCAAGGATCCGAGCTGTCAAAGCCTGCTTTGTTTTATCATTCTCCTGCTCATAGATATCATGCGCTTTCAGGACCATCGCTTTTGCAGACTCATAATCACCTGCATTTAAATCAATAACCCCTATTTCTCTGTATGCTGAAGCTAATGTTTTGGCTTCAACTTCCTCTTTTGGTAAATAAATGGTTAGTTGATAAAATGATCTTGCCTCTTTAAATTTTTTCAAACGAGTGTAGATAAGCCCCATTTGAATTGAAGATTTTGCAATACCATTAACGTCATCCACTTTTTGATAATATAAATACGCTTTGTAAAAGTTTGCTAATGATTTCTCGTAACGCCCAATATTTCTATAAATGATACCTGCACCATTTAGCGCTTTTACATAACCTTTAGGATCATCTATTTGTGCATAGACTTCCAAACTTTGTGCAGAATAACCAAGTGCGATCACATCGTTTCCAAGGTGACGTTCCGCTTCTGCAATGGCATTTAAGATACGCGCTATATTTTTTTTATCATTTAAAGCCGTATAAGCCGTTAATGATTTTTTATAAAACAAAGCGGTTTGCCCTTTATCATTTAGGCCTTTATACGATTCTGCTATTTTTTTATAGGTTTGTGCAATGCTCTTAGAGTTTGAAACATACTCTAAAACACGAGTATATTGCACAATAGCATCTCCATAATGTTTCTTATCAAAATCCTCATCGCCCTTATTTATTAATATGTTAGCAATAGACCAAGTAACATTATGCTGTTTTGCAAGCGGTAATAAATTATCCATTGCATGATTTATTTCTTGATAACGCTCATCATCTAGATCTTTATAAATCAGTGAAGCTTGTAAAAAAGAGGACATGGAATCAACAATCTTTTGCGATGTTAAATTTAGTTCACCCAATAAAGAATAGGCTTGTGCTCTGACTTCTTGATGGTTATTTTTGTCTGTTCGATTAAGCACTTCATTAGCCAATAAACGACTACTATTTGGATCCGAATGTTGAATTGACTTTGCTTTATTGAATAGTTCTGTATCAGATAGATGTATTGTTTCTATTTTCTGTGGAGGTGTTTCAACATTACTTTCCAGGGCCTTAACAGGACTAATAGGAAATATAAACATCATAAAAAAAAGAGGAAATATGATACGAGAAAAAATAACTCGCGAGCGGACATATAAAATATTTAACATGGCACTAAAAAAATACTTTTTATCAAGGTCATTGCAAACAGAGTAATCAAATTTTTGAAGCGTACAATAGTTCACAAAAACACACCTTAAATTAATACATTATCCCAAGATACAATAATAAAATAATGCATCATATATACTTTAAATAGCGACTAATCAGATAACAACAAACTGATCCATAAGCACTTTCTGTTATAGCAAACAATAAAAAGTCGATGCAAAATAATAGATCAATAGAAGATCTCTCAACAGTGATTAAATTGTACTTTATTTATCATATTCAATTAAGCATATTATGCTGTATTTCTTGCTTGGCATTTAAAACAATATTTGCAAATGCATTAACGGTTGCACTGCAGTTACTCTTTTTATATTGAATATGAACTGGAATTTCTGTCGTAATATTTTCTAACATAATAAAATGGCAACCATCACTATATAATTTACGGACACAATAAGGAGCAATAGCCACTCCTAATCCAGCAGCGACTTCTGTAACTAATGTTTGCATATTTCTAGGTTGGCTAACGATATTAGGTGAAAAACCAGCTTGCTTACATAGCATAATCGTTTCATCAAAAAGTCCAAGAGCCTCTTCTCGATTAAAAATAATAAACGGTTCTCTTTTTAGCTCTAATAAGTTAACCCTTTTTTGACCAACAAATTCATGATCTTGATTAACAATAGCAACAAGTGTATCGATATAAATACTGTGATGAACAAATTCATCCATAATTGAGATCGGTAATGGCCTTGAGAAGGCAATATCGATACGATCATTTTTAAAGGCTTCAATTTGTTCCGTAGCCGTCATTTCAAATAAAGTAACATGTACATGTGGAAAGTGCGATTTATAATCACGCACTAACTCAGCCATAAACGATAAACAAGCAGAGCTTAAGTAAGCAATATTGAGTGTGCCTAATTGGCCATTTTGAGCCAGTTTTACTTGTGTTTTAGCTTGCTCCGTTAATGCTAAAATATCAATCGCATCTTTTAATAACTGCTCTCCTGCTTCAGTAATAGCAACATCTCGAGAGTTTCGTTTGAACAAATTAACCCCCAACTCTGTTTCCAATGCTGAAATATGTCGGCTAATTGCAGGTTGTACTGTATGTAGTTCTCGTGCTGCTTGCGAAAAACTTTTATGTTTAGCAACCGCAATAAAACTCTTTAATGTTTTGATATCCATCGTAAATTCCCTATATAACATGTTTCATTTTATGTTTAAGCAATAAACATCTATACACAAATAACATAGATTCAATAATATATTATTATTTTTGTTATACATGAACAAGCCTTATCATCTCAGCATCATTTATTCACCGGAAAGAAGATGAGTAATAGCAAACAGGATCAATCTATAAATCAATTTATTTTATTGCTAATGACAGCGGCTATTGCAGCAACTGCAGCTAACCTTTATTACAGCCAACCTATTTTACCCTTGATTGCTAAAGAGTTTAATTTAAGCAGTTCACAACTAGGTAGCATTCCAGCCTTAACACAATTTGGTTATGCCTTTGCATTATTATTTATTTCTCCTTTAGGTGATTCAATTGCTCGTCGACACTTAATTACTATTTTATCCTGTTTATTAGTCCTTGCCTGTAGCGTTGCAGTTGTTGCACCAAATTTGCCTGTTTTGTTAGTAGCCGTATTTTTAATTGGTGTTAGCACTAATATTACTCAGCAGTTAATTCCATTTGCGGCATCTATGGTCTCAGCCAAAAACAAAGGAGCAACGTTAGGCACATTAATGATGGGTTTAACTATTGGCATATTGCTTTCAAGAACATTAAGTGGATATGTGGGAGAAAACTTTGGATGGCATAGTGTCTTTATTATGTCTGCTCTATTAGCAGCTCTTTTTGGCATCTTATTAAGGCTATTTTTACCCCAAAATAAACCACAAACTAATTTACTTTATTTCGCACTTTTAAAAAGTACTATCAGCCTATTAATTAAACACAAACCATTGCAAATATACACATTAGCAGGAGCTTGTTGGTTTGCTTCTTTTAATGTGCTTTGGGCAACACTCGCTATTTATGTAAGTGATGTGCCTTTTAATTACAACACACAGCAAGCAGGCTTATTTGGTGTCATTGCATTAGCAGGAGTCATTGGCGCGAAGTCAGCTGGCAAATGGGTTAATAAAATAGGCTCTAAAAAATTAGTCTTAGTTGTGCTCATACTTGCAGCAATTGGATTTGCAATCACGGGTATTTTTTCAGGAAACTTGATTGCATTAATTATCGGTATTATTTTAATCGATTTTGCTATTTTTAGCGCTCAAGTGGCGAATCAAGTACGTGTTTTTAGTATTGACCCGAGTGCACAGAGCCGTATTAATGGGATCTATATGCTTGGTTATTATCTTGGTGGCGCACTAGGTTCTATTACAGGAGTTAAAGCTTTTGCACTATATCAATGGCCTGGAGTGGTTGCTGTCAGTATATTATTCATTGCCATCAGTGTTCTTATTAATTCATTCGCTAAAAAATAAAATTAACCATTAAATAAAGAGAGATGATCATGACAAACTCAATAAAATTAACAGCTGGTAGTGTTTTTCCATCGATTGAAGCAAGCTTACTTAATGGAACAACATTAGATTTAAGTAAAGCGCACAGTGGTGCAGATTGGCAGATGATTGTTGTATATAGAGGTAAACATTGCCCATTATGCGTTCGCTACTTAAACCTGCTAGAACAACATCAAAATGCATTAAAAGAAATTGGTGTCAGTATTTCAGCAATTTCTGCAGATTCAAAAGAACAGCTACAAACAAGTATGGAAAAGCTAACGGTTACCTACCCTATTGCTTATGGTTTAACAGAACAGCAAATGATACAACTCGGATTATATGTTTCAGCCCCACGAACTCAGCAAGAAACAGATCATAATTACTCTGAACCTGCTTTATTTATTATTAACGATAAAGGTACTCTACAAGCAGTAGATATTTCCAATGCGCCTTTT
The DNA here is from genome assembly GCF_004376845.1 of Psychromonas algarum. GTDB lineage: Bacteria > Pseudomonadota > Gammaproteobacteria > Enterobacterales > Psychromonadaceae > Psychromonas. The sequence continues at coordinate 81,841 of NZ_SNUW01000002.1, forward strand.
TTACGCCCAGATCCAGAGGTTATTGTGAGAGGATTAACATTTGTTCGTAGTCAGGAGGGATATCCAATCCGTGGCACAATAGCTTATTAAACAGCACTTAATAGATTCAAAAATCATCAAACGAGCAGCCTTAATAAAAATACTAAGGCTTGCTCGTAAAAACGTTTTTAAAATATTATGATGATAATTATCATAAAAGAGAAAGTATTTATTAATCTCTCCCCAGACACACCTCCACGACTACCACTTTATAGGTAACCGATTCTCATTAAATAAAGCTTACATATCAATATTTTATAAAGAACATTCAATTTTAGAGATAATACTTTTAATGCTGTTCTTTTAATACTCTCCCTGCATTATTATTGCGCCCATAAAAAGATAGGCTTTGCTTTATCTGAAATCACATGGAAGTGAATATATTCATTTTCACTTATGCTCAAGGAGGCAGCATGTTTAGCCAGCGTACATTATTGTTTATTATTCTTAGTTCAATACTTACTCTTTATGGTTGTGGAGGAGGAAGTTCATCAGAAAGCAATACCCCACCTTCATCAGACTCAGCTCCGGATAACACAGTACCAGAAGATGAAGATAATAATGAAACAGAGAAACCACCTAGTGGCGATGGTTTATCATCTCTAGAGCAAGCACTAAAAACCGGCAACATAAATTTGCTCAAAACAAGTGATAACGTCGCTGCAGCTGCAATTGACTTTATCGATAAAGCAAGCGTAAACGATGCAGCAACAAGGCTTCAACTATTAGCTGATATAACCGATCTTGACTGGAATCCTACTCATGATGCAGGTTTTCTTCGTGGTGAATTAGGTAAAAATATCGAAGTGCTTAATGTCAATGCAGACCAAAATGGTGATGATATCGATGATAGCAGAGCCTTGGTAGTGGCTGGCACACATGAGCAATCAAAATTTATTATGTTTGGTGGTCACCCGTTCCGTAATTTAAGAAGCGACCCTTCATTGCTCAACGAGGATATGTTGCAGTTTTTACATAATACGATGACTTGGCTGACCGAAGGAAAAGAAAAGGATTTACGTGTAACCCTTGCTCAAAGCGATAATAGCTATTGGTTTCGAGATGAACCAGCGACTCGAGAATGGCTAGAAGATAATTATAACGAAGGCTTAATTATTAATAATGCCAATACTTGTAATGGTGCAGCACTTAAAACCTGCTTACAAGGTGGTAGTGATTTATTAATCATTTCGCAATTTCAAGACGCATATGAAATTGATGACATAATGGCGGGAGTGAATTATGCAACAGCAAATGGTATTCCAGTATTATACCTGCACCATGATGGTGGCATCACTGATTTAGGTAGTCAGTTATTTAACAACTTTGATGTTGCCTATGCAGGTGATAATCGCTGGCCACAATCTACTATCAAAAATACAAGTGTTGCCGATGCAGATCGTTTACCGGGACATATCAGCGCTATAAAAAATCTATTAAATCATATAAATAATGAGAATTTTTCGGTTCCATTAGCTAGTTGTGCTGAAGATAGATGTGCGAATGATGAATCTTACGCAAATGAATTCTCACTCGCCGCTAATTCAATTAAATCAATGTTCGATACTTACGACCAAAATGGTATACGCATATTTGATTCAAACAGTAAAATACTAGAAAAACATTTAGTATTATTAGCTGACCAAATCCGACAAGATATTAGTTATCCTATGAGTGTTGATTCAACACCAACAAATGAATTTCTCAAAGCCTACTTTGCCGATCATTTGATTTATATCTCTCGTGATATAAACCCTGTACCAGAAGATTTAGGTAATTACAGTCGCAGTGATTTTAGCCGCATCACACCAACAAGCAAAACAATAACACTTACCAGCAAACAATCATTTCGTTCATCTGGCGTGTATGCTTTACCGGGTCAAACTGTTCGGGTCACACGTTTAGATAACAATGAAGTTGATACGAGTATTCGTGTAAACTCAGTTCGATCTGGTGCGACTCATGAATGGGATAGCAATGGGTACACACGTCCTAAATATTTAGCATCACAGAACCTAGCAATTAAGTTTGGAGAATCGATAGTATTTACTTCACCCTACGGCGGCCCGATCCACATTACATTCAACACTAACGATATAGAAACACAGTTTACATTCGAAAACATCGGTGAACATGCTTTTTGGAGTGGCTCGCAAGACGACACAAAATTCACAAAAGCATTAGCTGATGATCATTATGATTGGGCTGAAATTGCGACGAACAGCTTTGAAGTACATTCTAAAGCGGATCGTATCGTTAGCACTTTAGAAACCTCCTATTGGAATACAGCAGCTGAACTCGCAGAAGCGATTAAATTATATGCAACGAACTACACACATGTTCTGGCTGGATTTCAAGGTCCAGATATTACTCCAGAGCCAGAAGTACATGGCTGGGCGGAAACGGAAGGTTTAGCGGTAGCAACAGTTGATATTGTAAAGCATGTGAATGCCGACCAAGCAACCTGTGGTGGCGCTTGCTCTGGTAATCCGTACGATACATACGGTTCATTTCATCCTGTAGAACACGGTAACTTGCATGAGATAGGTCATGGTTTGCAAACCAACCGTTTCCTATTTTCATTTGGCTCAGCAACACAAGGTGGCCATGGTGCAACTAACTTTTATTCCTTCTATGCACGTCAACAGTTTTTTGAAGCAACAGGTATACACTCTACGCCTGGTGCGACCACTATTTGTGAAGTACAAACCGGACCAGCATTTAGAGGTGAATTTGCAGCCTTTGTAGAGGCAGCTAAAACCGAAGATCCAGGTGCAACAATTGCAGCTATTATAGAGCGTACAACATTAGGTACTACCATAGAATCAGATCCTACAGCGCTAACACAATGGGGTAGCTATGATTACAACTACTTTGTATGGGATGAACTGCAATTGCATGCACGCCGCTTAGATATTTTAAATTGGGGTCAGCACCTTATTGCACGCGTACATATTATCGAACGCGAATTTAATAGTGCTCTTGCTTCCGATGAAGCATGGATAAACAAACGTGACAACTTAGGTTTTAGCACTTACAGCCTTGATGAAGCTAAAGCTATCAGTACCAATGATTTTATTCTTATTGCCGCTTCTCGAGCCGTCAACTTAGATTATCGCCAACCATTAAATCTTATGGGAGTATTAGTGAGTGACAAAGCCAATGCACAAGTTGCTATCAGTAATCACACATCAATAGGCCGAGAATTTATCACGCGAAACGATGCATGTTCAGCAAAGGTGAAAGACAGCCGTAATTTAGCCGAACTGGCTGCTCGCGGGGTTGAGTTTGAAATGAAATCCACTGAAATTACTGCTGATGCGCAATGGCCCTGGCCAGAAACAGAAGTAAGTCTTAACAAAGCCATCTACGCAATCGATGAAGCAATCACTATTAGTTACGCACATGCGCCAGGTAATAGCAGAGATTGGATTGCTATTTATAACGCAGATATCGAACCAACGGGTAGCGAAGGTCGAATCGAATGGCACTATATCAACGGTAATATAGCTGGTAGTCAAGTTTTCAGTGGCTTAGATGCAGGTAAATATGTCGCTTATCTATTTGAAAACAATAAATACACAGTGTTAGCCGAAGCCCCATTTTTGGTGGAATAAAGCCAAGAATATAGATAGCCTAATATGAAATTTTAAAAGCAGTATAAATTAATTGTACTGCTTTTTTTATGTGCTAATTATAAAGAGTACGGTATCTAAAGGTATGCTAAAGGATAAGCTAAAAATTTATGGGGTAAGCTTTTGATCTCCCCAAAAACAACAAAGCCCCAACAATTGTTGAGGCTTTATCACTAAATATGGTGCCCGAGGACGGACTTGAACCGTCACTCCTTTCGGAAACGGATTTTGAATCCGTCGCGTCTACCAATTTCACCACTCGGGCTAAGTGCGAGTGATTATACCGATGCATTATTTACACACAAGGTTTTTCAGTCACAAACTGTGTGAGCGATTAAAAACTCATCAATTATTGTTCTTGGTTTATTAAGAATGAATCCTAACTCACTGTCCTTAGAAATAAAATAGTAACTGTTTAAGCATTTGTTATACTGTTTTTTCATTATTTAAAGGGGTCATCATGGTTAAGGCTAATAATACAAAAACACCACAATTAATCTTAGAAGAACAATATCAAGCCTGCGAACGAGCATCATTTTTTAAGCGTTTAGGTGCTTATATTTATGATCTTTTTGCCATTGGTGCAGTGCTGATGCTTGCAACTGTATTCGCTTTATTGGTTGTTGTTATTTTAGCTAAAATTGCAGTAATCGATTTAAGTTTATATAAAGATAGTGCTGATTATTTAGGGCAAAGTCCTCTCTTTTTAACCTACTTATGCGCTGTAATTATTGGATTTTATGCTTACTTTTGGAGCAAAGCGGGCCAAACTATCGGCATGAAAGCATGGCGTTTACGCGTTCAAAATAGTGATGGTAGTAATATCAGTTTTACACAATCATTAATCCGCATGGCAACTTCTGCATTTGGTTTAGGTACTTTCATGGCTTTATTAAAAGGTCGCAACGCATTCCAAGATTTGTGGGCAGAATGTGAAGTCGTAGTATTAACCAAAGAACTCAGTAACTGGAAAGGTTTTAAAGGGATGGGTTTTATGGATGAAGATAAAAACAAATAAAATAAAAAGTGGGTATTAGTTGTTAATAAATAACTAATACCCTAATTAACTTCAATTTATGATAAGGCTAACTTTGCCTACTGAGTAAGAACATCGCAATTGCTAAGACTAATATACTTGGCAACAAGGCTCCCAATATCGGTGGTAAACCAAATACTAAACTTGCAGGACCAAATAACTCACCAGACACATGGAAAGCAAAACCACTGGCAATACCAAAAATCAATCTCGTCCCCATAGGTACACTACGTAAACCACCAAAGATAAATGATACAGATAACAACATCATTACCACAACAGTAAAAGGCAATACGGCTTTACGCCAAAAGGTTAACCAGTAACGACTAGCGTCTTGCTCATTTGTTTGTAGATAATTGATATAGCTGTAAATGTCTCGCATCGACATCTTATCTGGCTCGCTAATAATAACTTCCAATTTTTTAGGAGTCAGATCCGTTTGCCAAGTATATTCAGGAATACTTTCTATCTCAGTCTTGTCTTCAAAAAAAATTGTTTTAGTGACATTTTTTAACAACCAATGCCCCTGCTGATAACTCCCTTTATTAGCAGCAAGCGCATAATCTAAGATCAAGTCTTTAGAGAAAAAATACAGCTGAACATTATATAATTCAGCATTACTATTCATTTTGCCAATACTAACAAAAGAGTTCGCATCTTTAGCCCAAACACCGTATTCATTTTCAACTTGAGCACTGCCACTTTTAGCTAAATCACGCATAAAGTAAGCTTCTTTATCTGTTTTAGGCGCGACAAACTCTCCTAATAACATAACGGCAATGACCATTGGAATCGCTGTTTTTAATACTGATGTTGCAATTCTAAACTTGGATAATCCGGCTGCTTGCATAACCACGAGTTCACTACTACTTGCTAAGGAGCCTAACCCAATTAATGCACCTATTAATGCAGCCATTGGGAAAAATAAGGTAATTTCAGCAGGCATTTTTAATAAAACAAAATAAGCGGCTTCAACAACCCCAAAATTACCAGTACCAACATGCTTCATTTGCTCTACAAATTTAATAATATTACTTAAACTTGTTAATACGAATAAAGTTAAGAATGTCGCAGCAAAAACAGTTCGACCAATGTATCTATCTAAAATTCCCATCTATTTTTCCACCTTAGGTTTTTTAGGCGTTTTCACTTTAAGATTAAATTTTCCGATTGTTTGTAAATGCAACATAATACCAATACCAAAAAACAAGAATTGTACGCCCCAAATTGCAAAAGGAGGGATAGCACCATCTTCAATCAAACTTTTTGAAGCGCTGAGTAATAAGAAAAAGGTTAAATACAAAGCTAAAGCTGGTAGTAATTTAGCATAACGCCCTTGACGAGGGTTTACCTTTGATAAGGGCACAGCCATAAAAGTAATTAATAAAATAGACACAGGAATAGCAATACGCCATTGCAATTCGGCTTGGTAACGAGGATCTTTAGAGCCTAATAATGTTTGTGTTGGTAACGCATCTACACCACGTTTTTTACTTTGTACTTCTGCATTTGCGATATGTACTTTATAGCTTAAAAAACTGGTATTTTGAAATTCATTCTGCCCTACAATGCCAGCATAACGTTGACCATCTTTTAAGGTTAACCATGTTCCATCGTTTTTTTCTTCAACACGCCCTGTTTTTGCAGTGATCACTGAAGGAGAAACCCCTCCCTCTTCAGGCCAGTGTGCTGCAAATACATTAACCAGTTTTTGGCCCTTCTCATATTTTTCAACGTATACAACACCACCATTACCCGATGTTTTATGGAAACGACCTTCAATTAAAGTGGCAGTACCCGCATCTGCTTCAGCTTGTTCAATAACAGAGATCATTGCATCTTCAGCTGTTGGCGCTAAATACAAGCTATTAAAACTTGCAAAACCGAAGGTAAATAATGACAGCATAAGTGTCGCTTTCAATACTTTATTTGGACTATAACCACATGATGTTAAAGCCACCATTTCGCTTTCACTGTGTAAACGACCATGAGCAACGAGTACCGCAAGATAAAAACTGATAGGTAACATTAACGTACCCAGAGTGGGTAAGTTTAAATATAAAAGAGTTAATACTAAATCCGCAGGGATCACACCATTAATCGCTTGAGCAAGAATGGCAATAAACTTTTGGCTCACAAATATCAGGAGTAAAATAAAGAGAATGCCTATCTGACTTTTAAATGTTTCAGACATTAAATAACGAAGAATTATCACCCAGCTCTCCAGTGTAAAATAAGATGCGACAAAAGACCGTAAAATAGTGGATTAAGCAAGCAATTGCGGTAAAATTGCTATTTTAGTAAGTTTAGATTACGTTTCAAGATCCACAATAGCTTATGATAACTGCATTTTTATGAAAATAGCACAGTTAATCTTAATATAATTCGTTTTAAAGGATACATATGGAATTTCTAGTTAAGAGCGGTAGCCCAGAAAAACAACGCAGCGCATGTATTGTTGTTGGTGTCTTTGAACCACGACGTTTGTCTAATGCTGCAGAAGTATTAGATGATATTAGTGAAGGTTATTTAAGTGCGTTATTACGCCGTGGCGACATTGAAGGAAAAGTTGGTCAAGTATTATTCTTGCACCATGTACCTAACGTATTAAGTGAGCGTGTATTATTAGTAGGTTGTGGTAAAGAACGCGAGTTAACAGAAACACAGTACAAACAAATTATTGAAAAAACGATCACAACGTTAAACGATACCGGTGCATTAGAAGCAATCTGCTTCTTATCAGAATTACATATCAAAGGGCGCGATAGTTACTGGGCTGTACGTCAAGCAGTAGAAGCAACACAAAATAGCTTATACAACTTTGATCAATTCAAAACCAATAAAGACAATACTCGTCGCCCATTACGTAAACTAACGTTTAATATTCCAAGTCGTAAAGAACTAACTCGTGCAGAATTAGCATTACAACATGGGTTAGCGATTGCTTCTGGTATGAAGTTCTGTAAAGACTTAGCGAACATGCCTCCGAATATTTGTACGCCATTTTATTTAAGTGAACAAGCACAAGAGCTGGACCAACAGTTTGATAAAATTACTACAGACGTAGTTGATACCGCACAAATGCAAGCATTAGGTATGAACAGTTACTTAGCGGTAGCACAAGGTTCTGCAAATCCTGCTTATATGTCAGTCATTAATTACCAAGGTGGTCCAACAGATCAGAAACCTATTGTATTAGTAGGTAAAGGATTAACCTTTGACTCAGGTGGTATTTCACTAAAACCAGGCGCAGGCATGGATGAGATGAAATATGATATGGGTGGTGCTGCTTCTGTATTTGGTGCACTGAAAGCCATTGCAGAATTAGACTTACCAATCAATGTTGTTGGTGTTATTGCTGGCGCAGAAAATATGCCTTCAAGTAAAGCTTATCGCCCAGGTGACATTTTAACAACTATGTCAGGTCAAACGGTTGAGGTATTGAATACGGATGCTGAAGGACGTTTAGTATTATGTGATGCATTAACTTATGTAGAACGTTTTGAACCAGAATGTGTTGTTGACGTAGCCACATTAACTGGCGCATGTATCATGGCATTAGGCCACAATATCAGTGCTTTAATGAGTCCACATAAAGGGTTAGTACATGAACTATTAAGTGCTTCTAATCAAGCGGGTGATAAAGCATGGCAATTACCAATGGATGATGACTTCCAAAAACAATTAGATAGTCCGTTTGCTGATATGGCAAATATTGGTGGTCGCCCTGCTGGTTCAATTACAGCAGCTTGTTTCTTATCTCGCTTTACGAAAGCCTACACATGGGCACATTTAGATATTGCAGGAACAGCTTGGCGCTCAGGCCCAAATAAAGGTGCAACAGGTCGCCCTGTTTCATTATTAACACAGTTTGTCATTAACCGCAGCGAACAAGATGTCGCGGATATCGACGCATAAATGTTAATAACTAAACGTCATTTGGAACGCTAATGAGCCAAGTTCTTTTTTATATTCATACAGAAGATGCGACTGACAATGGCTTGCCGCCCTATTTTGTGCAAGCTTGTCAGTTAGCGGCTTATTATTATCAGCAAAATAAGAAAATATTTATTTACACTGAAAATCAACAAGATGCATTTACTGTTGATGAATATTTATGGCAGTTCGATGGCGATAGTTTTGTACCACACAATTTAGTCGGTGAAGGCCCTCGCTATGGTTCACCAGTTGAGATTAGTTGGTTAGCACCGCAACATCCACGTGCGATACTGATTAATCTCAGTCAAAACATTCCGGAATTTAATTTAAACTTCCAACAAATTATTGATTTTGTGCCAGCACAAGAGCAATTAAAAATTAATGCGCGAATGCGCTACAGCGCCTATAAAAAATTAGGTCACACCCTATCTACTCAAGATGTTGCAACAGCATCCCAAGAGTCAACTAACCAGACAGAAGATAAATGATGGAAAAGACATATAACCCAAGTGCAATCGAACAAAAAAATTACCAAAATTGGGAAGAAAAAGGTTATTTCAAACCTCATGGTGATACTGACAAAGAAAGTTTCTGCATCATGATCCCGCCACCAAATGTCACTGGTAGTTTACATATGGGTCATGCTTTCCAAGATACGATCATGGATACTTTGATCCGTTACCAACGTATGCAAGGTAAAAATACTTTGTGGCAAATGGGTACTGACCATGCAGGTATCGCAACACAAATGGTTGTAGAGCGTAAACTGTTTGCTGAAACAGGTGAAACTCGTAAAGAGTTAGGCCGTGAAACTTTCATTGAAAAAATCTGGGATTGGAAAGCAGAATCAGGTGGTAATATTTCTCGCCAAATGCGCCGTTTAGGTACTTCTGTCGATTGGGATCGTGAACGATTTACTATGGATGCAGGGCTATCTGAAGCCGTTAAAAAGACGTTTGTTGATTTATACAATGACGACTTAATTTACCGAGGTAAACGTTTAGTTAACTGGGATCCTAAATTACACACTGCAATTTCAGACTTAGAAGTAGAAAACAAAGACGTTAAAGGTTTCATGTGGCACTTCCGCTATCCATTAGCAAATGGCGTATTAACGGCGGACGGTAAAGATTACATCGTTGTTGCAACAACACGTCCTGAAACCATGTTAGGTGATACTGGTGTTGCGGTTAATGCAGAAGATCTTCGTTACCAAAACTTGATCGGCCAACACGTTGTTTTACCTTTCACTAACCGCCTAATTCCAATCATCGCCGATGAACATGCCGATATGGAAAAAGGGACGGGTTGTGTAAAAATCACCCCAGCACATGATTTTAATGACTATGAAGTAGGTAAACGTAACAGCCTACCTATGATCAACGTATTAACTTTTGATGCATGTATTCGTGATACAGCAGAAGTCTTTAATACTAATGGTGAAAAGAGCGAAGATTACGCAACGGATTTACCTAAACAATTCCAAGGCTTAACACGTGAAGATGCTCGTAAATTAGTAGTGAGTGAATTAGATGCGTTAGGTTTATTAGATGAAATTAAAGATCACGATTTAACCGTTCCTTACGGTGACCGTGGTGGTGTTGTTATTGAACCAATGCTAACAGACCAATGGTATGTACGTGTTGCTCCTTTAGCTAAAACAGCAAAAGAAGCGGTTGCTAATGGTGATATCAAATTTGTTCCACAGCAATACGAAAATATGTACAACTCATGGATGAATGACTTAAATGATTGGTGTATTTCACGTCAATTATGGTGGGGACATCGTATTCCAGCTTGGTATGACGAAGCAGGTAAAGTTTACGTTGGACATGATGAAGCGACAGTTCGAACAGAAAATAATTTAGATGATAGCGTTGTACTGAGCCAAGATGATGATGTACTTGATACATGGTTCTCATCTGGTCTTTGGACATTCTCTACTTTGGGTTGGCCAAACCAAACAATGGATCTTAAAACCTTCCACTCTACAGATGTATTGGTAACCGGCTTTGACATCATCTTCTTCTGGGTTGCACGTATGATCATGATGACCATGCACTTTATGAAGAATGAAGATGGCACACCACAAGTCCCCTTTAAAACCGTATATGTCACTGGTCTAATTCGTGATGAAAACGGCGATAAGATGTCTAAATCTAAAGGTAACGTATTAGATCCTTTAGATATGATCGACGGTTTAGATCTTGAAAGCTTAGTGACAAAACGTACTGGCAACATGATGCAACCACAGCTTGCTAAGAAAATCGAAAAAGATACACGTAAAACGTTTGCTAATGGTATCGAAGCACACGGTACAGATGCATTACGCTTCACATTAGCAGCAATGGCATCAACGGGTCGTGATATCAATTGGGATATGAATCGTCTTGAAGGTTACCGTAACTTCTGTAACAAGTTATGGAATGCAAGTCGTTATGTATTAATGGACGCAGAAGAGCAAGATTTTGGTTTTGGTGATAACAAAGAGATGCAATTCAGTCTTGCCGACCGTTGGATCCAAGGTCAATTGCAAAATATGATCAAAGAGTTCCGTCAAGCATTAGACACATATCGCTTTGATATTGCAGCAAATATTCTTTACGATTTCATCTGGAATGAATTCTGTGGTTGGTACTTAGAATTAACTAAACCTGTTTTATTCAAAGGTAGCGATGCAGAACAACGCGGTACTCGCAATACATTAATCAATGTATTAGAAACGTTATTACGTGTAGCGCATCCAATGCTGCCATTTATGACGGAAGAAATCTGGCAACGTGTGAAAGCAATTACTGGTCAAGGTGGTGAAACTATCATGCTTGAAGCTTACCCTGAATACGATGCTTCACAGGTTGATGAACAAGCAGTTGCAGATCTTGAATGGGTTAAACAAGTCATTGATGCAGTACGCAACATTCGTGGTGAGATGGATATCAGTCCAAAAGTACCACTTAACGTATTAGTTAAAAATGCAAGCACTGAAGATACACGTCGTTTTGCTGAGAATGAGGCTTTCTTAGCGGCACTCGCTAAATTAGAGTCAGTTACCTTTGTTGAACAAGGCAAAGAAACACCGGCTTCTGTTACTGCATTAATTGGTGAATTAGAGCTATTAATTCCAATGGCTGGTTTGATCGACGCAGAAGCTGAGTTAGCACGTCTAGCTAAGCAGCTTGAAAAAGCAACTAAAGAACTAGGTAAAGTATCAGGTAAGCTAAGCAACGAACGTTTTGTTAGTAATGCACCAGAAGCGGTCATTACTAAAGAGAAAGCAAAACAAGCTGAATACCAAACTACTTGTGATAAGTTAAATGAGCAAATTGAAACTATCAAAGCACTTTAACTTGGCTGATTAAGGCTTATTAGGGTTTATCAATAAGGGAGCTTATTTAAGCTCCCTTTTTTATGCCTCCAAAATGCATAATAAAAAAGTGAGTTGTTTTAAACAGTAAAATAGATCTGCGATTTACTGTCATTGCTATAACTACTGTGATTGATATAAACAACAATAAAGAAAAGGTAGACACAAAAAAGCCCCTAAAAATATAGAGGCTTTCTAAAGACAAATGACAAGAAATTAGCTTTATTTATGTCCCCCCTCATAGACCGCTTCTTGCAAACCTAATTCAACTAAATTTTGTTGATAAATTGCATCAGGGATTGGCATTAACCCTTTATCAGAAAACCAATTTTGTGCATCTTTAATAAAGAAAACACCAATCTTTTGGTTTGTTTCCTCAGATTGAAAATCACTTAAATATAAATACAGTAGAGCGCTTCCATCACGGGTGGAAAATGTTTCCGCTTGTTCTTCTGGTGTTGGATCTTTTTTGTTATTGAATGCAGCAAGAATCAATTGATGTGGGTTACTACCATAACGCTGCTGATAATCAGCCATTTGACTATCATTCCATTTTATATTTGAAATAACAGCAACAGTATCCCCTAAAATCATATCTGCAATAGTATGATTTTCAATCTTAAATTCTACTTCACTATTTCCACTATCCAGACTCGAAAAATCAAGAAAGCTATTATTACCGATAATAACCGGTTCTGCTTGAACAAACTGCAAACTAGCAATCAGTGATAAGCATAAAGTAATTATAATTTTCATTTGTTCTCCGGATCAGATGTATAAATATTCCATGCTTCATCAAATACTTTATCTGTATCAATAAAGACTGCGATAGTACGTCGTTTTCTTAATTTTAAGTGTGATGTAAAAGAAGTTGGTTGGTTAAAAGTTTCCATTTCAACACGACTTTCCTCGACACCTTTACTAATAAGGTAAGATCTTACTGATAGGTTACGACGTTCTGCTAAAGCACTATTGTATTCAAGCGAGCCTTCACCACTTGTATCACCAATAAGTACTAATTTGGTGTCAGGGTTTTGTTTCAACGTTGCCACTGCGCGAATAAGGTCAATCATATTTTCTTCAAGCAGTTCTGAACTATCAAATTTAAAATCAATAGGGAACCAACTAATATTTTTCACATCAGTCCAAAACGCACAACCATCATTATCAACCAATACATTAGGAGGCGTAGTTTCACACAGATCTCGCTGGTTAATAATACCATCTTGATCATAGTCACGTAGATCATCAAATTGATAACGGTCTACTTTCATATTTGCATTTTCAGCACAGCCAGCGAGTAGCAATAAAGAAGTCAGTGTTAATAAATTAATCTTTCTCATTTGTAATGACCTCTTCTTTCCATTGCTCAGGATAAGCAACTCGCATTGCATAATTTAATTGTCCGGTGGCATTTAATAAACGGTAACTTGCTAAACGTTGATTATAAAAAGTATCAATATAATTTTTACGTGCAACAAACAATTCAACTTTTGCGTCTAATACGTCCAATAAACTACGACGATTTAACTTGAACTGCTCTTCATAACCCACTTCAGTTTCTTTCGCTGAGTCTACATTTTGTTCTAACCAAGATAATTGTTGCTCTTGAATTGACCATGCATTCCATGCAAGGCGAACCCCTTCAGTTACTTCTTGTTCTGTTCTGATACGTATTGATCTTGCTTCTTCTTTACGCCAAATAGCCGATTCTTTTTTAGAAACTGTATTACCACCACTATAGATATCATAAGTGAAAGTTAACATCATACGCATGTCGTTATCTCGACCTTCGATACCACCAATATCATCGTTATAATTAGCGTGAAGCTCTAAATTTACATCAGGATAAAAACCGCCAGATTCACGATTAATTTCATAATTTGCCGCTTCTAAATCAGCTAAGGCAACACGAATTTCCGGATTATATTTAATGGCTTTTTGAACAGCATCTTGTTCACTGGTAGGAAGTAAAAAATTATCCGCTTTAGGGGTGATTAAGTTTTCAGGTTTAGTACCAACTAAACGCATAAACTCTACTCGTGTATCCCACAGGTTATTTCTAGCAGCGAGCAATGAAGACTCTGCCGTCGCTACACGAGACTTAATTTGTGCTAAATCAGAGCGACTACTTAGACCTTGTGAACTACGAACTTCAATATCAGCTAATACTTTTTTATGATCATCAACATTACGTTCTGTTAATTGTAATAACTGCTCTGCTTTTAATGTATTGAGATATACTCTTGAAACATCTAATGCGAGGTTTTCTGCATCTGATAATAAATTTAAACGCTCAGACTCAGCTTCAAATGCACGGCGATCAACTTCAGAAACATCTTCAAAACCATTAAATAAATTTTGTGTTACTTTTAAGCCAAGTTCTTTACGCGTTAATTGCTCATCAACTTTCTGACCACTATTATACTGCGTATCTTCGTAGCCTATACCACCATGGATATTAACCGTTGGGTAATAACCACTGGTTGAAGCATCTCGATCACGAACATATGCTTCAAATCGTGCATATTGCTGCTTGATGAGGGGGTTATTGTCAATTGCCTCGGCAATCGACTCCTCTAAAGTTTGAGCGGATAACGACTGACTTAGCATGACGCAAGCCGCTGTTACTAATTTAAAACGCATGTTATTTCCTTATATAAACCTAACGACTACTAGGGTTCTCTTAATGCCGTTGCTTGTGCCCTAAGCAATGGTTTTAACCAATAATTTAGTACTGATTTTTTGCCCGTTTTAATATCAATTGACGCTTGCATCCCAGGAATGATATCAAAACTGGTTTGCTCCTGAGTACTTTCTACATTGACTTTATAATACGTATTGCCCTCTTCATCCTGTAATGCATCAGCACTGATATAAGTTACTTTTCCTTTTTCACCACCATGGATAACAAAGTCATAAGCCGTAAATTTAATTAATGCAGGTAACCCTAGACGTAAATATGCGATATCTTTAGGAGCGATTCGAGTCTCGACAATTAACTTTTCACTATCGGGAACAATCTCCATAATCGACTCGCCTGGTTTAATAACACCACCTAATGTACGACGAGAAATATCTTTTACTTTACCGTTTAATGGAGAATATAATGCAGCACGTTGTAAACGATTTCTTAATGCTGGTTGACTCTCTTCTAATTGTGATAATTGATTACGTGCATCGGTTAATTCTTGTCTAGTATTGGTTCTAAAATTACGAGCCGTATTAACTAAATCGGTAATTGCACCTTGATAAGCAGCGGTTAGCCTTTTTTCATTTAACCTTGAACTACTCAAATCCCCTTCTAAACGAATTTGTTCTCGTTTTAGCTTTAATAACTCAACCTCAGAAACCGCCCCTTTATTAACACTAGACTGTGTCAACTTTATCTCTTTTTGAGATAATTTAACACTTTGCTCTAATGTTCTAGTTTTATTTTTTGCTTCATTAAATGATTGATTTGCTTGCTCTACTTCCTGCGCTTCTAATCGTAGTAATGAAGTTAATTGGCCAATACGCTCGTTGTAGTTTTCTTTAATAATAAGCGCACGTCGTTCACTAAATTCAGAGATATCAATATCAACTGGTCTGATCATAACTTGCTCGCGCCAATTTTTATGCAGAGGTTTAATCACAATACTAGCCAATTCTGCTTCAGCACCTTTAATTAGCATTTCTAAAGCATTGCTTTGTTGTTCACCTTCTAACCAAGCCGCCTTAGAAAAAGTATTATCTAAGGTTGCTAATAACTGCCCTTTTTCTACTACATCACCTTGTTTTACATGTAATTTTTGTAGGATCCCACCTTCTAAGCTTTGAATTTGTTGGATAGAACTAGCAGGGACAACACGACCTTCACCAACCACCACTTCATCAAGTTCAGCCCAATTTGCCCAAACGATAATAGTGATAATTAAGACAAAAAATATCCATACAACATAACGTGATTTTTGCGCTTTAATCTGCTGTTGCCAGTATAAGGAAGTACTCATTATTTGGCATCCTTTACTATCTTGACATTTTTAATACGTGACGGAGCACTCGGTACTTGTCTGGCACTCGCACTTTGTTTTGCTACTGCAGTTTTTTTCTCTTTTAACACTGATTGTATTTCACCATCATTCACTATTTTTCCGTTATCTAACACAATCACTCGATCACAAAGAGCTAACATAGCAGGCTTATGTGACACCATGATCAGTCCCACTTCTTTTGGTAAACTTTTGAGGCCTTTAATCACATCCGATTCTGTTTGTTGATCCATTGCACTGGTTGGCTCATCTAAAAACAATACGTTTACATCACGTAATAAAGCGCGCGCTAAAGCAACGGCTTGTCTTTGCCCTCCAGATAAATTACGACCATTTTCACCTACTTGAGACTCTAAACCAGAATTTAAGCGGGTAGATATACGTGCAACACCAGAAGCTAATAATGCTTGGCTTAATTTATCTTCGGGAATTTTTTGTAATCCCGTACAAATATTTTCTAATACGCTGCCAAAAAATAACTGTGGCTGTTGTGAAACCCAACCTGAGCTTGCTCGCACCACACTTGCAGGCCATAATTTACTATCGATATTATCGTAACTTAATAATCCACTACTTAGTTCAATCTGTTTTGCTAATAATGATAATAAAGTTGATTTACCTGCACCAGACGAGCCAACAATTGCTACCTTTTCACCGGGTTTGATATGTAGAGAGATATCTTTTAATGCTTGCATTTCTTGCTCAGGATAAGTGAAAGTAACATTAGATAATTTAATATCACCAATGAACTCTGTTTTTTCAACGATTTGGTTATCAGATAACTCTTGCTCTAATTCCATCACCGCGTCGAGCCCTTGGATAGATGATTTAGCTTGTTGATAACGTAACATTAGGCCTGAAACTTGGTTAATAGAACTTGCACTACGGCCACTTAACATGACCAGTGCAATCAAGCCCCCCATACTTAAGTTACCCGCCGAAATTTGATAAACACCGGTCACAATCAAACCAATCGTCACCAATTGCTGACTACTTGCCACCAGATGACTCACAATACTGCTTAATGATTTTGAGCGAATATTCCAATCTGCCAAACTGGCTACAGTTTGTTCCCAACGGCGTAAAGCTTGCCCCTCACCATTAATTTGCTTAATTTCCACAAGACTTGATAGATTCTCAATGAGGATTGCTTGACGTTGAGTGGAGTGTTTGCCTGTTTCTTCTAATGCGACTTTAACTTTAGGCTGCACCCATAAACTAACGATAAGTACTAACAACATCACAGCTAATGGGATATACACCATAAATCCACCTAACCATGCCATCAAAGCAATAAACAACAATGTAAAGGGTAAATCCACCAATGTGACTAATGTCGCTGATGTTAAGAACTCACGAACACTATCAAATTCTTGAATTTGTTTACTAAAAGCACCAATTGATTGTGGACGCTGTGATAATTTCATACCTAGGGTTTTTGAAAATAAAATAGATGATAAAGATAAATCAACCTGACGACCGGCACGATCCGTGAGATGTGAACGTGCTTGTTTTAAAATCCAATCAAAAACAACAGCAATTAACGCACCAGAAGCTAAGACCCATAACGAATCAAATGCAGCATTCGGTACGACTCGGTCATAAACATTCATAGTAAAGAGAGGGATCACTAAAGCTAATAGGTTAACTAAAATAGAAGCAACAAATAGATCTCGGTACCAAGGACTAACTTGCTTTAAAGCTTGTCTAAACCAATGTTGGGGGGGATTATCATTACCAAATTCAGAACGTTTATCTAACACATTTTCAGCACTAACTCGCCATAGGACATGCTCTTGTTGTTGGATTTGTTTAATCGTTAAGTTAGTACTTTGGCTATTAACTGATTCAGTTTCTTTGATATTTTTTTGTTCATTATTAACGACTTCTTCAGTTTCAATAATTGTTACTTCTGGTTTAGACATCTCCTGAAAATGTACTCTGTCATTTTCTATTTTAATAATGATATGAGGCCCTGACTCTAATACTAATAAAGCAGGTAAGTCATCTTGGTTTAAATTTTTTATCGCAATTGCTTCACATTCTAAACCTGCATTAGAGAAGGCTCTTGGCAGATATTCAGCCGTTAATTTTCCATCATCAATTGGTAATCCTGCAATTAATTTATGGCGGTGACAGCGTTTATGATAATAATGAGCAAACCATAAAACACTATCGCAATATACATCTTGTTGCACTTTTTCCATTAAACTGATCCTGTAATTAATGTGGTATCAGCTAATAATTTAGATAATATATCGGCATCGCTGACGGCACTGGCATCAGCACCATATAAATCATCAATAGAAGTATTTTCAATAATAATTTGTTGTGTCACCTCTGTTCCAGCACTCTTAATTTCAAGGATTGTATTACCAGAAGATTCATCTAATCCAATCAAGGCATTAATATCACCATCTGCTCGGGCGCTATATAAGTCACTAAGGTCGATGCTATCTGCCCCCACTTCGAAACCATTAATAACATCTATTGCAGGACTTCCTGCACTGCCTTGATCTTCACTATTAAAGACAAATACATCATCTTCACTGGTTGCAAAAAACTCATCAAACGAATTATTTTCAACACTACGGCTTACTGATGAGCTATCAGGTAGTACAGTCACATCTATTGTTTGAGAATTACTACTTACAGTATCTCCATCTAACGTTGCATACGGAGAGATAACTAAGGTGAAATCACCTTCAGTACTTAATCCTTCTATCATTGCATTATCAAGATCATCTTGCAGAACGGTCCAAACACCGTCACTTTCAGTCGCATTGCTAATAGTTGCGCCATCAGGTAAGCCAGTTATTTCTACATACCCATATTCACTTGGGGAGTCAGGATTAATCAATACCAACTCAATAGGTAACGGAGTTTCTTCTCCTATTTCAGTGGTAATTGAAGTGCTATCAAGTGTTAATATTGGCGCATCAACAACGGCAGTGAGATCGAGCGTTGTTGTTACAGTGGATGTTTCGCCAATATCTTCAACTAACTTTCCTCCTACTATTGCACTATCTTTACTCGCGAGTCCTATTTCAATCTCAAAATGACCAAATGCATCTGGGCCCGTTAATAAGTCAAAACCATTTAACTCATTGCTGTCTATTTCTAAAGTTGCAACCCAATAACCACCTACAAAAGTAAATTGAGCCTCTGCATTACCGACTCTAATTCGATCTAAGTCATGCATCGTCGTGCTATCTGAACCATCTGCAATCTTAACGGTTAAAATTAACGTCTCATTAGACTCAGTTTCAGTGCTCATACCTTGAAGGTCAAAATGAGTAACTTGCCCTTCTACTCCAGTCATAGCCTCGGGAACACTAGTAAATACAGCTTTATCACCAACAGGATTGACTTCTAATATAAAGTTTCCTTCGGTTGTCACATAATCTGTTGTTCCTATTTCATGACTAATCACTGAAACTGATAATGGAATATCACCACTAAAATCAAGAGGAGGTCGAATAGATAAAGTCGCTAACTGACTTTCATCAATACTCCATTTATAAGTCGGTTGACCATTAAAAGATCCACCATCAACACCGTTATTAGGCAGGAGTACATAGTTACCCGGTTCACCATATACTAAGACAGATCCCGCGGGGATCCCTGTCAGTTCAATAGACATAGTTTCTGAACCATCTGAATCAATAAACTCAACATTTAATCCAGAAATACTGATGTAAGTATCTTCATCACCGACACTATCTTCAGAAGTGATATTAACCTTATCTGTTACAGGGGTAATATCGACTGTAAAGGAACCTTCTACGGTTTCAGAGGCCGTTAAATCACTATCATAACCGTTAGCTGTATCAACAATTTCAGCACTAAAGTTAATGTCTACAGCCCCAGATACATTTAAAGGGCCTTGATATGAGATTGACTGCAACTGAGTTAAATCGTCAACCTGGTATACACCTGGAGAGGTTTCAGTCAGTACACCATCATCAGCCATTAACGTGCCGCCATCAACGAGGGTAAAGGTTAAACTAATTAAACTTTCTATCCCCTCTCCCGGAAGGTTACTATCAGCAAATACCGTCTCAAGATCTAACGAAGTCATAGTATCTTCTAAGACTTCATTAACATTCACAACTAGGTCTAAGCCATCTACCACAGGGTTAATTTCAAATGCTAAAGTTTGATTTTCAGTTAAGCTATCACCACTATCACTATCTGTTGCAATCGCGGTGATCGGCACTTCAAAAATACCAGCAAAATCTTCATCTAAGCCACTTAAAACTAATGTTGCAAGAGAAGCTTCTGTGAACACATATTGCACTACATTTTTGCCTGTTGAGTCATAATCAACAATCACTCCACTACCCGATATCACACCACCCAGAGGTAAATCACTGGCTAAAATTTTAAAGCTGACAATGTCATTATCATCACCGGCAACGTTTATATTTATTTGTGAGCCTATATCGATCGGGCTATCTTCATCACCTTCGATATAATCTTTTTGTAATGGTTGTATATCACTTGCACTACTATCAGAGCCATCTTCTGTAAAATGTACTTGAATAGTGGTTTCAATCATCTTCTTGTCATCGCCATCAAGCACATGTGCAAATATCTGTATGGTATTACTAAGCAAGGTTGATTGATTATTATAGACAGTGACACCAGTCAATAAATCCATGGCATCCTCGATCACAGAGTCAGAAGTTATTCCGCTCATATCTATTAACCAGCGTCCTTCACCATCATGGATAACGTTCAAGGTAGGATGGGTAACTAACCAATCATCAGCATTTGGTACTTGGATAACAACATAATCAATATGCTCAGATCCATCATTATCTTGGTCATAAAATAAGACCAAACCATCTAAAGAGATAGCACTTCCATCGGAGCTAACTTGAGTTGCTTTTGTCCCTTCTATACGGGTAATATCTTCAATCGTTTCATTTTCAGGGGAGGTTAAATCTTCTACTTTTGCACTCACTTCAATTGTCGCTTGATCAGAAAATGAACTGGTCGATGTTTCACCCGTTTCAGAAGTATCAGTGATCTCATAAGTGATATCGTAGTTAAAAGTTCCACTACCATCAATTGGAGGTTTAATTGCAAATCGACCACTATCTAATAAGGATTCTAACGTTGAGTTTGTTGTGTCTAGATAATGACTCAAATCCACTGGAGTCGTAATTTCAGCACCATCAAAATATAAAGTGAGTCCCGTGCTAGCAAGCCCTTCAATGGTGAAAGCAGATAATTGTTCACTACCATCACTATCACTTAAGCTATCCGGATATAAATATAATTGGATCAAGGTATCTTCTTCACCTTTATCCAGCAGATTAATATCAGATTCACTTGTATCAACAACAGGCAATATATCCATTTCAACTGTCATTGAAAATAAGTCATCATCTGAAGAGCCATCAGGTCGTGCATCACCATCGGCTTCGGTAATGATGCTATCGATATTAAAACTCACTTTGCCACTAAAATCCGCAAGTGGTTTTAGATTTAAATTTTGTAAGTCTGCCAAACTGATTTGATAAATTGGATTACCATTACCATCAAAACCTGAAATTTCAAGATCAACATTATTACCATCAGCATCAACAAATAAGAAACCTTGCGGAAGATTAGATAATAGAAGGTTAATACTTTCAGAGCCATCTTGATCAACAGTCGTGATAGCAATATCTAATGAAATAAGGTTATCTTCATATAGCGCTGCAGCATTAGATATTATTTGTGTATCACTATCAAAATCCCAGCCTCCACCAGGTGTCACTATTGGTGTATCTACCACACCTTTGACAATCACTTCGAATGTTTTTTCATTTGAATGATTAGTTTCAAAGCCAGGTGCAGGATCTTGTCCATCTTGCGTACTTTCAGTTGAAATAGCTTGTGCTTTTATCTCAAAGGTACCTGTTTCAGAACTTACATTAGGCGCAGGTAATAAACCTACTTCACCGGCAGAAACATCTTCACCGATGACACGATAAATACCCATTTCAGCATCAATAACAGTGACAACAGCATCTGAACCATCAATTGCAACAACGCTCCAACCATCAGGAACCGTGATCAAATAACTTAATGTTTCACTACCATCGGTATCAGTTAATTGTCCATTAATTGCTTGATTAAGTAAGATTATTTCATCTTCATAACCTTTTGCATCAAATACAGCTAATGTTGGAGCATCTGCAACAGGTTGAACATTGAAGACAACTGTTTTTGTTTCCCCATCTTGAGTATCGTTGTTCTCTTTTTCAGTCGCAGTAGGTGTGACATCAAATGTAAAAGTACCTGCGATATTAGGCGCGACAACAATTTCAATAAGAGCAATATCTTCAGCTGATAACGTATCTCCAGTGATGATTTCTGTGCCATTAAGAAATAGCGTTAACCCTTCGTCTATGTTTCCTATCTGATACGTTAATACCTCAGAACCATCATTATCAAATAAGTCAGCATTGATGTTAATACTCTGCTGCTCGTCATCTTCTAATAAACTATATTCAAAAGTTGAATCAACAGTATCCCAAATAGGTGCATCAGCAAGCGATGTCACACTGATATCAATAGTATTAGAGATAGTTTCAGTAATACGATCAGCACCTGCATCTTTACTAACTAAAGCATCAATATCTAATGCTACTGATTGCGTTTCATTAGATGAATTTAATAACGGAGCGAAGATTAAATCACCATTAGGTACATAAACACCAGTTGCATCTTCTTTAAAGAAACTACCATCTAAAACATAATCACCATCAGCATTTGTTGATAATAGAACGCCATTAAAAGTTAATACTCCCCCTAATAAACTCGCTGCTTTGAATACAACTTTCTCAAGTGCTTCATTATTATCTACATCACCAACATATACTTTTAAAGCTAATATTTGCGGATGATCTTCCGTTAGTGATGTATTTGCGATGGTGATATCACCCATTGCATCTGCGATACCAACTATAAGATTACTTTCAGCGGTATCACCGTCACCATCTGTTATGGTGTAAACGATATCACCTAAAGAACCTAGTCCATCAACTAGTGTTTCATTGGTAGTTAAGTTGCCTGTACCATCAGCATTTATTAATAAGGAACCGTAGTTAGTTTCACCAATAATGATTTCAGTCTTTTCACCAACGACCACCTCCGTAATAAAATCTCCATTTTTATCAAAAACAGCGATATAAGTGATGGTGCCTCCATCGGCTCCCGCTTCATTGTTTGCTAAGAGTGCTAAATCATGTGATGAGCCTTCTTCCACCAAAATAAAGGTTGAATTTGATTCTGGCACATCATCTACAATATTTAAGGTAATATTATTAGCGCCTGATTCAGTGACATCACCATCAGCATCAACAGCTTGCACATCAATATTAATTTGTAATGTATCATCCCCTTCATCAGGGTGATCAAGTACACCTAATAATTGAGTATTAATGGTGCCATCAAGATTAAATCGAACTTTAAATACCGATCCTTCACTACTTCTCGCAATCCACCAACCGTTATCATTAGCTTGAGCTGCAAAAGTAATTGGGTTGCCATTACTGGTAATGCCAGGAATTTCTTGCCCGGCTAATATTGGTTCAACTGAAACAACCTGATCACTACCTTCTATTAAGTCGTAGTTCGTTTTATCGCTGTCATGTTCATCATTCAGTGTTGCATTTTCATCTAAGTAAATTTCTTCTGTAATATCTAAACTAGGTAATTCACCATCGAAAACAACGGCATCAATGTCATGATCTATAGTAGAATAATCAGAATCAGTAACAACTAAAGGTAGACGAATAGTTAATTGTTCATCATATAAATCTTTATCGTGATCAACTGGGCCAACGAGAGTAAGCGTTAAATCAATATTTTCAGACTCTCCTGCTTCAATAAATAAACTATCCGGTAACAGCAATGTGAAAACAACGGTTCCATCTGCCAGAACACCTTTGTAATCACCATTACCGTTATCTTGCCATAATACAGCTTGACCATTTTGAGTAACTTCAGTGCCATCACTTAAAGTAACTGCATCACCATTTTTAACGTTCAGTGTTAATGATGTAACAGGATCTTTGTCAGCGGTAATTGAAATAACAATACTATCATTAGCGGTTATTTCTGTTGCAGTGCTAGGTGCTTTTGGTGTTTCTGAAACGGTGAAACCATCACCTGTAATGATTGCCTCACCACTATCTGCAATATTAACAATAAGAGATTGATCGGTAATATCATTATCACCATCTGTGACAGTAACAGTAAATGGAACATCAAGACTATCAATATGATGACCATCAGGGTCTATCTGGTCAATCGCATGGTACAAAGTAATATCGTAACCAAGTCCACTTTGACTTTGCTCCGCTAATGTCCCCGTTAATGCAACTTCAAAAATAAGTACATCATTTGGAGTTGTGCCAGTGAAACCTTCTAATACATCACCATTTAATCGATATTGAACTGTTTCGCCTGCAGCAGTTAAATCAGGTTGTTTAGTAACATCAAAAGCAATAGAAACAGTATTATCACTACCTGGAGTAACTTCTAATAAACCACTACCTTGTACAGGTCCATTGCTTAAATCAACTTCATCAATAGCAATTTGTTGTGTATTTTCTATGCTTGCATTATTACCATCATCGATAGTCCAATCAATAATACCAGTAGAAGTATCTGTACCATCACTATCGGTTGCTAATACACCAACACTAATAGTTAATTCATCGCTTGTTATATGATCTAATGGTAAGTGCTGTTCAAAGTTTAAAGTGCCAGTTAGGTCCGCTCCATTTTCAATAGCAGAAACGGTTAAAGTAAAGATAATTTCATTACCACTGTTACTACCTATTATCTGTGTATTATCATCATTAATGGTAAAGATGATCTCAGCTCCATTACTGCTTAGACCTAATCCATTTAAAAAATCAACACTAGCAACATCAAAGCGAATACTATTAGCAACAAGATCATCAGATCCTGCATTAACAGTAAAAGTATGAATAAATTCAGTGATTTTTGTTACATCAGGTTCAATATGACTTTCGACCTGTGCATCAATTGTTCCTGCATCACCATCTGTAATAGTGATCGTGACAGGAGCTGAATCGATATCCCCATCTAAATCAATAATAGAATATTCAAATTCAAGTTTTTGCTCTATTGTATTATTCAAATTATGAGCAGCCACAAACGTCCAACTACCATCAAGGCTTACAGTTAATTTACCTTTATTTGTATCAAATACAGCATCTTCACCTGAACTAACTTCTACAGTAACACCTTCAAAAGTTACCGAATGAACAACGGGGTCTCCATCAATTGCAGTATCATTAGTTAATAGACTTCCGGTTGTTGTTTCTGCTTCAACAGCTTGATACGTATCTGCAAGTGCAATAGGCTGCGAATCAATAACTTCAAAAACAAGCGGCATAACTGATGTTTCAGTTGTGCCATCATCATCTGTTTGCACAGCCTTAATAAATAATTCTGTAATTAATGAATCGCTATCAACAGCATGATCTAATGGTGCAAACATAGAGATATGTACGGAAGTTCCATTACTATCAATAACAGCATTAAACACCAATTGCCCGTCACTTGAACGGTAAACATCAATACTTAATCCATCATCAGATATTCGGCTGAAAACACTTTGTCCTTCAGAGGTAATATTTTCTAATTGAGGTTGTTCTTCTGAAAAAGAGATATCTGTATTAGGACTATTAATTTCTAGTGCAACTTCACCTGCGACAGCACGATCAACAAGATCATCCTCAGCAAAGGTGATCTGATCTAGAATATTAAGATCAGGCATTGAATCACTTACTTCATTCCCAGCAAGATCGGCTACCGACACCGTCAAATCCCATACTTTGGTATTATCTAGAGAGTCGATATCTATGTTATCAACTAACCAGCGCCCCTCTCCACCAACAAAACCAGTGAAACTAACAGAGTCAACTCCATCAGAAATAGTAACAGTGACTTCTTGTCCTTCTTCTGCGGAAGTTGTTCCACCGATTGAAGTATGGTTTCCATTCATAAAATCGAAAGTATTAAAGCCTTCATAAGGGCTAGGAAAACCATTATTGGTATCAGTATCTATATCAATCGTTAATTCCGTATCTTTAACGGCATTATCTGTTGCGATTGCAACATTTCCCACATCATCAATAACTTCAGCAGAGACTTCAATTTGGCCTTCAACGAACCCAGATAGATCTAATACAGGATCAACAACAAACTCTCCATTAACAACGATTGCAGTGACAATTAATTCATTCGTTGATTGATCTGTGATGGTTAAAGTAACAGTTTGCCCATCTTCTATATTGAAAACACTTCCTTTAATAGTAACAGTACTTATTTCATTACTATTTAAAAACTTATCCTCACCAGATATAATTTCAACATCAACTGACGCTAATGTGTCTTTTGAAACGGTCTCTTCAGCAGAGGTTGAATTGCCAGCTAAATCACTCACTGTGGCAGTTGCAGTAATATTATCAACGCCCTCAGCTAATGAACTTAAATCAACACTAGGTAAAATCCATATTCCATTATTAACCATGGCAGTTTGCGTTATTTTGCCACCCGCGTCATCAACAATAACAACATTAACCATTCTACCGTCTTCAACATTAGCAGCAGTACCACTTATTTCGGCACCTTCACTTTCCACTTTATTAATGACATTATCATCAAAGTTTCCATCAGTTTTGATGTCAATGGTAACCGAAGCTTCAGTGTCTTTAATGACCTCTGTCGTATTCATAGCAGGATTACCCGCCACATCACTTGCTGTCGCCGTAAAGCTTAATTCACCTTCTGATAAACCAGATAAGTCTTCACTATCAACTGACCAAGCACCGCCCACAACCGTTGCAGTAAAGCTTAAGGTGGCCGTGCCATCAGTCACGTCAACAGTGACGGTTTGACCATCTTCGATATTAGCAACCGTACCAAAGATATGCGTGCTCACCACTTCGGCATTATTTAGCGTACTGTCATCACCACTATCCACTGCGATGGTAATTGACGCTTCAGTGTCTTTAATGACCTCTGTCGTATTCATAGCAGGATTACCCGCCACATCACTTGCTGTCGCCGTAAAGCTTAATTCACCTTCTGATAAACCAGATAAGTCTTCACTATCAACTGACCAAG
This sequence comes from Psychromonas algarum, assembly GCF_004376845.1. GTDB lineage: Bacteria > Pseudomonadota > Gammaproteobacteria > Enterobacterales > Psychromonadaceae > Psychromonas. The sequence continues at coordinate 109,048 of NZ_SNUW01000002.1, forward strand.
CACCGCCCACAACCGTTGCAGTAAAGCTTAAGGTGGCCGTGCCATCAGTCACGTCAACAGTGACGGTTTGACCATCTTCGATATTAGCAACCGTACCAAAGATATGCGTGCTCACCACTTCGGCATTATTTAGCGTACTGTCATCACCACTATCCACTGCGATGGTAATTGACGCTAAGGTATCTTTAGTTGTGTCATCAGATGATGTTGCTGTATTGCCCACAGAATCAGTAGTCTCAGCCGTCACTGTTAATTTCCCTTCAGCTAAAGAAGATAAATTTTCAGTGATGCTAAACAGATTTCCATCAACCTTAGTAGTAAAGGTTAAGCTTTTACCTTCACTATCCGTGACAGTTAATACAATATCTTGACCATCATCTACTTTAAAAGATATGCCACGAATAGTCGTAGCAACAACTTCTTCAGCATTAATAAAAGTATCGCCATTTTCTGCAAAACGAACCACAATAAAAGCAGACAGATCAACATCAATATTGTTTGTTACTGTTGCAGGATTTCCAGCTTGATCACTTACACTAGCTGTGACTGTTAATGACCCATTATGGACACCTGTAAGATCAACATCCGAGATACTATATTGACCATTTTCGACCACAGCGGTGACCGTTTTGCTATAACCTTTTTCATCAGTACTTATTAAAGTAACAACTTGCCCATCTTCAACCCCCGTTACCGTGCCAGAGAAAGTAACATCAGTGACTTCCTGACCATTTAACCATTCGTCATCACCACTATCGATAACAAGCTCAATTTCAGCTAAGGTATCTTTTAAAATAGAGACCTGAGAAGTCGCAACATTACCAGCAACATCATAAACAGTCGCAACAGCAGTTAACTCCCCATCGCTAAAAATACTTAAATCATTATCAGGTAGTTGCCATTGACCATTTACTATAGAGGTTGTTAACTTAGCTGTTTTTCCTGTTGAATCAGTAACAGAGACGGTAACTATTTGTCCATCTTCAACATTATTTACCGTACCAGATAGCGTCTCATCAAGAGATTCGGCTTGATTAATAACATTATCATTTTCTTGTTCATCAAAACGTATATCAATATCAGCTAATGTATCGATATTGCTATCTGTTTCAGCAGAAATTGTATTTTCATAAAAATCGGTGATCACCGCTCCAGCAGTGATAGGGCCTTGACTAAGAGAAGCTAAATCTGCAGGTTCTAAAGTCCATTCGTTATTTGTGACAATAGCAACAAAGGTCAGACTATTACCGAATTGATCTGTAACGGTAACATGTACTTCACGATCATCATCAACATCAATTGTAGTTCCATGAATGAGAATACTATTAACTTCGAATTGATTGATTGTATTGTCACTACCATCTTCAATTAAGATAGTAATTTGGGCATCATTTGATAAGCGAGCAGGTAAATGGTTTTCATCGGCTGTATCATCACTTTGCTCTTCAATAAAACCTCGAGATTGATAACCTGCTCGTGCTAATGCCGAGGCTTCATCACTATGGATACGGGCAGCAAACCCTAATCCACCATCGCTTTCTATTGTTGGGAAGGTATTATCATCAGAAGGAGTTGATCGGCTATCAAAGGGATCGGCAGCTTCAAGCTGAGCTTGATCTACTACAATAGTTTTACCTTTGTAGGTGAAGGTTGCATCACCTGCAATATTTTCGGTAACAATATCAGCTAGATTTCGAATAAAGGGAATTTCAATTGAAGCAGGCAATGGATCTACAACAGCAAGCCAAGAACCATCCTCTGTAATAGCCCAAATTTTCCCTTCTAATTCAACATACAACATAATTGGACTTGCCATAGTTATTACCATTCCCTTATCAATTCTATAACAACTAACTTAACAAAAAAGTAACATGAAAAGAACTATTTAACGACAATAAATAATAATAAACCTGAAAAAATGAGGGATATATAAACGTTCTTAATTAAAACTATTTAATAAACGATCTATTGCTCGATATGTTAATGCTTCGCACAGATGTGCTTTTAAAATATTAGGCTCAGATTTTAAATCAGCAATACTTCTCGCCACCTTTAACAAACTATGCCAAGCACGGATTGACAAGCCCATTTGTTCAATTGCTTGCTCTAAAAAAAGAGCATCCGATGCACTTAAAATACAAAATAGATTAATCTCTTGGCTAGATAAGTAATGATTTAATTTACCTTGTCTTTTTAATTGAATATCACGCGCCTTTAGTACTCGCTTTTTAATGTCAGCACTTTTTTCGGCTAAATTATCTTTACCTTGCTGTGATGCTGAAAGCATACCTTTAGGCAATAAAGGCACCATAATAGAAAGTGCAAAGCGATCTAAAAAAGGGCCTGATAAACGATTTAAATAACGTAAAATCTGATCTGGTGTACTACGACAAAGTTGTCCTGAAATATGCCCACATGGGCTTGGGTTCATTGCTGCAATTAATTGAAAATGAGCTGGGAAAGTCACTTGATTGGCAGCCCTAGAAATAGTGACATGATGATTTTCCATTGGCTGACGTAAACTATCTAGAACTTGCCTTGGAAATTCAGTTAACTCGTCTAAGAACAAAACACCATGATGTGATAATGAAATTTCTCCCGGTTTAGGTTTTCCTCCACCACCAACCAAGGCAACAGCAGAAGCACTATGGTGTGGTGCTCGATAAGGAGGAGTAAACCAGTTTTCTCGTTGTTTTCCACACACAGAATAAACTGCAGCCGTTTGTAATGCTTGTTGTTCTTCTAAGTTAGGTAGCAAAGTCATAAAACGCTCAGCTAACATACTTTTACCTGTTCCTGGAGGACCAACTAATAACTAGTTATGCTATAATCACCACAACACTCATAAATGGCATTTTAATCAATGAAAAAAGCATATTCTTACATTCGATACTCTTCTCCGCAACAGGCTAAAGGAGATAGTTTTAGACGACAATTAGCAGCTACACAAAGCTTTTGCGAAAAGAATGGGTATGAACTTGATACTGAATTATCTGTATATCAAGAGTTGGGTATTTCAGGCTTTAAAGGTGATCAAGAAAACCTTAAGCGTTTTATTGATGATTGTGAAAAAGGTAATGTAAAAAAAGGCAGTTTATTAATTGTAGAAAATCTGGATCGACTGTCTAGACAAAAAATAAATATAGCAATGCGCCAATTTCTGCACTTATTAGAATATGTAGATATTTATACTTTACAAGATAATAAAAAATATTCACATGCAGATGATGATGCAACTGGTGATAATCAACTCTTAGATATTATGACAAGCCTAATTATAATGAGTCGAGCTTATGAAGAAAGTGCAACTAAGCAAAAACGATTAAAAGAAAGTTGGACTGAAAGACGTAAAAATATTCATACTAAAAAATTAACTTCAATTGTTCCGCATTGGTTAGAACTCTCAGAAGATAAGACTACTTTTAATATTAAAAAAGATCGTGTAGAAATTATTAAATTCATTTATGAGAAATGTATAGAAGGTGTGGGTGTTTCTCAGCTTTTAAGACTTTTAAACGACAACTTAGAACAATTCCCTGTTCCTTCAAAAAAAGGTAAATTATGGGCAAGAACAAGCCTCTCACGAATTTTAACAGACAAATCAGTATTAGGTGAATATCAACCCCACATCGGCACACACAAAGGAATTGGAGATAATAAACGTAAACCTATCGGTGAAATAATTCCTGATTATTATCCTCAGATCATTGATGAAGATATATATTTAAAAGCCCAAATTGCTAGAAAAAGTAGATATGTTGGCAAAGGTAAAATAGGAAAAGATATATTCTCTAATTTATTTAGAAATTTAATAAAATGTGCTTATTGCAATGGAGCAATGGAATATGTGAATAAAGGTAATAACCCATCTAGAGGTGGTAAATACTTAACTTGTTCAAATTCTAAAAGGGGCGGTAAATGTTCGCACAGTAAACATTACAAGTATTCAGCACTTGAGCTAATGTTATTACATTTAACGACTGAAAATGGCTTAATGCCTAAGCCAGAAGTACCAACATCATTGAATCTAAAACTTATTAAACTTCAAGAGCTTCACGATAAAACAAATTCGAAACTTAACATTTTGCTTGAAGATGATTTCACAGTTCCTGCAATAAAAAACAAAATAAATGAGCTGTCGAGAGAGATAGAACAATATAGCTCTGAGATTGAAATTATTGAAGATCAGCTTTTGACTTACAGACCAGATTATAAGTATGACGATCTTTTCAATGATGTGATTCTAGAAAATGACAAACTAAAATTATATTCAAACAGAATAAATTTTAATAGTTATCTGATAAAACAAATTGACGAGATACATATACTTTACAAATATTGTCCTTTTCTTGTATTTACGATGAAAGACAAAACAATACATAGAGTTATTATTGATGATAAATATGGTTTCGGTGGGTGTTCAATTTCAAGCGGACATTACAGCTATAAAAGAATAAATGAAAAAGATAATTCTATTGATGAAATAACTTGGAGCGTCTTAGGCTTGTTCAGTAGTTTAGTTTTAAAAATACTTGAAGATAATAATGAAAATCTCCCTCTAGATGCTGAAATGAAAAAATTAACGAAAAGTATTAGTAAATTCATTATTGATAAAGATGAAAGTCAGATTTATCAAATTTTGCAAGATATACAAATAGCAGAAGAATACTTTGAACAACAAAAAAGCTTAAGTATGTGATTATTTAAAAGCTGAAAAGATAATAACCAACAATCCGTTATCACATTTGATAACACCACCCTTTCCTGTTATCATATTTGACAACAGAAAAGGGAGTTAAAAATCATGAGTAATTTAATCGAATGGTCTAAAAAATCTAATCAGATGTTTAATGTTGTAGCTGATGAAAAATATCTGCTTTGTGCTGACTTTAAGCGTGAATTGTATGAATTGGTTATGATTGACTTTATATCTTCTAAAATCAGCAAAACTGACTTCTCTGTTCTATATACATTGATAGATAGGTTCTTAATCATTGAAGATAGTTTATTTAAATTTGAAAGCTTCGTTCTCTTTATTCAAAAAACAGATATAACTATCTCTAAACCAAATTTATCAAGAGCTTTGAAAAGTTTGGAACTAAACGAGTTTATTGAAAAAGTTGAAGATCAAGAAAAGTTAACTTATTTATTTAAAACTGAATACAAATTACTCGAATCATTATCTTAAATAAAAAAGGGTTATCATAATTGATAACTCATTTTATTTGTTGTCATAATTGATAACAACCATAAATGAAAAGAGTATATAGTAAAGCCTGCCTATCTTTATTTAAAATTCCATTTTTTGATTTTATTTCAAATAAAAATATTACGATCAAATTTTAACTTCGTCTTCGTAAAACAACCAAAACAATGTTCTCCCCCCAAAAAATAAAGACTCTAAACAAATATACCCCCTTCCTATTTAACGTCTTTAAAATCGCTTAAATTAGCCATAAAAATACAATAAACGGATATACAAACGGATATACAAGCGAATATACAAACGGATATACAAGCGAATATACAAACGGATATACAAGCAAATATACAAAAAGATATCCACTTGCTCTTGCAAACCACTCTAGGCCTGTTAATTTATACAGTACACATACAAATCAAACAAAAGGATAAATATATGATAATTGCACTTGGAGGAACGTCTAAAGGTGGCGTAGGTAAAACAACAGCAGCAGCTTCTCTAGCTCATTTATTGAAAGCGAAATTAGTAGAAAATGACATAAGAGGTCAACTTAAATGTATAGAAAATTTTAGAGAGCATAGTGAACTTGAAAAGTTAGATGTTGAATATCCAAAAAACAAAACTGACTTAATTAAAGTTCTAGAAAAATCAACAAAAGACAACTGTATTGTTATTGACTGTGGAGGTTATGACAGTGAATTAATCAGAATAGCTTTAGCTGCTTCGGATCTTGTTATTGCTCCTTGTAAAAACTCTACTTTAGAGCAAAGTTCACTTATCGAATTTCATAGCGTTATTGCTGATGTATCTGTAAACGTAAAACGTAAAATTGATGTGCATATTTTAAGAAATAGAATTCACCCATCAACAACTAATTTTGAAGACTTTGAATATATATCTACAGAATTTAAATATTTTAAATTACTAAACACAGTTATTCGTCAACGTGTCGATTTTGAAAAAGCGATGGAAAAAGGCGCATCTGTTACAGAATTAAAGAAATATAAGCACAGTAGATCAGCTAAAGAAATAAAAGCTTTAGTTACAGAAATTAAATCATTAATTAAATTATAAAAGGAAATATTATGACAGCTATAAAGAATATCAAGCTTATCGCAGAGCAAGCTTCAAAAGGAGCTTCACTAACTGAAAAAAGTAATTCAAGCAAATCAAACAAGACAAAAAACAAACTAGTAAGAAACGTTCCCAATCGCCTTAAAGAAGAACATAAAGAGCTTTATGATAATGGCTATACAGAACTTTCATTCAGTAAATTTATGATAGAAGCAACTGCAAAACACCTTAAATCATTTAATAAAAAATTAAACAGATAGTGATAGTGATAGTGAGTTTACTTAATAAAATTAAAATTAAAATTAAAATTAAAATTAACACTAACAACCAAAAAACAAGATCTTACAAGGTCTTTTTTTAAAACCGAAACTCGATTTTTATGTTGTTTTATTGGCCTTAAAAACAATATAAAAATGAGTAACAAAATTCATTTTGTAGAACCTTATTGTATATCTAATATTTAATAAACCCCTTTATTATTTTTCCAAAAACTTAAAAATATTACACTATAAAAATCCCCTAAAAATACAGATAACTTTACTTCTGTAAGAACAATAACTCCCCCTATTCTTTACAAATTAGTTATACATGAGCATATGTAATCATATGAATGCATAAGGAAAAACCCAAGATGGACCTATTAAAAAAAACAAATAAAGACATAAAAACTTCAAGCACTATTAGCCGTTATTTAAGTGTAAACCGTAAAGACTTTAAAATTGAAATTCTGATTGATGAAGTTATTTATCATTTAATTTCAGAAGCAAATAAGAAAACTATTTTCAAAATTGGTACTTACACAAAAAATCATAATTACATAAAACGTACTGATTTTGATTTACATAAAGAACTTCAGTATTCAGACATTGAATTAGACATAATTTTTAAAAATTTAGCATAAAAGGATTTAGTAAAATGAAAGCAATAATAAAAACAACAACACTACTAGCAACAATATTACTTAGTATTGCGGCTCAAGCAAGCTATGTAGCAGTTATACATTTACCAAAAGCTCCAACAATCGATCCAGTTGCACAAATTTTAGTATCACAATCAATAGTAGATATGAGTGGTAGCTACTCCGTAAGTAATTCAGAACTTTACTATTCAGAAACATTAATCAGCGAAGAAGGTTGTGATGTAAAATTAACAGGTGATGAAAAATCAGGAACTTGGAAGTATTTCAACTCTTTAGCTTGTTCAGACAGTGACACAATTACATTTTTAGCTAAAGGAGGTTTAGTTAAAACGATAGCACTATGGGAAAATGCTTCTACTTGTAAATATTGGGAGAATGAATGGTTAGCGGCTGCAAAACAACAACAAGATTTTGGTTTTGGTGGTACAGGACTTATATACAATTCTGATAGTTGTTCAATTAATGGCTCTGCAATAAGATCTTTAATTAGTCATGACAGCCTACCTAGCTACTTTTTAGATTCAATTGTTATAGATGTTTTTGGAGGTGGCGGAGAAGGTGGTTCTGAAGGTGGAGAGGGTTTTGAATTACCTCCTGCTGAAGGAGAAGGAATAGGTGAAGGCGCTTCAAATCCAGAATTTAACCTTCCTTTAATCCAATATGTATTTGGAGATATTGTTGTAGATTTCCCATTTTTAGTTAATTTAGATCTATCAAATTTAAGATACGTTCTAGGGGATAAAGTAATTTTGAGAGGAATGCAGAACATCACTAGTTTTGATTTAAGCAAACTTCAAAACTATTACAACGCTCCGCTTGATATTAACGTAATGGGAGCGATGGTAGCTACTGAGTTAGACATTTCTCGTTTGCAAAATGCAGGAACAATAGATATTTCTTACACTAATATCAGTAATGTATCTAAGTTCGTAAATTTAAAATTCGGTTCAATAATAACTAATAATGATAATGAATTATATTTCCCTCAAGTAACAACTTTTCCACCTCGATACTCTAATTTTTGTCAGGGTGTAAGATGGGGAAATATTACTTTTAGTAGCTCAATATCTCAAACCAATGCTGATGATGCTTGTCAGTAACAATACAACAGAAAGGAGTCACATTTTATGTGGCTTTTTTATTGAAAAATGAAAGTTAAATTTCATACCTAAAAATATTTTAAAGACCTAGATAACGGTCTTTTTTTTATGCCTTAAATCCCCTTGGTTGAGTTATACGAAAATTATGATAATTCTGTAGTTATATGCAAGGAATTAATCATGAAAATTAAAGCAATAATATTACTAGCAATGACCATGCTTTTATCTGGTTGTTACGATGAACCTTCGGATAAAGGTTGTATAAAGCAATTTGACGAATTAACCATTAACTTTCAAGAATGTATGTCAAAAAATAAATATATGAGTTATCACAATATATATTATCTCGATGAAGACTCTGATATTCATGAAATAAAAAAAGAAGATAATCTTTTAGATGCTGACGAAATAAATGTTAAAAATGCTCGTCAAGCTCTCCTTGCTAAATCATCAATATCTAACTTATCAATTAAGCAAAATTTTACAAAAACGGCTTGGCAAAGTATCGGTTATTATCTAGTAATTTTGATTGTAATAGGTTCTATTTTTAAAACACTTATGAAGGGTTTTAACTTACCAAAAACTTTATCAATAGTAGGTATGCAAGCAGGTTTGGGGCTATTACTTTCATTACTAATGTTTTCAAATATGGTTGAAGTATTTCAAAGTCGTACAGCAATGAAAGCTGGAGATATCACTTATAAAACTTTAGCAAAAACAGCCACTTTTAAACAAAGAACCTCTAGACATAATTTAAATTCATATCACATGAATGAAGGACTTATTGATGTTGAATCGTTGCATAAAATAAATGTTTGTTTGAGTAACAATATTAAAAATAATCTTGAAAATATACAGAACAACTCAACAAATGTTTTTACTAAATATTTTAATAATGAAACCGATTTATATGATTTCTTTAAAAGTAAAAATAGGCCTTATGTAAAGTATTTCGAGAAACGCACAAATCAAAAGATAAGTTACACAATCGGGGTTGGTGGAACTATTAGTAAAGTCGAATTTGCTGATTGTGGTTCAGTTACTTTTCCAGACAAAAAAATAACTGATGATTTGTTAGAAGCTATGAAATCTATTGAGTACAAAGAGATTCTTCATAATTCAATTATAAATAGCAGTGTTGAAGGTAGTTTTGAAAATGGCTGGAAAGATATTGAAGCGAAAATGCGTGATAAATACGCATACTCTAACAATTTAAAAAGTCGTTTAGTGCAGTTACTTGTACATTACTCTATTGAATCTAAAAAAGGTGTGTTATTCGGTTCTGTACTTACTGATTACAAAAGAGTTCGACCTGAAATAAAAGAGAAAAGCTATAAGAATCTAGAATCATTTTTAAACAACTCTGATGAACTTTACAGAAAGATAAATGAAGTTGCTTGTTTGAAAAATGAAGAGCTAACAAGAGATGCAAAAATTGAGCTTGATGATTATAAAAAAGGTAATCATGCAGCAATAACTGAATTTAATTGTATAGATTTTCACGATAGTAAAATTGATTTAGCTATTGATGATATTTATATCTATAGCGTTGATCAAAGTCGTGATGAAGCTATTCCTTTTATTAATAGTGAAATTGAATTTGCGCTTGAAGAGTCAGCTCCGATTGTAGAAAAAAGTTATGTAGATGTAGTAAAGCAGTATGGGATAGTAAATACACATTTTTTAAATAAGATTGATAGTTTCTACGATGATCAATTAGATCTAGCAGAACTGATTAACGAAGGACATACATCGGCTGGTAAATTTTACAGATATTTAAATCAAAAAGGTGATAAATATGAACACCTCTTTTCAGAAATTGTCGATGTTGCAAATATCGACTTTAGACAATCTTTGCCGAATTATTCTAATGCAAATTTAGATAGTGCAGATGTTCATTATTACAACACAAGCTTTGTAAATGCGTTTATGAATCCGATCACTGACAAAATAAATCATGAACAATCAGCTAATACAACAAACATAGCTTCAAACGCTCTAGAATACTCTGTGGATAGCTCTAATCTAAATATAGATACAGACAATCTACTTACTACAACGAACGTAAAAAACGTTCTTTTAACAACGTTTGAAAGTGGTCATAAAGTTTTCAGTGGAATTAAAAGATTAAGTTGTAAAAACTCAGATATAAGTTGCCTTGAACAAATGAGAAATCAAGATGGTGTTATTGAAATTAATAACTTATCAGCAAATCTTGATTCGTTAGGTAAAGGTTTAATTGTTCAAGGATTCGCAGTTAAAACAGCTCAGTTAGGCTTGGAGATGGTTACTAAATCTTCAAAAGAAGATAAAGCGCAATTTGGTAAAAGAAAAGTTTCTTCCAAAACGAGAACTCATAATATATCAAGAATAAGTAACTCAGTAATTGATATGCTTAAAGTCGTAAGTAACACTCAACTGACGCTTGGAGGAATTGCTGTAACAATGGCAGGTTCAATTAAGTTAATTCACGAGATTAGTTCGATAATAATGATATCTATTATGTCTAAGCAATTACTGATTCAATCGACTCTCGGAATTTTAATGATTTGCACAATTTTGATGGGGTTTTTCACTAATTTCTTCAAAGCGGAAGAGGATTATAAAAACACATATTTATCTCTGTTCTTTTTATTTACATTCTCAATTGTAATCAATGTTTCAAGTATGTTTGTATTGTTTTTACTACATCTAATATTGAACGTAGGTTTAGACTTTTTACCAATGATTCTTAAAAGTATATTAGGTCAATTTTCAAGTAATGTATTAGCCGAAATTTTAGGGTATGGACTTTGTTTATTTATCTTAGTTTTTGGTGTCTTGTTCGGATATTTAAAAATAGGTCATTATATTTTAAAACAATTTTCAGCAGTAACATTTGGATCTATAAAAGGAACATTTACAAAAACTTCTCAAGATTTAGAGTCAGTAAAATCGCTAGCTAAAGTTGCAACGGGCGCAACTGTGATATCCAAACTTGATGATATAAAAAAACAAAAACAACAATCTACATAGAAAACCTAATAATTATTCAAAGATATAATTTTTAAAAGGCTGATGATTACAGTCTTTTTTTCATGCCTGAAATCCCTTCTGTTGAGTTATACGAAAATTATGATAAATCTGTAATTATCAAAAGGATTTATTATGGAAAATGGGCCGTTAGCAAAAAAAATATTTTTACACGAAATTGATTCAGCAAAAGAGATCTTTCTATCTTCTTTCAAACTGAAAGATAAAGGAATTTTTTATTTTTTTGGTATGCTTTTTTTTGTAATTATCAATGTATCTTTCTCATTCGCAGATTCCAATTTACCAGAGACAGCTAGTAACTCTGTATTAACTGAAATGTTACATGTCATTATGCCAGCTTCAAATAATACTGGTATTAGTCCTCATTCATATTTATCAAACGATGTTTCAACACATTATTTCAATCTCATTTCTAATGTGTTTTCAGTCGTAAAATATATTCTGTATTTCATTTTTTTATTCTCTGTCTCTGAATGCCTTATGCAATCTATGCAAAATAAAGTTAAAGCTGAATCAAGAGATAAAGTAATTCTTTTAGCTTTACTACTATTGAGCTTCGCCAAAGAATCTAAATTTGAAGTGGAAAATGATGATGGTTACAAAGTGTCTGTTGCATTTTATCAATATTTTGCTTTTGAAGTTCTTGGTAAAACATTCGATGATTTAGAAAAGGAATTAGAATCAAATCAAAATCAGCTTGTAGATATTTCTTCTATTCAATTAGCTGATCCGTATGAGTTTGAATCCGACTTTCTTAAAGTATTAAAAGTGTATTTACTTCATCAAAACAGACCTGACGATAGTGATGATTATAACTTAAACGTTATCTTTAAAGATGGTGAGTATCTAGCTACATTTTTTCTAGGTGGTGCGAGTAACACAATAGCAATACAAAGCAATCCTATATTAAATGGATATGCTCATAAGCTTCGTATCGATCTTTTAGCTAAAGAAAAAAAGATGGTTGAAGACTATATTAAAGCTTTGTTTTTACATGCAGAAAAGGTTAATAAAAACGTTTCTAACTACAAAGAGGTTTTCGAAAATTTTAAGTCCAGTGATTTTACAGATTCAGAAAATATACTGAATAAAGAAGAGCTTTTCTCTAAACCAGTAAATGAGTATTGCGAAGGAATTTATGATATTGATTTAGCAGGTACAGGGTTATTTGATTTTAATATGTATTTAAAAATATCAAGTATGTGTGCTTCTAAAACATTTTTAGAGTCTCAATATAGTAACAAGTATTATGATGCTGTTGATGTGTACTCAAGCAATGCTTTAAATAATAGAAATGTAATGCCGTTTGGTGTTCAAAACACTGAACTTTTTTACAATGAACTACTCTCATTTACTACTTCAATATGTACTGAATCAGGATATTTAGCGTGTATTGAAGCAGTTCAAATTACATCAAGATCGAATAATGAAATTTACAAAGGGCTTGGATTACTATCCCCGTTAGTAAAATCAATAAACAACGTGTTTTCAAGTTACTTTGATTATACTTCTCTGCTTTTCGAATCCAGAACATTCAAACAGCAATTTATCCCAATCCCATATTTTAATGATAATTCGAGTGGAAATGTAGTTTTCAATGTAAAAATCAAAAATCATGATAACGATCATCGAGGAAATATTATACCTCTTGAATCGCTTATTGATTTGAATAAAATCACGATTCCTACACCAGAAGAGGTTGTAAATTCAACACTAAGTAGATCTTTGGTAGACCCTATTTACAGGGTTAAAACCTGTTTTAAATATGCAAGAATGATCAAGAATGGTTATAAGTGTAATAGTGAGAGCAAAGAGTTTACTGACTTAAGTAGTGAATTAATTAAAATTGGCTGGCTTATTAAAGCGGCTAATACATTTAATAGTTCTTTAAATAATTCTAATGCTTTTGTCGCAGGACAAGCTAAAAAGCTTACTTCTAAGACAGCCAAAAACATTACAAAGCTTGTCGCACCTCTGACTGTTAATAACTCGTTTAAAGGCTCTAATTACACGCCTGATGCAACTGTTAGTAATGTCATTGTTACAATACTTATACTAACAAGTTTTGGTTCACAGCTATTACAGGCATTAGCGCCTGTCGCTACTATTTTTCTAGTAGTTGGTTATCTCGGTTATTATTTAGTGATCGGTATTAAATTTCAATTAACTCTACGAATCCTTAAAGACTTTTATCTTCTATTAATATTTATTGCTGTATTACCAGCAAGTTTATTTGTTGCTGTTAGAAATCATGGTTCTACTGGTTTAGAAAAAATAGGTCGAGAATTTGTAGCAAGAATACTTAAGATAATTGTTGTTGGGTATGTAACTTTGAACTGTGGTACTACTGTAGATTTATTACTAGCTATGCACATTGATTACACTTATGAAATCATTGAAAGTATAAATTCTTTTAACGATGTAATTACAAATATTTTTATGTACTGCGCTTACATTGTCTCAAGCTTTGTTATTTTAAAAGGTTCTGTAGGTACATTCTTATATGTTAACGATACAGTGTTTGATCAGTTCTTAAAGTCGGGTGAAACCTATGAACAATAATTTTTAAAAGAAATATTAAAAAGGCTACTATTTCAATAACAAAGCCTTAATTTCCCCCTCTAAACTTTACATTTATTCTTTAGATGATATTTAAATTGAAGGGAGAAATATCATGAATAATACAATTACAGTAAAAACAGATAATCAAGATTTATACAATTACATACATACAATAACAAAGTTAAAGCCACTAGCTAGACCTATTTTTTCAGAGCAATTATGTACTGTCATAAAAGCAGGACTAGTAAAAGATTGGATAATTTCTATTAAAGAATTGAAATTATTAATCCCAGGATTAACTAAATCTTCGCTGTATCAATTTAAGTTGGTTGGAGAAAAAACTGGGATTTTTTCTGACACTGATAAAGATACTATTACTCTCCATAATAGCTTGTTTTCTGGTACAGGAGAACCTGACAATTTCAGTCTTATTCTTGAATACAGTAACGGGTTAAGGACCCTATTCAATCCAATTTTAACTAAATATTCACACATAGTTATTGGTGTTGGAGCAAACGGTAAAACTTATCTTTCTGACTTAACCACAACTACATTATCTTCGTTAAGACCAAGTAAATTTTATGAAATGATTTCTAATTTTGAAGAAAATAAATTAACAGAAAAGCAAAATAAAATACTCTTTGAAAAAATTGGAATCAGCATTCGTTCTCAGTATTTTCAGTTAAATAAACTCACTAGTTTATCTATTACTTTTAAACATAACTATAATAACTATAAACTTAATAAAAAGATGGTTAAGTCTAGCGAATGGCTAAAAAGTGTAAATAACCAAACCTTTAAAATTAATTATACTTTCAGAAATAAAATAATTTTGACTCGCCCAACTCTCTAATTTCTTTTAACTAATACATTTTATAACCACCTTAAAATTGTCTATAAATTTATTTATATACTCACTCTTCAAATATCTATAAAAAATGATATTCATATTATATACGCCATAAGAAAGGAGAATATTATGAGTGACGAAAAAAAGGATTTAGCAGACACAGAAGAACTAACAAATACAGCTCAAAATTTAGATAAACAGCTAAATGAAGAACCTGTTGTGGATGATGTTAAATTTGGTTCTGATAAAGAAGAAGTTGAAAATATATCAACTGAGATTCTTCCACCTGAACCACAAAAACCAAATGCTAAAAAAATATTGGCAAAATCAAAAGAAGAACTCGAAGAAGAATTAAAAGTATCTTTAGATCGTGAAAAATACTTAAAAGACACAAAAGATGAAATGTTTAAAAGCTTTGAAAAGAAAGGTAACGTTTACTTTTTAGAGGGTAAAACTGCAATTAAAGTTGAAAACTATACATTAGGTTTTAATAAAGATGGAGTCAAAAGTACAAGCTGTAGCCCTCACTCTAGCCCTTTAGTTTTTGCTAAAAGTTTATCAGATGTAAAAGTTAAGCATATTAGTAATTTTCCAATTGTTGAAGGTAGTTTAGAAAATCTTGAACAAGCTTTATTGCTGATTCAAGAGAAAGACTTATTTGATTTAAACGAAATTACGATTGGTAAAGATGTTGATGATAGCGTGAAAGAAATGCTTGAACGTCTTAAGAATAAAAATAATGTTGAGCTAGGTTTAGATAATAAAAAAGATAAAACTGCTAAAAATGATGATGAAGGCAATAAGCAAGATCAAACAAAACCATCAGATGAACTAACTGATAATGATATTGCAAATTTCGGTGATGATAATGCTTATGAATTGGATTCAGAAGAGATACCAACTCTTAATAAAAGCCAGAAACAGTTTAATAAAGATATTATTGACGAATTAGACTCAAATATAAGTGAGAAAAAGACTAACGATTTAAGCTTAAATGTAGATGAAATTGAGTTAGATTTTGATGAAGATAAGCTTGAAGCTGATAGCTCATTAGATCTAGATGATGACGTAGATAATGTATTGAAAAACGATTCAATAAAAATTGAACCTGAAAACTCTTCTTTAAAACCTACACCAGAAAAAAAGAAAACAGCTTCTGAGCAAATGGATATTCAAAAAAATAGTTTATTAGCCGAACTAAAAAATGAATGTAAATCAGCTATTAAAACAAGTGAAAATGAAGAGCCAAAGCATACGAATAAAAATACTAAAGCGAGTCGTTTATCAAGCAGACCTAAATAAATAGACCATAAAAAAGAGCCTCGGCTCTTTTTAAGTTTAATATTAATAATGAAAGTAGGTAGGCGTTTAAATACAAATAAAATTAACTGTACTAGCTCATCAGCGCTAATTTAATGCTGTTGAAAGTAAGCATTGAAAGATAAAGATTTCTGGATGATTTATAACTGAATGAAATTTATCAAATGATTCGTGAGTATTTGTTATCGTTCTACGTCCTCTGACGCAGTTTAAAGCGGTTAATTCTAAACTTGCATTCTTATCTATATTAAGAACTTCAAAGTCATTATTTACAGTCTCATATACTCTTTGATAAAGCTCTTTGTCATTTTTTGATAGTGATAAAACAAGCATTTGGAAAAGCTTGAATGTTAAACCCACCCTTTCTAATTCTTTACTAAATTTATCTTTAAGCTGTTGCTGTCTCTCTAAACATTTAAGAATTAATACAAGATTTTCTTTGTATAAAATTGTTGCAGATTTGTGCTTATCAATTCGGTTAATTATTGATTCAAATCTAGCTTCATTCAATTCAGAAATGTATTTAACAACTTTTAAATCTAAATACATAGATTTAATCTGTTCATAATTTTCAATGCTTTTAATATAAATTTCATTAAGCTCTACGAGTGTTTTCTTTTTCTTATTTTTATTTAATAAGATTTCAAGCTTTGCAATTTGGGTTTGAAATTCCTTACTTTTTATTAAAAGTGGTAGAACTATTTCAGGCTCTAATTCTAATAATTGAAGTCTTTGAATTAAATCATACTGACTCTCATACTTATTCAAATCATGTATTTTATTTATGTATGTTGTTTCTTTTGTATCATTCATAACGATTCCTTTTTTAATTGTTAATCCTTAATACTAATAAAACATACAAATTAATTTATACAATATCACCTTCTGAAAATTACAATAATGAATATCCAAATGGATATCTTTTGTATATCCGCTTGGATATCCACTGCATTATTAAAACCCCTTTATTCAGGCTTAAATATCAATTCCAGATTCACTAATTCAATTTTAAATACTGAATAACAAGTATTAAAATATCTCTCTAATATTTTGATCTATATGAAAATCATGATAAATGATTAGTATGGAAAAGGATAACAACATGAATAAAAATACCCCACCAAAAGTAATTCAAGCTTTAGACGAGTTCAAAAAACATTACATTGATAATCAAAAGAAAGTTGGATTAGGGATAGATGTTGTAATTGATTTAAACGGAATTAAAATTCAAAAGAGAATTGCAACAAATACTATAATACTAACGATGTTTCCTGCCGTTATTATGAATGAGCCAGCACCAGCGAAAAGAGGAAAAGATCTAAAATCTGTAAGAGAAATATTCAAGTATTTATGTGAAAAATTCCCTTCTGTTAGTTATGAAGAAGATGTTTCAGAGTCAGATTATGCTAAGGATATAGATTTAGATTGTGAACGTGATATGTGTGATGTATTTGATGAAAATATAGAAAAGCGACAACAATCAAAACAGACTTTAAGTAATAAAAAGAAAAAGAACCCAGCCTTACTTTTTGAAATATCAAAGAACTCAAAGTTTCCGATTATGTTTAAATTTCGCTGTGATGAAGCTTTCTTATTTGTACTTGAATCTCATTGCCATATTGATTACATAACAGGTTTTAAAAAGTTTAAAAATGAAGATATAACAGTCAAAACAAACGATGGTGTGATTGATCATTTTGACGATTATAAAATGAATGTTTGTGTAATGTTTTTATTGAATAAGTTCTGTAAAAAATCCTACAGTGTTAAGCCGTTTAAAATTGATACTGCATTGCTAAATCTTATGACAATAAGAATCCCTGAGACAGATAGTGATGAAGATGGAGAGGATCAAACTAAAATTGGTGTTAAGCCTATTTTTCTTGATGTTGTTTATGAAAGCTTTTTTGAAAAATATAACTTTAATTATTCAGCCGATAAATTTGTTATTGAAGTGCTTAAAGGTATGGAGGGTTTATCATTTTATAACTATCAAAATGAATGTAGTAAAAATGCTATGGGATTTGATAAAAACATAGGATTAATCAGAAAGTCTATTAACCAGTTTTATAATGAAAAAGGAATTAATAGGGATATGATAGTCGATAATTATTCTATTAATTATGATAACCACTTACATCAGTTGTTTATGTTTTTATTCAGTAAATACTTTGATTTGTACTTTAAACATAATGTTGTTGAAGACACCTTTAAATCTAAAAGCGAATCACAGCCAAAACCATCTAAAAAGAAAAATAAGCTTTGATTCTAAGCATCTAACTCATTTACATCAATCCACTTCAATTGATCTGTGTATTAATATCAAGATCTTATCAGAACTAATGTATTGGTTAGTTATACCCACTATGCGATAATTTGGCCAATAAAGGACCGATTTTGAGAATTACAAAATACGGCTATAAAAAATAAATATTTAAATACTATCGTAGGTGAAATAACTTGATGGAAGAGAAATTACAATTACAACTGCTAGTAGATAAATATAATAATGATTCTGCATACTACCAGTCAAAAAAATACAATGAAACACAGCTTCGAACAGACTTTTTAGATCAGTTCTTTTCTATCTTAGGGTGGGATATTACAAATGCTAAAGGTAAACCAACAAACGAACGTGAAGTTTTAGTCGAAGAAGGACTAAAAGCCAAAGCAGGTGCAAATACCAAAAAGCCTGACTATACCTTTAGATTATACTCAGACAGAAAGTTCTTTGTTGAAGCGAAAAAGCCAAGTGTTGATGTGTCCACAGATAATGAACCTGCAAAACAAGTAAGGCGTTACGGCTTTACTGCTAAACTAAAAGTTTCAGTTCTTTCAAACTTTGAGTATACCGCTATATATGATTGCTCAAACCAAGTAGACGAAAACGACCAAGTTTCTAATTCAAGAATAAAGCTATATCACTATACTGATTTAATTAATAACTTAGATGAAATAAAAAAACTGATAGGTCGAGAGAGTGTTTACTCTGGTCAGTTTGATTCTGAGTGGTCTAGTATTGAAAATAAGATACTAAAATTTAGTGTTGATGATTTATTTCTTAAACAAATAAATGAATGGCGATTGCTACTAGCTACAGAATTCCTTTCTATTAAAAGTGAGCTTAACGAAGAGAAACTAAACGACTTAACTCAAAATTATATTAATAGCATTGTTTTTCTACGAGTATGTGAAGATAGAGACTTAGAAGAATATGAAACCCTTCACCACTATGCAGAAGCAAAAGACTATAAGTCTTTAGTATCTAAACTTAAACAAGCAGATAAAAAATATAACTCAGGGCTGTTCTCTTTAGAATACATAGAAGAGCTAATTAGCAATACCGAATCATCTATTTGGACAATCATTGAACAGCTTTATTTTCCACAAAGTACCTATTCTTTTTCTGTTTTTTCTTCCGATATACTTGGTAATATTTATGAGGTGTTTTTAAGTGAAAGAATCCGCATAACAGATAATGGTGATGTTGAAATCCAACCCAAAGCAGAACATCTAGATAGAGACGTTGTAACCACTCCAAACCACGTAGTTAAAGATATTATACGAAATACAGTCACTGAATTTTGTAAAAACAAGTCAGATCAACAAATTTTCAATTCAAAGTTTGCCGATATCGCTTGTGGTTCTGGTGCATTCATTGTTGAGGTATTTCAAACGCTACAAGATATTCTAATAGATTATTATCTAAAACATGATGAAACCAAGCTTCAACAATTAACAGAACATACTTTTAAACTAAAATTATCCGTTAAAAAGCAAATACTATGTAAATGTATTTATGGAATAGATAAAGATTATAATGCCACTAAAGCCTGTTCATTCGGCCTGTTATTGAAACTACTTGAAGGTGAATCGAAAGACACAATTGGCACAGAAACACCGATTTTACCTAATATAGAAAGTAATATTTTATTTGGAAATAGCTTGATTGATTATGATGATAAAGTAGATCAAAAAGATCTTTTATCAATTAATCCTTTCGATCTTCAAAATTATAAGTTTGATGTTATTGTGGGAAATCCGCCATATATGGCGACTGAACATATGAAGCAACTTACATCAACTGAATTAACTATCTATAAAAAGAAATACAAATCAGCTTTCAAGCAATTCGATAAATACTTCCTGTTTGTTGAACGTTCTATGCAAGTTTTAAATGAAGGTGGCCTTCTAGGTTATATACTCCCGTCCAAATTTACTAAAGTGGGCGCAGGAAAAAACTTAAGGAAGCTACTCACTGATAATAAATATTTATCTAAATTAGTCGCCTTTGGCTCTCATCAAGTATTCAAAGACAAAACAACTTACACCTGTCTATTATTCTTAAAAAAATCCCAGCAGAAAAGTTTTTCTTTTTACGAAGTTAAAGACTTTAAAAAGTGGTTAACTCGTGAAGATAAATCAATTTTATCCAGTGTATATGAAACAAAGAATCTTGATTCAGACACTTGGATTTTAGAGAAGAAAACCAATGATATTTTGAAAAAAATGCTTCTTAATTCAAAACCTTTAAGTGAAGTCTTAGGTAAAGATGCAATCGCTAATGGTATTCAAACAAGTGCTAATAAATACTACATACACAAAGAAATTAAAAGCGATAAAAACTATATCTTTTTTGAGTATGATGGAAAGGAATACCATGTAGAAAAGGAATTAACTAGACCTTACTTTGAGACTAACCGTTCAGGACAAGACCATTTCTACACCTATAAAGATGTTGAGCCAAATACTTTTGTTCTTTACCCATATAGACAGGTTGATGGAAAAATAAAATTCATTGAATATGATGCCCTTAAAGCTGATTATCCCGAAATATTCAAATTCTTACACGTTGTAAAAGATAACCTTGATACTAAAAAACGGTCTATTAAACCCGATCCAACAGGGCTTAATGAATGGTATAGGTATGGACGTAGCCAAGCCTTAGAAAACTGTGATGTAGATCAAAAGTTGATTGTAGGTGTTTTATCTAACGGTTATAAGTATTCAATAGATAATAGCCGAACATTTGTTTCATCGGGTGGTACAGCAGGTTATAGCATTATAAATATACCCGACAATTGCAAATATTCGATTTACTACATCCAAGCTCTTTTATCATCGAAGTACCTTGAATGGTTTTCTTCAATTTACGGTGAAATATTTAGAGGGGGTTTTGTTGCCCGTGGTACAAAAGTGCAAACTAGAATGCCAATTCCAACAATTGATTTTGATAATGCTGGAGAAGCTTCCAAACATAAAACAATTAGTAATTTACAAAAGAAACTAAACTCTATCTATTCGAAAATACTAAAAGCAGATGCTCGTGAAAAGATAGTTTTAGAAAGGCAATTTGAAGCGTCTAAAACAAAAATGGCAAGTTTAATTAAAGAACTTTTTAATCTAGGCGATCTTGATATAGACATCCCATCAATAGAGGACCTGTATAAATCATTATAAAGAATTAAATAGTCGGTAGTAGCGCAACTCAGATAATGAGTTGCGCTCAAGCCAAGTTATAAGTTACGCTGCCTTCTATCTCTTAATTTCTTCCATATTTTAAGAAGACTTTCATTATCCTTTTCAGTAAAACCAAGTTTAGTTAGGATATTTATTCCTTGTTTCCTCATGACTTCTTCAATATTACCTTGCTTGATTAATTTATTAATTTTACAGGCTTCATGTTCAATATTCTCTACGATTGGAATATACAATTTGTTAATTTCCGATGGTACTAATTCAAGAACACCACCACCATAAAACCGCCCCTCTAACTCGGCAGTGATAGCCGTTAATGGGTTCAGAAAGCTACACACTAGATTCTCTGCACTAGTAAAGGTAGAAGTAATACGGTAAGCAGTATCAGTTGTGTATGCTTCAACTTGATTGTAAATTAATCGTGGTGCAGTATGGCAACGCTTTAACATTCCAATTTCGGTATTGTAAACTGATGGTACTGTGTACCAAGGTTCTCGAATTCGACACTTATAACGTGTATGGTATTCTTCTGACTTCCCTAGTTCAATATAAGCTTTGACACGTTCAGGTAAATCTTCAAACTTGTCTTTTATGTACAGAAAATTTGTTGGTAATTCCCTCTCCTGATTAGCATTGTGCTGTTCATCATTATACAAAATACCAGGGCAATGCTGACTTTTACCAAACATAGGGTGAGCATAACTCTGTAGGTCATATTGATTGACAGTTTTGTTGTCTACAAGAAAGAATTTATTTGCTCCTGTAACAATACCTACTGCAACTTTCGCTATATCTTTAAATTGATGTACATCTTTGTGGTTTATTAAATCATTAATCAGCGATAATTCATCTACATCGAGAATCGCTTTAGTCCACTTACCAACGACTGTTTCGCCATTAATCCCTATTGTATTGTCAAATAATACGTTAGGGTCTTGTTTCAGAAAATCATAACCACTAACGTTTACTATTCCTACACCTTCAGATTTTTGATCTTTTTTCTGCTTCTTTTCGGCTAATATTATTACAGCACCTTGAAGAGTATCTTCGAACCAAATTTCTTTAGGATCAATAATAACTATCTTTGAACAAACTTCACCAATATAACTTCGTAGTGATTGAGCATGCATTACATGGCAAATTTCTGATGGAATAACCATCCCCATTCTTCCACCATCTTTAAGTAATGCTAACGAAGATAACAAGAATGGAACCCAAGCATTTGTGTGTTTAGTAAACTTTAAGTCTAATTGCTTAAAAACTAATTCCGTTTGCTTCTGAAAATCTTTTTCAAGAAATTGATATCTAATAAAAGGGGGATTACCTAGAACACCATCAAAGCATGGTTTCTCTTTTGCCATTTCTTTATTAGCCCAAACTAAAAAATCCCCTTCGGTAACAGAGGCATTTCTAAGTTTAATATTGTTACAACGTTCTGTAGCTTTTTTTGCTTCTGTATCGAATAACTCGAAGCAAGACAAGTCTATATTTTTATCACAATCATTATTACCTAATGCCTGAATAAATACTCCATCGCCACAGCTAGGCTCAAGGATACTTTTAGGGCTTTTACTCAAAACCCATTTGGTAACATAATCAGCTAAATTTTGTGGGGTATAATAACCGCCTCTTAGTTTTTGATCGGTTTGATCTGCTTTAAATTTCATCATTTACCTTCGAAAAGCTTTTAATTAGCTCACTCTTTTTCTCATCTATATGATTTTGTGCTTTATCTATAAACCAATCTTTAAGGGTTTGTTGTTCCATTGCTAATATTGAATAAAGTGTTTTCTTTAATTCAGGATCGACCTCTAGGACTATACGTCCAGATTCACCTTTCGCCATGATAAGTAACCTATGTAATATTAATTATGTGCTTTATGTTACATAGGTTACATTATTTTAAAGTGGTCCAAAAGATAATTTTATTTATATAGAGTTTCGTGAAGGTCTGGGACCTTTCTTTTTATTATCTAATTCTGGATTATCTAAAGCCTCTTCTTGAACTAATTTACGTTCCAGCTCTTTCTCTTGAAGCTGAACACGACTTACTTCAACTTTTGCTTTTGAATATTTCTGTAAATCGAGCTTTAATTTAGCTGATAATTCTTCACGGTTTTTATCATTGATTGGTGATTTATCGCTTATCACTTCATTAAATACTTTCATATCCGATTCTGGAATTTGAATTAAATCAGGATTGTCTAAATCAACTATTGCAGTGAATGCCTTTGAAGGGTTCTTTTCAAGTGAAAAAACAGTAGTTAGTACATTGTCATTAAGTTGAACATCTTTAACTAGCAAATCATTGTTTTGAAGTGTTTCAGAGACTCTTAATGTATATAAGTCATTTAATACATATTTACCTGCTTCTAAACCATTATCAAAAACTCTTTTTAAGGCTTTAGGATCATCTTTTATCTCGTTCCACCAGCCCTTGAAATAGCCTTTATGAGCGTTGCTTGTATTTTGTATGCCAAGCACATTCATTGTAACTGCGGTTGGCAATTCTACTGTACATTCCTCCTCAGAATATTCTTTATCAGTTCTAGATTTAAAAGTTCCCATTACCTGATCACCATTACTATCTAAAGCATACTTAAATCTGTTAAGTTTTCTCGGATGCCCTGTTGAATGCGTGGTTTCGTGAATAGTAATTCCTGCGTAGGATTCAGCATTATAGTAAGTCTCATATTTCGCTAATTTAATACCATCAGTGCCGTAGTTGTATGCAGACTGAGCACGATTTTCAACAGTCTCATATTCAATATCGTTGGATCTTTGAATTTCTAATGCGAGGTTATATATTTCTTCATTATGTTCTTCAGGACTCATATTTACATTTTTGAGTCTTTCAAATTCACGACAGTAGTAACTATTTTTCTTATATTCTTCTGGTAAATGATCGTAGACTTGATCGATAGAATAAACAGCAGTAAAAGCTTTAACTTTCTTTTCGTAATACCCTGCTTTTGTCTTCTCTTCATAAGTCATTCCTTCCGTTTCTTTCAGGTAATCTTTCGGTTTCATCTTCACGTATTTACCGTCTACTTTTTTACTATATAAAGAGTATTTTTGATAAACATTCCCGTTCTTTTTTAATCCAGTTAGGATTTGTCTCGTAGTAAGTTCTTTAGAAGCTTCGGGTAAAATCTTTCTTACATCTTTATCGTCAAAGTACAGCTCAAGACCTTTCAAAGAGTGGTATTGGGGGATAAGAGTATCTTTACCTGTTTGGGTCAGTGCTAAGATAAAAGTATTAAATTCATTGTAAGGTTTACCTTTGAAATTTCTTGGTTCTCCTGCAACTACTTTTCTATATTGACCTACCTTAACTTGATTTTCTGACAGTTCAATTTGATTGTCCTGATCATCAATCGAGTCAAAATAATCATTCATATATGCATAAAGTTTTTCATACGTGGTTTTCTTTTTCGGGTATTTTTTTTGAGCCTTCTTATTTTTAACAGCCATAATATTTTCTCCTTTTTATTGCTTAAGGATCTAAATATCATGATTATTTATTTTTAAAAGTTACTCTGATTTTTGATAAGTTATTTTTCTAATAAGTAGTGCATATAATGAGTTAAAATACTTCTTTTTAAGCCAACATTTAAAACAGAAAAAATACAGTTTTTAGCAAAAAATGGACAAAATTTCTATTAAAGTAGTCCTGTCTTGCCATCAATAGTGTTGAACATGAAGGACAAATACAACCACATTACCCACCTCTTTTTACGCCAGAAATATCCACAAACTGCTGTTCAGAACAGTCTAAGTTCAAATGGGGGATGTACTATATGTCGATTACATATAAAGATATTCTCGAAATATACGTCCTCTCGACTTTGTTCGTGGCTCTATACCCTTCTAAATAACAATATAAGAGGGACTATGTTTGTAACCCTATTAGTCTTTATATTTTAGAAATCTACATCATCATAGGTATCATCGTTCACGAATATATGTTGTTTTCTTGCAATCGTTTTCACTGCTTCAATATAATGTAACTCTAAACTATCACGGACAAATGATAAATTAGCTTCAGATTCTTGAACTGGGAGTTTTTCAACAAACTTTAATGAGTATGAGTAGAAACTATCGTCTTGATGATGGCTCTCTCTGAATATGATTTTTCTTTCTTTATTATACGAAAACGAATTAACATTAGATTCTTCGGGGAATAATACAACATTCAACCCATCCAGCCCTGTTTGAACAGATGAAAAAATTAAACCTGAAATATCACCGCCAAACTTCACCCTGAAATATTCAAATATAACTTGTGTCTCTAGGTAGTTAGAGTTTTTTCTTTTTGAAGCTGGCTTAGATAAAAGAAACATCAGGCGTTTTAAGAATTGGCTCTTGTGTGATTTTTTAAGAAAATCGTGTTCAAAAGGATGATGTTCTTTTTTGCTTAAAGTTTCTACTTTACGCAAATCTAAAAATTTTAATGGTCTATTCACAGTAAATTCACCTGAAATTACCAAATCTCCTGTAATTGCTCGAACTTCGCTGAAGCACGTATCACGATCAGATGATGCGTAGAATGCAGATATGCCGCTTGGAGTCATCCTTTGGTCACTCGCTAATTTATCTGGTACTGGTCCTAATTGACTTGCTGGATCACTAATTATACTCTCTCGTTCCATTTTTGAATTTGCAATACGAGCACGAAATAAAGACTCGTTAGGTTCTAACACAGTACATATACTGTCATTAACGTGATTGTTTTCATGCATCACAGAAAACAAGTCGTCTAAAAAATGGCTAACGTCAAAGTTAAAAAATCGTTTCCCGTGTGAAATTGAATCAATGAAACTAAGCCATTTATTTTGATACAAATTATCCTCTAATGTCCCATCATTTAGAGTAAATAGCTTATCATCAACATCTAATTGCTCTGATAAGTAGTTAGACAAATCGCTTTCTAATGTTTCATTCTTCAGTCTAAGATCATGTATGATTTCCCAGATCTCTTTTACGTATAAATCATCACTTCCTCCCCAGAACGAAGAGCTTTCCCTTTGACTGCATTCATCAATAGAAATAATAGCTTCAAAAAAATTATTTTCGATAAATGAAAAAACACTATCTTTTGGAGCTACAATACTTTTAGAGTTGCAGTAATTGCATACTTCTAGACCTATATTAAGCCTTTCAACCTCTTTTTGAACCTCATCTACTTCCACACATTCTTTGCAGATATACATCATATTAATTACCTTTACACCTACTTTGAACAACACTGTTCGTATTACCTTGAAGGGCAGCAATTCTTTTAGCTCTTTCACATTCCCATTGATCGACAGGATACATCTTGTCCCACGCATTCATCAATTGACGTTGTGATTTACTCATTTTGTAACGAGAATATGTATCTTCCATGTATAAATAAGTTCGTGCTATGCGTCCTCTAGCTGCTTCTGGTGGCTCGGTTTTGCGGTTTGATATTTTCATATTACAGCTTCCGAAATCACTTTTTTCAGTAGGTAACATCGTAAAGTTATAATTACTTCTTAATGCATTAACAGCGCCAATTGCAGGGTAAAGGTTAAACATATCGGATTGCATATAGCGATATTCTTTATTCACTTTCTCTGCACATTTACGACCTTTGAAGCTCTTACCTTTACTATTCACGCACAGCTTATTACCACTACGCCACTCTTCGAATGTTCTACCAAAATTTTCAGCAGGAACAACATGTTCCCACTCAATTTTTTTAGCCCGTTTAACGTACTTATCTGTATGAAACCCTTTAGGAGGAGTTACCATTTTTTTACTATCAAATTCAGCATTACAATATAAAGTGATTCTGTGATTTTGATACACTTCTCTTTCAAGTGTTTTTTTAGCTTTGCCAAATGAGTCGATTGTTTGATTTGCAGCGATTAAAGATGAAGAACAGAGTGATAGTATGAAGAGCAGTGAAATTTGGAGTTTTTTCATTTTATAAATCCGTTTTGATATGCTCAATAATTGCAATGATAAGCTTTAAAGTTAAACGGTATTATAATATTTATTGGATAGCCATGTACTTCTTAAATTAATTAAGTTTTCACCATAAAAAACACCTCGTTAAAAAGTGCTTTTTGCTTTATCGCTGTACGCTTTAATCGTTACATTTATCATTATTCTCATTTCTACATTCTGTACAAACATAATAATATTTAGTTGTTTGGTTTAAATCGCTAACGCATGATGTTTCTGTATAAACATAATGTTCTGTTTCATTTTTAGTGCATTTACAAAACATTCTTATTTTTCCCTCATATGATTTGCACATCCCCTTCTCCTTGATTAGCAATTCTATTCAACGTTACAACATAGATAAAAACGCAAAATTTAAATACAGGCAAAGCAATAAGAATTGACTCCATTACACTTTCAGGAATCATTATTTTGGGAGAGTATGACCAGATGTATAGCAGTTCGAAAAAAGTTACAACAATCATTGTTCGAATAACTACTGAAATATTTTTACAATGTTTGGATGCCGATTGTGTCAAATACATAACTGTTAACGCCATTGTATGAAAGGCCAGAAATAACTTATGGTCTGTTATTGATATTACATAAGCTATGTATATTGTTACAAATGCTAATTTTAGAAGTCCAATTGTATTTAGAGTTATGTAAATCTCTTTTAATATTGAGTTTCCTTTTTGTTGTGTATTCATTTTATTTTCCTTGTTAGTTATGTGTTTCCGCCACTTACAGTCATATCATCTAGCTTTAATCTGTCAAAAAAAAATTGTTTTTTTAATTTTATTGAATTTTTTATATCTGTTTACAACACCCTTTTTTCCCCCATCTTTAAGCATTATTTCTCTATTAAAATCATTAAAAATAATTTCAAAAGCACTAGTGGATTTGCAAAAAAATAAATGCATGTTCTTCTATGAAAAAGGAGGTAAACAATATGGCAGTTAGTAATTTAGAAGAACATATACAGAAAATAGCGATGAGCATTATTGATGAAGAGATTATGACTTTAGAAGAAATGCATAATGTAGAAAATTCGATAAGGGTTTCTGAATCAAAAAATAAAGATCATCATCACGCAATATCTAAAACAATAGCAGTATTCAAAGTATCGAATTCAAACTATAAAAATACACAGGGAAAAGTGAATTACATCACTCAGAAAATGGATAACATAATTCATAGCAAAATTAAGAATCTTAAAATCGTTAAAGAAAAAATAAAAAGAAAAAATAATTATTGACAAGTTGCATTGTCGAATGGTAAGCTAATGGAACGATAATTGGTATGGACAACCTATATCGAATTGTAAACAGTGAATGTTGTAAATCAATAAGACAGTTTGGAAAGTTAAATACTGTGCAACAAGGAAAGTTGTAATTACAGTAAAGTTAAATGAACAAAAGTTTTAGACTCATTTCAAAAATGCCTCTTCAACTTTTCTTACATTGACTACCAGACAAGCGTTAAGTCGCTTGTCATATAACGATGATTATTAGTTTTCACAAAGAGGAATTGATTTAGAGATAATTTAAAAAGTGCAATTACATTACAGATTTAGCCATTATTATAATGTTGTTAATTATTTTTTGGGTTTGATCGATCTGCTAACTTAGCTTTAGTAGTGTTGTATTGAAAATCAATACAGATCTAACCAATAATATAATACTTCTTTTAAGGGAAAATCTATCTACTGAGTTAATGCTCAATAGTTTGTATATTGTATATATAAATCTCTGATCTTATTTTTCTGTAACTGATTTTCATCAAATGGTATTCATTTGGAGAAAAGTTATGAAAAACACTATACAAAACCTATCAAATTTTAAGAACGATATAATCTCCTCTGATTTTATTGTCGATTACTCACATCTAAAATTTCTATTTCTTAACAGAATTAAATCACCTTTACTCTGCGAAAAACACCTTCGAAAATTAGTTATATCTCTAGCAATCCCCTAAAAATTTCTACTTTTAATAATTTTTAAAATTTAAAAACAAATCAATTTTGAACTTAAAAAAGAGTTCAGGGATTTTTGCACCCAAATTATGAGAATAACAATGAAAAATATAATTAAACACATCATCGCAACAAGTAAGAAAAAGAAAATTAAAGCTAAAGAAGTTTTTCATAACTTCATTGAAATGACTTATCAAATGAACTTAACGATGGGTTATGAGATTAAATATAACGAGCTTAAAGAAGAACATTCTGAGTTTGCAAGATTAATGATTATTGCAATTAAAGAATCACCATTTACAGATATTTTAGGTGCAGTTCTGATGAATGTTACGAAGTTTGAACCGAGTGATTTAGTTAAATCTTCACAAGTAAATATTCTAGACAATGTGCTTACAAAGGCTGTTAATTTTGATAAGAAAAAATTAGTTAAACCTGCTGCTCTATTAAAATTATCAGCACTCAAAAAAGCTAATAACCGTGAAAAAACAGATGTTAAAACTTATAAAAACAATGCTTGTGGCACTGGTTCTTTTGTTTTAGTTAATGTTGCAGGTTTCATGAGAAGTGAAGCTCAACAAATGGATATTTATTTAAATGATACTGACGAAAAATTATTAAAAGTAGCTGTTGTTCAACTTCAATTAAACGAATTAATTCATAACCAGAATCAAGCGAAAATTATCAATATAACCGCAGTTAGTGGCAATCGTAAAAACCTAATCTGTCATTCAAATATCAATTCAATTACTCAACCGTTTGTTAAGAAATCTCTAGAAGAAGCTGATAAATCGAGCAAATTTAAAGAGTTAACAAACGTAGTTGGAATGATTCAACAACAATTTAAAGCGGCTGCTTAGGAGAAATATATGAAAAAAACGATGAAAAATGAAGTAGAAAAAAAAGTAAATACTAACGAGATTATCTGTACACCTGATTTTATTGTTGATTTTCTATATCAAAATATTATTCCTAAAGTGAATAAATCAAAAGGTGCTTTAAAAGTCTTTAACCCTGCGATTGGGAAAGGAGCACTTACAAATAAACTTAAGTCTGATGGTGCTTACGTTATCGGAAATGATATTCAAGATGTAAGTATGCATGACGTTCAAGCAGATGAATTATATAACCTAGATATGAGAACGTTTAATATGAAATTAGAATGTATTGATCTAGCAATAGTAAACCCTCCCTTCTCAGGTTGTGGCAATAAACTGTTATACCCTGAAGTATTCTTAGATAAGATATTTGAATCGTGTGGATATAACACACCAACAATAATTATTACTCCCCAAGGTTTGAGATTTAACTGCTCAAAGTCTTCAAAAAGATACAGAAAATTTGTAGAAGTATACAATCCAATTTCTTCTGTTATTTGTTTACCGAAAGATTCATTCGGCACACTCATTCACTGCGAAATACTTGTTTTTAATGTCGATAACATTAAACCAACGTACTTTTTAGACACTATTTAACTAAACCCTAACGCACTATTTTCAGGCTTAAAAATTGGTCTAGGGATTTTTGCGCTCAAAATTTAACTAAAAGAGGAAAAACCAATGAAACACATCAATAAAAATCACGAAAACAAGAAGAACAGTACCGTTTACACACCTGAATGTATTACAGAGTTTTTACATAGAATGATTATTCCGCATATACAAAAATCAGGGGATTCTTTGAAGGTATTCGATCCTGCGATTGGTAAAGGCGCACTTACAAAACAGCTTAAATCCAATGGTGCTTATGTCATTGGAAATGATGTTGAAGATGTAAGTAAGTATGGCGTTCAAGCTGATGAACTTTATCAAGGCGATTTTGAAAAGTTTGATAAGTCTTTAGGTGATATTGATTTAGTAATTGTAAATCCACCTTTCAACGGGCATCCGTCAAAAAAGCTTTATCCTGAAGTGTTTTTAGACAAGATTTTTGAACTGTGTGGTTATGACATACCAACAATAATTATTACTCCAAGTGCGCTTAGAAATAACCAAGATATCAAGAGTAAACGCTTTAGAAAAATGCGAGATATCTATGGTCAGATTACATCAACAATTACTTTACCATTGAATATTTTTGATGAAGTTGCGATCCCAACAGAGATTCTGATTTTTAATATTGAAGGTCTTCAACCTCATTATTTCTTAGATAATATTTTTCTGGATAAAGCTCAAGTAAAACCTAAACAAGTAAAAACATGTGATTTTGTCATTGATGAAAGTATCAAGATTCAAAATGATGATGTTTTGAAAGTAATGAAAAGTATGAGTGATGAAAGTGTTGATCTAGTAGTAACTGATCCACCATACAAGATCGCCACTGGTGGTTGCAAAGTGAATGGAGATACTTCTAAAAATCCTTCTGGAATGCTTAATCGTGGCATTCCAGCTAATGACCTTAAATCGAAATGGATCAATAAATCGAATGTTGAGTTTATCAGAAGTGGTTCGTTATTTAAGCATAACAAAATCAAGTTTTCTGATTGGATGCCAGAAGTATTTAGAGTTTTGAAAAATCAAACTCACGCATATTTTATGGTTAATGACAGAAACTTAAACGAGCTTATGACAGAAGCTATTAAAGCAGGTTTCAAGCTTCAGAATGTTCTTGTCTGGAAGAAGAACAATGCAACTCCTAACAAATACTACATGAAGAACTGCGAGTTCATTGTCATGTGTCGGAAAGGCAAAGCAAAGAACATAGCAAATATGGGAACAAAGAACGTTCTGGAAGTGAATAACATCATTGGTTCTAAAACGCACCCCACCGAAAAGCCCGTTGATCTATTAGAGATTCTAATCAGGAATAGCTCTAAACAAGGTGATGTTGTTTTCGAACCATTTTTAGGCACAGGAAGCACTTTAGTAGCAGCTCAAAATCTTGGAAGAAATGGAATAGGTGTTGAAGTAGATGAGCAGTATTTTGAAATTGCACAGAAACGATTACAGCCAGTTTATGAAGAACTTAAACAGGCAGCATAAAGATTTAAAAAGAGGGGAAGACTTAACCGCAACAACGGAGGTTGCATAAATAGAGAGAGAAATAATATGAGTTATTACACAATTAAAAACAACACACTAGTTTTATCTGGGTGGTCAGAGGTACTTGAGAAAGAAGTATTGGAAAAAGAATCAGTTCACTTTTTTGATGTTTTTGAAGTTTTTGAACTTATGGATAAATTTAATGATGTTGTGATATTTGATTCAAAAAAGGTTATAAAAAAAAGTGGTGTTCTAATTATAGATAAGTTTTTGTTTCAAACTGAGTGGTCACTATTTAATGAAAAGATTTTCGCCATCGACACAGAAGATTTAGATATTTATGAACCTTTTTATATTTTTACTGCGTTAGATAAAAACCAATATGCATTTAGCGATATTCAAGATGTATGTGATCTTGAATACTTGAATGTATTAGGGCTTTCTGTGAAGGAGTTTTATTGGATATACAGGCATGCAGCTCAAGATACTAATTTTGATTGCTGTATCAGCAATTATATACAGAAACAAACAATTGAAAATAAATACACAATTTCTGATTTACTTCCTAGTGATTGCGAACTCATAGATCATACAGAGTTACTAGAATCTATCGAATGTGAAAGAACGACAGATTTCTTTGAGTCTGAATTGGGTATAAATATTTTTGAAGAAATTATTGATGCTGATTTTGAAGATATAGATTTAATAGAAAAAATTAGAAAAAGTTAAAATAGTTATGAATAAAACGAAGTGGGTAAGATTAATCGCAACAACGGAGGTTGCCGCAAATAGAGAGGCAGAATATGACAACGATATACGAAAATGAACTTTATGAACTGCAAGAGATGCCGAAAGATTATGACAATGAAAAGTGTCGTAAATGCGGTTCTGATGATTATGGACGTGACGCTCCTGATGAAGCAGAACTTCTTGAAGGTTGGGAGATACGAACCTGTTGGGGGTGCGGTTCTAAATGGGAGCTAAGTCTTTATAAAAATGGAATATATTTTTATGGCGAAGATGGAGCAGAAGTTTTATTTAACTAAAGTTTTAAATGAAGAAGGGGAAGACCTAACTGAAACAACGGATGTTTCACCTACTCAGAGAGAAAATTATGATGATAAATATTTCAATTACAGAACCACAAGCTTTAAATCCTGAACTAGATGATTCTATTGAGTTCGTTGAAATTTTAAGACTTCTTGGAGAAGAAACTCGCCTTAAGTATTTTGTTATAACTACGCCTGAACATTTTGTAGAGGTGATGCACTACGCTAGACGATTGCTCAATGAACATTTTCATTATGATCTGATTAACCATATATGTAGAAATGCAGATGGAGACATTCAAAATGTTTATAAAGTTCTTGCTGAATACATTGAAACCAAGATTGATACTCACCTTAGTAGTGGCTTAGTGATAAATGATGATTTCGCTCTAGCTCATGAGATCAACGATGATAGAACTCCAGTAAATGCAGCAATGATGCTTTTTAGTGATGAGAACTGGATTCCTAATAAAGTAGTTGATTATGCAGCGTAAGGAGAGATTTATGATTAAAGATTTACTAAATGAATTACAAAAAGACGCAGATAAAAAAGGTGTTCATCTTCAAAGGGCATTTTCTGATTTTGTCGAAGATTTATATCAAATGATTAAATCAGATAACATAGATAGAATGAAATACTTAACGTATTTTGAGCTTGTTTCTAAATATCCATTCTACGACATTCTAGCTGATGTATGTGTTGAAATTGGGCGTTTTGATGCGAAACGTGGTCAATATATGACTCCGTTTGAACTAGCTCAATGTTTAAATAGAATGAGCCAACCCGATAAAAGAATGAACCCTGAAATGTTAGATTTTAGCTGTGGCACTGGAATTATGGGGCTAGTAACTTTACACAAAACTTATCAAGATATGTTCATTGCTGAAAATAGAATCTGTCCTTCTAGCTTTGGAATTGAGGTTAAGATTCACTTGAATGATTTAGATAATGAAATGAGTAAAATCTCAACTATCCAGATTTACATAAATTGGTTATTACACTGTTCTATTGTGTTTAAACTTGATCTTTTAGTTACTCAAAACAACGTTATTTCTGACTGGAAAGAACCTTTAAAAGTGATATTTAAATCAGAAGAATCGGTTCAAAACTTTGAATCAATGAGTAAAGCAAAGAAAAATAACTTGATGTTAAACCCTCCGTTTGGACTTAAAGATTATGGTTTTGAATATGCTAAAAATAACAGTTCACAAAGTCGTTTTAAAGATGGTATTCCGAACAAAGGTGATTGTGAATATGCTTTTATTCTATCAGCGATTGATCTACTTACTGACGATGGTAAAGCGTTTTTAGTTTTGCCTAGAGGTGTTCAATTTAAGGATTCTACACGGAAGTTTAGAAAATCAATGAGATTCCAAAAAATATTAGACGCTGTGATTGCTTTACCAAGTAAAGTCTTTGAAGAAACAAGCATTCCAACTTGTGTATTTATGCTCAATAAAGATCGTTCTGATGCTGTAAAGGCTCAAGGTGTTTATATGATGAACTTAGATCAAGCAGCTTAAAGGAGAGCTTATGAGAACATATAAAACTTAGACAAATAAGCGTGATTTTGAGCGTGTAATTGGTGAAAAGATAGAACATAACCAAGATGATTTTTTCTTAATTACAGAGTCTTTAGAAGCGTTCAATGAAGTAGCTGTTATGGTTTCTAGAAATATTGAGTTTGATTACAATCACGAATTAAAACCAGAAATTGAAGAGTTTTGTTTAGCAATTTATGAACCTGAATATCGTAGTAAAATAATTAATGATGTATTAGAAACAGGATTAAGTTTTTATGAATATCAGAGTAGTTTTTTATAATCTTGAATATATAAACACTATTTCAGAAAATAAAAAAAGAACCTTACTTAAGGTTCTTTTCTTTGCGAAGCATTTATTTGTAATAGCTCAGACTTTATCTAACAGCTTCAAGTTCATTGCTACCACTAGAGTTTTAGCCTTAGTATTTCCTAGAAGAATATAAGGCTAAACCGTCTATTCTAAACGCTCTCACTCAATTGATTAAAGTACCAGCTAGTTTATGGTCACCTTTCACTGATTAACTCACCGATAAGTACAGATCACTATTTCAACGATAGAACTTCTGCAAACTCTCTGCATTCAACAGGTCTTTCTTTGAGTAACACTGAAATTTTATCAGTATCAATAAACAAAAGATTCTCTCCTTCAAATTCAAGGTACTCTTGATATTGTTCTAAAAGAATTGAAGCTAGATGCCTTGAAAAACCAACATTTTGTAATTCAATCATTTGATGATCACTGGTTCCATACTCAAGAAAATCAGCCCAATTAATCCCAGAGTTATTTTTACCATACTTTTCTTGCAATAAAAGGTAATAATTATCAAAGTAATTCTTTAATTTAAACCTGAGTATATTATCAATGTCGGATATTAATTCATTAATTACAGTATTTATATTTTGCTTGTTCTTCCGATTAAATGATACATTTACTCTTAAATGGTTATCCCAAATAACCCCTTTCTTTTCATAATGATCAAGTGATTTTTTTACCATTAAGTGCAATGGAGTAGCCCCCATCCAACTAGATAAAATAACAGCATAATACTTCAATACATCTATTGTACGACACATTGGGTTTCGTCCCGTAGCTTCTTCAAACTCCCACCCATACAAATGATAAAGTACAGTTAGCGCTTCAAGACAAGAATCATAACTAATATCATTACCTAGCAAAACAAAATTTTCATCGTTATTTATTGATAATATTTGATTTTGATATTTAGGTTTAATCATTGATGAAAATGAGAGTATTTTTTCTGGTACTGAATTTTTCAAGGCACTTCTTTTTAAAGTGTCTTTTGCTGTTATTATTTTTTCAATAAAATTAGATCTTAATGTGGAGTCATAACCTAAAACCTCATGGATTTGAGCAATATTAGCATAATGATCCCAGATACTTTTTTCATTACTAGATGCCGATTTCTTAGTGAACGACTCTTCATTTATTGAAGATTCAAGATTTTTATAAAAATTCCCTTTCCCACTAACTAAAATAGAGTCAATAGGTTTGATATTTTTACTTCTAGCAACATCTAAATCTTTTTCAGGTTCTTTCCACCTATTATTTTTATCTTCAATTCTTGTACAAATGATATTTCCAGATAACTCTTTTGTCATCCTCCCTGCACGACCAGCTAAATTCCAAAAATCAATATCTGTGAATTTTGATAGCCCAATGGCATTACTTAGGATAAATATATTTTTAGCTGGTAAATTAACCCCTTCAAGCAATGTTGATGTACAAAATAAATAATCAATCCCACCATTTTCGGAGAATAATTCCTCAACTCTTTCTCGGATGTCTTGTGGTAAATTCCCAAAATGGAAACCGATACCTTTTTTTAAACAATCGATCAGAAAATATTCTTCGTGAATATTATTTTTAATTGAAGAGATTAACTCATCAATTCTTTTATCTTTATTAAAAGGTAACTCCTTTGAAAAGCTTAAGGCTAAATCAATTGTATCTTTCTTTGAATTACAATAAATAATGCTTTTGTCTTTACCAGATAACTTTTTCAACCAATGAAAAAAACCTTTACCTTGAAAATCGACAGGAATATCAACATCATTTTTATCTTCTGAAAAGTAAATACACTTGTCATCTAAAAAATCCATATAGTATCTACTCTGGGATACGGGAGAGTTTTTTATACTTAAATTCTCATCTGTACTTTTACCAAAAATATTCAAAAAAACTTCAGGGTTAGGGATATTAGGAGAGGCGAAAAACAATTTAACGCTCTTTTTCTCAGCTTGTAATATAGCGTGATAATAAAGAGGACTGCGAGAGTCCTTTTTTGAAATTATCTTATGAGCTTCATCAACAAAAAGATAATCTAGCTTAGGGTTATCCATATTAGCTAAATAAGCTAATAGCCTTTCTGGTGTAAAGACAAAAATAAACCTCGAATTTTCTGTTTTAAAAGAAGTAGGAACTTTAGGGTATGCTAAAATTTTATAATTATCGACATCAAAGAATTCACGTTTTAATTGATTAACAGTCTGATTAATTAAAGCCCTTGTAGGAACCAAAATAACCAAATTATCCGTTGCTTTATGTTCTGTAATAAGAAATCGTATAAATGAATTTATAACAAATGACTTACCTAATGATGTGGGCCCTGAAAAACTAAAGTGATTACTATTCTTTAACCTTTCAAATATCTCATATTGAGAGTCAGTAAAGGTTAATTCACTATTTGGTATCTTCTGAAGATCTTCTTTTATTGTTTTAGCCATAAATTGTTCAACAGGAAGTTCACAATCAAAATCATAATTGTCTTCTAGAAACTTTATAGCTGGAAAATTACCCATTTTAATCAAAATGGATTTTGCAAAAGTCAGAAATAATTGATCTTCTTTATAAGTATCAACTAATACACTTATTATTTTGTATGCTTTATTTAAAGATTCAGACTTTTTAGATCGAGATAAAATATCGGAAAACCGAAGAAGGTCTATATATTCTTTTTCATCAAGTGGTTCAACAACAACAGAAAAAAAGCTTTTAGCATTAATACATTCAGCTTTATTTAATAGATAGATAAAATACTCATCTTGGAGACAATCTTCTGCTAATGATTCAAAAAAACTCATAGAGTAATCCCTTTTTGAATGAGTTTTCTATTTTTATTCAAATCTGTAATAGGTAGGAAATAAATGTAAAAGTTATGCCCAGAAAGATCATATTGAGTTATTTTTTTCAAAATATGACTGAACTTACCTTCAACTTCCGCTTTTATTTTCTTTTTGATTTTCTCTCTAAATTCAGAGTTAGGTAACGTCTTATCACTGTCTTCGATCTTCATTTCATAGCCAATAAAAATGCCAAAAGCATCGTCTACATAAAAGTTATCTTTTCGAGAAGGGTATATAATTGATTTTACAAACTGTTTTTCATCATCTGAAAATGTTTCATTAGCTAAATGGTCACTAATTAAAGACTTTTCATAGGGTAAACCGCTTTTTTTTGCACCTTTATTATTCACCCCTGCCTTAAACTCAGATATCGACTTAAATGCATTACTGATCCCTCTGGTTATGCCAACCTCCGTCTTTGATTCTCCAAATATAATCTGATAGTCACCATTTTGAAGCTTTAAAAAATGCACACCATCAGCACCGTTAACATAGTGACTAGTTGAGGTTTTTAGCTCCAATTTCGACAGGATTTTAGGTGCATTTAAGTGGGATTCTAAGAAACTATAAAGAATTAACTCCCCTAACTCTCCTTTATTACGCACGTATTCAATGAATTTCTCTCTCGCTTTTTTACTCAACTTCGCTGGTTTATCTGCATATTCAGCCTTTACAGCTCTAGAAAGCGAAAAATTAACCATTGGTTCTAATAGGTTATCTTGTAGGTTCTGGTAATCAAAATCGTTAGCGTTTATTTTTAGAGAAAACAAACTGATCTTGTGTTTATAATGAGAGTCTAGGTAGTGCTCCCCTAGATCATCAAAACTATCAAGGAAATCAAAATCATTTATACTTAATTTCATACACATTCCGTGTTTATTTAAACAATAGAGGAAAATCTAAAATTATAGATTTGGTGTAACTTTTCATTTCTTAAGTAGTAGACACAACCAAAATACTTTATCTGAGCTTTTTATCACTAATTAAGAACCGACTTTAAGCTTCATCCTCCCAATAATCAACAAGACCTCCATTAACTGATTCAATCTCAAGCTCCCCTAGAGCATATTTACCAACCAAGACAGAACTAACGATCTCCGCTTGTATTGTCATATCTCGCCCAGGAATATCACTTTCTTTTCGATGAGATCCTGATGCAGAAGCATTGATAAAAGCGGTAAATTTCCCATCAAATTTCGAAGAGTCAATCTCCTCCACATATACTTCATCATAAATCGTATCAGATTCTGCCATCGCACCTGATGCACCATCGTCTTCAAGCAGGCTGTAGGCATCGTTTTCACATAACTCAAGACTAAGTTGAGCTAACTCATCAATATTAGTAAACACATATGGTAGTTCATCAAAGACCATCCTTATATGATCAAATAACATATCTGAAGTCAAATCCTCATTATCAGAGTTTTCTCCACAAGTTATTTCCTCAAGTTTTTTAGCCAAATCATTATCATCGTAATAAATATACTTAACACTTGATAGATTCTCGTTATTAAATTTTTCATCACTCAATAAAGACTTAAAATTATCATAACCAAATATTGCAGCTACTATTTCACAAGAAGCCGATACAGATAAAGTAATGCCATCTTGCTTAAGACTGTCAGAAATTAATGATATAAAAAGAAATGCTGACGGAAAACGATGGGAAGCCATAGTTGATCTGAATTCAGCGCTACTAATATTAAATCGTTGACGTTCTAGTGCAGCTTGATTATTCTTTTTTTCCTCATCATTTTTTGCTATGTTTTTATTACTCTCTGCTTCAGCAGATTTAGCTTTAGCCTCTATCGCTTTTTCAGTAAACCGAATTGTTCTTTGTTTTCTTTGTTTAGATACTTCTTCCTTACGATTAATTTCCAACTGTATGATTTGTTCTAAAAACTGCTTGTCAGGGTTAGCTTTCAATTTGGCTTTATTTAGTTCCTCTTGTTGAGTAATTTTAATAAGCTCTATAGCAACAGCTTGTTCATGCAATTTATCATTTACAGCCTTCTGTAAAAACTTCACTAGTAATGAAAACCAAGGAAATATAAATAAGTAAGAAAGTGTAAATATAAAAGGAATGACAAAAATTGAGTTAAAGGCAAAAAATTCGCTACTAGACCAGTATTTATAGAAGGCACTAACTCTTTGGGTGGCATTACCTTCCCCCCAAAAAAGCAACGCTAAATAATGCCAATTACAAATAACCCAAGAGGTTAAAAATGTTCCTATAACTGGGTCACTAACTCTTGTTGTTGCGTTACCTACAATAGATGACCATATATCCTCTAAAATCTTCATTTTTTATTAATCCGTTATTTACAAGTTTTATAGAGCAGTGAGTTTAACAAGCTGATAAAATTCTGAACTGATATTTAAGTATTCGAGTGTGTATTCTAGCTCTTCTTTCTCATTTTCATCGTAATAGGAAATACACCAACGACAACTTAATTTTACTGTACTAGCAAGATACTTAAAATACTCTATATCCACGCAGGACATTGAATGACCATAAATAAAGACTTCTTTAATATCTGATAGGTCATCAAAATACACTGAGTTCTCTTCAATTATTTTTTTTGTATTTTTAAATGAGGATAAAAAATATCTATTAACTTCTCTAACACAATCATCGTATATTGGATTATGTTGATCTGACATATATTCATACCACAGCTCTAAGTTCTCTTTAGAGGCTCCTTTGGGAGGGGTCAGTTCGGGCTTATCGTCATTAAATAGTTCAGGATTCGTTGAGTGACCTAAAATTATCCCTTCTTTTTCACTAGCAATACCGTGAATGTAAAAGATATTACCACGAGGGATTAGATAAATCTTTTCTAAAGTTTTTGTGTAATTAAAACTAATAAACTTTGCATCTATATCTATTTTAATTAGTTTACTTCTCTCAATTCCTTTGTTTTCCGCTTTTAAAATAAACTCACTGAACTCTCGGCGTAAACCATTAGTTAATAAATCAAGGTAAGTTTCAGTTTCAATAGCCATTGCATTTCGACCTCTGTCACTTCTATCATCGAAATATTCCGTTAAGTAATCAAGTAAACCATCCTTATCGAGATTAGCTAAGTTTTCTTCAAATTTAGACCATAAATTTTGGTCGTTTTCTAGGATGTAGTAGTATTTATTGAGGTTATCGAGTAGCTGAATATGATGGGTTTTAAGATGATACTCAAAATCAGTATAATTTGTAGCTAAACCGTGATGTAAATCGAATCCATTCCCAATGATATAAAGCTTACTCATTTCCGATAACTCCCAGCTAAATCCCTAAAATCACTATAAGCCATTGAATTGAAAATCAGTTCAGCATTTTAATTCGATTTTATTTACTATAAAGGATTTAGAAATGCGAAACAAAATAAATAAGTTTATTCATCTCCCTGAAACGTAGTGCTTTTAATTAACTATGTAAAACTCTAGTATTTATTAAATACCAAACTTAACTTTTCTTTTATCAGTAAGTTCTTTTTCTTGTGGAACATTCTTTTCAAGATAGTTAATCACTTTCTTCTTTTGCTCTGCTGTGAGATTCATCCCATCACAGATATCAATTATTTTATCTTTGTTTTTATTTAAAAATACTTCTGGAACTTTATTGTTAAATAGAACTTCTTTTACGTCTTTTTTAGCAACAAGTTCTACTATTTGTTTATTTAAATTATCAGATACGAGACTATCCAGTCCTTTTAATTTTGGATTGTCGAGTAGTTCAATCCCATAGGCTTTAGTGAAGTTAAACTTCTTTTTAGGCTCTTTACCATACGTTTTAAATGTACTGTTAAAACGTTTTATTTTACTCTTAAGTTCTATTTCAATAAGCTTATTTAATTCGGGATCTGATTTCATATCAGGATAATCGACTGCAATTTTATGACTGTTTTTGTCAGGTGAAAATAGTAGTTGAATATGTAAGTGCCTTAAATCATCAAAGCTCTGTTTGTCGGAGCTTGGAGTGATTATCATTACTTCCCCCTCTTTCATAGATCTAACTTCTTCAAGAAGCATTGCTTTTAAAAGTATTGCTGATTGTTTAGGTCTTAAATTACTAATAGTTATTTCAGATTTACCATTACCAAGATCTTTAAAATCAATTAGAGCTTCGCCTTTCTTATTGAAATAAGTAAGTCCTTTGTCGTTGGGAATTCCTGTAATGTCTTTTAATAGCTTATCTATACTCTTCAAAAAGTAACTTTCATCTTCAAGTAAATTTACATCTGATAAATTAAGATTTAAGAACACTCTATCTCTGTATTTAATCGTTTTTGGCATTCTGCGTAGTAAGTTTGTTTGATGATCTAAAATGGCTTGTTCATCTAAATCAAAGTAGCTATAAAGATGCTTACCTTTTAACGTACTATCTTGAAGCTTTGAAGAGTTGTATTTGTGAGAAGATACGTTGTTTTCATTGGCTCGTTTATTCAATGAAATCTTGTGATAACTTAAATGCTTTTGCTTGTTCATATCGACCATCACACCCGACTTTCTACAAACTTCTGTAAATTGTAAAAACGCTCTTTTTTTCGCTTCGCTATGATTATTTGCTGGGAGTGCTCTTAACTCTTTTTCTAGTTCGGTTTTGACCATTTCAAGATTTTTAGCTAAAACTTTTTCAAGCTCATTTACTTTAAAAGGAAGCCTTTCTTCGAGATTACCTGCTTTGGCAAAAGTCGTTAACTTTCTTGAAAATTTATCATCGCCAAAACTATCTTGTGTCAGTTCAATTTCTTTACCAAACGCTTTAATTTTCACTTTATCTGCGACTGTATAGTAAAGCTCAATATCTTGCTTTTTAAGCTCTGCAATTGTCTCTGAACAGTTATAACGATTGTCTAATACAAGTTCTTCAATTGTGCCTTTAAGCTCTTCTAATTGGTCTATAGCTTGCTCATCAGTTTTTCCATCTAGTTTAATTTCTTCAATTAACCCCATTCTTGATTTTAGACCTTCGGATTTGTCATACCCAGCGGCTACACCTTGCAATAAAATATCAGCATTTTTCTTTTCAAAGTCCATAGCGATTTGCTGAATAACTTTGTTTGGATTGGGTGGATTGATGAATTTTTTCGATACGGGATCGAAGCTATGACTTATACAATGAATATGAATGAAATTATCATGCATATGGAAGTTAGCGAGCATTTCTATATCAGAAGCTTTTGTTTTGGGACCTTTTATTTTCTGAATTTTTTTAGAATAATTGATGTAGTCTGCGTACTCTTCTTTAGCTTTTTGAAGCATATAATCTTTAACTTTGCTCATGTCATTATTGCATTTTTCTTTAAGCTTATACGTGTCTTCTGGTGCGTAAGAAGCGT
Source organism: Psychromonas algarum (assembly GCF_004376845.1). Taxonomy (GTDB): domain Bacteria; phylum Pseudomonadota; class Gammaproteobacteria; order Enterobacterales; family Psychromonadaceae; genus Psychromonas. The sequence continues at coordinate 152,590 of NZ_SNUW01000002.1, forward strand.
ATATATGATTTAAGAAAAGCCCATTCTCCCCCGAAGTTTCATAACACTCACCTACATCATTAAGGCAATTGAATTTATTACTGTTGTTAGTATATTTATTATTAATAAACTGAATTTGTTTTTTAGCATAATCACGTACTGTGCCTTTTGTTTCGGCTATATTGACTCTTTCACCTTTTACTCTCAAATAATCACCTAGATCAGGCAAGTTTGGATCTATTGAACCAACTAAATCAGCACGTTTTGAAGAAACTTCTTTGCTGTGTTTATCAATAAAAAAATACATCAGTATTTTGGTTAGTGCGCCTTTATTATCTTTTTTGTTATTGCTTATTAAGTCATTCCAACTGAATGCAATTCTATCAATATTAAAAATCATAATTATTCTCCTTTTTATACTAATTTTCTTATCACTTTTTAGAGAAATAACAATTTTTTGAAATCAACAAAACCAGTAAGAACAACGTTTTTGCTTAAAGTAATGACTTTTTATTTTTTACTTTCTTTAATATTTTAATTTTTATGATTAGATATTTATAACGGAAACGTTATTAATACAGGAGAAATAAAAATGGCACACAACAGGCAACGATTAGAAAAGAAACTAGGTATCAAATTAGCAACGATAAAAGAGCTTAAGCTTAATAAAATACCACGATGTTTTATTAGTCATATGTTCAATAAAGATTGCTTTATAGACGTTAAATATAACTGTTATGAACAACATCTATTTAATGAATATGAACTACTTAAACGCTACAAACAAAGGCAATCATCAAATAGAAATGAATACAATAAACTAGCTAAAAAACGTTATGCAGAATATAAATTCATAACTGAACAAGGAGTGTAAAAATGGGAGTTAGAAAAATAGATATTTACAAAGATGCTATTATTTATGAAGAAAAGTTGAAGATCGATTTGATGAAGTTTATTAATTCTGTTTGTAAAGAAAGAGAGCTATCTCAAAAAGAAATTGGCGAGATACTTAAGGTGAAACAACCACGAGTTTCAGATTTGCAAAAATTAAAATCTGTTCATTTTTCAATAACGATATTACATAGAATGTCTTACGTTCTTGGTTATAGGGAGAAGAAATCAGAACGAGGCTTAAATCTAGTAAAAATATAAGAGCTGTTGATTGATATGTTTAGTTGTTGCTACTAAGTAATATTGTTGTCCACAACTTTGTAAGTTTCTAGGTCGCAATGGGCCACAAAGTTCCTTATGAAATATCTTTTAATTCAAAAAAATCACCTAATCCACTTTAGCCATTACCCGTTACAGTCAGTATTTTTTGTTGTTAATACGGATTTTTTATCTCTTCATCATCACGATTATTTTAATTAATTTTTTAAGTTGTTGATTTAAAATCCCGCCTTGATATCGTTGTGATTCTTTTTTATTAAATTAGTCGATTCTGTCTATCTACCAAAAGTGCAGAACAATTCTGTTTAATTACACGGTTAGGCATCAGCATTAATTTGAATCATATGGAGTAAATATGAGTGATTGGGATTTTCTACACGATATGCACAATGAAGGGTATAGCCCTGATCAAATAATGGATGCTGCTGCTTGCGGGTATAACCCAGCCGAAGTTGATATAGACGCTTTAGGGTATTCTTCTGATGATTGGGAGGTAATAGATGACGAGTATATTTCTGAACATTTCTCGGTCAATCCTGAGCTAGTGAGCATTTTTGAAAGTTTGGTCGTTAATGCAGAATCCTTCTATGCATTAACTAATCGTTACTTACAAATTTGGGGGGAGTTAGGTGAGTTATTTGCTGAAATCGAATATGGTATTAAGCGACACAAGCCGCATACTAAAGGTTCGGATGGTAAACTTGGCAATGATTTTATCGAGGTAAAAACCATCTCTCCTGAGAAAAATAAAGACCAAGTTAAAGTTAAGCGTGCAGGTAACTTTAACAAGCTGCTAATTATAAAGATAAACAAAGATTTTACTTTTGAAAGTCTGATAATTGCTCGTAAAGATCTCCCTAAAGGTGAAGGTAAATATGCGACTGCATCATGGTCTAATAGCGAAAATCGCAAATAACGGAAAAATGCCAACAAGGAACTTAAACGGAACTAAAACAGTAGATTACGTTTCTCACCCCAACATTATAACCCACTGTTTTCGTCTGCTTAATGCGGCACTAGCAATAAGGAAGATTTTGAAAAGATAAAAATTAAAAAATAAAACCCAAAGATTAACTTAGATTTCTTAGTTCTGCTCTGAACTATTACACCTTAAGGTTATTTTTAATAATGAAAACAGGTAAACCATCAGAGCCGATATAAGAGTTTTTACCTGCCTTCCTTGCCTCAACCGCTCTTTTCAGTGAAGCATTATCTTTTTCATATTCTTTAGGACTTAATATTTTAAGAGCCTTCTTTTTTATCTCATCTTGCAATCTAAGATATTTAAAAACTCCAAGTGGTACAGCAGCGTTCTCTTCATCAATTTTCACACCAAATATATCTATGTAAAAATCAATATCTCGTAACACTTCATATGCAGATGATCGATCTACTCTCCAAAATCGTTTAGGTGCAGTTAGCACTTTCGCCTTTTTCTTATCAAACTTACCGTTATGATATGAGTCGATAAACTCTTCTAATTGAAAATCCATATGCCAAAGTGGCATTACAAGTTTATTAGTAAAATCACTTACCAAAAGATTCTCGATAAGTAGCCTATTGTAAACTTTAATCGCATAGACGAAGAGCTGACTATCTTCATTAAAACGGTTGAAATCAATAAGGGTCTTACTCTTTCGCTCAAAAACTGTTGAAAATGGTGGTAAAACAGCAAAATCTCCAGAAGAACTCAAGCAGTTCCGAATTATAGCTATGAGCTTCGTCATTTTGTTGTGTTGTACGGTTTGTAACACCACTGACGAAATCGCTAATACGATACAAGACAGAACCAATAATTGAGTCGATGAAGCGGAACTTCTTTCAATTTTATCAATAAAATTGATAAACTCTTGTCGTGCTTGCTCATGAGCGTTAGATATTATTATTTTGTAGATATCGCCATCTACATTTTTACTTTTATTAATAACTGTTTGCAATAGAGCAGGATCAAAACCTTCAAAATCAGCCATATATTCGTGTAATATCAACAATATATATTCAAATCTATTTTCTGCTGCAACTGTAGGAAGAACTTCAATTAAATTATTGATAGCAGTAATTTCTTTTAGTCTCTTCTGCTTGGTTTCTTTTATTAAATTCGCTTCAAAATAGTTAAACACTTTAATAAATGAAGCAGAAGAATTTGTTTTTTTACCTGTTTTAAAATTTTCTTCCATCTGCTCAAATGAGAGGAGAAAACCGTCCATTCCAAGTATAACTTTATCGGCATCAGGAATAGCCAGTTCATCAAAAGTAGAATCTTTTAGTGCTTTTCTTAAAACACCTCCAGCCTTAACTACAGATCTAATTTGGGGAAGCAACTTAGATCTATCATGCTCAACTAAATCAATTTGAAATTTTTCAAGAAGATTTTTATTTTTATCATCACAATAGGAAATGGACTTCCATCCCTTATTAGAAGCTAGATCGCTTTTTATATCTCCGCTTACTCCTCTTGGAATCAGTAGAGCCAATTTTTGGCGAATAAATGATTCAACGTCACGACTCTTAGACTTTGTAGCACTTTTGACATCATCACTACTTTGAAGGATCTCAATCAACCAAGCTCTAATAGTAAGTAATGGTGATTCTTCTTCAATTTTGCCTTCAAGTTTTCCTATTGCTGAAATTACATATGGTATACACCAATAACTAATAAAAATTGCTCTGTTTTTCTGTTGACTAGACTTGTCCATCGCTAAAGGTTCAAGTAGTAAGTTAAGATCCTTCATTAAAGATAGAAGTGTCCCCATCGTATGATCCATGTATAGCCATATATCAGGATTATCAGAAGACAAAGCAGAAGCTATGAGAACGCTTTTTTCTTTAAATAACTCGTTTTGACTCTGAAACTCAGTGCGACTATCAATAGCAACTTTTTTTGCCTCACTAAGCTTTAGATCCAACAAGTCGAACACAAAATCAACAATTTTAGCAGTATTTGGAATCAACATAATAACGTTCTAACCCTTTGATTAAATCACTCTATCATCTTGAACTTCTTTTACTTCAAATTCAAATGAAGCTGGCTCGAACAAAAGTGGGGGTTAAAAAAATATGCCAACCTATACACTGACCTTAGATGATATAGGAGAATCAAAATGCAACCTTACGACAACATTGACTTCGGAATAGGTGTTCCAAACCATGTAGTAAGGAAAGCGTCTGAAGTCTTATTATCATCGACAGTGGGAAGGCGGTATCCAAGAAAAATTAAGACAAGATTTGGTATCAAATTTGTATTTAATGTTGGCACTAGATACAGGTTACTTTCCAACGATAAACAGAGATGGAAACTCTTAACTCATGAGACATACAACAGATACTCATGACCGACAATTATAGGTGATATTATGAAAAAGAAAGACAGATGGTGTAATAAATTAAAAAGAGATGGTAAGCCTGATCTTTCAGGTGGAGCAGCAAGAAATGTTAGAATTGCAAATTCAGGAGGAATGGACTCGATTGTTGGAAATGCAGTTGATTTTGCACTTGAACAGGCAAACTTGAATTCTGACTCACTTCCAGATAGAGATTTAACACCGCAACCTACAGGGAAAGATGAAAGGCCCCCTCTTCATTGATCTTTATTTAAAACGAAAAAAACAATCGAAGCCAAACGATTGTTTTTTTTATAACTAACAGAAAGTGATAAGCCAAACATATAACCTAACACTATAAGTAGTTAATCATCGCAGAAATATAAGTCAAATTAAAACAGTATAAATATTATAATGCTTTCATTAAAGCTACCAAAGAATGCTGTTTTAATGCGGTTTCCTTAACTTGTTTTTTTAAAGAAATAATTGCAATCGCTTTGTCTTTTGAAGATTTTTTATCATCAGATTTTATGCTGTTACACTTTTTCACTGAGTTATTTAATTCTGACATATTAAATATAAACTCTTGGATCAATTTCTTTCTTTCATCACTATAACCATACAATCTTATCTGTATATTTTTCAGCTTATCAACAAGAAAGTTCAAGCTCGTTTTTTTACGAAATGAAACTGATGAAACTCCTTCGATACAACTTTGAATTTCACGTTTAGCTCTTTCTTTTAATTCACAACTTATACTCGAATCAGAGTTAATATTGCTTTTAGTTTTTGTAAGCTCAAGCAGTAAAGAATTAATATTTATTGTCTCTAATACTTCACTATATTCTGCCACTTCAACTTTAATTTTTTCTGAACATTTAGCTTTACGTTGAAGACGATTCCCCCCAGGCTTTTTATCGAGTTTAAGAGCTTTATTTATACGTTTGTATAACGACTTTATAAACGGGCTGTTCTTGTCTTGAACAGTGATTTCAGGTGAACTACATTCAAAGTCGAATGTAATTAGTAATTCATCTAATAGCTTTAAGTACAAAGGTAAAAATTGCTTATTTACTTCTGTAATACTTTCACCTTCTTTAAGCATATCTTGAACATCTATTAACGTTTCTATATCGAGTTCTGAGGGGCTTTTGTCTTTCACTTTAAGACTATTGAAATATGTATCACTTAATTCAATCTGACTCTTGTTAGGCTGAAATAGCTTGTATTGATTTGATACGTTTTGTAATTCAGAACTAAAAACTTCAATTAGAGATTCACCAAAAATAAGGTCAAAGAGTCTCTGTCTTTTACCATTGGCAAGTTCACTTTTGAGGCACTTTAATAAGTTTTCAAAGTTATCTCCTGCGTAGTATCTAAAAAATATTTCTTTAGGCTTTTCTAGTTCATCATTCATAATAATCTCCTTAGCCTTGCTCTTGATTTACTTTTTTAGATGTAGCTTTTCTATCAAGATTTTGAACAAAGGTTATAATCGAATTATTATCTGCTGTGTTTCTTCTTTTTCCGAATGTTGCTGACAACAAAAGGAAGCTTTCTTTAGTTATTAATTTTGTAGATAAAGCTTCAAGAGTATCTTTTTTTAAATCGTTTATTGGTGCATTAAGGCTCTTATTTTTATTTTCAATTTCTATGCTTTCAAGTGAAATTCTATTTGTACATTCATCATAGAATTGATTAAAAAAAGCTTCTGAAAAATGTTCTGTGTTTTGCTTTTTAACGATGTTTAATATCTTAAAAAATGCGTTGTAACGTTTCTCCATCACTATTTCTATATCTTCAAAAACTTCTTTTTTAGCTTTTATATCTGATTGTTCTAATGTGTTTATTTGTGCTGAAAACCTAGCTTTCATTTCTGCTAGTTTTTGATTATCCAGTATCGCTACAGATTTTTTATTTTTAGCTTTAAACGTTTTATCGATCCTTGATGTACTTGGTAATTTGTTATTCATAATTTAGCTCCTTTAAAATTTACTTAATGAATATTTTTATCAAATCACTTTTTTAAGTTAAATCAAGATCGCCCCCATTAACTTCAAGTTTTAAAGGCTTCATAAAGAACAATCTAAAAATCTATTTTTTTGGTTGTTTATTGAAAATACTTTAATACTAAAACATCACTTTCAAGCTTCAAAAAAATCAGAAATCAATCTTAAAATTCCGTAAAAATGAAGTCAGAAATCGAACTAAAAAACGACCAGCGGGAGTAAATCTAATATAAAAGGAAAGCCAAGAACGAAGTGAAAAGCTTTAATTTAATATTAATTTATTCAGGGATAGGACACATAAAACAGATATGAAAAGTCGGAACGGCTTTGTAATATTGTTTTAGGGGTCTATGCCTTAGTCTTGCAAAGTAACTAGTATCCTTTTGTTAACAGTTATTTACCTTTATCTTTTGATTAGTTATTAAATCACTCTTTTTTATTTCGTGTAAATTCAAAATTATCCTTACTTCTTTTACTTTAACTAAAAGCATTTTTTTTCTGGTTAAGCCCTTCGTGTTGAAAATCACTTTTTATGTGCTCTATTAGATACATAAGGAAGATTTAGAAATAAGGAGATTAAAATGAAGTATTTATTAAGTGGATTGTTGTTAATTTTTTCATTTACAACTTTCGCTGTTGATGATTCTGGAGAAATTAAAAACTGTTACCCAGCCAAGCAATTCGGAGCTAAATATGGAAATTGGGCTGATGCTGATTTAAAAAACAATATGGATTTAGAAGCTTGTAGTAAGTTTTTAAAACCAACTGATGAAAGGTTAGAAACAAACTCTTTCTTTGCAACAAAAGATGATTATAGAAAACAACGTACACGTTTAGATGAATTGGGTAACGATACAGATAGAACAATTGAATACGCAGATGAAGAAAACATTTTTTCTTATTACTTTTTAGTTTTAGCTTTTATCTACGGAATTCCATCAACTGCGTATACCATGACAAATTTACTTGCAGCAACTAAAGCAAGAAAGGTTTTGGAAGGTACGACAACTACTTTAAGAGAAGCATTATCATCTCTAGCTATTATTAACTTACCATTTATTCTTCTGTATATAACAATTGAAACTACCGCTTCATGGAATTACACGACTCACAAAGGCGCACCGATTGAAGATTTAAAAGAGTTTATTAACTTTGACTTCTCTGAACTATCGCAAACTTTTAATGATTCAAATGCGTATCTCGCAAGGTCAATGATTTATGCTGGTGTAATAGATGCATCAACAAGTTTAAATGAAATGACTCGTAAGCGTGGTTCTAGTATAGAGATCGATGCAACGCTGCTTGGTGATAAGAGTAACGATAATAATCCAAGTATTGCTACTTATACTGATTATGAGAGTGAGTGTCAGAAAATGTCTTCTTATGCTGACGTATCGAGTGAATCAAGTGTAAGTATTGCAAACTTTAGTTTTAATAGGATCACAACAGAAGCAAGTCTTCGTTCTGGCGGTGATTCAAATAATTATAATTGTACAGATCATTTCGGTAAAACATCTGCAACGCTTACAGTACATTCACGAACTCCCCAAATAACTAAAAACTGGTTAAGCAATACGTTGAATACGGACCTAGGACAAGAGCTTAATTTTACTCAAGGTTTTAGTGCAATGTTTGATAAAGCGGCTGGTATCGTTGGTGAAGAAAATGAAAAAATTACAAATACAGCTTCTCAAAATACTGAGTCAATAATAAACGAGTTACACTTTGCTGAAATGGCTGTTAAGCAATCTAAGAAAGGCTCTGTTGAGGTTGATACTAAAACCACTATCGCATTCAAAAGTTTGGTAAAAGTAATTCAAAGTAATATGGGTGATAATTTCAATTATCGAGCAATTGATGGCATTAGTAGAATTGATGATATAGCAAAAGAAACGATTAAATTACAGCAATATAAATATGCTCGAATTTATGGAAGAGAAATTGAAGAAAGTGAGTTTTCATCTAATGTTTATAAGAATGGTTATTTCTACTTGTCTCAATACATTCGTGAGACCTCTTTGTTAGTTCTTGAATTAGATTGTATGAATACTGGCGGACAAGAAGAAAAGTTTTTATTTCGTAAGGATTTCGCTGAAAAATTTAATGATCAAGACAAGAACTCATTAGCTAAACACTCTCTTCATTTTGCGAATGTATCACCTCTACACTGTTACAAATATAAAAATAACATTTTAACTGAAGCCGCTGATCCAGAAGATCGTTTTGATATAGAAGAGGAAGTTGAAAACAGAACGTTGGCTATCGTTACGTGGCTGAAAGCTATGGATGTAGCGGGAATGAATTTAATCTTATCAAATCAGCAAATGAATTATGATTTGATTGTAGACACTCTCAATTCATTAGATACAACAATTTCAAGCTCTGTAGATGCTCATTCAATGTTAGTAAATGAAAAACAAAAAATACTTAAAGCTTTTTCAATTGCAAACGACACTTATAGAGTTCAGAAGCATCAATCATACAATACTGACATTCCAAGCTTATATTATAATTTTGGAAAATATTCTAAAAATGTACATTTGTTAACTCCACAAATACAAGCAGAAATTGCAATCAGTAAAGGCTTACCGTATTACGATTTAAAATGGTATTTCGACATTCTTAAGGAAAATAATATCACTGAAAAAAGCAGGCAAGTAACAGAAGCAAAAGGTAATTTAGAATCAATATTAACTTTAAAATGTGCAGTAACAAGAGAAGATGGTAGTTGCTATACAGGTTTAGCACAATTAAACAAAGCCTCTTTCGATAAAGCGTTTACGTTTACAACAACGATGATCGCATACAAAAGTTTGATTGATCTTGGCGAAACAGCTTGTTCTAGCGGTAATATTTCAGAAGGTGGCGCAAGTGCTGTATTCGGTGTAGCTATGAAAGCTGGCGGTGCATTTGTTTGTGGTGCAGCTAGTCTTCTTGATGGTTTTAATGAAATATTTGTTTCTCCTGCTATAGATTTTGGAGTTGTTGGTACTATCTCAACATTTACTGCTACGTTATCTCCGATGCTTATTGATGTAATTAGTCCTTTCTATGTTCTCTTATTTTTATTAGTTAATATAACTGTGTACTGCATTGTAAGATCTTACGAAATGGCTGCGAACATATGGAGGTACGGTTCTTCCTTTAAAGATGGAACAGTAGAAGAAAGTATTGAATCGTTTAATCAATTAAATGATTTTAAGTATTCAGGTAAGGTCCTTAAAGCAATTTCTTATTCAACAGTCGCACCTTTGGTTTTAGTCAACATTTGGTTATTCTTATACTTAAATCCGATAATCGGTGGATTCTTATTTGATATGGGTGTTGTAACTATACCCACAGATGCAGGTTCAGCCCTTTTCACTTGGATTTTACAAGCTCTTATATTTCTTATCGCTACATATGTACTTACTTTAAAAATAATTCCATTTTTATATTCAAAAGGTAAAGACATATTTAATATTCAATCTAATAGCTCTCAAAGCAGTGATGTTTTAGATACAGCGATACTTACAGCAGTTGTTATGAAAGGAGCAGAAGTTACAACTACTACTAGAAATAAAGTAAGTAATGTTAAAGAAAAAGCTAAACGATCAGCAAAATCTAAAAAAGAAGAAATTTCAAAAAAACCTTCTAACCCGATTCCAACTAAATCATTTAACGTAGATAAAGATGTTGCTAAAAATGACAAAAATATAGAGTAAAATTTCGTATCTTAAAATAATTTAAAGACCTGATTAACGGTCTTTTTTTTATGTCTAAAATCCCCTCTGTTGAGTTATACGAAAATTATGATAATTCTGTAATTATATTAAAGGAATTATTATGAAAACATTACTAGCACTTATATTTATTACTTTCAGCGTTTATGCATATTCAAATGCACCTGCCGAAGATTTGAAAATTGGTGATTGTGTTGTAACTGATTATAAAAATTTAGACTTAACAACTAAAGAAACTAAAGACTGTATTTCTGAACTGACTGAGAAAGGCACTACACAGCAAAAAACAAATAATAGTATTGCAGTGAGTATACCCAGCGCTGCAAAATCATTTATTTCAAGCAGTAATACATTAATCAGTATCTTAATAATTCTTTCTGTTATTTATGCACTTCATAAAGCGATGGATTACAACTCTTCGAATAATAAATTTAAAGAGTTCTTAACTCAAAAATCAATGAAAGTTGCTGTTATCAGTTTTCTAGTAATTATTATCGGTAACGATAGATATTCAACTTATGCATTAGAGAAATCGTTAAACTATCTAAATGTAACGATGCTGACTTATTTCGAAACAACTAATCGAATCAACTCTCAATCTGAGTCTATAAACAATATTGCGACTCAAGAAAACAGTTCTAAATTTTCAAATAAAATATCTGAAATATCTAGTTCTATTTACTCATCTCAATTCTGTGCAATGAAATACAAACAAGAACTTATTTCAGAATATAACAAAAGAGATTTAGAATTAATTACTGATGTTCCAGAATTAGATTGTATAGAAGAAACATATATTAAAGTATTGCCCCATTCTTTAGCAGGTAGGGAAAATATGCTTCCCCTACCTTTCGCTGTTAATTATTGTTCAAGTAAAAATGATTCAGTAAGTGTGAATTGCGGAAGGGTTAATTCTAAGGCTGAAAATAAAAATGTTGCTAACATCATTGATGAATACTCTCTTAAGCTTGCAACACTTGCTAATGAGTACAGGGCTATCATATGTAATCAATCATTGAAAATTGATAAAGAAAAATTTGAAGTTTATTGTAGAAATTATTCTGATGGTGCTTTTAACGCAAGCTCTACTGACGTTTTGCTTTCTGTCTACGAATCAAAGCTTCGTGAAACGGTTACTAACTTTCAATCGGCTCTATCAATAGAAACGATTAAATATATTAAAAATAAACTTAATGAAGCCAGAAAAGAAAACAATAACAATAACAATGATAATTTAATGCTGAATACTGCTGATCAAATAAAGCAGTTTATGTCTGTCAATTACGATAGTGCAGGTTACTCTTCAGGAATTGATTCTGAACTCAACAAAATACATTTTATAAAACCATCGAGTAAAAATCTGAATGTAGGTTCTAAGTCTACTCAAAATACAAACTCTAGCGCAATTACTAATAGTGCTGATTTCTATTCATATTTAGCTTCAAACTCCAAATTATTCTTTGAAATTAACAATTCATTATTGTCTGATACTTTTCTCGATTTCGACTGGTTAACTGATCCTAAAAAATTACTCGGTCATTACACTGATGCAACAAAAAAAGAGAACTTTAAAGTAGATGTAAATACCTTTAGAGCCGTAGATAAAAACAGAACTTCTCTGTTTACCCTTGGTAGTGCAATAAAAATTGCTGGTGCTTTGGGTGAATTCCAAGCTAAATCCAAAAAGATAGATGCTGGTATTTTTCCTTTAATGAATACTTATGGAACTGTAGCAATTGCTCTTTCGTTTTACCCCGAAATTTCAAGCAATATAGTCATTGCTTATATGCTCGTAATCTATATCAAATTAATTTTAATCGCTGTTATCGTTATTGTTTTTAAAATTATATTTACAGTATTTGTAAATACAGAAGTTGAATCTTTGTTTGATGAAATGATAAACATTTGTTTTGCAATAGTGTTAATCCCCACTTCACTTTTCTGTGCAATGTTAGCCAGTTCAGGGATTGCTACTGTAGGCATTAAGGTTATGGAATCTATAGGAGTTCTAGATAGTGTAAGCAAGATTGCTTTATTAATGAGTTTATCCGCAATCATCATTCTAATCATAATCTCCGCAATCACATTCTTTAAAATGTTTTTTGAAACCCATAATTTTTTAGAAGAATTGTTAAAAACAGATTCAGACAGAATCACGGGGAAAACAGATCAAATTAAAAATCTAGCAAGCAAGTTCAAACAAAAATAAAAGGAAAATAATATGAAAAAAATTATCGCTTTAACAGTCTCTTTACTTCTTACTAATATAGCTCTAGCTGATGTTAGTGATTTAGACTTAACTAAGTATAGAAATGACTGCGTAGACAAATACAACCAGTATCATAATAAGTATGGTAGTAACAAAATTAACGGGCTTTATTTAAAATACGAAGGTGAAAATACACCTAAATTTGACAGTCTCTATTTTAGTCCTGATGTAACTTTTACGGTTTCTCTATCTGGTAAAAAAGTTAGGATTTTTGATTTAACTGAAAAAGGTGGTGTTTATACTTTTTACAATGAATCAGAAAGAAAAAAAGGTAGTAAAAAAGGATCAAGAACTGGTATTGAGTTTAAGTTAACTAAAGTTTCTGACGTAGATTATGAGTTGAAAATGAATAAATCGAACAGAAAAGAATATGTTGATGGTGTTTATAAGAGTTACTTCGAAAAAGGAAAGCCTTTAGATAATAAAGGTAACTTAACAGTTAAATATGTAACGGACGAAAAAAGAGCAGAGGAAATGTATAAGATTAAAACTTGGTTTCCTGATAAATGTTTGAAATAAGTTTATAGAGACTACTTTTTTGTAGTCTTTTTTATGAAGATAATTTATCAATTCCGACTTTTAAAATAAATGCAGTTGCTACAAGCAATCCAAGTCCTGCTAAAATATCTAGTCTACCTGCTTCAACAAGAAGATATGATGCGGCTGATAATATAATTAATGATTTTGTTGCTTTCATATTGTTTTTCCTTAAATTATTTAAATATTTACTTTATATATATTTTACCACAACCATTGAAAATGTAAATAATAAATGAATTATTCGCTTGACTTTTTCTGAAAATGCCGAACCAAGCATAGAAACAAGTTAACTAAAAATACTTTAATATTTAATGCAATGTTTAAATTGTGTATATATAAAGGACTATTAGTTTAAGAGATAAACAGAAAGTAACTGTTAATCAAAATAAGTTTCAGGGTACTCATTGTGTAAAGTTAAATCGCTTAAATCTGCCTTTAAATTGTCTATAGCATCCATTTCATTAAGCTCTGATATTAGTTTTGCAAAAGCACCTTTTTTTATAAATGCTTTTTTATTAGCTAGAATCTCTGTTTGTGTAAACGTTTTAATTTTTTCTTTTACCTCAACAACTGCTTTAGCAATTTTCTTGATTACATATTTAGACCATACTTTGAATTTTCCATTTTCAACTTTTATTTTTACTTCTTTATTAAACTCTAATATTTTTTCTTTATTTTGATCATGTAGTTTATTTTCTTCTTTAGTTCTAGTTTTTCTTAATGCTTTATCTGCTTCACTTTCACGAAAGACTTTTTCAGATAAAAGTTTAAATGCATTATTAAAGAGTTGATTACAATTTTTCTTAATTCCTAAGATTTCAGATAAATATTTTGTTTTAAGAAACTTGTCTTTATCAAGTCCAGACATTGATTGAGTAAGTAAGTAAATTGAAGCTCCTGTTTTGTTACTTTTAACGTCTTTAAAATCGCTTATTTGTATAATAGTCAGACATTTATCATCTAAATTTAAATAGCTTAAGAACTCTTCACTAAACATATAACTTAATGTATTAGTTTTATTATCATAACGAATCTCTTCAAATATCGAGAAAGTATAACTTCCTGTTTTCTGTTGTTCTTTGTACTTATTAACAGTTATTTTCTTATCTACAGACAGTTTTAAAGCAAACTCTTCTAATGCATCAGATATTTCTTTAACAGTATGGTTAGCTTTGACCTTGCACGATTTTACAATGCTTGAGCCAGCTTCACATTTAACTTCAATAAGTTCTTTAGAATGATGTTTAAGAGCCAAATGGTGGTGTTTTTGAAGTAGATGATTAAATATAAACAAGTCATGTTTAATGTTTGCTTGAACGTTATTAAAGCTAATTTTTTCGTTTCTGATCGGGCAAAAAATTACTTCTTTTTGTACAGATTCATTTCTGAAAAATGCACTGTGAATTTGAAAAGTAGGGATTGTTAAAGTTTCAGATGAGAGACCTTCGTAATTATTTATTGGAGTGTAGAGTTTCGTCATTATATTATTTCCTTTCAGTTAAATTTATAGAAAAGAAATAAGTGTATATATTTTGCGGATTATCTATGTTTGATTAGAAATTTGGCTTTTCTCTTCTGTTTAATATTGTTGTATAACAAATCTATCAAAGATCAATAGCACTACAGAATTATTTATATGCTTCGCAAGAAAATCAAAGATTTTCACTTCTGAAAAAGCTTCCAGAATTGTACCGAACTATTAGTATTACCAGCACTTCGAGCCTGTTTTTATCAGAAAAGCTTGCGAAGCAAGTATTAGAAAATCTTTTAATAAATAACTAGAATTACTTGTAAAAATATTTAGCTTTTTACAATGTTATTCTTGAATAACCATTTCTTTTCTTTATCTATCTAATAAATCTATCTAAAGAGATATATCTAGATATTCTGAATTATCAGGAGAATACAAAGAACACTGTGTAATTGTTAGGAGAATATAAAGAACACTGTGTAATTGTTAGGAGGTGGGGGGTAAATTGTCAGGAAACAAGCGTTATTTACCTTTTGTTTTATCCATAGAAATCAAGCTTTTTTAAAAGAGGAATTAATGTTCTTGGTTATAATAGCCAAAGTATCTACCTGTTAAGTCACTAATATTTTAATACTTTTACTTGGTAGTGATATTGACACAACTACAATAAATTATGGGCGCCTGTAGCTGCGACTTCTAATACTCTTTTGGCTTGCTCTTGCCCTAATACATCAGAAAAATCGAGTTGCTTCTGTTTTATTTCTATAATCTTTCTTTGTTGAGCGTTAGATAATTTTGTTTGCTGTTGCAAAAAAGCACAAACCTCAATCAAATGTTTTGCCACAAAACCTTGTGCACCAGTTAATGCACACTCATGTTCATTATCAGCACATACAATCACAATTCGTTGTTGTTTTTTAGCGGCTAAAGCACAGGGGATAATGCCATCAACATTACGTAACTCTCCGGACAGAGATAATTCCCCATAACACTCATATTTTAATATGTCTGTACATTGAATTTGATCCGATGCTAATAAAATGCCAAGAGCAATCGCCAAATCAAAACGCCCCCCTTCTTTGGGCAAATTGGCTGGACCTAAGTTAACTGTAATTTTTTTACTGGGAAATTTAAAATTACTATTTAAAATGGCACTTCGCACTCTATCTTTAGCTTCTTTAACGGATGTTTCAGGCAATCCAACCAAAGAAAATCCCGGCAACCCTGTTCCAAGATGAACTTCAACTTCTACTTCAGGTGCATCAACACCTGAGATTGCTCTACAAACTAACCTTGCTAGTGCCATGTATACTCCTTTAACGTTATTTAAATAACGCACATTCCTAGTATTAGATTAAGTATAGGAGGCAAAACCAAATCATTCGATTTCCGTGAAACATATAAATAAAAAAGTGATAAAAAATTGCAAATTCGTTTAAAAATGTGACAAGTGTTGTTTGATTAACGCTTTTTTGCTATAAAGAGCACCCTTTTTTGAAATCTATCAACTGCTGTTTAGCCACAGGTTGATTACCCTTCATGCAATTCAGGAAAAACCTATGAATGGTGCAAATTTTGTTGTACAAGCTTTAAAAGAGCAAAACGTATCACAGGTATTTGGATACCCAGGTGGGGCTATTATGCCTCTATATGATGCTCTATTTGATGGTGGAGTTAATCATTTATTATGTCGTCATGAACAAGGTGCTGCAATGGCAGCAATTGGTTACGCACGTTCAACAGGTAAGGTGGGTGTCTGTATAGCAACATCGGGACCTGGTGCAACAAATTTAATCACAGGTTTAGCAGATGCTTTACTAGATTCAGTTCCTATTGTCGCGATCACAGGACAAGTACCTACCTATTTAATTGGCACAGATGCTTTTCAAGAAATCGATGTATTAGGGTTATCTTTAGCCTGCACCAAACATAGTTTTATGGTGTCTTCTGCTGAAGAGTTGGGTCCTATCATTGAACAAGCTTTTGAAATAGCTAGCTCTGGACGCCCAGGACCTGTATTAATTGACATTCCAAAAGATATTCAAATCGGCCCAAGTGTTACGCATCATTTAGCTAAATTAGTGAAAACTGAAAAATCAATTGATCATAAAGCAATTGAACAAGCAAAATCGATGTTACAAGTTGCTCAAAAACCATTACTTTATATTGGTGGTGGCGTAGGAATGGCTGGTGCTGTTAAAGAGTTACGAGATCTCATTAAATATAGCAAGATCCCCAGTGTATGTACGCTTAAAGCAATTGGATGCGTTCCCCATGACTCACCATTCTTTATGGGTATGGTGGGGATGCATGGCAGCAAAGCATCAAACTTAGCCATCCAAGAATGTGATTTATTAATTGCAGTAGGTGCTCGTTTTGACGATCGAGTCACAGGAAAATTAGATGAGTTTGCAGAAAATGCAAAGGTGATCCATTTAGATATTGACACTGCTGAAATAGATAAATTACGCCAAGTCACTTTATCTATCACAGATGATTTGAAAAAAGTATTACCTGCTATTAATACTAAACTGAGCATTACTTCATGGCAGAAGCATATTGCCAAAATGAAGATAGATTACGCTAACCGATATGATCATCCCGGAGATCCTATATTTGCACCTGCATTATTGCGTCAGTTAGCTGAATTAATGCCAGCCAATACAGTAATATGTAGTGATGTTGGACAACATCAAATGTGGGTTGCTCAACATATGTTTGTTGATTTCCCAGAGAACCACATCTCGAGTTCAGGTTTGGGAACAATGGGATTTGGCGTTCCAGCAGCTGTTGGTGCACAAGTTGCACGACCAGACAACATGGTTATTGCAGTTTCTGGTGATGGTTCATTTATGATGAACGTACAAGAATTAGGCACAATAAAACGTAAACAACTACCAATTAAAATATTATTAATTGATAACCAACGTTTAGGCATGGTGAGACAATGGCAGAAGCTATTCTTTAATGGCCGTTACAGCGAAACCGTTTTAACTGATAATCCAGATTTTGTAACACTAGCCAGTGCATTTGATATTCCAGGAGAGAGCATTAAAAGCAAGTCTCAAATAGATCAAGCATTACAACGATTTTTAAATAGTGATGGCGCATATTTATTACATGTATCTATCTCTGAAGAAGAAAATGTATGGCCGCTAGTACCACCTGGAGCACCAAATGACAAAATGATGGAGAGTGTAGAATGAAGTCATTATTAATTATTGAAGCTCAAAAAAGCCCAGAATTTTTAGAGCGGTTATTACGTGTTTGTCGTCATCGAGGTTTTACAGTAGATAGTATCAATGCAGAAACCGCTAATATAAAGCAATCAACACACGTGACCCTAACAGTATGTAGTGATCGTGATATTAGCTTGTTGACTAAACAAATTGAAAAAATAGTAGGTGTGACGCAAGTTGCCACATTACAACAAGAACAAAATATTAAAGCAACAGCGTAAAATTTCAGATTGTGCCCTTAAGGGATATCTGTTTTACTGCTATAAATTATTTACTTACATCAGAACCAAGTCACTTGGTTTGCAGCAGTTTGAGGAAATTAATATGCCAAATTATCGTTCAAAAACATCAACACATGGCCGTAACATGGCCGGCGCACGTGCATTATGGCGCGCTACCGGTGTAAAAGATGACGACTTCGGAAAACCGATCATCGCTATTGCAAACTCATTTACTCAATTTGTACCAGGTCATGTACATTTAAAAGATATGGGGCAATTAGTTGCTCGCGAAATTGAGAAGGCAGGCGGTATTGCAAAAGAATTTAATACTATTGCTATTGATGATGGGATCGCGATGGGTCACTCAGGTATGTTATATAGCTTACCTTCTCGTGATTTAATTGCCGATTCAATTGAATATATGGTCAATGCCCATTGTGCTGACGCAATTGTTTGTATTTCAAACTGTGACAAAATCACCCCTGGGATGTTAATGGCGTCATTACGTCTTAATATTCCTGTTATTTTTGTTTCAGGTGGTCCGATGGAAGCAGGTAAAACTAAGCTTTCAGATCAAATCATTAAACTCGACTTAGTTGATGCAATGGTAATGGGACCTGATGCAGATGTTTCTGACGAAGATCTTGAGAAAGTGGAACGTAGTGCTTGCCCTACTTGTGGATCTTGTTCTGGGATGTTCACTGCAAACTCAATGAACTGTTTAACCGAAGCATTAGGTTTATCATTGCCAGGTAATGGTTCAATGTTAGCAACACATGCTGACCGTGAAAACCTATTCTTAGAAGCTGGTCGTCGTATTGTTGATATTACAAAACGCCACTATCAAGAAGATGATTACTCTGTATTACCACGCTCAATTGCTAACCGAGGTGCATTTGAAAATGCAATGGCATTAGATATCGCAATGGGTGGTTCAACAAATACAATTCTTCATTTATTAGCGTGTGCACAAGAAGCTGAATTAGACTTTACAGTAGCAGATATGGATGCAATGTCTCGTCGTATTCCTCAGTTATGTAAAGTTGCACCTTCAACTCCAGAATACCATATGGAAGATGTACATCGTGCAGGCGGTGTAATGGCTATTTTAGGTGAATTAGACCGTGCAGGTTTATTAAATAGTGATATTCCAACTATTTTAAGTCCAACAATGAAAGAACAGCTTGCACACTACGATATTATGCAAACAAAAGATCAAGCCATTATCGACTTTTATCGTGCTGGACCTGCAGGGATCCGTACGACTCAAGCATTTAGTCAATCATGTCGTTGGGATACCGTTGATAATGATCGTAAAAGTGGTTGTGTTCGCTCTATCGAAAATGCATTTAGTACCGAAGGTGGTTTAGCCGTACTATTTGGTAACATGGCTGTTGACGGTGCTGTAGTAAAAACAGCAGGTGTTGATGATAGTAATTTGACCTTTACTGGCCCAGCTAAAATATACGAAAGCCAAGATGATGCAGTAGCTGCCATCTTAGGTGGAAAAGTAGTATCTGGTGATGTGGTTATTATTCGCTATGAAGGCCCACAAGGTGGTCCTGGTATGCAAGAAATGCTTTACCCAACATCATATTTAAAATCGATCGGGCTTGGTAAAGAATGTGCATTAATTACTGATGGTCGTTTTTCTGGTGGTACTTCTGGCCTTTCTATTGGTCATGTTTCACCAGAAGCTGCAGCAGGTGGTGTTATTGGTTTAATCGAAAATGGAGACATTATCGACATCAATATTCCAACACGTGAAATGAACCTACAAGTATCAGATGAAATATTAGCAGAGCGTCGTGTAAAACAAGATGCTATCGGATGGAAACCTGTAGATCGTGTCCGCCCTATTTCAGCAGCATTAAAAGTTTATGCATCAATGGCAACATCTGCTGATAAAGGTGCTGTACGTGATATGAGTAAATTGAAATAATTTAACTATCTAGCAATAGATTGCAGTGTTAATTGAAGCCAGTAACGTTTATTCGCTACTGGCTTTTTTATGCTCAATAAAAGTACGAGACTTACCCTCTTGAAAGTGTGCTAGCGCTGAATAACCTAGTCTCATACGAACACTTTTATGTGTTTTAGCTAATTCAGTAAAGTTATGTAGAGTCATATTTACCAACTAAATATTATGAATTAATAATAGTTATATTAGATCACATAATTAAGCGGAATGGTATTATAGCGATTACATTAAATATATTATTTAATATTTTGCGCTGAAAAAACAATTCTTACGACATTTACAACGAAAAAATAAGTTATTTTAACAAGTAAAATAAATAAGCTATTGATTATGATTGCTATTATTGTTTTTTATCAAGGTAAAAATCACTTCTCCAATTTCTGCAATAGCACGATCTCGTTGCGCCATGCTTGCTTTTGTTTGAGTAATATAGATAGCTACAAACACTGCAGGCTGATTATCTGGAAAAATAACTGCCGTAATGCCCCGTGAACCAGAGCCACCGGCACCACTTCTATCACCAATACTCCAACTTTGGGGTATAACAGAACGTAGCAATGAGCCTGTCACTTTATTATTAATTAACCAGTATTGAAGTTGTTGCCTGGAAAGTTCTGAAAGATGCTCTTGAAATAACACACTATACAAACTTTCTGTCATTGCGTTTGCAGTGGTTGTATCTCGAATATCATTTACAGTCGCTTCATTCAACTCAGGTTCCCAACGATCAAGTCGAGTCGTATTATCCCCTAATATTTTCATAAATACAGTTATAGTAGAAGGTCCACCAAGCTCTTTAAGGAGCAAATTAGCAGCAGTATTATCGCTAACAAACATAGCAGCTTCACACAGCTCACTTAATGACATCGTTTGTCCTATTTTATGACTTGTGATTGGCGCGTAGCCTAGAATACTCTCCTCCTCGATCAATACTTTTTATCTAATCTGACCTCCTTTTTATCTCGCTTCATTAACAAAGCGGCACAAGCATAAGTCTTAAAAGTGCTGGTTAGAGGGAAGCGCTGATCACCTTTGTAGGACCAAGATCTATTCGCTTCTGGCTGTAGTAAGGAAACACCAATTTGAGCTTTTAAGGAGTTCTCTAGATGCTCAACTTTTTGTTGTAGAAGATCTGAATCAGTATCAGCGAATAGCTGGATACTGAATAACAAACAGAAAAGCAAAATACTTTCTTTAATTACTTTCAGCATAAAAATACTTTCCTAGATACAAAAAAGCCGCGATAAACGCGGCTTAATTAAATTCACTTTTATAATGATTATAAAGTGTTAGCTGTTTCCACTACGTTTTTAACAGTGAAACCAAACATTTCAAATAGCTCACCAGCAGGCGCTGATTCACCAAAGGTTGTCATACCGATAACTTTACCGTTTAGGCCAACATATTTGTACCAGTAATCCGCAATACCCGCTTCAATAGCAACACGTTTCGTCACAGCCGCTGGTAATACTGATTCTTTGTATTCAGCAGATTGTAATTCAAATTGCTCAGTACATGGAATAGAAACAACACGTACTGCTTTGTCTGAGGCTGTTAATTCAGCAGCCGCTTGAACGGCTAACTCAACTTCAGATCCCGTCGCAATTAAAATGATTTCAGGCGTTGTTGCTGAATCAACTAATACGTAACCACCTTTAGCAACATCAGCTAACTGCTGTGCATTACGCGCTTGTGGTTTTAAGTTTTGACGACTAAAGATCAATGAACTTGGTGCATCAACAGATTCAATTGCAAACTTCCAAGCAACCGCTGACTCAACAGAGTCACATGGACGCCATGTATTCATATTGGGTGTTAAACGTAAGCTAGCAATTTGTTCTACAGGTTGATGAGTTGGACCATCTTCACCTAAACCAATTGAATCATGCGTAAACACTTGAATAGAACGTTGTTTCATTAATGCAGACATACGTAATGCATTACGTGCGTATTCCATAAACATCAAGAAGGTTGCACCGTAAGGAACAAAACCTTTATGCAAAGCGATACCGTTAATGATAGCAGCCATTGCAAATTCACGAACACCATAATGTAAGTAGTTACCCGTTGCATCATCCGCAGTAATTGCTTTAGTACCTGACCACATTGTTAAGTTAGATGGCGCTAAATCAGCAGAGCCACCTAATAATTCAGGTAGCATTGCACCGTATGCTTCGATACAGTTTTGTGATGCTTTACGTGTTGCGATATTACCTTGATTTGCTTGTAAATCAGCAATGTAAGCAGAAGACTTCGCTTCCCACTCAGCAGGTAATTCGTTATTTACACGACGCTTATATTCAGCGGCTAATTCAGGATATGCAGTTGCGTATGCAGCAAATTTATCATCCCAAGATTGCTCTGCAGCTTGACCTTGCTCTTTATTATCCCAACCAGCATAAACGTCAGCAGGGATTTCAAATGGACCGTGGTTCCAACCAAGAGCTTTACGAGTTGCTTCGATTTCTTCAAGACCTAATGGTGCACCGTGACAATCGTGTGTACCTTGCTTAGCAGGAGAACCAAAACCGATAATTGTTTTACAACAAATCATCGTTGGTTTAGTTGTTTCCGCTTTAGCTGAAATAATTGCCGCTTTGATTTCTTCAGAATTATGTCCATCAACAGAAATTACTTGCCAACCGTAAGACTCAAAACGCTTAGGTGTATCGTCAGTGAACCAACCTTCTACTTCACCATCGATAGAGATACCATTGTCATCCCAGAATGCGATTAGTTTACCTAAACCTAATGTACCAGCTAAAGAACAAGCTTCATGCGAAATACCTTCCATTAAACACCCATCGCCTAAGAAAGCATAAGTGTTATGGTTAACGATTTCATGGCCTTCTTTATTGAAAGTACTTGCTAATGATTTTTCAGCGATTGCCATACCAACAGCATTAGTAATACCTTGGCCTAATGGACCGGTTGTTGTTTCAATACCTGGCGCATAGCCATATTCTGGATGACCTGGTGTTTTTGAATGTAATTGACGGAAACTTTTTAAATCTTCAATAGAAAGATCATATCCCGTTAAATGTAATAGTGAATAAAGCAACATTGAACCATGGCCGTTAGACAAGATAAAGCGGTCACGATCAGCCCAGTCAGGGTTAGTCGGGTTATGCTTTAAAAAGTCAGTCCATAGAACTTGCGCAATATCAGCCATACCCATTGGTGCTCCTGGGTGGCCTGAATTGGCTTTTTGGACAGCATCCATACTTAGGGCGCGAATTGCGTTAGCTAACTCTTGACGAGAAGGCATCTGTTTCTCCTGATTACATTTGGATTGAATAAAACGGTAGACGTGTTAATTCAAGATTATCCCAAATACGCAGTACAGGGGCAATGCATAAATTACAATTTGTTCACATATTTAAACAAAATAAATATCAAGTGAATGAGGGGAGAAGGAAATTAGCGTGGTAATTGAAGGGATTGAATGGCATAACAAGAAATATTATTTAATACTTCTTGTTAATAAAATGTTTAAGTTAGCTATGTTGCTCTGCATAACCTGTATTTTTATCAGGGCCAAAAACAAAAATAATACCTTTATCTAACAGGATTTGCGTTGTTTTATCAAAAAAAGTAACTGCTTGATCACTTGGCATATGCTTTAAAATCAGTTCAATTGCAACATCAAAACCTATAGCATCAGGCAGTACTTTTGATAATTCACCTGATTCAATAAAGTATAAATAAGTATTAATTTTTTCTTGCAGCGTGAATAGATGAACATCATCATGATCCCAAACTAATGGATCAATAATGCTCAAAAAAACACGTTTTTCTTCTTTTTCCATGCCGATAGCATCAATGCTATCTGTATCTACAACACTCATGATTAACCTTTTTTGTTTTTATTGGATATTTCTACTGAGCACTTTTTTCTAATGGGAAAACCTGACGCCACATCGTCATCCCCCCCTCAACACTATAAGTGTCTTCATATCCTTGCTCAGCCAAATATTGCGCAACCCCTTTACTGCTATTACCATGATAGCAAACAACAAATACAGGTGTATCAAATTCAACCATATCAACAAACTCTTTTAAAGTGTCGTTAGTTAAATGAAATGCTCCTTCAGCATGATCAACAGCAAATGACTGCGCATCACGCGTATCCACTAAGATAGCCTCTTCCGTTTGCAAACGTTGTTTTGTTTCAGCTATTTCTATTAACTTAAATGTGGACATATATAATTCCTTTTATTGAAAAAGTATCGCTTTATTAACACTTTTTAGATTACTCAAAATATAGATATTAATTTTGACGATGCGTATAATGCATTAAATTTATTAACTTTTATATTATTTTGCGATCACTAATTAAATAGTACGAGTAAATTTAAAGCCAAATTTACTATCATATATAACTTATTTTTTATTAAGTATGAGATTTCAAAATAAAATCATTTAATTAATAGCTTGTAATTGTTGATGGTAATCTTTACATGATGAACTTCTAGATTCGTATAGATAAGTACAATCTTTTAGATTACTTCGAGCTTATGGCTTCAATAGGTACCTTACAACATGCCAAAAAAATTCTATTTATTTGCCCTAAATTCTATGACTATGAAAATTTAATAATTCAATAAATTATTTTTCGTTTCCCCTCTAATAGCATCTATAGCTAGGACATGCTGCTCTTTGGTCACTGGTTTTTAAACGGTATGGTGAAGCGTTATAATTATTTCGCCAAAAACGAACAACACCAAATGGACATTTAAAGGTGTATTATATCGCCTTTACGCAGGTCCGTAGGGTTTGAGGATTGGAGTGGAGTTTATAGATGTTTAAACTTGTGGCCTAAAAAAAGGAATTTTAAATCGATCATTCAAACACCTCTCAAAAGAGGCTGATTTTGACTACGTCTTTGCCGATGACTCAATTGTTCTAACTCACCAACAGGTAGAGGCGGAAACTCAACCAAAATTCGACAGCAGGGACTTACCTATTTAATTCGAACTATAAGAAGGACAAAGGCCATGACAGTGCTCTACTTCGAGATTATGTCACGTCTAAAAAGGTAAAACGAAATTACGGCAGTATCTTATCACTGGCATTCTTAATGATATAGTTAGCGATACATGTTTAAACAAAAAGCATGCATAATGCGAAGAACAACACACCCTAGTTATAATAATTTATAGTTTTAATGATATAGAAGAAAGAGCAGAGCATTATGAAAGTATTTGTTATTAGCCTAAAACGCTCCACGGAAAGACGCATAAAAATAGAAAGTTCGCTTAATAATATAGGTATTAATTTCGAATTTTTTGATGCCGTTGATGGGAAAGAAAATAATTTTAAATACTATAAAAAACAACGTCCGATAAAAACAAAAAAAAGACATGGTTACGCCTTAACTAGAAACGAAATTGCATGCTATGCAAGTCATTACTCTATATGGGAAAAGTGTATTCAAATTAATGAACCAATATTAGTACTAGAAGATAACTGTGAGTTTACAGATGCATTAAAATCCTCTATTAATACTTTTGATGAGTTAGCAGAAAAATATAAATTTATTAAACTATGCTCCATTTTTAAAAGAAAAACAAAAAAGAAAGAGATATTAAAGAATGGTTTAGAAATAGTAACATACCTAAAAAGAGGTTCTGGAACACAAGGATATATATTATCTCCAGAAGCAGCAAAAGAATTTATCATTCATTCACATGAATTCATTGAGGCTGTTGACGATTACATGGAAAAACCATGGCGGCACGGAGTTAAAACTTATTACTTTAAACCTAATATCATTAGACGTGCAGAAATAGTAAGCACTATAGGCTCAGATAGAAAAGATAAAAAGAATTTAACTATTTATGACAAGCTAACAATTGAACTTTTTAGGCTTTATGAACAAATAAGATATACTTTGTATAGGTAACTATGACGATTTTAAATAAAAAAAATATTTTAAATAATATTATACTTCTGCCTATATTATGGGTATTTACAGGTATGTTCTTATATCCTGGTGGTAAAAAAATGATTGTCATATTGGTATTAATATCAACAATGCTCTCTTTTTATACATACGGTATAAAACCCATATTACAAAACATAAAAAACAATAGAATATTATGGCTTTTAGGTGCATATTGTATTTTTTCTATATTTGCTAAAATGCACTATGGTTACGGCTCAAGTAGTATGCGAGCACTTCTTTGCTTATTTATATTTTTAGCTATTCTCCCCCCCTCTTTAATAACTAAAATTAATTTTAAATACCTTGTTTTAATTGGCACAATAACTTCATTTATATTTGTTATGGTACATACCTTTATTTTTCACCAAGGGAGAATGTGGAGCATTAATCCAATCCCTTATGCTACATTCAGTGCCACTCTATCAATATTGTCTTTTTATTATTTATTACAAAGCAGATCTATTAGGCCATTTTTATTATGGATAACTACCTTTGTTACGGCGTTAATTCCATTATTATATTCACAATCTCGTGGGCTTTGGTTTGCATTAATCATTGCAATTATCGTAGTTGTTATTAAATCATTTTTTAATAACAAAAAGTCAGTATATCTTCTTATTCCATTTCTACTAGCAACTGGGATCGCTTATTATTTTAGCCATGACAGAATAACGCAACGGATTACACAAACGGAAGCAGAGATTCATCAAATCCAAAAAGGAAACTTAAATACTTCTATTGGTTTACGTTTACAAATGTGGAAAACTGCAATTATATTATCTCAGAAATCTCCTATTATAGGTTTAGGAAATGAACATATAGCTTATAAAAAAAGGATGGCAGAGCAACATTTAATATCACCTAGGATTGTCAATTTCACCCATTACCATAATCAATTTTTAACTAATTTAGTAAAATATGGCATTATTGGCTTGGCATTATTAATATTAACAATAATATTACCAGCCTATTATTTAAAGAAAAATAACAATGAAAATACTTGGCCTGGGCTATTAATAATATCAATTTATAGTATTGCTTCATTAACTGATGTGCCATTTCAACACGCACAAACGTTAACTCTGTATTTTATTCTTACTTATTTATTAATCATCTCCCCTCCTATTACAAAAGGGATTGACTCCCGAAACTCCCCCATGCGATTAAAAAAATTGGAGAGTAAATTTAAATCAATACGTGCAGTAAAGTTTATTAAAAATATTACCCCTAAGAAGAAAAAGAAAACTGTTCCTAAAAAAGATTATTCATATCTGAATAAGGAGGTTTTAAGCTTAATCAAAAAAATAAATGCTCCTATTTTTCCTATGTTTGGAACATTACTATCTATATATAGAGATAAAGAGTTTATTTTTGCTGATGATTATGATTTTGCATTACTTGATAAAAACTATTTTTCATTCTCCCTTATAGAGCAGTTCTCTAAATTAGGATGTGAATTTCATGGTTTCTCAACAGCTAATAATGAAATTATTGAACTTACTTTTAAATATAAAGGGGTGAGTATTGATGTATTTTATTTACAAGAGAGTGCGAATTCTACCATTCATTTATGTCCTAATTTCAGAACACAAAAACCACAAAAATTATTTACAGAAAACCTAAAAGAAAGACGATTTTCTGAATATTTTTCAGTAAAGTATTCTAAAATAGTGTTACAACCGCATAATAATATTGATTTATTAATGCCTTTATCACCTGTTGATATTTTTTTAAAGCATTACGGAAAAGATTGGGAAACACCTAAGAAATCAAATTTTATCGATTTTAATAATTATAGCTTTATATCTGGTACCTCCTCCACTTTTCAAGGAAAGCCTAAAGATTTATTAGGTTATATAAAAAAATATGAGCTACTAAGGAATTAAATGAAAAATATATTAACTTATGGTACTTATGATTTATTTCACATTGGACATGTTAAATTATTTAAACGGCTAAAAGCAATGGGGGATAATTTAATTGTCGGAGTTTCGACAGATCACTTTAATAAATTAAAAGATAAACACTCTATTTTTAGTTATGAAGAAAGAGCTGGAATTGTTAAAGCTTGTCGATATGTAGACTTAGTTATCCCAGAAAATAATTGGGAACAGAAAAAGAATGATATTGAAAAATATAATATAACAACATTTGCTATGGGAGATGATTGGCAAGGGAGATTTGATCATTTAAAAGCTCAATGTGAGGTAATTTATTTACCAAGAACTGAAAATATATCTTCAACAGATGTAAAACAAAATATCCTGAGTATTAGTCAGCTGGAACTTGATTCTTTAAAAATAAAAATAGATGAGTCAATTAGAATTATAGAGTCATTACAAGACTCACTCAAGTAACCATAAGCAATCGTAATGAACCTCTAAATAATAGAGGTTCAAGCAAAACCTAAGCTCTGTTATTCTCCAAAAGCCATAAACCAGCATACTTATTAAAATTACCATGAGCGTAACGCATTGCAACTAGAAACCCAATGCTGCCATCTAATATCCCAAGTCTTAATATATAAATGTGGAAAAAGACCCACATAGACCGTAGTAGAGCGAGAAATAAGCCATGTGACTTTTTCCCTTTTCTATAATATTTTTGAGAGCCTAACCAAGCGTATTGAGCTGATTTATCTAAACCATGTTTAAAGTCTCGATGAGTATAATGTAATAACACCCCTTTCAACTTACCTATTTTATTTCCTTTCGGGATAACTTTTTCATGTACTTCATCAAGAGAAAAGGCAGCTCCTTCTCGCTTAAATAAACGTAATACAGCACGAGCACTTCGCCCATATTTTAACGTTTTTCCATGTATGGTAACTCCCCAAGGTAACTTATACGCATCATTGCCAATTGTTGCCTGTGTTAACAAAGCTAATAACTCTGACTGCATTTTTTCATCTAATGCTTCATCGGCATCAATTGATAAAACCCAGTCACAAGTTGCACGTTCTAGTGCTCTTTGTTTTTGTTTTCCAAAACCAGGCCAATCAGTAATATGAACATGCTCAGTATACTCTTTACAAATAGCGACAGTATCATCTGTTGAGCCGCTATCGAAAACAATTATCTCATCAGCGATATTTTTAACTGATTCTAAACAACGAGTAATTCTATCTGCTTCATTTTTAGTGATCACTATGACGGATAAACTATGCTTTTTTAGACTCATTATATTTTCCAATATTTTAGTTTTTTACGTAACTTAAGTTGGCGAATAATATTCAACGGTTTTTTCTTTAGCTGCTCAATACCATTTACTTTAAGCTCTTCGCATGCATTAATAATTCGCTCACTTGATTTTCCATCGATATAAGGATGAGTTTGTGAGCAATAATCATCTACTTTATTCAATAACTCACTTGGATTAGTTAATGCAAATTTAACCTGCTCTTCTATATCATCCGCATTATCAACATGTAAAAAGCTCTCATTTCTCGTTTTATTCTTATAAGCAATAACAATTTTTTTCTGTAATAAGAACATAGTCATGATAGACGATGTATCACATAACATAAGATCAGCTGCTTGCAATAGTGGGATCACATTATCTGTTTCCACAAAGCTTAAATTTTTATTTTGAATTGCTTTATAAGCATTAACTATCTCAAGAGGCATTTTAGGATGAAACTGTACTAACCAACGATAATCTGATGACTCGCTTAATTTTTTAATAGTTGGTAGTAACTCTTTTGCATACGACGTTTCTTCTGAAAAA
Organism: Psychromonas algarum; assembly: GCF_004376845.1. GTDB lineage: Bacteria > Pseudomonadota > Gammaproteobacteria > Enterobacterales > Psychromonadaceae > Psychromonas. The sequence continues at coordinate 182,184 of NZ_SNUW01000002.1, forward strand.
GTAGAGCAAACTAAAATAGTTGGGCGTTCATCACCATTAATATGGTAAGGGTTATTGTTAGTCGGGATAAAAAGTGGATCAAGCATTGCCCACCCAGTTTCTTTGATGGTAAATGTTTTATATTGTTCAGATAATTGGGTGAAACGCTCTGTTGTATTTGGCCCTTGTGTACAATACATATCAAAACATTGACGGATCTTAAAATGAGCATCATTACCGCGTTTTCCTGAATTAAATCCATGAAATAGCCCCACTTTAATACCTGGAATAAAATCAGGAACAATATTTCCAGGCACTAAAACAAAATCAGGCTCCCAAGCTTTTACAGCATCGATATTAGCTAATGACTTTTCAGTAAAATCAAGATAATGACTAGAAACTTCCTTCCCCTCTAAAAACCATCTAACTTCGTCACCTCGTTTAAGGATTTCAGCTTGCAGAGGTCGCAACATGGCATAAGCATAATTTTGAGAAATATAAAGTAAGTATTTATGAGAGGCCATGAACAGAATATCCACTATTGATAACTTAAAGAATTAATTATTATATAGTGTAATGCTGATATTGCACTATCTTAACTAACAGTTTTTAAAGTAAAAAACTCTACTTATAGGCAACTCCTTTGAATTTAAATCGAGGGTGTTTAAGTTGTAATATTAAAGCTTTAAAGAGAACGTGGTAATATTAAACGACACATATATGATGCATAATTTTATTTAAATACTTAGGAATAACAATGATTCTTCGATGGCTTTACAGTTTATTACTTTTAATTGTTGCTCCTTTTTTTATTTATTCCCTATATAAATCAAAACCCAATAAACCTAAATTTGGGAAGCGTTGGAAAGAGCACTTCGGTTTTACACCTACATTAGATAATCCAAGTAAATATGTAGTTTGGTTTCATACGGTTTCAGTAGGAGAAACAATTGCAGCTACACCACTTATTCGAGCATATCACCACAGTCACCCTGAACACACAATAGTAATAACGACGACCACCAGCACAGGTGCAGAACAAGCGGCTAAACTCTCCAATATTGCTCAGCACCGCTATATGCCTGTTGACTTTTCTTTTGCCATCAAACGTTTTATTCGCACTATCAAACCACAAAAGATATTTATAATGGAAACAGAACTATGGCCAAATACATTAGCAGTAGCAGCTCAAAATAATGTAGAAATCACTATTCTCAATGCAAGATTATCTGCACGCTCATGCTTACGCTATAAAAAATTTCAACGTATCTTTAATTTACTATCTCAAAATATCCAGCAAGTTTTATGTCAAACAAAAGATGATGCAGAGCGTTTTCTTTCGCTTGGGCTAAATGACCAAAAAGTAAAAATAACAGGTTCTTTAAAGTTTGATATTAACATTAGTTCTGAGGTTATCTCTGCCGGATTAAGTTTAAGGAAAGAAATTGCTAAAGATAGACCCGTATGGATCGTAGCAAGTACACATTTAGGCGAAGATGAAATTGTATTAGAGGCGCACAAATCATTATTAAAAGAGATACCTAAATTAGTATTAATCATTGTACCAAGGCACCCAGAGCGTTTCGAACAGGTATATCAACTTAGCCAACAACAAGGTTTTAAAAGTGTGCGTAAAACCAGTAAGCAGCCGGTAAATCAAGATATACAAGTATTTATTGGCGATACCATGGGAGAGATGTTGATGTTAATAGGCGCAGCTGACATTTGTTTTATGGCAGGTAGTTTAGTTGGAGAGAAAGTTGGTGGGCATAATTTATTAGAGCCAGCCGCATTAGCTAAACCCTGTTTAACAGGTCCAAGTTATTACAATTTCAAACAAATAACAGAGCAACTTATTGCTGCCAATGGATGTACTATTTGTAATAATAGCGATGAGATTTACCAGGCAGTTAAAAAATTAATTAACGATCCTAACTTACAAAAACAATCAGGAACGGCTGCACTTAGCATTGTGAATGAGAATAAAGGTTCATTGCAGAAAACCTTAAGCTATTTATTGTGATTGATATTATTATAACCAGCCATTAAAAGTAGCCAGTCAGCTTCAGACCAGTGTATATCTCTTTTTTTAAGCTCTTTGCGAAAGGAGCGTAATAAGCGTTGCAGGTTATTACCTTTCCAGTTATCACCAACTTGTTGGTAGCACTTATCAAAATCGATGATCCATACTTTTCCATGGCTATCCAATAAAATATTATGGATGTTTAAATCAGTATGATTAACTTGAGCTTGATGCAGTTTTTTAACCTCCTGCCCAATATGAAAATACTCAGGTTGTGATAGTTCTCGTATTTGTAAAATATCAACAAGATCAGTTGCATTAGGGATTTTTTCCGAAAGTAGGTCTGCTTGGTAAAATAAGCCATTACGCTGTACTTTCGCAGCAATAGGAGCTGGAACATTTACTCCTTTTTTTTGTAAATGCGCTAATAAATGAAACTCTGCAATACTACGTGTATTTTGATAACCGGTAAAAAGATAGGTATCTGAAATTAATTTCCCAAATAACCCTCCTCGACGATAATGACGCAGTGCAGCTTGTAGTTTATCTAGTTGAATAAACCAAGTTGTTCCCCGGCCTTGTGCTGAGCCTATAATGCTATTTTTTTGTTGCCAATAATGTACAGAAAAAGAATTCTCCGCCTCTACACCTAATAAATCATCATCATAAATAATATAAACTTTATTTTTCTGTGAAACCTTAACCATAAATACTTATCTCGAGTTTGATTGATTATTGTATACTTTAGAAAATTGACTAACGAATCATACTATTATGCCTTTATTTACAACAGCACCAAAATCTATTTGTATTCTACGTTTATCTGCAATTGGTGACGTTTGCCATGCTGTGGCAGTCATTCAGGCAATTCAAAAACAGTGGCCAAGCACTAAAATAACTTGGATCATGGGAAAAATAGAAGCTCAATTATTTCATGACTTACCCGGCGTGGAAGTGATTGTTTTTGATAAAAAAACTGGATTTTCAGGTATGAAAGCTATCTGGAAACAATTAAAAACCCAACGTTTTGATGCGTTATTACACATGCAATTAGCACTACGAGCTAGTGCACTAACATTAGGTATTAAAGCCAAGTACAAAGTAGGTTTTAATAGCAAGCGCGCTAAAGAAGGTCAGTGGTTATTTACCAATAAAAAAATCCCAGACACTGCATCTCAGCATGTGTTAGATAGCTTTTTTGAATTTGCTTATTTTTTAGGTATAAAGCAAACATCCCCTACATGGAATATTCCATTAGCTGATTCTGACATTCAATTTGCTCAACAAATACGTCATGAAAACAAGCCTTTATTTGTCATTTCTCCTGCAGCGAGCAAAGACGAACGAAATTGGTTAAATGAACGTTATGCAGCCGTTGCAGATTATGCGATAGCTCAAGGATTCCAGGTTGTTTTATGTGGGTCACCTGCTCCACGAGAAATCAAACTAGGTAATGACATCATTGCACTAACAAAAGGCAAGGTGACTAACTTAATTGGAAAAACCTCATTAAAACAACTAACTGCCGTCATTAAACAAGCTCAATTAGTACTTGCTCCTGATTCAGGTCCCGCTCACATTGCTACTACTCAAGGAGTTCCCGTCATCGGGTTATACGGCCATAGCAATCCTAATAGAACTCGCCCTTACCTTAGTAAAGAAACGGTTATTAGCGTTTATGAAAAACACGTACAGGAACAACATCAAAAACCATTAAAAGAACTACCATGGAGCGCAAGAGCAAAAGGTGACCATATTATGGCCGATATCGAAATAAACCAAGTCACCGATGCTTTTAAAAAATTAACGACTAATCAATAAAATGCTTCATATTTTTTAATGCTTCTTGTAAATATAGATAATTCATTTTCAACGTATCATCTGGGCGATTTGATTTATCAAGTAATTGATATTGCCCAAATTCATCTACCTCCAATATCGACTTACCATCTAATAATGCATAACCATTATAGCTAGATGAAAGCACCCACTCACGTGGTTTAGTGTTATGTAAAAAATCAATCCCTAAAGAATAATCAGTTAATGGAGAGTCAACACCTAAATAGTTATTTAATAATGTCGGGGCGATATCTTCATGACTTGTCATCATTTGGGGTAGCTCAAGTGGTTTGTGCTCAGGCGTTATAATAATAAACGGAACCTTCACTTGTGCATCAGTAAAGTTACCATTATGCCCCCAAAAATTTAATTTATTATCATTAAGTTCCTGAGCATGATCTCCAGTAATAACAAAAATAGTATTATCAAAATCATCTGCTTTCTCAAATGCTTTAAATATATTTTCTATTAATGAATCGGTGTAATGCACACTGTTTTTATAACGGTTCATTAATGGTGTTGGATCATAATTATTATTCAAAGCTAAATAATCGACTGATTTTGCCATTGGAGAAAACATTTCTGGATAATCAGAGGGGAAATCATACCCATGAGGAGAATCATAAAATAAGAATGAAAATATCGGTTTATTAACATCTCTTTTAGCATACCAAGTTAACCAATCTTGAGTTAGATCCTGATCACGAGATGATGGAGATGAACCATCAGAGCCCATACGTAAATTAGGTATATCTCTAAATACCGTTTGGCTAAACTCTGGTTTAGCTAAACTAGCAGAAGCAAAAATCCCCATTTGATAACCCAAAGATTGTAAACGTTGAACTAATATTGGAGATTGTTGATTTGCAAAAAATGAATGCCAATAAGTACTAGGCATGCCATAAAACAGACCAAAAATACCTGCTCGAGTTGCATTACCTGTAGAGCGATGCTCATTTAATACCGTACCTTGTTTTGCATAGTGCCAAATATTAGGGGTATTTTCTTTATTAAACGTATCAAAACGCCATGAATCGATAACAATAAAAATAATATTATATAGATGCTCAGGTTGGTGAACTTGAAGAGGAGCAAGTGGATAATTTAAATCACCTTTGGTTTTAACTTTACGATCATTTTCAGCAGAAAGTGCAGCTATATCTACCCAACCACGCTTTTCCATAAATGTATTTGCAGTAGCGGGATGAAATAAAGGAAGGTAACGTTTAACCATAGTAACAGGTTGGTAAGCATTTGCGGCAGCCCAAATATGAATAGCATTAGAAGCTAACAATGTAATAAATAATAACCCCATGAATTTTTTAACAATAGGTCTTTTCTTTACATTTTTATTATTTAATAAGCGCGAAATTAAGAAATATTCTAATACCACTAATAAAACAAACCCAGCAAACACTAATAATTCATTCATTAATGAAAAATCAACTACTTGACCGGATAAAACCAACTCAACAACAACTTGATTAATATGAAAACGGTACTGAGCAAAAACAAAGGTATCAACAATAAGCAATAAAATACCAAGAGCAGCAATTAAACTTGTCAGTAATATATAAGTTCTTTTAGAAAGAAAAGCGATGGGTAGAACCAGCAAACCAATCAATAGTGATAATAAAGCCATTTGACTAATCACACTAAAAACAATAAAAGCCATCCCTAAAAAATCTGTGGGCAATGCTGGCATATAACTAAAAAAACGCCCTGAAATAACAATAGCAAATAAGCTATTGATCATCACAAAACAAATAAAGGGGCGAAGAATTGTTAATATTTTATTTTTCATTGTTAACCTATTTTTCTAAAAAACAATCAATCAAAACCTTTAATTGATTTATTAATATACAACGTTTTAAGTTCATTATATTCAATAGCACTAGGGGTCACCTTACTTGCATCACTTATTGCAGGTAAGAAGTTATTACTATTTTTAGCCCAAGGCATTAATTTATCTGGCATGGATTTTAAGTGTGCACCATCACTATTAAAAACACCTTCAGGAGAGTATCCCCAATAATTAACACTCTCATCAGGAGACAGTATATTTTCCCCTCCTAATGAACTGTATTGACTATCAGACAGGCTAAAATTAAATAATGTTGGAAATACATCCTTATGAGATCCAACCCTTAAAGGCTGATAACTATGTTCAACATGCGACAATATCGCATCAGGAATATAAAGGTAAAATGGCACCTGCGAAGCACTTACCATTTGTGTTTCTGAGTTCATTTTCATCGACCTAATTCGATGATCTCCAGTTGCAACAATCAATGTTTTTTCTCCCAGAGGAGAATGTTTAATATCGCTTATAAACTGCCCTAAAACATCTGAAGAATAACGGTATGTTTGTAACATATTATGTAACTTATCCCCCTCTATTTTAGCAAGAGACTTAATTTCATTGGAAATCTCAATTTTTTGTTCAGGAGTTGTATTAGGTAATCGATGAGGAGAATGATTTGTCACTGTCATCATAAGCACCACTGTTGGCTGAGTAGATTCTTTTAATATTTTTTCAGTAAACTTAAATAAATATTCATCTGCAAGTCCCCATTCTCCTTTAGAGTTTTTTGCTTCAGGATATTCATTCATAATACTATTTTCATCGTATATTTCATCAAAACCTTGATACGGAAAATAATTATATATATTACGCCACATCGCATTCCCACCATACAGAAAAACGGTGCGATATCCGGCTTTTTTATAGACCAACATTGGCGCTTCAGGAATCGTTACTCTTTGCGCCTCAGAAGCTGCAATAGTCGGATCATTACTATTTGCTAACATATCCACTAGCGTATCAATCGTTGCGTAAGTCTGGGCATAAAAACGCTCAAAAACAAAATCGTTAACAAAATGAGGTTGTAATTCCCCTAACATTTGTTCATTTTCACCATCAAACTTTAATACAGAAGTCCCCATAGACTCCATCATTGCAATGACAATATTAGGTGGGTTTTTAGCTAAAAAATCATTTTTAGGCGTACTTTTTAGTAAATTATCAACACCTAATACTTGTTGCATTTTATGCAAATAGTCAGCTTCTTTTATTGTATGGAATTTTCCTTGGTGAGTATAATCATTTGCAGCCCAGTCTATTAACATCAATGCATTCGGAGTTACTTTATTAAAAACAACATAATCAGATACGTTAGCATGGTAGCGTTTTAGCGGGAGAGTACCCATGCTGCCACGGGCAAATAAAAATATAAGAATTAAAAAAATAAAGGTCACAGCAACATTAAAGCTTAAATTATTAAACCTTGAATATTTAGATAACGGTTTTTTAAGCTGTTTTTTTTGTAAGATTTTATTAATTAAGAAAACAATATAACTAACAAATAATGTTAAAAGCAATGATTTAATAACAGGGTAATCATTCCACATACTGAATAAAATGGCAGCAGTGTCATCATCTTTTAGGCCAAAGATAAAAACATCAATACTGGTAGAATAGGTTTGATAATAAAAGTAATTTCCGATGGAACATAACACTAATAAACAATGAATTATGGTGGCGTAAATAATAAAGAAAGATAAAAAATGTTTAAATGCTTTTTCAAAACTTGCGGTTAATAAACCAATAATAATTGGTAATGAAAAAGCGATAGCAGCAACTTTTATATCAAAACGTCCACCTAAGAAAAAAACATGTAACAAATCTTTTTTATAAACAGAAAGTTGCGTTGTATCCACCGCGCTAATTAATAAAACTAATCGCGCCACAGCTAATATAAATAATGCAATGAAGATGTTAATAAAGATTAATTTAATCAAACGAATAAGGTTTGAACGATACATAAATGCCCTTATATAGAAAAACCAATATTATAAATTAACAATGACTCTTTATGGCGGTGAGAACATGTAAACTGCTTAATATAACTAATGATGTAAAACAAGGATAGTTCCAAGAGCTCGTATAATAATGATTTATCGAGACTGAGTAAATGAAAAGTAAATGACACATTAACTCATGCAGCATGAGTTAATGATTTAAATAGGAAAATAGATATTTAAATATAGAGTTTTCAGTTAAAGCGACTTCCATGCTTTCCAAGTATTAATTAAGCCATTAGTTGAACTATCGTGATTATCAATAACACCTTGACTTTCTAGCTCTGGCAAAATTTGTCCAGCAAGTTGCTTACCTAACTCAACACCCCATTGGTCAAAACTAAATACATTCCAAATGACTCCCTGAGTAAATATCTTTTGCTCATACATAGCAACAAGTTGACCCAGTGTTGTTGGTGTAATTTTTTTAACCAAGATAGAATTTGTAGGTTTATTACCAGAAAACACTTTAAAAGGAACTAACTGAGCAACTTCTTCAGCTGATTTACCTGCCGCCGTAAACTCTGCTTCTACTTGTTCTTTACTTTTCCCAAAAGCTAATGCTTCTGTTTGCGCAAAGAAATTAGATAACAATTTACTATGATGGTCACCAACAGGATTATGGCTAACAGCTGGCGCAATAAAGTCACAAGGGATCAGTTTAGTACCTTGATGGATTAGCTGATAAAACGCATGCTGCCCATTTGTACCTGACTCTCCCCAAATAATCGGCCCTGTTTGGTAATTAATTGGTTCACCATTACGATCCACACTCTTACCATTAGATTCCATATTACCTTGCTGAAAATAAGCAGGAAAACGATGCATGTATTGGTCATAAGGCAAAATAGCTTCCGACTCAGCACCATAAAAGTTGTTATACCAAATGCCGATAACCGCCAATAAAACAGGAATATTATTTTCAAACTCTGTTGTGGCAAAGTGCTGATCCATTTCATGAGCACCAGTTAAGAAAGCTTCAAAATTGTCATAACCAATCGTTAATGCAATGGATAAACCGATTGCAGAACAAATAGAATAACGTCCTCCAACCCAATCCCAAAACTCAAACATATTGTCAGTATCAATACCAAACTCAGCAACTGATTTAGCATTCGTTGATAGCGCAACAAAATGCTTAGCAATTTGCTTTTCATCTTGTGCAAAATTTAAAAACCAATCTCGAGCACTATGCGCATTAGTCATGGTTTCTTGTGTTGTAAAGGTTTTAGATGCGATTAAAAATAATGTTGTTTCTGGATCGACAGTCGTTAAAGTTTCAACAATATGTGTTGCATCAACATTAGAAACAAAATGAGAATGGATGCCATCAACTTTATAGGCCTGTAATGCTTCAGTTACCATATAAGGGCCTAAATCAGATCCACCGATACCGATATTAACCACATCTGTAATTCGTTTTCCGGTATAACCTAACCACTCTCCAGAATGTACTTTATGGCAGAAAGCTTCCATTTTAGCTAAAACAGCATTGATTTGAGGCATAACATCAACACCATCAACCATAACAGGTGTATTACTGCGATTGCGTAATGCACTATGTAACACAGCTCGATTTTCAGTTGTATTAATAAAATCACCAGAAAATTGTGCTTTTATTGCCGAATTCAAATCAACTTCTTTAGCAAGCTTAAGTAGGTTGGATAAAATTTCTTCTGTAATTAAATTCTTAGAGAAATCGACTAATAATTGGTCATTAAATTGACGAGAAAAGTGCTGAAAACGTTGTTTGTCTTTTGCAAACAAGGCAGACATATCCATATCAGCATTATTATCAAATAAACCTTGTAGAGTAGACCAAGCGCTCGTTTGTGTTGGGTTGATGTTTTTCAGCATTATAATTTCCAAATCCATGGTATTAAAGTCTTTAAACACTCATAACGTAACAAACTAATGCTTCGAGGCATAATAGTAATCAATGAGTTTAATGACAGCGTTTACAAATAAAGTTATAAAACTATACAGACAATACATCAATACAAATTTGATATTGAATAAGAATATTGCTAGACACGCCTATTTTTATCACTTAAATAAAAAAATAAAGTACCTGAACGGGAAGCAATAATAAAGTTCCAACTCTTGTAGAAAAATTGGTATCATGCAACACAATTAATCTACAAATAATATTAGCCTGAATACTATTTAGAATACAAAGAGATAACTATGCAAGACAACCCAGAGAACACCACTCATTTTGGTTTTAAAACCGTTGAAGAAAATAAAAAAGCGGAATTAGTTGCAGATGTATTCCACTCTGTTGCTGCAAAATACGACATCATGAATGATGTGTTATCAATGGGCATTCATCGTATTTGGAAACGTTTTACCATTGATTGCTCTGGTGTTAGACAAGGTCAAAAAGTATTAGATTTAGCAGGTGGCACCGGTGATTTAACCGCTAAATTTTCTCGAATTGTAGGTTCTAAAGGCGAAGTGGTTTTAGCGGATATCAATGACTCAATGCTTAAAGTCGGTCGCGGGAAATTACGCGATATGGGGATTGAAGGAAATGTCAGTTATGTACAAGCTAATGCTGAAGAGTTACCTTTTCCAGATAATCACTTCGATTTAATCACCATTGCTTTTGGTTTACGTAATGTCACTGATAAAGATAAAGCATTAGCCTCTATTTATCGTGTATTAAAACCAGGCGGTCGTTTATTAGTCTTAGAGTTTTCTAAACCAATTTATACACCAGTACAAAAATTTTATGACTTTTATTCATTTAATATTTTACCTAAGCTGGGTAAATTAATTGCCAATGATAGTGAAAGTTACCAATATCTTGCGGAAAGTATCCGCATGCATCCTAACCAAGATTTATTAAAAGAAATGATGAATAATGTTGGTTTTGAAGGAACTGAGTATTTTAATTTAAGTGCCGGCATTGTGGCACTACATCGTGGTTATAAATACTAACCCTATTAGCGAGACTCAATATGCCATTACAGCAATTACTTTGCGGTTTATTAGAAACAGGTGTTAATCAATTACATCAGTTAGATAGTAGTGCCGTAAAAAAACGTAAACAACTGGATGGCACTATCATTGGCGCCAGTCTAAAAGAACTTAATATTCCGTTATATTTTGTCATATCAGAGCAACAAATCGATATATTAACTAATTTTGAAGGCGATCCAGATTGCTATATTCGAGTTAGCTTTAGCGCTTTAAATAAACTTCAAGACAATCATCAACTCACCACGTTAATAAAGACAGGAGAGTTAGAGGTTGAAGGTGATATTCAATTAGTACAGCAGTTTGCTGAATTACTCACTAATATGGATATAGATTGGGAAGAGCATCTTTCACATAAAGTGGGTGATGTTATTGCTCATAAATTTTGTTATCACGCAAAAAAATTGCATCAAGGTACATTAAAGCAGCTTAAAAAAGTAGAAAAACAAAGTGCTTTATATATCACTGAAGAAATTAAATTAGCACCCAGTGGTTTAGAAGTTGCTTATTTTTCAGAGCAAGTAAAAATGCTAGCAAGTGAAACCGATAACTTAATACATAAACTAGATAAACACTTAAACGCTAATGAATTAGCGGGAAAATAAATGATAAAAATTAAAGAATTAACTCGTTTATATCAAATTAATAAAACCTTTATTGAATACGGTTTGATCGAGCTGATTCCGAAAGCCCAAATACCTAAAACTTATTGGATAATGCGACTTTGTTTATTTTGGTTGCGCAACCAACATAAAGAAATAAGTTTGCCAGAGCGGCTTCGACTTAGTTTACAATCATTAGGTCCTATCTATATAAAATTAGGGCAAATGCTGTCTACTCGCCGCGACTTATTACCTTCTATTTATGCAGATCAATTAGCACATCTACAAGATAATGTGCCCGCTTTTTGTGGCGATTTAGCAATTCAACAAATTGAGAAATCCTTCCAACGGCCAGTGCATGAAATTTTTGATAATTTTGATAAAACCGCTCTCGCCTCAGCTTCTATTGCTCAAGTACATACCGCTACGTTAAAAGAAGATGGCAGAGAAGTAGTTATTAAAGTAACTCGACCTGGTATCAAAAAAACGATTGCAGCAGATATTCAGTTAATGAAATGGCTAGCAGCGTTAATGCAACGCTTTGTAAAAGAGGCAAAACGTTTACGCCCGGTTGAAGTGATCAGAGAATATGAAAAAACTATTATTGATGAATTAGATTTAATGCGCGAAGGGGCTAACGCCATTCAATTACGTCGTAACTTTTTAAACTCTAAAGTCTTATATGTCCCTGAAATTTATTCTGATTATTGTACTCAAAATGCATTAGTCATGGAGCGCATTTATGGTATCCCTGTCTCCGATATTGATGCATTAAAAGCGCAAAAAACCAACCTAAAACTACTTGCAGAACGTGGTGTTGAAGCCTTTTTCACTCAAGTTTTTAGAGATAGCTTCTTCCATGCAGATATGCATCCAGGCAACGTATTTGTCTCTTACGAACACCCAGAAGATCCTCTTTGGATTGGTATAGACTGTGGCATCGTAGGTACTTTAACCAATGAAGATAAACGCTATTTAGCAGAAAACTTTTTAGCCTTCTTCAATAGGGACTATAGACAAGTTGCACAGTTACACATTGATTCAGGCTGGGTACCAGCAGAAACACCAGCAGAAGAATTTGAATTTGCTATTCGTGCTGTATGCGAGCCTATTTTTGAAAAACCATTGTCAGAGATTTCTTTTGCACAAGTTTTAATTAATTTATTTAACACAGCTCGACGTTTTGATATGCAAGTGCAGCCGCAATTAGTCTTGTTACAAAAAACCTTATTATATATTGAAGGCTTAGGGCGTCAGTTATATCCGCAATTAGACTTATGGGATACTGCAAAACCATTTTTAGAAAACTGGATGCGAGAACAGGTTAGCCCAAAAACATTAATAAATAAATTAAAATTAAAAGCCCCCTTCTGGTTAGAAAAATTACCTGATATCCCTGAATTGGTTTATCACAATTTAGCGCAAACCAAACAAGTTCAACAGCAACAGCAATTATTAATGCAACGCTTTAATGAACAGCAACAAAAAAATAATAAAAGCCAAGTAATAACTGCTTTAGCAATCACATTCAGCATTATTGCAGCTTTATTCTATTTACAGTCTAATGGTAGGTTTAGCTTGTATTTTGGTATCCCGGCAGTAATATCTTGGATATTTGCTTGGCGCTTTAGCAATAAACCTTAATATACAAACAGCAGATAAAAATGTTTGTAGATAGAGCACATTAAATTAATTCATTTAGATTATTATTAACCACATTATTTATACAATAGGAAATATATTATGGGCGGTATCGGAATTTGGCAGTTACTTATTATTGCAGTGATTGTTATTGTTTTATTTGGCACTAAAAAATTGCGCGGTATTGGTGATGATTTAGGTGGCGCAATTAAAGGTTTCAAAAAAGCACTTAAAGAAGAAGAAACTCCTTCAGCTGAATTAGAAAAAAAATCAGAGGCTAGCTTTAAAACAGAACAAAAAGAAACTGAAGCAGAAAAAAGCCATAAAAAAGACTAAATAATTATTTTATATAGGCAATAAATATCTGTGATAAAACATAACTGGCTAGGAAAAGGCGTATTAATTAATGTTTGATATTGGCTTTTGGGAGATCATGTTGATCTCTGTAATTGGACTCGTGGTCTTAGGTCCACAGCGTTTACCGATCGCTATTCGTAGTGTCGTAAAATGGATAAATGCAGCCAAAAGTATGATTAATTCAGTTAAAAGTGAAATATCACAAGAGCTTGAATTACATGAAATGAATGAAAACATGATCAAAGCAAGCAAGAAGGGAGTTGATGCTTTAGATCCGGGCTTACAAGCATCGATCGATGAAATGAAAAATAGTGTTAATGAACTTACTCGCCCTTATCAAAAAAGTACCGTTGATTTAATGGCAACTCCAGCAAAGAATAAAAATACAGCTCAAGATTTAGATGAAAATACGTCTGAATTAACTGAACCAAAAACAACGGTTGAATCACCAACACCACCAGTAACTCCGCAGGGAAAGTAATTAATGAGTGAGCAAACATCAGAGCAGACTCAACATAGCTTGCCATTAATCACCCACCTTTTAGAGCTACGAGATCGTATTCTAAAAGTAGTTATCATTGTGCTTCTTTTATTTTTTAGCTTAGTTTATTTCGCTAATGATATTTACCACTACCTTGCTATTCCTCTCACTAGTCAACTACCTGCTGGCTCAAGCATGATTGCAACTGGTGTAGCGACTCCCTTTTTTACACCTATTAAATTAACTATTGTATTATCTGTCTTCATCGCAATTCCTGCGATATTACATCAAGTGTGGGCTTTTATTGCTCCAGGATTATACAAACATGAACGTAAACTCATTGCTCCTTTAGTATTTACTAGTGCTTTGCTTTTTTACTGTGGAATGGCATTTGCTTATTATGTGGTATTTCCACTGGCTTTCTCTTTCTTCACAAGCACAGCACCTGAAGGAGTCACGATAGCAACAGATATTAGTAGTTATTTAGACTTTGTTTTAAAACTATTTTTTGCATTTGGGTTAGCCTTTGAAATTCCAGTGGCAACCTTAGTATTATGTTGGACAGGAGCAACGACTCCAGCTGCATTAAAAGAAAAACGCCCTTACATTATTGTTGCAGCCTTTGTTTTTGGTATGTTATTAACTCCACCTGATATTATTTCACAAACGCTATTAGCAGTGCCTATGTTGATTTTATTTGAACTAGGTTTATTATTTTCGCGTTTTTATGTCAAAGATACACCGCTTGATAGAGACACTGAAAATACAATTCATAAAGAATCAGCCAACACAGAACAAACAGCGAGTGAGTCAAAACCACATGATTGATATTGGCGTTAACTTAACCAATTGTCGTTTCGATAAAGATCTGGAAAAGGTAATTCACAACGCACAACAAGCAGGTGTAAAACAACTGATTGTTACGGGTACGAACTTATCTGAAAGTGAACAAGCACTTACTTTGGCTAAAACCTATCCTAATTTTATTTATTGTACTGCAGGTGTTCACCCACACGATGCCAGCACATTAACTGATAAGCATTTAATACGATTAAAAGCACTCGCTCAGCAACCACAAGTCAAAGCAATTGGTGAATGCGGGTTAGATTTTAATCGTAATTTTTCAACTCCTATAGAACAAGAAAAAGCGTTTACTCAACAACTTGAATTAGCAGTAGAGTGTCAGTTACCTGTATTTTTACATGAACGTGACGCCAACCAGCGTTTTATCGAACTCCTAACTCCTTATATAAAACAATTGCCTAATGCTGTTTTACATTGCTTTACAGGTACACAAGAAGAGTTAGAACGCTGTTTAGCGCTTGATTTGCATATTGGGATTACAGGTTGGATTTGTGATGAGCGTCGAGGTCAACATCTGCTTGATCTAGTTAAAATCATCCCACAGAATCGTTTAATGATTGAAACTGACAGCCCTTATTTATT
Organism: Psychromonas algarum; assembly: GCF_004376845.1. Classification (GTDB taxonomy): domain Bacteria; phylum Pseudomonadota; class Gammaproteobacteria; order Enterobacterales; family Psychromonadaceae; genus Psychromonas. Next base: position 197,395 of record NZ_SNUW01000002.1, read on the forward strand.
ACCACGTTCAATGCACCCAAAACCTAAATCAAGTCGTAATGAACCCAAATATTTACCTTTCATAGCTCAAACAATTGCTGATGCACGAGAGCAGGACTTACAAGAATTTACACTCGCAACAGAAAAAACAAGCCAACTATTTTTTAATTTAACACAGGAATCATCATGACTCTTTCTCAAACCTTTCCTGCTCGTCGTTTACGCCGTTTACGTAAACACGATTTTTCACGCCGCTTAGTACAAGAAAACCACCTTACAGTAGATGATTTAATTTATCCTATGTTTGTTATTGAAGGTGAAAATCGTCGTGAAGCAATTCCGTCAATGCCGGGAATTGAACGCTTATCATTAGACTTACTTGCCATTGAAGTAAAAGAATTAGCCGCGTTAGGTATTCCTGCTGTTGCACTGTTTCCGGTCACACCAAGCGACATTAAAACAGAAATGGCTGAAGAAGCTTATAACGAGAATGGTTTAGCACAACGTGCAGTTATGTTAATTAAAAAAACATGTCCAGAATTAGGCGTGATCACAGATGTTGCATTAGATCCTTTCACTACACACGGACAAGATGGAATTATAGATCATGAAGGATATGTTCTGAATGACATCACCACAGAGATTTTAGTAAAGCAGGCTCTTTCTCATGCACAAGCAGGTGCTGATATTGTTGCCCCATCAGATATGATGGATGGCCGTATTGGAGCCATTCGTGATGCTTTAGAAAATGCGGGTTTTATTAACACTCAAATAATGGCTTACAGCGCTAAATACGCTTCTAATTATTATGGCCCTTTTCGTGATGCAGTAGGCAGCGCAGGTAATTTAAAAGGGGCAAATAAAGCAACTTATCAGATGGACCCGGCGAACAGCGATGAAGCTATTCACGAAGTTGCGCTTGATATTCAAGAAGGTGCGGATATGGTTATGGTCAAGCCTGGCATGCCTTATTTAGATATCGTACGTCGCGTAAAATCAGAATTAAAAGTTCCTACTTTTGCTTATCAAGTAAGTGGTGAATATGCGATGCATAAAGCAGCCATTGACAATGGGTGGTTAAAAGAAAGAGAGTGTGTTTTAGAGTCACTATTGTGCTTTAAACGCGCAGGTGCCAACGGCATTTTAACTTACTTTGCTAAACAAGTAGCCCAATGGTTAAAAGAAGATAAAAACAATTAATAGCAATCACAATAAATAGTTTATCTATTTTACTGGTTAAAACAGTTCACTTCTTTGATGTAAATTTCGTAAAGAAAACTGTCATTTAAATCAAAAAGAAGAAACAGAGCATTGTTTCTTCTTTTTCAATAATATTATTCAATATATTGGGGTAGCAAATAAGGTTATTAAGGTAATAACAAATCAGAATCTATTGGATTAAAAACAGTACAAGCATCAATTAATGCTTTAGCCGTTAATTTGGGCACTCCATAAGCCTCTGTTGTTACCAAAAAGCGCTGCTTGACCTTATTTAATAAAATTGCAAAATCCCCATCACCTGTTAATAAAATCACCGTATCAACCTCTGCAGCCGTTTCCATGACGTCGATAGTCAGACCAACATCCCAATCCCCTTTTGCAGAGCCATCACTACGTTGAATATAAGGTTTTAGTTTTACTTCAAAACCAATATGCTTTAACACCTCTTGGAATTTCTGTTGCTGGTTATCTCCGCGATCTATTGCATAGGCATAAGCACATACAATTTCACCCTGTTGAGATATTTTTTTCCACAATTTACGATAATTAAATTGTTTGCCATAAGCTTGACGAGAAGTGTAATAAATGTTTTGAACATCAGCAAAGATAGCAATTTTTTTCATTTGAGAGCATAGCCTCATCATCAGATGATTATAAGAAAATATAAAAAGAGATCCTTGCTTTTTATAGAGCGGTAATTTAATTAATTCCCATTGCATAACGCATAACACGATTTTTAATTTCGCCAGATTGCTGCGCTAACCCTAAGAAACTTTTGCGAGCAAAGCGGATCAAACTAGATTCAGATTTGCTTACTTTATAAAATACATCCATGCCTGTTTGCATTAATAAATTAGCAGGTCTACGTTGGCACTGGTAACGTTTTAATATTTCAGCTATCGGTAAATCACTACTTTGTGTTAATAATTCAACCAAACACTGTACATCCTTAAACCCAAGGTTAACCCCCTGACCAGCTAATGGATTGATGGTATGCGCAGCATCACCTAATAATACAACTCGGTCTTGGTAATAATGTTTGGCATGGCGTCGAGTTAGTGGAAAGCTCCCTTTACTGTGCACTTCAAAGGTAAAATCTAAAGATGGGAATTCAGCTAATATGACCTGCTTCAGTTGTTGATTTGTTAGGCTTTGTAAATACTTTATTTTTTGTGGGCTGTGGTACCACACTAAACTCGCATTATTTCCCGCTAACGGTAAAAACGCACAGGGCCCTGTTTCTCTAAACTCTTGCCAAGTAACCGTTTGTTGAGGTGAGTCCGTTGTAATATTAATGAGTAAACAATGCTGTCGATAATCCCAACTAGTAGTAGGTATATGTAAGTAATTACGTACTGCAGAATTAGCACCATCACAAGCAAGCAATAATTCACCTTGGATCTTCTGCTGGTTATCTAATGTGACATGAACCTGCTGCGTATGTTGGCTGATATTTAACACTTGCTTATTATCATAAATATGAACATGCGGTAGTTGTTTTAAAGCTTGCCATAAAACTGCTTGTATCCAACGATTCTCAACAATAAACCCCAATTGTTCAGCAGCAATATCCTCACTAGAAAAAATAAGCTTTTGACTTCCTTTTTCCCATGTATGTAAACCTTGGTATGCACATAGACGGTCAAGAGGAATATCTTGCCACACTCCAGCAGTTTCAAGTAAGAGTTTACTTTGCGCACTAAAGGCTGATACACGTAGGTCAAAAGGTGCATTTTCCAGTGGAGTTTGAACAGAATACTTTTCAATAAGGTGTAATGTATCGCCATCTTTAGCTAATAATAGAGCAGATAATGCTCCGACCATTCCGCCGCCAACAATAATAATTTCTCTATTTGCCATTACACCCTCACTTTATTCAGCTTACTTAATCACTTATTGTACGTAAATTAATAATATTTAGGGAAAAATTAACCTCATTTTTTAAACACTTAAAAGCAAGTTTATCTATGACCTAGAGATAAACAGTAATGTGAAAGTAAAGGCTGAAAACAAACAGTAGCATGATTGCCTTGAAGTGCGTAAAATGCGACCTCTTTTAAAGAAACAAACCAATTAGTAACAATAGTAGGCAGTGAATATGAGCATGAAATTACACGTTAAAACTTGGGGTTGTCAGATGAATGAATATGATTCATCAAAAATGGCCGACCTTTTAAATGCAAGTAACGGTTATATTTCCGTTGAAGAAGCAGAAGATGCTGATGTAATTTTATTAAATACTTGCTCTATTCGAGAAAAAGCACAAGAAAAAGTATTCCATCAACTTGGACGTTGGAAAAAGCTCAAAGATAAAAACCCTAATATAGTGATTGGTGTTGGTGGTTGCGTTGCTTCACAGGAAGGTAAAGCAATTCGTCGACGTGCTCCTTACGTAGATATTGTTTTTGGTCCACAGACATTACATCGTTTACCAACCATGATAAAAGAAGTACAAGAAAATAAAGGTACTGTGGTTGATGTTAGCTTTCCTGAGATTGAAAAGTTTGATTCAATGCCAGAGCCTAAGGCCGAAGGTGCAACTGCTTTTGTTTCTATCATGGAAGGCTGTTCTAAATATTGTACATTCTGTGTTGTTCCTTACACTCGCGGTGAAGAAGTTAGCCGCCCATTAGATGATATTTTATTAGAAATAGCACAGCTTGCAGAACAAGGTGTCCGCGAAATCAATTTATTAGGACAAAATGTAAACTCTTACATTGGTGCAACACACGATGGTGACACTTGTAGTTTCCCTGAACTATTACGTTACGTAGCTTCTATTGATGGCATTGACCGTTTACGTTATACAACTAGTAATCCAATTGATTTTACTGATGAAATCATTGATGTTTATCGTGATACACCTGAATTGGTTGATTTTTTACATCTTCCTGTTCAAGCAGGTGCAGATCGCATTTTAAACTTAATGAAACGTGGCCATACTGTTGCACAATACAAAGAAAAAATTGTAGCGCTAAAAGAAGTTCGCCCTAATCTCACGATCAGTTCTGACTTTATTGTTGGTTTCCCTAACGAAACCGATGAAGACTTCCAACAAACAATGGACTTAATCAACCACATTGGCTTTGATACAAGCTACAGCTTTATTTATAGCCAACGCCCAGGTACACCAGCGGCAGATATGCCAGATGATGTGACATTAGAAACCAAGAAAAAACGTTTAGCTATATTACAAGATCGAATTCACCAACATTCACAATTAATTGGTCGTCGTATGGTTGGTTCAGTACAACGTATCTTAGTTGAAGGTCCTTCACGTAAAAACATCATGGAGTTATGTGGTCGTACTGAAAATAATCGAATCGTAAACTTCGAAGGAGATCATCGTTCTATTGGTGGTTTTGTTGATGTTGAAATAACAGAAGTACATACCAACTCAATTCGTGGTAAGTTTATTCGTGGCGAAGCTGACATGAATTTACGTGAATCTATTCGTCCAAGTGATATTGTTAATAAAAAAACAAATAAACTTGGTGTTGAAACTTTTATCCCAGCTTAACTTTTATCTAGCAGAAATAAGGCTTTATAACTTTGACCGAAAAATTAACCACAGTACATATTGATTTAGAACCAGCAGATAAAGATCGCTTAGCGATTTTATGTGGCTCATTTGATGACAACATTAAGCAAATGGAACGCCGATTAGGTGTTGAAGTCATCTATAAAGATGCTCATTTTCAAGTAGTTGGTGAATCTCGTTATGCACAAGCTTGTAGCGAATTACTTAAAGACTTGTACATTGAAACTTTACCTATAAAAGGCAAAGCTTCAAACCTAACAGATCAAGATGTACATTTAGCCTTACAAAATTTAATTAATGATCATCGTTTATTAGAAGTTAAAACAGAATCAACAGAAGTTGGTTTTAAAAGTTTAACCATCAAAACGAAACGAGGAGTGATTAAACCTCGAGGTGAAAATCAAACGAAATACGTGAGCAACATTTTACGTAATGATATTAGTTTTGGTGTTGGACCAGCCGGCACAGGTAAAACTTATTTAGCAGTTGCTTGTGCAGTTGAAGCATTAGAGCGTCAAGAAGTACGCCGTATTTTATTAACACGTCCAGCGGTTGAAGCAGGTGAAAAGCTTGGATTTTTACCGGGTGATTTATCACAAAAGGTTGATCCCTATTTACGACCTTTATACGATGCATTATTTGAAATGTTAGGTTTTGAAAAAGTTGAAAAACTCATTGAAAAAAACATCATTGAAATTGCACCACTTGCTTATATGCGTGGTCGTACATTAAACGATGCGTTTGTTATCTTAGATGAAAGTCAAAACACCACTACCGAACAAATGAAAATGTTCCTAACGCGTATTGGATTTAATTCAACTGCCGTTATTACGGGTGATATTACGCAAATTGATTTACCTCGCCATCAAAAATCAGGCTTACGCCATGCGATTGAAGTATTAGGTGAAGTAGATGATGGTATTAGCTTTAACTTTTTCTTAGCTGATGACGTAGTTCGACATCCTGTTGTTGCACGTATTGTTAAAGCTTACGATGCTTTTGACAGAAAAGCTGAAATAGCTGAAAGTGAAGCGAGAAACGCTTAATGGAGCTTTATGTCGACTTGCAATTAGCGAGTAAAAATCAGCAAAATTTACCTGATTTAATACAAATAGAAAAATGGGTCAGTTCAGCCATTATTGCTGGTAGTGATGAAACACGAGATGAAGTTGAATTAACCGTCCGTATTGTTGATGCAGATGAAAGCCAAGACTTGAATCATCAATATAGAGGAAAAAATAAATCGACCAATGTCTTGTCATTTCCTTTTCAAAACCCGCCTGGGATCACTTTACCCTTATTAGGTGATCTAGTAATCTGTAAAGAGGTGGTTGAAAAAGAAGCAATTGAACAAAAAAAACCATTAATTGCACATTGGGCGCATATGTTAATTCATGGCACCTTGCATTTATTGGGCTATGACCATATTGATGATGATGAAGCACTAGCGATGGAAAGTATTGAAACTAAACTCATGATAGAGTTAGGTTACAACGACCCTTATTTAAGCGAAAAAGAGTAAATAAAATTAATGTCAGAAGATTACCATTCTAGCAACGAGCAACCTAAAGAAGGTTTGCTCGATAAAATCGGCAACCTATTTCAAGGTGAGCCCAAAAGCCAAGACGAATTATTAGATGTGATCGATAGTGCTAAACAGCGCCAAGTGATCGATCAAAAAACCAAAGAAATGATAAAAGGTGTTATCGACGTATCCAAAATGCGTGTTCGAGATATCATGATCCCTCGCTCACAAATGGTGACGCTAGGATTACACCAATCTGTTGAAGAGTTTTTACCAGAAATTATTGAGTCTGCACATTCACGTTTTCCCGTTATTACTGAAGATAAAGACCATGTAGTTGGTTTATTATTAGCAAAAGACCTTATTAAATATGGTTTTAGTTCTAATGCTGATGATTTCAAAATAGATGAAATTCTAAGGGAAGCAGTTGTTGTCCCAGAAAGTAAACGCTTAGATACATTATTAAAAGAATTTCGAAGCCAACGCTACCATATGGCAATTGTTGTTGATGAATATGGCGGTGTATCAGGTTTGGTAACCATCGAAGATATTCTAGAAGTGATCGTTGGTGAAATTGAAGATGAATTTGATAATGAAGAAGAAGATGAGATTCGCAAAATAGGAAAACGCACTTATACGGTAAGTGCATTAACTACCTTAGCTGATTTTAATGATCATTTCAAAACGGATTACAATATTGAAGGCCAAGATACCATCGGTGGATTAATTTTACATGAATTAGGTCACTTACCAGGTCGTGGTGAAAAAATCACTATTGCAGAACATAAATTCAAAATAACAAATGCAGACAACCGTCGTTTAGTACAATTACAAGTACGCACTCCCAAAGAGTTAAAAATAGAGCCTCAGAAAGATTGAAAAAACAATTAAGTAAACAACTAGCTTCGGTCAGCTCTTCTCTTGTAGGGCAGCTATTTATTGCTGCCTTATTAGGTGCAATGCAAGTATTTGCATTTGCTCCTTTTGAGCAATGGTGGGTTTTATATCCCTCTTTTATCGGAGTATTTTTATTACTTAAACAAGCTCAACGACACCATCAAAAACTATTTTTAGTCAGTTTTATTTTTAACTTATCCATGTTTATTGCCACCATTCATTGGGTTTATGTCAGCATGGATCTATTTGGTGGTATGCCTAGTATTATTAACGCTACGTTAATTCTATTACTAGCGGCTTATTTAGCGTTATTTCCTACATTTGCATTGTGGATCAGTCATAAAATACCAAGTCACTCCTTAGCAATAAGGTTATTACTTATTCTACCTAGCTTCTGGCTAATAATGGATTGGGTTAGAGGTTGGTTCTTAACAGGCTTCCCTTGGGCTTATTTAGGTTATAGCCATGCCGACACCCCTTTAGTTGGCTTTGCCCCTATTTTCGGTGTACAGGGCATCACTTTAGCTATTTTAATTATCTGCGCGTCCCTTACTTTATTACTGACTAAAAGTTCGCAAAAAGTTGCAATAACTTTAATTGTCTTTTTAATTGCAACAGGTTACTTATTAAAACAGCTTACCTTTACTGAATTACAAGCACCTGTCAAAGTCGCTTTGGTGCAGGGCAATATCGACCAAAATCAAAAATGGAAAAGAGATCAACTCTATCCTTCTTTATTTAAGTATTTAGACTTAACTGAAGCAGGTGATAATAGTGACCGTGAAAATGAATTAATTATTTGGCCTGAATCAGCCATTGCTGCTTTAGAAATCGATATGCAACGCTTTTTACTCCCCTTATCAGAAGAGTTAGAGCAAAAAGGGAAAACATTATTAACTGGGATTATTAATTACGATATCCATAATGATGAATATTTTAATAGCATAATCATGTTAGGAAAATTACCTAAAGGGCAAGGTTATTCGCAAATAAGCCCTAATCGATATAAAAAACATCATTTATTACCCATTGGTGAATTTGTTCCTTTTGAAGATTTTCTTCGTCCTTTAGCCCCCTACTTTAATTTGCCGATGTCGAGCTTTCAACGAGGTGCAGAAGTACAAACAAACTTACAGTTTGGCCAGTCTACATTAGCGGCTGCATTATGTTATGAGATAGCTTTTCCTGAGCTACTACGAAAAAATGTGCACGAAAAAACAGGAATTTTGTTAACACTCAGTAATGATGCTTGGTTTGGTGATTCAATTGGACCAGATCAACACTTAGAAATAGCAAGAATGCGTGCCATTGAATTTGGTCGTCCTTTATTGCGTAGCACCAACAATGGAGTAACAGCAATTTATGACAGCCGAGGAGAGGAATTAGGACGTTTACCTTCAAATAAAGCCGCTGTATTAAGAATGCAAATTCAACCAGCCTACGGTACAACCCCTTACCAACAAATAGGGCAAACACCTTTATTTATTTTCTGTTTTTTATCTTTATTCTTAGCGCTTATTCTAACCAAAAGACAAGACACTTAATTTATTAATAATAAACAACTTTTTGAATATAAAGTAGAGCACGTCTATATTGCTAACAGCAACATACACCTATTCATTCTTATCTTGCTGTCCAATAAATATTTAATAATAGAATAAATAGTTTTAGCTATTACTTAATATGAAAATAGATTTCTAACATTTATAGCATTTACAAATAAGCAGTGAAATTTATCACTGTTATTTAGATCACAACCTGATAACATATTTTTTTACTTTTTGATTAACGCTTAAGGAACTCGCATGTTTTTAAAAAAAGCAGCCATTATTACTCTTTCGACATTATTTTTGACCGCAGGGTGTGTTTCGACTCCCAATCCAGAGCAAGAGGCTAAAATTACTAATTTAGAAAGCGCGTTAGTACAATCAAAAGCAGACACAGAACAACAAAAATTAGCATTAGAAGAAACAAAAGCTAATTTACAAAAAGCTAATGAAGATTTACAAAAATCACAAAAAGAAGCGGTAGAGCTCAATAAAAAATTAGAAAAACAAGCTGCAGCTAAAAAAGCACAAGCAAAAAGTAATAATGTGGTTGTTCAACAAAAAGCTAAAAATGATGCCTACTTAGATAAAACCGTATTAGGTCAAGCAGAATGGATCTACATAAGCAAAGCAAAAATTAATTTAAAAGCACGTATTGATACAGGCGCAACAGTATCTTCTATTAACGCTTTAAATATTCAACGTTTTGAGCGTGATGGTAAAAAATGGGTACGCTTTAACTTAACAGAATCGAAAGATGGTAAAGAAAATTTAATTGAAGTACCTATTTTACGTACAGCTAAGATTGTTCAGTCAAGCCAACCAGGGAAAGTTAATGAGCGTCCTGTAGTTAAATTACATGTCCGTATTGGTAACATTTCACATCAATCAGAATTCACCCTAATCGACCGTACTCATATGAGTTACCCTGTTTTAATCGGGCGTACATTTATGCAAGATATTGTACTAGTTGATGTTAGCCAAGAGTATATCCATCCAAAATACCAAGCAACGAATAAAAAGTAGGAAACACTTATGAATTCACGTATTTTCTTTTATACCCTAGTCGCAGGATTATTTTTACTAGGGATATTTCAAACGGTGCAAAGGCACTTTGCTTTTGATATCCCATGGATGCCAGGAGAAACTCGTACGGTTTGGAATATTGATGCCAAGATTGATTTTAATGCTTTAAATGAACCGGTTGTTGCTTCATTAACTACACCAAACAGCCAAGCAGGTTTTACACAAATCACTCAGAATGCAGCATCACCTGGATACGGCTTATCATTTTTGTATGAAGAAAATAGCCCTCAAGCACAATGGGCAATTCGTAAAGCATCTGGACCACAAACACTCTATTACAATATTCAATTATTAGTTGATAAAAAAAGTGTCGATCAACCTATTACTGAAATGCCAGAATTATTTGAAGCTGAATATGCGCCAGCAGGACTCGCAGCAGGCTCAGATATTATCGCAGATGCATTAAAAACAAGTGCTGACGCATTTAGCTTTACCCGAGAATTGTTAAAACAAATCAATGCGACAGAACCAAACCAAAATGTAAGCTTAATTTTAACAAGTAAACGCTCAAAAACAGATTTATTAATCGACTTATTAAATGAAGCGAAGATCCCAACAAAGAAAATTGGTGCACTAGTACTTGAAGATGGCCGTCGTCGCCAACATTTACAACCATTAGTGGAAGTTTTCCAAGAGAAAGATGGAAAAATAACTTCTCGTCTATTTGATGCCACCACAACCAAAGCAGTAGATCGCAGTAACTTATTACTGTGGGATCAAAGTGGTAAAGCATTATTAGAACTAACAGGTGGTGAACATTCAAAAGTTAGCTTCTCTATGATCCAACAAGATCAACCAGCATTAGCCGCTATCTTACAAAAAACTGATAACGACCATTTATTTAACTTCTCAATTCATAGTTTGCCTGTTGAAGATCAGTCTTTATTTAAAAATATCCTAATGATCCCATTAGGTGTATTGATCGTTGTAATGATGCGAGTATTAATTGGCTTAAAAACTTCTGGTACGTTCATGCCAGTATTAATTGCCATGGCATTTATCCAAACAAGCTTAATAACGGGTTTAATTGGTTTTGTTATGTTAGTTGCCGTCGGTTTATTTATTCGATCATACTTATCTCATCTCAACTTACTCCTGGTATCACGAATATCCACCGTTATTATTATGGTAATTTTATTAATCGCCTTATTTGGTGTTTTATCTTACAAATTAGGATTAACAGAAGGTCTTAAAATCACCTTCTTCCCAATGATTATTTTATCTTGGACAATTGAGCGTATGTCTGTCTTGTGGGAAGAAGAAGGTGCAAAAGAAGTATTCACACAAGGTGGAGGCAGCTTAATTGTTGCTGTCTTAGCTTACTTTGCAATGAGCAATGAAGTTACTCGCCACTTAATGTTTAACTTCATCGGTTTACAATTTGTTGTTATGTCATTTGTATTAGTACTAGGTAGTTATACTGGTTATCGTTTATTAGAATTACGTCGCTTCAAGCCATTAGCGGACAAGGAGTAAACTATGTTTTTCTCTAGTCCTTTTAAATTAAGAGATAAAGGTATTCTAGGAATGAACCAACGTAACAGTGGTTATGTTGGTCGTTATAATCCTCGTAAGCTTTACCCTTTAGTGGATAACAAACTTAAAACTAAAATAATTGCTCGCGATGCTAATGTAACAACTCCAGCCTTGCTAGGTGTGATCACGATGCAAGCTGAAGTAGAAAATGTTGAACAGTTTATTAAAGATACTCCAGGTTTTGTAATTAAACCTGCAAAAGGAAGTGGCGGCAAAGGCATTTTAGTCGTCACTAAAGTTGAAAATGGACGCTACTATAAATCAAATGGTAATGAAGAAAGCCTTGCTGAAATTAAGCGCCATGTAACAAATATTTTAGCAGGCCTATTTAGTCTAGGCGGTAGTGCTGATGTAGCTGTTATTGAAGGCCTTATTCAATTTGATAGTGCTTTTGATGGGTTTAGTTTTGAAGGTGTACCTGATGTACGAGTGATCGTATTTAAAGGCTTTCCGGTGATGGCAATGATGCGTTTATCAACTGCCGCTTCTGATGGTAAAGCTAACTTACACCAAGGAGCTGTTGGAGTAGGTATTGATATTGGGACAGGAAGAGCCATCAATGCAGTGCAGTTCGATTTACCTGTTGAACGTCACCCTGATACAGATAAAGAGTTAAAACAGCTGAATGTCCCTAGATGGGAGCGCTTAATCTATTTAGCTGCAAGCTGTTATGAAATGTCTGGTATGGGTTATTTAGGAACAGACATGGTATTAGACCGAGATTTAGGCCCTATGCTATTAGAATTGAATGCACGTCCCGGTTTAGCTATTCAGATAGCTAATGGTAAAGGTATATTACCTCGATTAAAACGAGTTGAGAGTTTAAAAGACGCTGACAAAATGACAGTTGAAGAGCGTGTTGCTTTCTCTAAAAAACATTTCTCAGAATAAACCGCACTCAATTCAAAGTATATAAATCCCATCATAGTTTACTATCTTGGGATTTTTTATATCTGTAGGAAATAGTATCCCCACAATAATAACAAAACCAATATCCCGATGGTGCGATAAAATAGGGTATAAAAAACCGAGCAAGCTCGGTTTTTATTAAGAAAATCAGTAAAGAATATAATCTATTTAACCACAGTTAAAGTTGGCCTTTTTCTTTCACCTTTATTCTCTTTTTTTACATCTTGTTTATCTTCAACCACGCTAACAGGTGATGCTTCTTTTGGTATTTGTGGTGTATTTAAAGCTTCATACGCAGCTTCTGGAGGAAAAATGGTTCCTTCTCCATTCTCTCGCGCATAAATACCTTCAATCGCATAAATAGGTACATACACTTGCATTGGCTGCCCTGAAAAACGAGCATTAAAAGATAATGCATCGTCATCAAGAGAAAAACCAAGAACTGATTGCGGAGCAATATTTAATACAATTTTTCCGTTTTCAACAAACTGAGCCGGTACTTCCACATGCGCTTGTGTCGCATCAACGATCACATGAGGAGTACATTCACTATCAACTATCCAGTTATAGAAGGCGCGTAATAGATAAGGTCGTTGTACTAACATTTCCGACATTTCAAATTCCTACTGATTTATTATTCCTAAGAACTAACCACCAACACGGATTTCACGTTCAGTTTCAGTCATTGATGCTTGAAATGATTCACGTTCAAACACTTTAACCATGTAACTCTTTAAACCCGTTACATTATCATAGCCTAAATCGATTTTTAACTCAGGTAAACGCCATAATAGTGGAGCCATGTAACAATCAACAATCGTAAACTCTTCAGACATGAAGTAAGCAAAGTGTTCAAATACTGGTGCAACTTCAAGAATTTTAGCTCGTAAACTAACACGTGCAGCTTCAGCTTTAGTTACGTCACCAGACATAATAGTTGTTACTAATGGATACCATTCACTTTCAATACGCTGCATCAACAAACGGCTTTTAGCACGCTCAACTGGATAAACAGGCATTAGTGGCGGATGAGGAAAACGCTCATCTAAATATTCCATGATAATACGAGAATTATATAAAACTAATTCACGATCAACTAAAGTAGGAATATTGCTATCTGGAGTTAATTCAGCTAATTCCTCAGATGGATTATCTTGATCAACAAATGTGATATCAACATTGACACCTTTTTCAGCCAACACGATACGTGTTTGATGGCTATATAAGTCAGATGGTCCTGAGAATAACGTCATTACAGAACGTTTATTTACAGCTACGGCCATGGAATACCCCTAATGATTAAAAAAATGAGTGTTTAAAAAACACAAACGGCAATGACATCATAATGACACCATTGCCGAGAAGATAATAGAGAAAGGTGTTAGCGATTAATGAATATCGCGCCAATACTCTTTCTTCAATAAATAACTCAGTATAAATAGGATAATTAAGAAACCAATTACCCAGAAACCTAAGCTTTGACGCTCTAGTTTATTCGGTTCACCTGAATAGACTAGGAAGTTTACCAGATCTAGCACCGCACGGTCATACTCATCCGATGACATCTCTCCCGTTTCACTACTATGAAGTGCAACAACGACTTTGTGCTCATTACCATGTTCATCAGTTATTGTTTCAAAAGTAGCAGTTGGAATACCTTGTAACTCTTCTAATACATGTGGCATAGCAACATCTTTAAAGACAGTATTATTAACACCAAAAGGACGTTCAGGATCTTTATAGAAAGAACGCAAGTATGTATAAATCCAATCAGGGCCACGTAAACGAGCTTCTAATGTCAAATCTAATGGCGCATTACCAAACCATTTAGCAGCATCTTTTTTATCCATGCTGTTATGCATTAGCTCACCAATTTTACTATCTGTAAAAATCAGGTTTTCTCTCATCAAGTCATCTGGAATACCTAAATCCGTTGCAACACGCTGATAACGCTGGTGAGCAGTAGAATGACAAGCTGAACAGTAGTTCATGAATAATTTAGCACCATTTTGTAATGACGCTTTATCCGTTAGATCATAATTAGCTTTATCTAAATGAACTGCTGCACCCGCTGCAAATACAAGGCTTGGTACAAGTGCCACTAAGGCTATCAATAATTTTTTCATTAGTGTGTCAACCTCGTTGGTAATGGTTTGGTTTTTTCATTTTTACTGTATATAAACAGCGCAATAAAGAAGCCAAAATATCCGACAGATGCTACCTGAGCAATAATGGTATAAAGCGGAGTAGCAGGTAAAGCCCCTAATACACCTAATACAATAAAGCAGATAATGAACTGAGTAATATTTAATTTATGCATCCAACTACGGTAACGTATTGATTTAACTTTACAGCGATCTAACCACGGTAATAAAAATAGAATAGCAATTGACCCACCAAAGAATACAACACCGATTAACTTATCTGGGATTGCACGCAGAATCGCATAATACGGAGTGTAATACCAAACCGGAGCAATATGCGCTGGTGTTTTCAAGCTATTTGCAGCTTCAAAGTTAGGTGGTTCAAGGAAGAAACCGCCACCTTCGGGAATAAAGAAGATAACTGCAGCAAAACAAATTAAGAATGCCGATACGCCCATGATATCTTTTACCGTGAAATATGGATGGAATGGGACTGCATCAATAATATCTTTTTTACCACTGTATTGTTGATGGAAAGTAAACTTACCTTTTGCTTCTTCAGAAGCAGAACCTTTCTTCTGTTTAATCTCTATACCATCAGGGTTATTCGACCCTACTTCGTGCAGTGCCACAATATGTAAGAATACTAATGCAACTAATGCTAATGGCAGAGCAACAACGTGCAAGGCAAAGAAACGGTTAAGTGTTGCACCAGAAATAACATAATCACCACGTATCCATAGTGTTAGGTCATCACCAATGACAGGAATTGCACCAAATAATGAGATGATTACTTGAGCTCCCCAGAACGACATTTGTCCCCAAGGTAATAAGTACCCCATGAATGCTTCAGCCATTAACACTAAGAAGATCAACATACCGAAGATCCAAATAAGCTCTCTTGGTTTTTGATATGAACCGTAAATTAATCCTCGGAACATATGTAAATAGATAACAACAAAAAATGCCGAAGCACCTGTTGAATGCATATAACGTAATAACCAACCATAAGGAACATCACGCATAATATACTCAATTGAGTTAAATGCACCTTCTGCAGAAGGATTGTAATGCATGGTCAACCAGATACCTGTTAAAATTTGGTTAACTAACACTAACATTGCTAATGAACCAAAAAAGTACCAAAAGTTAAAGTTAACTGGTGTTGGATATTGAGCAAGATGTTTATTCCACGTATCCGTCATTGGAATACGTGCATCAATCCAGTCAATGCCATCCGTGACTAATTTTTTAAGCATCAGGCATCTCCTTTGTCTAAGCCAATAAGAACCGTTGCATCATCAACATAATGATGTGGTGGGATAACTAAGTTTAATGGAGCAGGTACATTTTGAAATACACGACCAGCCATATCAAATTTTGAACCGTGACAAGGGCAGAAGAAACCTGACTCGACACCTTCTACTTGCTCTCCAAATGAATCTGGTAGATAAGTAGGAGAACAACCTAAGTGAGTACAAATACCAACGGCAATAAATAATTCAGGCTTGATTGAACGAAGCTCATTCGTTGCATATTCAGGTTGTTGAGGTTCACTAGATTTAGGATCGCGTAATTTACCTTCAATTGTAGGCAATTCTTTGATTACTTTATCTGTACGTGCGACAACCCATACAGGTTTACCTCGCCATTCAACACGAACCAACTGTCCTGGTTGAATTTTGTCAATTTTAACACTAACAGGTGCTCCAGCAGCTTTAGCTTTTTCACTTGGGCTCCAAGATTTCACAAAAGGAACTGCTACAGCAGCAGCTCCTACACCACCAACAACTGCTGTTGTTAATGTTAGAAACTTGCGACGTCCAGAATTAACAGGCGCATTGCTCATTTATCTATCTCCATTGTGAGCCGCTAAAAAAGCAGTTCAAAAATTACATAACTGGGGATATACATCAATCCGTTGAAACATGAATTACGAATGTTGCATAAAAACTGCCTGAATTTTAAAGAAATAGCCATCTATTTACAAGCCATTAACATTACTTTTGAGGGGGAAATACAAAAAAGCATGGCTTAATTGACCATGCTCTCATTACAATCTCTTTACTTCGAAGAAATTAACTAAAAATGTGACCTTAAACGGCACTATCCATAATTGAACTTGCACCATTTTTAGCAATCGCAGCTAGATCTTTATCAATCCAATATAAAGCTTTACCATCTTCACCAACAAGAGAAATCTTATCTAGAATACCTTTAAATAGTTTCTCTTCTTCATGCTGTTCTGCAACATACCACTGTAAGAAATTAAAAGTAGAATAGTCATGAGTTTCAAAAGCGACGTGCGTTAACTCATTGATTTGTTTAGTGATTAAGCACTCATGTTCATAAGTTTCTTGAAATACATCTTTTAATGATTTAAAACCAAAAGGTGGCGCATCAATTGAGCCTAGAATAGGCAAAGCGCCGGTTTCACTTACATATGTAAATAAACGATTCATATGCTCCATTTCTTCTGTCGCATGAGAACGTAGCATTTCTGCCGCCCCTTCGTAGCCTTTATCTTCACACCAAGCACTCATTTGTAAATATAAGTTTGATGAATAAAACTCTAAATTAATTTGTTCATTTAGCTTCTTAACCATAGTTTCGGTTAACATAATGCTCTCCTAATAATTATCAATAGTTTAACCTTAAAGCCCTCACCATTAAAAAACAAGCAAAAAAAAGCCCAGTATAAACTGGGCTTTTTTGCAATTCGTAAAACGAAATTAACGTTTAGAGAATTGTGGACGTTTACGTGCTTTATGTAAACCGACTTTCTTACGTTCAACTTTACGAGCATCACGAGTAACAAAACCTGCACCACGTAATTCAGAACGTAGTGATTCATCAAACTGCATTAATGCACGAGTGATACCTAAACGGATTGCACCAGATTGACCAGTTGTACCACCACCTTTAACAGTGATGTTTAGATCGAATTTTTCAGCTGAGTCTACTAACACTAATGGTTGACGAACAACCATACATGCAGTTTCACGACCGAAGTATTCATCTAGGTTACGTTTGTTGATAGTGATTTGACCACTACCTGCTTTCATAAACACGCGAGCTGTAGAGCTTTTGCGACGACCTGTGCCGTAGTATTGATTTGCCATTGTTTTATATTCCTATTAGATGTCTAAAACTTGTGGTTGCTGTGCAGAATGTTGATGCTCAGAACCAGCATAAACTTTCAATTTACGGTACATTGCGCGGCCTAAAGGACCACGTGGTAACATACCATTTACAGCTTTTTCAATAACACGCTCAGGAGCACGTTCGATTAAGTCTTCAAAGCTAATTGCTTTAATACCACCGATGAAACCTGTGTGGTGGTAGTAAATTTTACCTTTAGCTTTGTTGCCAGTTACAGCAACTTTCTCAGCATTGATAACGATGATGTAATCGCCAGTATCAACATGAGGAGTGTATTCAGCTTTATGTTTACCGCGTAAACGTAAAGCGATTTCAGTAGCTAAACGACCTAGTGTTTTACCTTCAGCGTCAACTACGAACCAGTCGCGTTTTACTTCAGCTGGTTTTGCAACAAAAGTTTTCATTAAGTTATACCCAAATTAATGATTTAAAAAAATATGACTACATAAATTGCAGTCAAAAATGTATTTTTCGCCTTTCCGTATCCCTTCGAATACGTCTAGCGTAAACAGATCCACCATAACAATTGGGGAGGTGGATAACGTGGGCGGCGGAATTATACAGAAAACTGAGTGAGAGATCACCTATTTATTGCAATTTTATGAACAAGTTTTTTGCTTCATTTATAAAGCAAAATGATGTGCTTTACTTAGATATGCTTTACTTTGCATTTCTAATAAACGAGAAACACATCGTTGAAACTCAAATGACAATCGTGAACCTTGATATAAACTCAATATATCCACTTCTGCTGATATAATTAAAACAACATTACGATCATAGAACTCATCAACCATGGCAATAAAACGTCTCGTTAAATCATTATGTTGATCATTCATTTGTGGAATATTAGCAACTAATACGGTGCGATATAAAATCGCAAGTTCAATATAGTCATGCACACTACGAGGACCGTCACAGAGAGCTGTGAACTCAATGCTTAATGTGTCAAGACTAGTAGCAATACTAGTGAGCGGACGATTATTAATGGTAATTTTTTGACTATAAAATTTTTCACCCGTCGCTAATGTTTCAAAGGCGCCTTTAATTTGTGACTTTGCTTTTTCATCAAGTGGATAATGATAAATCTCAGCTTCTGTTAATTTGCCTAGACGATAATCTTTGCCACCATCTAAATTAAATATTTCACAATGTTCATTAATTAAATCAATCGCAGGCAAAAATCGTGCTCGTTGTAATCCGTTTTTATAGAGATGGTCAGGATGAATGTTAGATGTTGCAACTAACACAACCCCTTCTGCAAATAATGCTTCAAACATACCCGCTAAAATCATTGCATCGGTAATATCTTCAACAAAAAATTCATCAAAACAAATGATGTCTGTTTCACTGGCAAACTGTTTAGCTATCTTTTGTAGAGGGTCTGATTGCCCTTGTAATATAGTAAGTTGTTTATGAACTTCTAGCATAAAATGATGGAAGTGTAAGCGCTGTTTACGTTCACTTTTAATACTATGAAAAAACAGATCAACTAAATAGGTTTTACCTCGCCCAACTCCCCCATAAAAATACAACCCTTTAATAGGTGTTTTAACTGAATTGCTAGATTTAAACATACGCTGTAGAAATGAATTACGTTTAACTGGTTTATTTTGCTGTACTAATAAATCATCATATAATCGCTGCAACATAGTAATTGCTTGCAATTGTGCGTCATCAGAAAAAAAGGTCGGCTTTAATAAATCTGCTTGATATAAAGAGAGAGGTGTCACAATATGTTCTTAATAAGTCGGTAAATTTGCCTTCTATTTAACCTATTAATAAATGTTTTATACAGTGATTTTTATAATTAATGATAAATATTTGCGGTAAATCTCGTGAAAAATAGTATTGCAAATAATAAAAAGGTTCATTTAACTTAAAAAATTTAACTCTAAAGTCTATTTTATAATGGTAAAATATTGTGACTATATAATGTATAAAAATGAAGTTGATATTCAAATTTACATTTTTTGCAATAATTCAATAGTAATCCCCAAGGAGTTTCAATGAAAGTGACCATAGCATCCCTTTTGCTATCAATGCTTATTTTGACAAGTGTTTATTCCTTTGCCGCTTTACCTGCAGCAATTAATGGCAAGGCCTTACCCACCCTCGCCCCTTTGATTCAAAAAGTAAGTCCTGCCGTTGTTGATATTTCCGTTTCAGGCTCAAACACTAATGACTTATTAGATTTTATACAGCCAACACCGTCACCTACTTTTTCAGGGCTTGGTTCTGGTGTGATCATTGATGCAGATAATGGCTATATTGTGACTAATTATCATGTTATTGAAAATGCAGATAAAATTATGATCACACTCATTTCGGGCCATCAATACATGGCAAGGGTTATTGGCCAAGATCCTAAAAGTGATATTGCATTATTGCAGATCAAAAGCAGACAACCATTAACAGCAATTAAGTTTGCAAATTCAGATAAATTACAAGTAGGTGATTTCACCATCGCAATCGGGAACCCATTTGGTTTAGGACAAACCGTAACATCAGGTATTGTCAGTGCATTAGGACGAAGTGGGTTAAATTTAGAAAACCTAGAAAATTATATTCAAACAGATGCTGCTATTAATAGCGGCAATTCTGGAGGGGCATTATTAAATTTAAAAGGTGAATTAATTGGCATCAATACCGCTTTATTGGGTCCTAATGGGGGAAATATTGGTATTGCTTTCGCTATTCCAGCAAACATGGTAAAAAACCTATCAATGCAACTATTAGAATACGGAGAGATCCGTCGTGGCATATTAGGTATAAAAGGTGGAGAAATAACACCAGAGCTAGCCAAAAATTTGGCAATTGATGTTACTCAAGGAGCATTTATTTACCAAGTCAGTGCTAATTCAGCAGCAGATAAGGCAGGCTTAAAAGCTGGCGATGTAATTACCGCCATTGACGGAACAAAAATAAAGTCATTTGCAGCACTACGAGCAAAAATAGGAACACTAAGTGCAGGAAAAACAGTTTATTTAGAACTCGTTCGAGGCAATAAAGCAAAAACAGTAGAAGTTATATTAGGTGGTAGCAAGCCTCAAAAACAAGAATTAACGCAGGCTTATACTCAAATACCCATTGCCTTTGAAGGTGTTGTTTTAAAAAATTCAGAAAAAGATCAAGCCGTGCCAGGACTTAATATTATAAAAGTAGAAAAAAATTCAATGGCAAATCAATTAGGTTTGAAGGCTGGTGATATTATTATTTCAGTTAATAGAACACATATTCGTAATAAAAAGCAGTTATTTTCTTTGCTTAACGATACTCAAGAAACATTAGCTTTAAATATAATGCGCAATAATCGACCGATTTATATTATATTGAACTGAAATCCAATAAAAAAACGTAAAAAATGACATAAATAGGCATTTAACTAAGATTTATTGATTATAAATCATTTTTTATTCCAATATTTCTTGTAAAATATGCGCCATTATACAGAAATGTAATTTTTTTAATTAAACTTGTGAAATATAACACTATTACTTTTGGAGAAAAGACGGTGAGAAAAACTAAAATTGTATGTACGATAGGTCCAAAATCAGAATCTAAAGAAATGTTATCAAAATTAGTTGATAATGGCATGAACGTTATGCGTCTTAACTTCTCTCACGGTGACTTCGTAGAACACGGTACTCGTATTACACGTATTCGTGAAATCTGCGAAGAAACTGGTAAAAACGTTGCTGTGCTTTTAGATACTAAAGGTCCTGAAATCCGTACTGTAAAATTAGAAAACGGTGATGACGTATTACTAAAAGCTGGTCAAGAATTTACTCTTTCTACAGACCAAACAGTTGTTGGTAACAACACAATCGTTGCTGTAACTTACGAAGACTTAACTAAAGATCTTGCAGTAGGTAACACTGTATTATTAGACGATGGTCTAATCGAAATGACAGTTAAAAGCATTACAGATACAAACGTTGTTTGTGAAGTAATGAACACTGGTGAGCTAGGCGAAAACAAAGGTGTTAACTTACCTGGTGTTAAAGTTCAACTTCCAGCACTATCTCCAAAAGATAAAGGCGATTTAGTATTTGGTTGTGAGCAACAAGTAGACTTTATTGCTGCATCATTCATTCGTAAGAAAGAAGATGTATTAGAAATTCGTGAGCTATTAAAAGCAAACGGCGGCGAAAACATCCAAATCATCTCTAAAATTGAAAACCAAGAAGGTGTTGATAACTTTGATGAAATCTTAGCTGTTTCAGATGCAATCATGGTTGCTCGTGGTGACTTAGGTGTTGAAATCGCAGTTGAAGAAGTAATCTTCGCACAAAAAATGATGATTGAAAAAGCAAACAAAGCACGTAAACCAGTTATTACTGCAACACAAATGCTTGATTCAATGATCAAAAACCCTCGTCCAACTCGTGCTGAAGCGGGTGATGTTGCAAATGCAATCATCGATGGTACTGATGCTGTAATGCTTTCAGGTGAATCTGCTAAAGGTAAATACCCTGCAGAAGCTGTAGAAATTATGGCAACTATCTGTAAGCGTACAGATAGCATCATCCCATCAAAAACTGATGAGAAAGAAGCAGATCTACGTATTACTGAAGCAATCTGTAGCGGTGCTGTTAAAAATGCAGAGCAATTGGGTGCTAAATTAGTTATTGTTGCAACTGAAGCTGGCAAATCAGCTCGTTCAGTTCGTAAATACTTCCCAACTATGCCTATCCTAGCATTAACAAGTAACGCTAAAACACGTCAACAGTTAGCATTAACTAAAGGTGTTTCAGCTAAAGTTATCGACCAACAAGAATCGATGGAAGATTTCTACAAGCTAGGTATGGACTTAGCTAAAGAACAAGGTTTAGTCGTTGCTGGTGATAAAGTAGTAATGGTTACAGGTGCACTAGTTGCTTCTGGTACAACTAACACTTCTTCTGTACACGTAATTTCTTAACACTAAGCTGTTATTAACAGCTTAAATAAGAATTCTAGTATTTATAAAACATCGCTTTCGAGCGGTGTTTTTTTTGCTTGAAGAATAGTTGTTTGAAAGTTATTTTCCTCCTTTGCATGCTTTTCTATATACTAAGCTTCCATTTTATATTCATCATCTATTGATAAAATTATATGAAGCTAAAGTATTTTCTAAATTATTTAATTAAACCTACTTTGTGGGGATTGGCGCTTGCAGCTATTTTTATTTATAGTCCAATCGTATATAAAAATTTAACCAATAAAAGTGCATATTTACCTGCCATTATTAGCTATTCAGATGCCGTAAAAAAATCAGCACCTTCTGTAGTAAATATTTATTCACAGCAATATATAAATTCAAGTGTCGGTGCAAAACAACAGTTACAGCCAACAGGTTTAGGATCTGGCATTATTCTTGACGCACATGGTTACATATTGACCAACTATCATGTTATTTCCCAAGCAGATAAAATTTTAATTGCTTTACAAGATGGGCGTTTATTTACTGCAAATATTATTGGCAGTGATGAAATAACCGATCTTGCTGTATTGCAAATTGATGGTAAAAATTTACCTGTCATGCCACAAAACCCTAATTATGTACCAGAGATAGGAGATCTTGTGCTCGCTATTGGCAACCCTTACAATCTAGGACAAACTATTACTCAGGGAGTTATCAGTGCAACTGGCCGCAATGGAATGAGTGCAACAGGTAGACAAGACTTTATTCAAACAGATGCTGCAATTAATGAAGGTAATTCAGGAGGAGCACTAGTCAACAGCAGAGGTGAATTAGTCGGAATCAATACTTCAGAATTTAATGCGGGAGATCATAAAATAACGTATGGTATTAGCTTTGCTATCCCCTACCAGTTAGCACGTCATGTAATGCAAAGTCTGATTAGAGATGGTCGAGTTATTCGGGGTTCGTTAGGCATTGAAGCTGAAAACTTAGATCCTTTATTAGCTCGTTTATGGGGATTGGAAGCTAAAAACAGCATTATAGTGAAGAAAATAACACCTGATGGACCCGCTGATATAGCAGGCATGCAGAAAAACGATATCATCTTGAAAATTGATGGAAAAGATGCAGTTAACTTGATCGTGACAATAGATAAAATAGCCAAATTTAAGCCTGGAACAGATATAAAAATAACCATTTTAAGGGAAGGTAAAGAGCAAGTGCTCGATGTTGTTATTGGAGAATTACAACGCTAAAAAATTAATTATTGTGTAACTACTTAGTAGTAAAAATTAAGCATAAAAAAAGAAAGCCTCAACTTTCTTTTTTTATGGGATAAGCAAACATTTTAAATTTACGACTCTATACGTCGCATTTTTGCGCCTAGAGGGATCAACTTATCTTCAATCGCTTCATAACCACGATCGATATGATAAATTTCATCTACAATTGTTTCACCTTGAGCAATTAGACCGGCAATAACTAAACTTGCTGAAGCACGTAAATCAGTAGCCATTACTGTAGCGCCACTTAATTTATCATTGTCTCCACAAATAGCTAGATTACCATCTAATTCAATATTCGCGCCCATGCGTATTAATTCAGGAACATGCATAAAACGGTTCTCAAAGATATTTTCTTTGATACGTCCAGTTCCAGGAGCAACAGTATTCAACAAAGTAAATTGTGCTTGCATATCAGTAGGAAAAGCAGGATGTGGAGCTGTAGTAATATTAACAGACTTTAAATCTCGGCCAGTCATATCTACTTCAATCCAATCATCGCCTGTCGTCACTAATGCTCCAGCTTCTTCTAGTTTCGATAATACAGCTGTTAATAGGGTCGGATCTGTTTTAACACAACGAACTTTACCGCCGCTAACTACACCCGCGACTAAAAAAGTACCCGTTTCAATACGATCAGGTTGAACTTGATAAGTACAATCACCTAATTTTTCAACACCTTCAATAGTAATAGTGTCGCTACCAGCACCAGATATTTTACCGCCCATACCATTAATGAAATTAGCTAAATCAACAATTTCAGGTTCTTTAGCTGCATTTTCGATAGTTGTGACACCTTCAGCAAGTGCTGCAGCCATCATTAAATTACCAGTACCAGTTACACTGACAAGATCCATGTATAAATGGCAACCTTTTAAGCGACCATTAACACGTGCTTTAATAAAGCCATCTTCTACTTTAATTGTTGCACCCATTTGTTCTAAACCATGAATATGTAAATTCACAGGACGAGCACCAATTGCACAACCACCAGGAAGTGAGATGTCAGCCTCTCCAAAGCGAGCAACTAAAGGACCTAATGCTAAAATAGATGCACGCATACTTCTTACTAATTCATAAGAGGCGGTATAATTTTCTACGCCTTTAGCATTAATATGTACAGTATGATTTGTTTGACTTGCTGTTGCACCTAACTCACGTAATAGTTCGAGTGTAGTAGAGATATCTTTTAGCAGTGGTACATTGCTCAAATTGATATCACCTTCAGATAATAAAGTGGCAAATAGGATTGGTAATGCGGCATTTTTAGCCCCAGAAATAGTTACCTCACCATTTAACTGGCAGCCACCTTGAATAATAAATTGACCCATGAAAATTCCTATTAACAGACTAAATAAAGTGTTTTTGTTTTTGCCATTCATCTGGCGTTAATGCTTTGATTGTTAAAGCATGAATTGCATTTGTTGCAACATCATCAGCTAAATGAACTGAAATAGTTTGCTGCTTTTTAACACGGCTCATTCCAATAAACATATCACTCACAGCAATCACTTGAAAAGTGCCACTTTCACCCTTAACAATACAAACATCTAATGTTAATGCCTGTTCTAATTTTTCTTTAATTATTTCAGTATTCATAATAAACCACTATTTTTTCAAAAGGTTTTCTACACCGTGAAGCTCTATTAGAACTTATTATTTAACTACTATTGAATCAACAGCAGCATTCTATTTTTATATTCTTAGCAAACAAACAGAAGATATTTGTCATCATTTATTTTGCATTCAGTCTCATTGATTTTGATTAATTAATAGAATGTTTAACACCCTTAGTCGCTAAAACAACAAGACAGTTCCATTATTGTGACTACATTGTATTATTTATTTACATACTAAAATCAAGTTAGGCTATTGACCTATTTATTGCCGCGTATTCTAACAGGAATACTTACAACTTTCTTATCCTTAACGCTTTTATTGTTGCGTATTGTGACCGCAACAAATTAACAATCTCAATCTATTCGAGATAATCTTGATGAATTCAATGAAAAATGAAACGACAGTCTAATTAGTCCACCAATAAAGGCAATTATTAATCAATAATAATCCTAGTGAAATAACAATTTCATCGGTAAAACTACCTAAACTGATTAAATATGAAGCAAAATAAAATGATTGTTATCTGTTATAACAAATTAGACTTACTATTGTGTCTATAATTATGCGATTAATAGCGCCATAAGTTATGTTTAAACTATTTAAAAATAAGCAGTCTTGTTATAATTCAGAGAAAATCTTCATATAAACAATGCTCGCGTTAATTTAAGCATTTTGATATTTTACTGTTACTCCATTCATATTTTAAAGAGCCAATAAATGATTGATACTCCCTATGGAAAAGTTAGCATTGATATTTTTGAACGAGCACAAAAAGTAAAATTATTTGTGTGCGATGTTGATGGTGTTTTTTCCGATGGAAGAATTTATATTGGCAATGATGGTGAAGAATTAAAAGCATTCCATACTAAAGATGGATTTGGTCTTAAAGCCATCATGCAACAAGGAATTGATGTCGCTATCATCACAGGACGACAATCAAATATTGTTGAAAATAGAATGAAAGCATTGGGTATTAAACATATTTTCCAAGGTAAAGATGATAAATTAACTGTTTATCAATCATTGCTTAAACAGTTAAACCTTAAGCCGGAACAAACTGCTTATATTGGTGATGATGTTGTTGATTTACCTGTAATGAAAATAGCAGGCTTAGGTATCGCAGTTAATGATGCTCATCCCATTGTTATTCAAGCGGCTGATTTTATTACAACAGTTAAAGGTGGGTTCGGTGCCGTACGTGAAGTTTGTGACTTATTTTTGCAATGTCATGACCAGCTTTCAATTACGCAAGGTAAAAGCGAATAAATGAACAAACGTAAAAGCATCCCATATATTGCTTTATTAATTGCTTTTCTTTTTTGGTTATATATTACACCAGAAGATGAAGTAATTATTCAGCCAGAACACCATCCTAGCTATATTGCTGATGATGTATTAAGTAATCATTATGATCTTGTAGGCTTTAATGATTACCGTGTTTTTGCTGATAAGATGACCAGTTATCCTGATAGTGACGTAACATTATTTGAATCACCAAAAGTCCTTGTTTATATCAAAGATAAAAATACTGATGCCGTAACTATTTGGCAATTGACCAGTAAAAAAGGCGCATTAAATGAGAAAAATAAATTATCACTCTCAGAAAAAGTATTAATTAAAAATTTAACAGAAGATCAATTAGTACAAACCATGGCAACGGAACAAGCAACCGTGATGCTTGATAGCAAAGAAATAACCAGCCAATTACAAGTACTTTGGACAGGACCACAAATGCAACAGCAAGGTGTTGGTATGTGGGCTTCAATGATAACAGAAGAAATGACACTTAATTCAAATATAGAAGCGGTATACCTTAATGAAACTAAATAAACTAGCAGTCTTACTTATTATCTCAGTGTTGAGTAGCAACGGTTTAGCATTAGAATCTGATTTTGATCAGCCAATTCATGTGTCCTCTGTAAAACAACACGCACAAATGAAAACAAATACCATCACTTTTACTAATGAAGTGATACTAACTCAAGGCTCTATTAAAATTACAGCGGATAAACTAACTGTTATTCGAGGTAGTAAACCTAATCATGAAATCATGATTGCAGAAGGTAATGTTGCAACCTTTTACCAAACACAAGATGATGGTAAACCACTTGATGCAGAAGCCAACAAAATAACTTATAACGTGGCGGAAGGTAAAGTAACATTAACTAAGAATGCTCAAGTAAAACAATTAGATAGTCAGGTAAATGGGACTGAAATTGTTTATCTTCTAGGTACACAAGAACTGAATGTAGCAACTGATAGAAGTAAAAAAGAACGTGTCCAAACCGTCTTTTTACCAGCTCAATTTCAAAAAGATAAAAGCGAAGAAAAAAATAACAGCTCTTCTTCTGAAAAAAATAAAGAGAAATAATCAATATGGCTGAATTACGCGCAACAGGTTTAGTTAAAAGTTATAAAGGCCGTACCGTAGTAAATGGTGTTGGTTTAACCGTTAAAACAGGCGAAATAGTTGGCTTATTAGGTCCAAATGGAGCAGGAAAAACCACTTCATTTTATATGGTTGTTGGCTTAGTTAAGCAAGATGAAGGGACTATCATCATCGATGACGAAGATATTTCCAATAATCCCATGCATATTCGAGCACAAAAAGGGATCGGCTATTTACCACAAGAAGCCTCAATTTTTCGTCGCCTTACCGTGACTGAAAATATTATGGGGATCCTACAAAGTCGTAAAGAATTAACTCAAAAACAACGAGATGAAAAACTAAATACGTTATTAGAAGATTTCCATATTACGCATATTCGTAATAATAAAGGGATGAGTTTATCGGGTGGAGAACGTCGACGTGTTGAAATTGCACGAGCGTTAGCGACTGAACCTAAATTTATTCTATTAGATGAACCTTTTGCTGGTGTTGATCCTATTTCAGTTATTGATATTAAAAATATCATCCAACAACTTCGTGATCGAGGCTTGGGAGTATTAATCACCGACCATAATGTACGCGAAACATTAGATGTTTGTGAACACTCTTATATAGTAAGTCATGGAGAAATAATTGCCGTTGGTACACAAGATGAAATACTTTCAAATGATCATGTAAAACGTGTTTATCTTGGTGAAGAATTTAAACTTTAGCTCCCTTCTTTTTTTAAAGAACAATAAGTTCTAGGAATATATGTTTTGATGAAACAAGGTTTACAATTGAAAATGGGTCAGCACTTAGCAATGACCCCTCAATTACAACAAGCAATAAAGTTACTACAGCTTTCAACCTTAGAATTACAACAAGAGATTCAAAACGCATTAGACTCCAATCCATTATTGGAACAAGACGATCAAACCAGTTCAGAAAATAGCATAGAAGAAAAAGATAGTAGTCAAATTGACACTTCAGATGCACTTACTCAGCAAGAATTTTCAGATGATTTGCCCGCAGAAAAAGAGTGGGAAGAGTCTTATACGTCGACTCCAATCACCAACACAAACTCTAGTGCTGCAGCGTATGAAGGCGAAGATACCGTTTACCAAGGTGAATCATCAACTTCTTTGCAGGATCATCTATTATGGCAAATGCAATTAACACCTTTTACTGAAACAGACCAAGTTATCGCAATGGCTATTATTGATTCCATTGATGATTCTGGTTATCTAACAACTGACTGTGAAAACATTTTAGAAAGTCTGCAAAATGACTTAGAAGATTTAGAATTAGACGAAGTTGAAGTGGTATTAAAACGTATTCAACATTTTGACCCTTTAGGGGTTGCAGCTCGCTCTACACAAGAATGTTTACAAATCCAACTTCAACAGCTTCCTTCAACAACGCCATGGCGCGACGAAGCAATATTAATACTTGAACAATACATGGACTTGCTAGGCAACAGAGATTACCGAACACTTGCGAGAAAAAGTAAATTTAAAGAAACTCAACTTTCTGACATTATGCGCTTAATTCAAAGCTTAGAACCTCGTCCAGGTAATAGAGTGGAAAGTACTGAAGCGCAATACATTATTCCCGATGTTTATGTTAAAAAAATTAATGGGCAATGGAGAGTTTCTTTAAACCAAGATTGTGATCCTAATTTATCAATTAATCAGCAATATGCAGACCTATGTAATAGCTCAATTAGCAAAACTGACTCACAATTTATTAAAGGTCACTTACAAGAAGCAAAATGGTTTATTAAAAGCTTAGAAAGTCGAAACGAAACCTTATTGAAAGTATCAAACTGTATTGTTCAACAACAGCAAGCTTTCTTTGAATATGGCGACGAATCCATGAAACCAATGGTATTAAATGACGTCGCTTTAGAAGTAGAAATGCATGAATCAACCATTTCACGTGTAACAACTCAAAAGTTTATGCACACGCCACGTGGAATTTATGAATTAAAATTCTTTTTTTCAAGTCACGTTGCTACCGATGGAGGTGGTGAATGTTCATCTACAGCAATTCGAGCATTAATCAAAAAATTAGTGGCTGCTGAGCCAACAAATAAACCGTTAAGTGATAATAAAATAACACAATTATTAGAAGATAGAGGTATTCAAGTCGCACGTCGTACTATTGCAAAATACCGAGAATCATTAGGAATTCCCCCTTCTAATCAACGTAAACAGTTACTGTAAATCTTGACTAATATTAAGAAAATTGAGATTAACTATAGTCATTTAGTAGTAACCTGCTAAACTCGCGCCTTCATTAAATACAGTTAAAATATATTATGAAAATTTCTACTCTACTAAACAAAGACTCAGTATTTTGTAAAACACCTTGCACGAGTAAAAAAGGTATTTTAGAAAAGATTAGTCATATTGCAGCTAAAAAATTAAATTTAGAAGCACAAGATTTATTCGAAAGTTTAATCGCACGTGAAAAAATTGGCTCTACAGGTGTAGGATCAGGTATTGCGATCCCACATGTAAAAATTTCTAGTGAACTTCCGGCTACTGCAATATTTTTGCAATGTGAATGTGCTATTGATTATGATGCTTATGATGGTAATAAAGTAGACATCTTATTTGCTATTTTTGTGCCAGAAGATCTTTGCAAAGAATATCTTTCTGCATTATCTGAAATTAGTCAAAAGTTATTAGATAAACAATTTCTACGTCAATTACGCAGTGCACAAACTAATGACGAATTATTTGAGTTATTAACTATTTAAGAGGGATCCACATGAAATTAATTGTTATCAGCGGCCGTTCAGGATCAGGAAAAACAATTGCTCTTCATGTGCTCGAAGATTTAGGTTATGACTGCATCGATGGCGTTCCATATCAATTATTAGAACAATTAATTGATACCGTTCATCCTGAAAATAATAAAGTTGCAGTTAGTTTAGATATTCGTAATATGCCTACCGAAGTTGATGCTATAAAACAACTTATCCAGTCATTACAAAATAAAGTCGAACTAGAAATTATTTATATCGATGCTTTAACCAGTGAGTTAATCCGCCGCTATAGCGAAACTCGACGTTTACACCCTCTTTCAAAACAAAGGCTATCATTATCCCAAGCCTTAGAATTAGAAAATGAAATATTAGCCCCATTAAAAGAGATGGCGGCCTTTTCAATTGATACCACATCATTATCCGTCCATAACTTAAATGAACATTTAAAAATATACTTACAGGGTTCAAGTAAAAGCGAACTATTAGTTATTTTTCAATCTTTTGGTTTTAAACATATACACCCTGAAGATGCCGATTATATTTTTGATGTACGCTTTTTACCCAATCCTTATTGGGAAAAAGATTTAAAAGCTTATTCAGGTAAAGACAAGCTTATTCAAGATTATTTAAATGCATTTCCATTAGTTAAAGAAACAATTACTAATATAGAAAACTTATTTTTAACTTGGTTACCACACTTAGAACAAAATAATCGTAATTATGTCACCATTGCTATTGGTTGTACCGGTGGTAGGCATCGTTCTGTTTATATAACCGAGCAGATAGCGGCTCGCTTTAAACATAAATACAAAGTACAAATTGAACACAAATGCTTAAAGGAGTGATTCCTATTGGATATCATTAAACAAACAATTACAATACAAAACAAGTTAGGGTTACATACACGCGCAACCATTAAACTAGTTGAATTAGTTAATGCTTTTGATGCACAGATAATTATTACACATAATGGTAAACAAGCTGATGCTGGTAGTGTTTTAGGTTTATTAGTATTAGAAACTTGTTTTGGCCAAGAAATTGAGATTGAAGCCAAAGGTATTCAAGCAAAACAAGCAATGTTAGCGGTCACTCAATTAATTGAAAATAAATTTCTAGAAGAAGAATAATATTAGGAGTGAAAATGCTGGAAAATACTGACATTGATAATACCCAGCTACGACTTCAAGAAGTTAATCAGGCACTTGACCATGGGATGTTTGTTTTAGCCCGTAGCATTTTAGACAAAATGCCTGCTTGTGATGTCGCCTTTTTACTCGAATCCTCCCCTCCTGCTAACCGTAAAGTTCTATGGAACTTAACTGACCATGATCAACATGGTGAAATCCTAGAAGAATTAAATGAAGATGCTAAAGATGGCATCATTGATTTAATGGGAACAGAAAATCTAGTAGCAGCTACCGAAGGTATGGAAACTGATGGTTTAGCCTATGTCCTTCGCGGTATTCCTGAAGATGTTTATCAAGCTGTATTAGAGCAAATGGATGCGCAAGACAGGCATCGAGTTGAGCTTGCATTAGCATTTCCAGAAGACACGGCCGGTTCAATGATGAACACGGACACAATCACCTTGCGTCCCGATGTAACCATTGAAGTAGTATTACGTTATTTACGTTTAAAAGGTTCATTGCCTGACACCACAGATACGTTATATGTGGTTAATGCTGATAATAAATTAATTGGTAACGTACCTTTATCGACATTATTAACAGTTGACCCGATTTCTCTTGTCGGCGATGTAATGAACCATAAAACAGAAGCACTACAAGTATTAATGGAAGAAGGTGAAATAGTTAAGCTATTTGAACGACACGATTGGATTTCAGCTCCTGTTATTGATGAAAATAAACACCTTTTGGGCCGTATTACTATCGATGATGTGGTAGATATCATTCGTGAAAATGCCGAACACTCTATGATGGGTATGGCAGGTATGGATGACGATGAAGATACTTTTGCTCCCATTTTACCTAGTGCAAAGCGCCGTACTGTTTGGTTATCAGTTAATCTTATAGCAGCTTTTATTGCAGCTTCAGTATCCAATATGTTTGAAGCAACTTTAGAACAAGTAGCTACTCTCGCAGTATTAATGACTATCGTACCAAGTATGGGAGGAATTGCAGGTAATCAAACACTTGCATTAGTTATTCGAGGGCTTGCCGTAGGCCATATCAGCAGTAGTAATACTCGTTGGTTAATTGGTAAAGAAGCGGCGATTGGTATTTTAAATGGCATGATATGGGCAGTTTTAGTCGCCACTGCGGTTGTACTTTGGAAAGACAATTTACAATTAGGCTTTATTATCGCGGGAGCAATGTTTATTAATTTATCAATTGCAGGCATTGCTGGTGTTTGTATTCCACTCATTATGAATAAATACAAAATAGATCCTGCATTAGCAGGCGGAATGGCATTAACAACGGTTACTGATGTTATTGGTTTATTTTCATTCTTAGGAATGGCAACTTTAGTCTTACGTCATTAAGATTATCCGCTTAGTTATCATTTAACTAAGCGGATAATCATACAAACAAGGTAGGCATTTTATATCAAATAAACGCCAACCAAGACTCTATTAAATTTAAAAAATCTTCTAATCCACACTCAGCTTGGATCTCTTGATCGTAAAAACTTAAATCATTAGCATCTTCTAAATCAGAATCTAAATCGTGCAAACTATGATTAATAATCTTTGCTTCTTCTATATTTAAATATAAACAAAATTCGCTACCAACTAACTTATAATCAGCTATTTCTCGCTTCTGCAATTGCTCAATGGTAACTAATAGAGCTTCAACCCATTCTTTCTTTTGTCCCTCTTGTTCTAACCAAGTGCCAAAAGCCTCATGCCCCATAGAGAGTTTCACTGCTGCTTTATCACTGAAATAGTCTTTTTTGAAATCAAATTCCATACCCTACTCTCGACATTAAATTAATAAGAGAAGTATAAACTAGGTTTACAACTTAGTGCATGAGTATTATGAAAGGATCAATAGAAATTTAGAACAAAAAAAAGCCCCGATATCAAAATCAGGGCTTTCACTATAACGACAGACTAATTAAGCATTAGCTGCAAGTTTTAACTCTGCAGAGGCAATAACATCTGTTGGTACTAATTCGTAAGCTGCTTGAGGTTTTAAAACCACATTAGATTTACTTGCAACCATTAGCATTTGTTTTAAACGGTTTGACTCAAAAGGTTTTAATAACAAACCTTGAACGTCTAATAAGCTATTTAACCCTAATAGTTCTCGCTGTACATCATGATGAGCATTTAAAATGCTAATATCAGCCGATGCTGATGTTTGGCCAGTACGAATTGATTTAATTAATTCAATACCGCTACACTCAGGTAATAATGCATCTACGATGATTAAATCGAAATCTTGAAGTGCAATTGAACGTTCAGCTTCAATTGTTGTTGCAACACCTTCAACATAAGAAACATTTAATGCTTCTAAGTGTTCAATTAATTGGATACGGTCTTCGGCAACATCTTCAACAATTAATACTTTCATATTAGTTATTGCGTTAGTTGTTGATTCACCTTGTACCATTGGAGATACAACATTTTCAGAGACACCTAGACCTTCCATACGAGCGATATAACCACGTTTAGGAATAGTTGAAATATTTAATCCGTGTAGACTTAATGTACCTACACTTTTACGTAACTGAGAAATATGTTGATTGATAGTATGATCGGTAACTAGTCGTCCCCAAACATGTTGGGCAAGATCTTCGCGAGTAACTACTGTATTTACATTTTTACATAAAAAATGTAAAAGTGAAGTACGTAAAGGGCCTAAATAAACTTTACGGCTACCGTGAATTAAACTGTTTTGGCTTGTATCAATGTGGAATTCGCCCACAACTAGACTTTTTTCTAACATAATAGTACCCATTTTAATTTGAAAAATTATGTTAATCTCAATGGATTAACTATTTTTTATTATTATTGGATCGCTTAAGCAATCTCTTATAATTAATGCGACTATTTTATCAAATTAAGATAAAAACACAAACTTATTCCATATATGTCATTATTTTATCATTGTTTTTTGTTCTAGATTAAGTTTTCCGCGATTAAAATAAAAAAAATGCACTTAGTTTACTTATTACAGTCTAATACGGCTCTCTAAAATAAATTAATAAACTAAATTAAACCTCTTTAATGACGATTACTTTATCAGTTGCAATCAATATTTACCTCAAAATAGCAGTATTTTTGATTAAACCTCATGAATTAGCCTATTTTATATATTCCTCATTAAATATGTAATTTACATCCAATCTATTTACAAAAAGCAACTCCACTATCCATACAAAAAGTGAAAATAATGGACTAATAACGCTTTTTTTTTAAAAAAAAAGCATGCAATTATTATTAATAAAGCACTAATAGCATCACAACTATTTATTGTATCGAACATAAATCACATGAATTGTGTTAATTTTATGTTAAATTAAGCAAATAATTAGTAGTGACTAGAAAATAAGGTAAACTACAGTCGAAATTTATCCTTGTTAATAATGCAATGTTATTAGCACATTATAGCTAGAGAGAGTTTTAAATGAGCCTATATTTAGAATACATCAAAGAAATTGAACATCGTAAAAATGATCTAGGATTGGCCCCTCTGCCAATTGATAGTGCTGAATTATTAGCTGAAATCATTACTCAAATTAAAGATCTAGAAAATGAGCATCGCGAAGACTCGCTTAATTTTTTCATCTATAACACTTTGCCAGGTACTACTAGCGCAGCAACTGCAAAAGCAGCATTTTTAAAAGAAATTATCCTAGCTGAATCGATAGTAAAAGAAATCACACCAGAATTTGCTTTTGAATTGTTATCACATATGAA
This sequence comes from Psychromonas algarum, assembly GCF_004376845.1. Lineage (GTDB taxonomy): Bacteria > Pseudomonadota > Gammaproteobacteria > Enterobacterales > Psychromonadaceae > Psychromonas. The sequence goes on from NZ_SNUW01000002.1 coordinate 232,780, forward strand.
AGGCGGTCCTTCAATCGAAGTACTTCTTGATTTAGCATTATCAGATGATTTGTCAGTAGCAACACCAGCCGCAGAAGTATTAAAAACCCAAGTATTCTTGTATGACGCCGATACAAGTCGCCTTGAAGCAGAATTTAAAGCAGGTAACGTTGTTGCTAAAGATATTCTTGAAAGTTACGCTCGTGCAGATTTCTTCACTAAGCTTCCTGATATTGCAGAAGAAATTGATGTAGTCACTTACATCGCAGGTGAAGGTGACATCTCTACCGATTTATTATCTCCTGGCAACCAAGCTCACTCTCGTTCAGACAGAGAGTTACACGGTAAATGCTTAATCTCTCCAGAAGCTCAACAAGAAATTCAAGATTTACAAAAACAACACCCAGGCAAAAAAGTAATGTTAATTGCTGAAAAAGGCACTATGGGTGTTGGTTCATCTCGTATGTCAGGTGTTAATAATGTTGCGTTATGGGCTGGTGAGCAAGCAAGCCCTTATATTCCATTCGTAAACTTTGCACCTGTTGTTGCTGGTACTAACGGTATTTCACCAATTTTCTTAACAACAGTTGGTGTAACTGGCGGTATCGGTTTAGACCTTAAAAATTGGGTTAAAAAGACAGATGCTGATGGTAAAACAATCCTTAATGAAAGTGGTGACCCTGTATTAGAGCAAGTTTACTCTGTAGAAACAGGTACTGTACTAACTATTAACACTAAAACGAAGAAACTATATAACGGTGACAAAGAACTGGTTGATGTATCTTCAGCTTTCACACCACAATCTGTAGAGTTCATGAAAGCCGGTGGTTCTTACGCAATTGTATTTGGTAAAAAACTACAAAGCTTTGCTGCTGAAACGCTGGGTGTACCACTAGAGTTAGTTTATGCACCATCTAAAGAAATCTCTCACGAAGGACAAGGTCTTACTGCAGTTGAAAAAATCTTCAATAAAAATGCTGTAGGTGTTTTATCTGATGCAGATCTTCATGCAGGATCAGATGTTCGTGTTACTGTAAATATTGTTGGTTCTCAAGATACTACGGGGTTAATGACTTCTCAAGAATTAGAGTCAATGGCGGCGATGGTTATCTCTCCAATTGTAGATGGCGCATACCAATCAGGTTGTCATACTGCTTCAGTATGGGATAGCAAAGCACAGGCGAACATTCCAAAACTAATGAGCTTCATGAATAAGTTTGGTTTGATCACTGCACGAGATCCTGAAGGTTTATATCCTGCGATGACGGATGTTATTCATAAAGTATTGAATGATATTACTGTTGACGATCAAGCTATCATCATTGGTGGTGATTCACATACTCGTATGTCTAAAGGTGTCGCATTTGGTGCCGATTCAGGTACGGTTGCATTAGCATTAGCAACAGGTGAAGCAACGATGCCAATCCCTGAGTCTGTGAAAGTGACTTTCAAAGGTAACATGAAGTCTTACATGGATTTCCGTGATGTGGTGCATGCAACGCAAGCACAAATGCTTAAGCAATTTGGTGATAACGTTTTCCAAGGGCGTGTCATTGAAGTACACATTGGTACATTATTAGCCGACCAAGCATTTACGTTTACAGACTGGACTGCAGAAATGAAAGCAAAAGCTTCTATTTGTATTTCAAATGATGAAACACTGGTTAAATCACTTGAGCTTGCTAAGAGTCGTATCCAAATAATGATCAATAAGGGTATGGAAAATAAAGCGAAAACACTTAATGGTTTAATCGCATTAGCAGACAAACGTATTCAAGAAATCACATCAGGTACTGTTCCTGCATTAACACCAGACGATAATGCTAAATACTTTGCAGAAGTTGTTGTAGACCTAGATCTTATAGATGAACCAATGGTTGCAGACCCTGATGTAAATAACGAAGATGTATCTAAGCGTTATACGCATGACGTTATTCGTCCAGTTTCATACTATAACGACAAGCCCGTTGATTTAGGTTTTGTTGGTTCTTGTATGGTTCACAAAGGTGATATGCAAATCATTGCGCAAATGTTGCGTAATATTGAAAAGCAGTACGGTAAAGTCGAATTTAAAGCGCCATTAGTCATTGCTCCACCAACATATAATATTGTTGATGAATTGAAAGCTGAAGGTGATTGGGAAATTTTACAAAAATACTCAGGCTTTGAGTTTGATGATGTTAATCCAAAAGGTGCTGCACGTACTAAATACGAAAACATTATGTATCTTGAACGCCCTGGTTGTAATTTATGTATGGGTAACCAAGAGAAAGCTGAACCTGGTGATACTGTTATTGCAACATCAACACGTTTATTTCAAGGTCGTGTTGTAGCAGATACAGCAGAGAAAAAAGGTGAATCATTACTTGGTTCAACACCTTTAGTTGTTCTTTCAACTGTATTAGGTCGTTTCCCTACAATCGAAGAATATAAAGCGGCTGTAGAAGGTATTAACTTAACTGACTTTATTCCACCAACAGAAGAAATGAGCACTAAGTTTGTTGGCAAAGCAGTACCAGTTAAAATGGTTTAAATAGTTACGACAGGACACTGTTTAAAGTAACAAATAAATAGAGGGTATTAATTTTGGCCGGTAAGGAAGCTTACCATCAGCTAAAATGAATACCCTCTTTTCGTTTAGTCTTTTACTCAATCAAGCAAATTCACTCTCACTTTAGCCTATCTACATAAATACACCTGAAAATAAATAGACTCACCAGCCTCTATAAAGAAAGTTGAGAGGATTTTTATGTAATCCTTTTATATATAGCTAGTAATGAAAAGCAGCTTATTTTCTTTTTATTAGCCCTCCACAATGACACTGTGTTTAATACTGGTGAAGGTTTATCTTATGTGTCAAAAAAGTCTGAAAATAATATGGATAAGCAATAAGGTTTAGCAGAATAACGGTGAGCAGGTTAAATCTATTCTCCCCCTCGTCATTGAGGATATAGGAAAACTACTATTGCTCTGTGCATCAAGTGATAAATTAAAGCCATAAAAAAAGCTTGTTACCTTAACGATAACAAGCTTAATAATATGCTAGTTGTTAAAACGTTTATTATTTACGTTTAACCGCTTTAGCATTTGGAAGATCCGTAATAGAACCTTCATAGATTTCAGCAGCAAGACCAACAGATTCATGTAATGTTGGGTGAGCATGGATAGTTAATGCGATATCTTCTGCATCACAACCCATTTCAATTGCTAGGCCGATTTCACCTAATAATTCACCTGCATTAGTACCAACAACTGAACCACCAATGATACGATGAGTATCTTTATCAAAGATCAGTTTAGTCATACCATCAGAACAATCAGATGCGATTGCACGACCAGAAGCCGCCCAAGGGAATACTGATTTTTCGTAGTTAATACCTTGCTCTTTTGCTTCTTTCTCAGTTACACCAACCCATGCCATTTCTGGCTCTGTGTATGCAATTGAAGGAATTGTTTTAGGATCGAAGTAATGTTTCTTACCTGCAATAACTTCAGCAGCAACATGCGCTTCATGCACACCTTTATGCGCAAGCATTGGTTGACCAACGATATCACCGATAGCGTGGATATGCGGTACATTAGTATGCATTTGCTTATCAACTTCAATGAAGCCACGTTCAGTAACGTTAATACCAGCTTTCTCAGCATCTACAGAGAAACCGTTTGGTACACGGCCAACAGCAACTAATACAGCATCATAAGCTTTTGCTTCAGCTGGTGCATTTTTACCTTCAAAAGAAACGTATAATGCATCTTCTTTAGCATCAACAGCAGTTACTTTAGTTGATAACATGATGTTGAATTTGTTTTTAACTTTCTTAGTATAAACTTGCACGATATCTTTATCGGCAGCAGGTACTAATTGGTCTGCAAATTCAACAACATCAACATCAGAACCTAGTGATTTGTATACTGTACCCATTTCAAGACCGATGATACCACCGCCTAAAATAAGTAAACGTTTAGGGACAGATTTAAGTTCTAACGCATCTGTAGAATCCCATACGCGAGGGTCATCATGTGGAATAAATGGTAGTTTAACTGGGCGAGAACCCGCGGCAATAATTGCGTTATCAAAAGTGATCGTTGTTACTTCACCTTCACGGTCAGTTGCTTCAATAGTGTTAGCACCAGTAAAACGTCCCCAACCATTAACCGTTGTCACTTTACGCATTTTAGCCATGCCTTGAAGGCCGCCAGTTAACTGTGATACAACTTTCTCTTTCCAGATACGAATTTTATCGATATCAGTAGAAGGTTCACCAAATAATACACCATGCTCAGATAATGCTTTTGCTTCTTCAATTACTTTTGAGACATGCAAAAGAGCTTTAGATGGGATACAACCTACATTTAGACAAACACCACCAAGTGTTTCATATTTTTCAATTAATACTGTTTCTAGACCTAAGTCTGCTGCGCGGAATGCCGCTGAATACCCAGCAGGACCAGAGCCAATTACAACAACCTGTGCTTTGATTTCTTTACTCATGTTGACCTCAATAAAAATGAACACTAAAAATATTATTTCTAGTGTATTCAAATGTTAAGCAAATGTAAAAATAAATGGCCGGCAAAATGCCGACCTAATTAACAAAATTATAAGATCAATGTACGTAAATCAGATAAATAGTTGTTAACTGCTGTAATAAAGCGTGCGCCATCAGCACCATCGATTACACGATGGTCGTAAGAAAGAGCTAAAGGAACCATTAAACGAGGTTCAAACTCTTTACCATTCCACTGTGGTTTAATTGCTGATTTAGAAACACCTAAGATAGCAACTTCTGGAGCATTAACGATAGGTGTAAATTGAGTACCACCGATACCACCAAGACTAGAGATAGTAATGCTACCACCTTGCATATCTTTAGCAGTTAATTTGCCTGCACGAGCTTTCTTAGAAATCTCAGCAATCTCACGACAGATATCAAAAATACCTTTGTTTAATACGTCTTTAACAACTGGAACAACAAGGCCGTTTGGCGTATCAACAGCAATACCAACGTTAAAGTATTTTTTCAAGATCAAGCTTTGACCATCTTCCGATAAAGAAGAATTAAAGTTAGGGTAAAGCTCTAATGCTTTAGCAACTGCTTTGATCATAAATACTAATGGGCTAATTTTAACACCTAGCTCTTTCTTAGCAGCGATTGCATTTTGCTCTTTACGGAATGCTTCTAGTTCAGTGATATCAGCTTCGTCGAATTGTGTAACATGTGGGATAGTTACCCAGTTACGATGTAAAGCAGGACCAGATATTTTCTGAATACGAGAAAGCTCTTTAACTTCAACCTCACCGAATTTCGCAAAATCAACTTTAGGAGAAGCAGCAACTGCTAAGCCGCCAGCGCCACCAGATTTAGCCGCTTGTAATTGTGCTTTAACGAATTTTTGAACATCTTCTTTTGTAGTACGACCTTTAGGGCCAGAAGCGGCAATAACGTTTAAGTCTAAGTCAAATTCACGAGCAATACGGCGTACTGATGGAGATGCTTTAATAGATGCATTGACAGGAGTGATTTCAGCTTTAACAGGTGCTGGTGCAGCAGCTTTAGGAGCTTCTGCAGGTGCAGCCTTAGGTGCTTCAACTGGTGCAGCTGGTGCAGCACCTTCTGCTTCAACGATTAAGATTAAAGTACCTTCAGATACTTTATCACCCGTTGATATTTTTATTTCTTTAACAACACCACCGAATGGAGCAGGTACATCCATTGATGCTTTATCACCTTCAACAGTAATAATATCTTGATCTTCAGTAATAGTATCGCCAACAGCAACCAATATATCAGTTACTTCAACTTCATCACCACCGATGTCAGGAACACAAACTTCTTTAACCGCAGTTGCAGTTGATGCAGCAGGAGCTGCTTCTACTGCTGGTGATGCTTCAGCAACTGGAGCAGCAGGCGCTTCTGCAGCAGAACCAGCAACTTCAACGATTAATACAAGGTTACCTTCAGAAACGCTGTCACCAACATTTACTTTAATCTCTTTAACAACACCAGCAACTGATGAAGGTACGTCCATCGCAGCTTTATCGCCTTCGATAGTTAATACATCTTGGTCTTCAGCGATAGTGTCACCAACAGAAACTAAGATTTCAGTAATATCAGCTGCGTCAGCACCAATATCAGGTAGTAAAAATTCTTTTAATTCAGACATAATAATTTTCCTAATCAATAAAAGTCGGTGTTAGTTTTACTAACACCGAGACTGACTTACGCAAATAAAGGGTTAGTTTTGTTTACATCAATATCAAACTTAGCAATCGCTTCTGTTACTACTGATGTTTTAATATCACCACGTTTAGCTAGTTCGCTTAGCGCAGCTACAACAACGTAAGCAGCATTTACTTCAAAGTGACGACGTAAGTTAGCACGGCTATCTGAACGACCAAATCCATCTGTACCTAGTACTTTATAAGTATCAGAAGGAATAAATGCACGTACTTGCTCAGCATAATTTTTCATGTAATCCGTTGCAGCAATTGTTGGTTCATCACCTAATACGTCAGTGATATACGCAGTTTTTTGTTCTGCTTCAGGGTTTAACATGTTGTAACGTTCAACATCTTGACCATCACGTGTTAATTCATTAAATGAAGTAACAGAGAATACGTCAGACGCTACGTTATATTCTTCACTTAAGATTTCAGCAGCTTTACGTACTTCATTCATGATAGTACCAGAGCTCAATAGTTGAACTTTATGGCTACCTTCGTGAGATTGCAGTTTGTAGATACCTTTACGAATACCTTCTTCAGCACCTTCAGGCATTGCTGGCATCGCATAGTTTTCATTCATTACAGTTAAGTAATAGAACACACTTTCTGGATTCTCACCGTACATGCGTTCAATACCGTCTTGTACAATAACAGCAAGCTCATAAGCAAATGTTGGGTCATAAGAAATACAGTTTGGAATTGTATTTGCTTGAATGTGACTATGACCATCTTCATGTTGAAGACCTTCACCATTTAGCGTTGTACGACCAGCAGTAGCACCTAATAAGAAACCACGAGCTTGTTGATCACCCGCTAACCAAGCCATATCACCAATACGTTGGAAACCAAACATAGAGTAGTAGATGTAGAATGGGATCATTGGTAAGTCATTAGTGCTGTAAGATGTCGCAGCAGCTACCCATGACGCCATTGAGCCTAGCTCGTTGATACCTTCTTGTAATACTTGACCAGATGAAGCTTCTTTATAGTAAGAAACAACACCGCGATCTTCTGGTGTGTATTCTTGTCCATCAGGGTTATAAATACCGATTTGACGGAATAGACCTTCCATACCAAACGTACGTGCTTCATCACAGATGATTGGAACGATATTTTTGCCAATCGCTTTATCTTTCAATAGTACGTTTAAGATACGTACGTAAGCCATTGTTGTAGATATTTCACGTTTTTGCTCTTGTAAAAGCGGTGCAAATTTATCTAATGCTGGAACAGCTAATTTTTCAGTAAAGTCAGGTAGACGTTTTGGTGTGTAACCTAATAATGCTTCACGTTGACCGTGTAAGTATTTGTATTCTTCAGAACCTTCTTCCAATGTTAAGTAAGGAAGTTCAGCAGCTTGCTCGTTACTGATTAGATCTTGAAGACCTAAACGATCACGTAGGCTTTGAATATGTGATTCATTCATTTTCTTCACGCCGTGAGCAATATTTTTGCCTTCAGCCGCTGCGCCCATACCATAACCTTTAACTGTTTTAGCTAAAATTACCGTTGGTTTACCTACTGTATCTTCTGCATTTTTAAATGCTGCGTACAGTTTAGATGAGTCATGACCACCACGTTTTAGAGCAAAGATCTCTTCATCTGTCATATCAGCTACTAATGCAGCTGTTTCAGGGTATTTACCGAAGAAGTGTTCACGTACGTAAGCACCATCTTTTGATTTAAATGCTTGGTAATCACCATCAACTGTTTCTTCCATTAATTGCAATAATTTACCAGAAGTATCTTTTGCGATTAATGCATCCCAGTTACTGCCCCAGATAACTTTAACAACATTCCAACCAGCACCTGTAAATAGGCCTTCTAGTTCTTGGATAATGCTACCGTTACCAACAACAGGACCATCTAGACGTTGTAGATTACAGTTTACTAGGAAACATAAGTTATCTAATCTTTCACGTGCAGCAAAAGATAATGAACCACGTGATTCTGGCTCATCCATTTCGCCATCACCTAGGAAAGCGTAAACACGTTGTGACGTAGTATCTTTTAATCCACGACCAGCAAGGTATTTTAAGAAACGTGCTTGGTAAATAGATGTAATTGGACCAAGACCCATTGATACCGTAGGGAACTGCCAGAATTCAGGCAATAATTTAGGGTGTGGGTAAGAAGGTAAACCTTTACCATCTACTTCTTGACGGAAGTTATCTAGTTGTTCAGCAGTTAAACGACCTTCAACAAATGCACGCGCATAGATACCTGGAGAGATATGACCTTGGTAATAAACTAAATCACCGCCATCTGTATCATTAGCGGCACGGAAGAAGTGGTTAAAACATACTTCATAAAATGCAGCAGCAGATTGATAAGAAGCCATGTGGCCGCCTAAATCTAAATCTTTCTTAGAAGCTCGCATAACAATCATGATCGCATTCCAGCGAATGATTGAACGAATACGTCGCTCTATTTTAAGGTCGCCAGGATAAGCTGGTTGCTCGCTTGTAGCGATAGTATTAACGTAGTTAGTATTGATGCCGTGTGGCAAATTAACACCTTCTACACGTGCTTTTTCCATCACTTTTTCAAGGATAAATTGAGCGCGTTCAGAGCCCTCATCTTCAAGAATGGTTGATAATGCTTCAAGCCATTCAGAAGTTTCTTGTGCATCAATATCATTTAGGATGTCAGTCATGACACTTTCCTTCTATATCACTAGATAATCTCAGCCCGAAAGCCAAGCGTTGTTGTTATAACTATTTGAATTAACCACTACCTGCTTTACAGCACGCTTGCCATGCCATTTTGGCAATAAGTAATCTAAATAGTTATGTATATAAGTATTTTGAACAGAAAAGACTGTTCCCGTCATACTATAAAACGGGGTACGTTTTTAAGAGCGACCCAACTCACGTTTAAAGGCACTCTCTTCACGCAACATAACCAAGCGTGTTTCTTCAATATAATTAAGATGTTGATCTGAGGCTTCTTTCGCTTTCATCGGTTGTTTAGATAAAATAGCATTAATCAACTGTAGACGATGCTGATGTATTTTTTTAGCCACTTCGGGATATAAATACAGCTGTTTTACATTGTCTGAAATGTTTTTTTGTAATAATGGTTTTATGCCTCGCGCTAAGTGTAAAAATACAACATTATGCGACGCATCAATCACTGCTAGATAAAACTGCACGACAGATTCAATCTCGAGCTCAATATTACCAGTTTTATTTGCTGTATCAATAGCAGTGAAGCTTGTTTGAATTTTTTTAAAGTCTTCAGAGGTGCCACGTAAAGCAGCATAATAAGCAGAGAATCCTTCAATAGCATGACGAAATTCTAATAAGTCATATTTAGATTCTGGATGTGAGTTTAATAATTCAAATAAAGGATCGGTTAATTGCTCTCGTAACTCTTCTTTTACGTAGGTTCCACCACCTTGTCGGCGTGTTAATAAACCCTTTGATTCTAAGCGTTGAATCGCTTCGCGTAATGAAGGACGTGATACATCAAATTGTTTTGCTAACTCACGCTCAGGTAATAACTTTTCACCAAGCTCTAAACTCCCTTCTAAAATCATGCTTTCAATCTGTGATTCAATCACATCAGCAAGTTTAGGTTGTTTAATTTTTGCGTAAGTCATAACAGCCTTAAATCAACTAATCGTTGTACTCTATCAATACATTAACTCGGTCAAATGTAAAATGGTATTACCAATTAACATTTAATACGTAGAAATTAACAAAATTAACAATTGATGTCTATATTTTTATGATTTAAATCAAAAGTAGGGGAAATAATAAGGATAAAGTTTGTCTTAAAATAAAGAAAAAAAAGATAATAGTATTAGTAACTTAAAGAAAATTGATGCTACAAACATCAAAAGGTAATGTTATAAAAACAACTTAGCTTGAAGTTAAAATAACTATTTATAGCAAAGAAGTGAGTTTTTTTAACCAGTAAAATAGAACAGCTATTTACTGTGATTGGTATTCGCGACTAGTTGAAAGTAATGTTCCCAATCAAATTCACTACCCGGATCGGTTTTACGACCAGGGGCAATATCACTATGTCCCACGATACGTTGATTTGTGATCGCTGGATATTGCAACTGAACTTGTTTAGTTACATCAGCTAACGCCTTATATTGCGCATCCGTATAAGCAGTACAATCAGTACCTTCTAATTCGATACCAATAGAAAAATCATTACAACTATCAACGCCTTGAAATGAAGATACCCCCGCATGCCAAGCTCGTTGCTGAAAAGATACATATTGTTCAATTAAACCATCTCGACGAATGACACAATGAGCAGAAACTTCTAATCCTTCTAAATCAGCAAAGCTCGGATCGGCTTTACAATCTAAACAACCAGTAAATAAGTTTTTAATATGCTCGGTTGCAAACTGCCCTTCAGGCAAACTAATACAATGTATTACTAATAAACTTATTTCAGTATGAGGTGGACGTTGATTAAAAAAAGGACTTTTAATCAACACTGCATTATCTAATACACCAAGGTGATTAATCATTTTATTATCCTTAAAACGAATGACAGGCTTCATTGCAAACAAAAAAGGTTCCCACGTCAATGATCCATATAATAATGACGTTAAATAAAGTCCCTTTTCTAAGACCAATAAAAAAGGTGACTAAAAAGCCACCTTTATCATTCAAAAATTAACTAAGGATCTTCATCGTCCGATGATTATTCCCATTCAATTGTTGCAGGTGGTTTACCTGACACATCGTATACTACGCGAGAAATACCATCAATTTCATTAATAATTCGATTTGATACATGACCAATTAAATCATAAGGAAGATGTGACCAACGTGCCGTCATAAAGTCGATTGTTTCAACACAACGTAAAGAAACTACCCAATCATATTTACGGCAATCGCCCATTACACCTACAGAACGCACTGGCAAGAAAACAACAAATGCTTGGCTTACTTTATGGTATAAATCTGCTTTATGTAATTCTTCAATGAAGATAGCGTCAGCACGGCGTAATAAATCACAGTATTCTTTTTTCACTTCACCTAAAACACGTACACCTAAACCTGGTCCAGGGAAAGGATGACGGTAAAGCATGTTGTATGGTAAACCTAACTCTAAACCAATTTTACGTACTTCATCTTTAAACAATTCACGTAACGGCTCAACTAGCCCCATTTCCATATCATCAGGTAATCCACCTACGTTATGGTGAGATTTGATCACATGCGCTTTACCATTTTTAGAAGCAGCTGATTCAATCACATCAGGGTAGATAGTGCCTTGTGCAAGCCATTTTGCATTTGATAATTTTTTAGATTCTTCATCAAATATTTCAACAAAAACACGACCAATGATTTTACGCTTAGTTTCAGGATCGCTTTCGCCTGCCATTTGCTCTAGGAAACGATGCTCAGCATTCACATGGATAATATTCAATCCAAATTTATCGCCAAACATTTCCATTACTTGTGCACCTTCGTTTAAACGTAACAAACCGTTATCAACAAATACACATGTTAATTTATCACCAATCGCACGCTGTAAAAGCATCGCTACAACAGAAGAATCAACACCACCAGATAAACCTAAAATAACTTCATCATCGCCAATCTGTTCTTTCATACGAGCAACAGCATCATCAATAATTGAAGCTGGAGTCCATAATGTTTCACAACCACAAATATCCACAACGAAGTTACGTAACATACCTTCACCTTGTGCCGTGTGTGTTACTTCAGGGTGGAATTGCACACCGTAAAAACGTTTTTCTTCATTGGCGATAGCGGCAAACTGACAGGTCGCAGTATTAGCAACAGTAATAAAATCCGCCGGAATAGCAGACACTTTATCACCATGGCTCATCCATACGTCTAATAATGTTTTACCATCTTCAGACACAGCATCTTGAATGCCTTTAAGGAATGCAGACTCAGCTTGCACTTCAACTTGTGCATAACCAAATTCACCTTCACCTTCACCTTTAATAACAGCGCCACCTAATTGGTGAGACATAGTTTGCATGCCGTAACAGATGCCTAATACAGGTACACCAGCATTAAATACATATTCAGGTGCACGAGGTGAACCTTCAGCAATAACGCTTTCAGGGCCACCAGCTAAGATGATACCGTCAGGATGGAATTCTTTGATATCCTCTTCATTAACATCCCAGCTCCAAAGTTCACAGTAAACACCAATTTCACGAATACGACGTGCAATTAATTGCGTGTATTGAGAACCGAAATCTAATATTAGAATACGCTGTTCATGAATGTTCTTGCTCATTATCTTGTCCTTGTCTTTTTTTATTCTTGCTTTTAAAAAAGAATAAAAGACGATAAATATCGTCTTTAAGTTTTATCTTGATGATCACTCAGTGAATTAATTTTTATTCATTAACCTCATGAAGTGATTTGCTACTAACTTAATTTAGTTAGTAGCAATACAGAAACTAACCAGCACTACGGTAGTTTGGTGCTTCTTTAGTAATCGCAACATCATGAACGTGGCTTTCACCCATACCAGCACTAGTAATTTTTACAAATTGTGCTTTAGTATTCATCTCTTTAATTGTTGCACAACCAGTCAAGCCCATTGATGAACGAACACCACCCATTTGCTGATGAATAATTTCCTTTACTTTACCTTTATAAGCGACACGACCTTCAATACCTTCTGGTACTAATTTGTCAGCAGCATTATCAGATTGGAAGTAACGATCCGATGAACCTTGAGACATAGCCCCTAAAGACCCCATACCACGGTATGCTTTGTATGAACGACCTTGGTATAAAATAATTTCACCAGGAGATTCATCAGTACCAGCAAACATGCTTCCCATCATGACACATGATGCGCCTGCTGCTAATGCTTTTGCAATATCACCAGAGAAACGAATGCCACCGTCAGCAATAACAGGAACGCCAGTACCTTCTAACGCATCTACTGCATCAGAAATAGCTGTGATCTGTGGAACACCTACGCCAGTTACAATACGAGTAGTACAAATAGAACCAGGGCCGATACCTACTTTAACTGCATTACAACCAGCAGCTACTAACGCTTTTGCACCTTCACCAGTTGCAACATTACCACCAATGATTTGTAAATCAGGATGTGCAGCACGTGTTGCTTTAATACGATCTAATACACCTTGAGAATGGCCGTGTGAAGAGTCAATTAATAACACATCAACACCCGCTTCAACTAATGCAGCAATACGTTCTTCATTACCTGCACTTGCACCAACAGCAGCACCTACTCGTAAACGACCAAATTCATCTTTACATGCATTTGGTTTACGCTCTGCTTTACGGAAATCTTTAACCGTGATCATGCCTTTAAGTTTAAAGCTATCATCCGTTAATAATACTTTTTCAAGACGATGTTTATGCATTAATGCTTCAATTTCATCGCGAGGTGTATTTGGTTTTGCTGTCACTAAGTCAGATTTTCCTGTCATCACAGCAGATGCAGGTTTAGTTAAATCAGTTTCAAATAAAACATCACGTCCAGTGATAATCCCCACTAATTCACCTGATTCTTCAACAACAGGGTAACCAGCAAAGCCATGCTTTTTAGTTAGCTTTTTAATCTCATCTAAAGTTGTACTTGGTGAAACTGTCACAGGGTTTGCAACAACACCACTTTCATGAATTTTAACTAAACGAACTTGTTCCGCTTGTACTTCAATAGACATATTTTTATGGATAAAACCAATGCCGCCTTCTTGAGCTAAAGCAATAGCAAAGCGCGACTCAGTTACCGTATCCATTGCAGCAGATAATACAGGGATATTTAACGAAATTTTTGCTGTTAATTGGGTTTTTAGATCGGCTGTGTTAGGTAGTACAGTCGAATGGGCTGGTACTAATAATACGTCGTCAAATGTTAACGCATCTTTTGCGATTCTTAGCATTGCAATATCTCACTTATAGTTGGGAGTATTTTAGATATACCCAAAAATCTTGGGTATGATATTGCGGTGGGATTTTAATCGTAATCAAGGATAAGTACAATATAATTTATGTTTTTATCATCACTTTTTACTATGTTAGTATTTAGTTCCTGATTTATTCGGTAAAAACCTCTTTATGGCAACTCAAAATAGCAACATATACAGCGTCAGTTCACTTAATCGTGCAGCAAAGTCTTTACTGGAAACAAGTTTAGGTGTTGTTTGGTTATCCGGTGAAATATCCAATCTTACTATTGCGGTTTCAGGGCATTGGTATTTCACTCTTAAAGATCATAATGCTCAGATCAAATGCGCCATGTTTCGAGGCAATAATAGCCGAACAGGATTTACTCCAAAACACGGCCAACAAGTACTCGTTCGAGGAAAATTAAGTTTATATGAAGCTCGTGGTGATTATCAGTTGATTGTAGAAACCATGGCACCGGAAGGTGATGGTTTATTAAAACAACAATTTGAAGAATTAAAATGCCAATTAGCCGCACAGGGACTATTTTCCGAATCATTAAAAAAACCACTTCCTGAAATAATAAAGCGAGTGGGCATTATTACTTCTTCAACTGGAGCTGCTTTACACGATATTCTTAGCGTATTACAGCGCCGAGATCCACGTTTGCAAGTTGTCATCTATCCAAGCCAAGTGCAAGGTCAAGGCAGTGCTTTTTCTGTCGCATCACAAATTGCATTAGCTAATGCGCGTAATGAATGTGATGTATTAATTGTTGGGCGAGGAGGCGGTTCTCTAGAAGATTTATGGTGTTTTAATGAAGCAGAAGTTGCTTATGCAATTTACCGTAGTCAATTACCAGTGATCAGTGCAGTGGGTCATGAAATCGATATCACAATCAGTGATTTTGTCGCCGATCTCAGAGCTGCAACGCCTTCTGCAGCAGCAGAGTTAGTTAGTCAACATAAAACCTTTGTATCAACACAGCTTGATAGTTTAATGACTCGCCTTAAACAAGCGATGTTAAATACCATGCAACATAAGATCCACCAGCAAAGTGTGTTAAAACAAACATTATTACAACACGATCCAAAACATAAACTACAACAACAAGCGCAACACTTAGATGAAATAAGTTTACGTTTACAACATGCAATGCAACAAAAATGTCAGCAGCAACTTAACCTAACAAACCAATTGCAGAATCGATTACAACAAGCAAGTCCTGCACATTACATTAAAATTGAACAACAAAAGCAGCAACAATTAAACCGCCAGTTAACACAAGCAATATTAGCGAAATTAAATAATTCTGAACAACATCTACATCATCAAATGCAACAACTACACGCTTTTAGTCCACTTGCTACACTAGCTCGTGGATATGCCATAGTGAAAGATACCAAAGGTAAAGTGTGTACTGATGCGAGTACTTTAAAAACAGGTGAGAATATTCAAGTTACTTTAGATAAAGGTCAGATTAACGCTCAGGTAATCTAGTAATAGAGATAATTGATGCCTAGATTTACATTATAAGTGAGCAGTTAACCATGGCACTGCTCACTTTATTTTTTTAGTTAAAGGTCTGTAGACGATAAATTATTCTATCGTTTCCTCTAAACAAGCCAAATGCCACATGTCCTGAAATACAGTCTTTTAAAGTACCACTCTCGCCAGAACAAGTTACTGCATTACCAGGATCTAATAACCAAGGAGCCACTGTTTCTAAATTAATAAAGTAATCTAACTCACCACGATTATCAGGAGCAGAAAAATTAAACTGACTTTTACCAGCAATTAATGGGCTATTAATAATACTCAGTTTTGTTGTCCCACTAGTATTACTGATTGGATCGCTCACTTGGATATCATTTGATGCATTCTTAACCGGATCACTTGTCACTTGCGAAAGATTAATAGCCGTACAAACATCACGAGTAAAATTAACAAATCTTGTTCCATCGTAATAAGTAGCCTGTACATCCGTTCTAATCGCTTGAAATTCGCTACCATGACCACTCCCCGCTTGTAAGCGGCCATAAGCTAAATCACCTAAGTCACCTAAGAAACAACTATCGGCAGCACAAGTTGTTGTACTATCCATCTGAATTTTCTCTCCATCTTTCCCTGTTAATTGAATAAAATAGTTAACTTTGTCGGCACTAAAGTAAGGTCCCTCAGGTGAAGTTGTTTTAGCAATCCCCATTTTAAGCCCAGTAATATCATGCTGACCCGCTATCCATGAACTGGCTTGATAATAATCGGCAGGTAATAAACGGTCACTTAATGAAAGTAATGTTTGATCAGTATTCGCTTGATCAGAAAAACTACCAGAGGCAGTATCTTTTGCAGCCACTGGATAGCCTAAATTATAATCATAATTTACAGTGATCTTTTGCCCCCCCTGCGCATAAGCGATCATGCTGTAATTTACTTCAATATCTTGCTGGCCAATATAAGTGTAATCACTATTACAGGCAGGAGTAACATTGAAACCATTAAACGCTAAATAATCAGGATAGAAGCGCCCGATACTTTTAATTGCAGAACTTTCAATTTCATTATTTGCGACTAAATAATCATTTTCAGTTTTAGCAATTAAGCCCAACGTCCCAACTTCATCATAAGCAAGGTTTTGATAAACAAACTCACCGGATGTCAAATCGACTTTATAACCATCAGTTCCGTTATATTGTAAATTTCCTAATGTGCCACTGCTTGGAAAAACTAAACTAGGCTGTAAATTAATCGTACTCGAAAAACTAGGCGTTCGAGTCCCATAAGTTCCATTACAGTGCCCTTTACTATCGTTAGTACAGTCTTTTACCGCAGTGACTGTTAGATCAAAAGTATCAACCGCTACAGCACTATAATCGACATTACTTGAACGAATAAAACCACTCCCAACATCACTCGTTTCAGGGTTAGTTATAGACGTTCCTGCACTGATAGCATCTCGCTTATAACCTGTTACATCGCTAATTTGTAATTCTAAAGGATTCACAATAGTTGACGTACTACCTTGTAATTCATCATTTTGATTAGCATCTGCAGGTGGACTCCCAACTCCAGCATCGTCACGAGCATGTATTTGTATTTGGCCTGTATCAGGGTAATTAATAGCAATTGGAGTGCTACTAACACCAGAAGAAAATGCAACATCAACTAATGTTGCAGCATTTGCAGACTTACCAACCGGATCCCCCTCCACTTCTACATCGACACCAACTGGCGTAGTTGGACTAACGTATGATGACCAAAACTGTAATTCTTTAGTGCCCGTATAACCTTCAACAACCTGACATTGTCCTGTTGTAGTATCTTCCCCGATAGCTGTTAATGTTAATGAGAAAGGACGATTAGCAATATTAATACAATCACCATTGATATCTTTTTCACAACTTAATGCAGCTTGTAACTTAAAAGGTCTAAAGGTAATTATCGGAGAATCGATTGTTGCTCCACTCCCTGCAACGGTAACAACGACATCTCCAGCATCTGGATGGAAAAGCGCTAAATTCACAGTACCATTATCAGATGCTGAAAAATTATATTCAGCTTTCCCATTGCCATTATTAGTTAAACTACCTTGACCATCACCAATACTCCAATCACCAAGGTTAGTGCTTGTAGAAAGTGAAATTGCACTCGAATAATCGGTATCAACATTTGCATCTAACAACACTTTTATCGGAATCGTTTGTGCAGAACAAGTCAAACCATTTTGGTCTAAACCATCAAAGGAGAAGCTATAATTATTATTTGGAGGGGTAATTTCTCCACCACATATAGACTCATAATTAATAATTGTATTACCTCCTAAAAAAACATTAGCAGCAGCAATTTGACCATTTAAAGTAAAACCACTAAGAGTAATATCACCTGATGAGTATAATAATGCATCAATAGAATTAGATGCATGA
Source organism: Psychromonas algarum (assembly GCF_004376845.1). Taxonomy (GTDB): domain Bacteria; phylum Pseudomonadota; class Gammaproteobacteria; order Enterobacterales; family Psychromonadaceae; genus Psychromonas. Next base: position 250,797 of record NZ_SNUW01000002.1, read on the forward strand.
ATAGTTAAATTGCTATTAACAATAAAAAACCATCTACTACTGTTTGAGTTAATCAACTGTCCATTTAAAGCTTGAATATTTTCTACAAATAAAAATACATCTCCATCTCCTATAACTTCGATTCGCGCAGTTGGATCCAATTTAAGAGTGTGAATTGCATAAACACCAGCAGACAACTTAACCGTAGCAGTTTCCTGTACCGTTAATGAATCAACTTGATAAAGCAAACCAGCGTCATAGTCTAAGGGTAAAAAAGTAATTTCAGAGCTACTACCAGCAATGATATTTTCGAAAATAGTCGCATTGTATTTTGTATCGCTTTCACCTGTACCGCCTAACTCAATTACTTGAGAGTTCCATAGTGAAAACGACACTCCATTATTATTTTCAACAATGGAAAAATCACTTAGCTCTTGTGATGGCGGGCTGGTAACGCCACAACTTACTCCTGCACCACAACTATTTGGAGGAGGGTTACCATTTGTTGCTGTATCTGGATCATAATAATAACCCGCAATAGAGCCAAACGGAAAAAGATTCGTTTTTGAATCTAATATCTGAGCTGTGTTTTGCATGAAAAGCTCAGATGTAGAGTTATAACTTTGTACAGCATCTGGAAAAATATCAGTACACTGCCCGATTAGCTCATCTACCGGTAAGTCAATTGGTGGCTCTGGCTTAACGTTCTCACAAGTAACACCTAAAATATCAGCATTAGGTTTAAGTGTGATTGTACCTCCGCTCCAAACATCTTCTGTTACTTTAGACTTATTACCAATGATCACATTGCCTGTCGCATATATAGAGCCAGTAAATATTGCCTTGTTTCCAATGGTTACGTCACCTTTCACATACATACCAGGGTAGGCAATATCGGTATTGTTATTATCTAATGTGTAATTTCCATTAACGACTACATAGCTATTTAGATCATCAGGAGGATCGCATTCAGCAGCAAATGCGGTGATCGGAATTAAAAAAAGGATAACAATTAGCTTTTGAAATAATCTCATAATTGAGTAGCCTCAACAGTAATTTGACGACGAGTCATTATTTCACCACTTTCACAAACTGCCGTACTAACTAACTTATAACGTGTTGCAATACCAGCTGAAGCTACCTTTTCTGTACAAGTAACATCGACACTACAACTATGAAAACCAGGGTTATTAGGTAAATCAGGAGAAATTAATGTTGCGGGACACTCTGTCACACTTGAATCTAAAGGAAATAAGTCAGTTAATACCATTTCACTACCAGAATAAGCCGATAAATATGCGCGGGCGGCATAGACTTCAAAACTCGCTCCTTGTGCACTATCACGTTGTAATGAAACCAAACTTGCTGCTAATAACGAAACAATAATGATCACAAAAATGGCTATAAGTATGGCACTACCAGACTGTCTAGGGCTTACTTGAGAGCCAGTGATTTGATTATTTATCACCTTAACGTCTCCTTGAATTTGCTTACGGGACATTGTTAATGTGTAGCGTTTGTTCAAAAGCCACCTCCAAATCATTTAAAGGCAAACTAAAATTAACTTTCACCAGACTATTGCGTTGTAGTGTTGCATTAATAACTTCAAAGGTTCCTGAAATATTCTCAGCCATCAATACACCTGTCTCTTGATTTTTTTGACGGTATAAATCATCTCCAATCATACAATATTGTAAACGTTCATTGATGATATAAAGGCGCTTAGCTGGTGAAGATAATGGGAAACTAATATCACCAGACAAAGATAACGTATCCATAGCGGTGTTGATGCCAGTAATACTCTGAACTTTACTTGATCCATTAGCATCGCTTACGAATAATTCAGATGCATTTAATAAATACACGACAGCTTTGTCAGCAGCATCATAACTATAATCATCCATCACATTGATCACTGCTTGATTATCTTCTATTGGATAAACAGGAAGATCCAAGTATAAACTACTGTTTTTAACGGGGTAAAAACTTAAACAACCATTCTCCACTTTGACACTATTGGGTAACGCATTAGAAGCTTCTCTACGCATTCGCTCCATCGCAAAACGAATACTATTCAATGACTTATCTCGATCGGATATTTCATTATAAATATTTAATCCTTTGCCAATGTAGGTGGTTGTTGCAATACCAAGAGCGGCTAAAATAATGATCACAATAACCAATTCAATTAATGTGAAACCTTTTGTTAACGAAGGATGTGTGAGTTTATTTATAAGCATCAATAATTCCCCTTTAAAGCAGAGAATGTAATTTCTTCATCCGTTGGTGTTTTGATTGTCACTAAGATCTCTTTAAACACATCTTTTTTATTTTCTGTTACTTGAATTTTTACAGCATAACTTTGTAGCTCAGAAGAAAGATCATCACCTAGAACATCACCTAGAACATCACCATAGCTAACAGCACTAACAAAATCATTTTCAATAAAATCATCAACATCATTAAAGTTTTGATGTTCACCTTCAATTTCACTAGCATCAATACCGTAATTAACTGCTCTTGTGCACGTAACTGCAATTGGAGTTCCAGTGCTTACCCATGTTTGGCTACTTTGCTCGTACCATAAGTTATTATCTCCCCAGATTTCCCCACAACGATATAACCCACCGTTATGATCAGAGTTTTGGTCATAAGCACGCGATAAGATATCTTGTAGAATATTTTGTCCAAGTTGAGAGGCTCTTAAGCGATGGATTGGTTCAAGAGTATCTTTACTTTGTGATATCAACATTGTGGTCATTGACAACAAAGCGAGTGCTAATACAACAATGCCGATAACTAATTCTATTAAAGTAAAACCAGCAGTTGATTGATGGCGAGTATTAACAACACCTAAGAGTCTATTCATGAATATAACCTTCTGATTCAATGTTAATCATGAGGTTGTTTTCACCAGTTAATGAAATGGGGCTATTACCAGTTGTTAAACGACCTTGTAAATCAAAATGATAATTAGCAGGCATTAATATGCCATCACTAAAATTAATAATATTATATTGGCTATAGCTATCATCATCACAGCTGATGTTTGCAGAAGGTATCGAACAGACTCCATTATTTTTAGCGGTATGTTCACTATAAAAACAAGCTGATTTAGCAACCAGCCAATAACAAGCATTGTTGACTGCATTAACAGCGGGGTCAGCGTTCATATTTTGTAATTGTGTTAAACGTAACCGGGAAATGAGTTGGTCTTTGACGGTGTAATCTTCAAAAGTGGATTGACTCGTTAATTTAGGTAACACAGCTGCAGCAAGTACCGCTAATACAATAACCACAATCACTAACTCAATGAGTGTAAAACCCAATGTTTGATGTATCAGCTGTTTTTTTCTAAATGCCATTGTCTAATCCATTATTAAAAGCAATATAGTTGATAGTACATTATTATAAAATTGAAAATAATAATACCAATCACAGTAAATAGCGGATCTATTTTACTGGTTAAAACAACTCACTTCGTTTTTATAAATTTCGCAAATGGAACAAGTAATTATCTCAATTTACGCCTCGAATTGAATTGTTTTTTCTGCGCAAAATTTAGAGCACAGACTTAATGTAATTGCTATAAGCTTTGATTATAAAAATAAATTAACATTTACATTACAAGTATTTAAAAATAGCAAAAATAAATTCAGCTATTTTAAAAGTAAAAGAAAGGCAGCAAAAAAGGCAATAATACCTTGATGCTATTCAAGCATAAAAAAGACAAAAAAAATCCCGCCTAAGCGGGATTTTTATTATATTAAATTAATTAACAACCAGATGTATCTACTGTAATTGTTGGGCGAGCTATGCTTGTTGCATTTGCATAAGTAACACTACAATTTGCTGCACTACCTGAAGCAATATTCGTAGGTGATATTACAACAGAGTCAGTACCTGCCGCAGCAGATGTTGGAGACCAATCATCAGCACTCAAATCAACAGCATCAAAAATGCCTGATGCAGTTGGGTAACCAAAAAGGATTTCAACATCAGTACCATCAATATCTAGAGTAGATTCAGAGCCTACTTTTTCAACACCGGCGATTGCCGCTTTAGAATAAGTTAGTGTAGCACCACTTTCTAATGCTGCTTTTAAACCTTGTGTCGTAGATGCACGCGCATCACCTTGTAAATCGATAAATTTAGGCACTGCAACAGCAGCTAAAATACCTAAAATAATGATCACGATAACTAATTCGATTAGTGTAAAACCTTTTTGTAGTTTATTCATTTTTACTTCCCTTTTTTAATTTAGCTTGCCTATTAAGTAAACATTACCTTAACATCTTTAATTTAATGCATTAACCTATATTTAACAACCTGTTACAATAGCTTTAATAATAGGTCGTTTACCTGCTGCAACAGCTTCTGTATATTGAACTTCACAATTAGTTGCATTAGATCCTGAAGCTGTAATAGTAGTCAATGGAGCGGCATTTACGACAGTCCAATCACCTACGCTTAAATCAACAGCATTATTAATCCCATCAGACGTACTTGCAGGGTAACCAAAAACAACAGCGACCCCACTTTTTGTCATTTCCCCTGAAGATACTTTTTCAATTCCTTGAATAGCAGCTTGAGAATAAGTTAGGGTTGCACCACCTTCTAATGCAGCTTTAACACCTTGCATTGCGGAAGCTCGAGCATCACCTTGTAAATCAATAAACTTAGGCACAGCAGTTGCAGCTAAAATACCTAAAATAATGATCACTATTACTAATTCAATTAATGTAAAACCTTTCTGATTTATCATTTTATTCCTTTTTAATATTGACGCTCAAATTTAGTACTTTATTAACAACTCATTGTTTATGGCAAATAATCAACTAATAATATTTATACAAATTATGTTAGTACAATATATTGGATTAACACCTTGAAAAACAAATAATTAACTATTTTTCTAATTGATATATTGTTTTTAAAATTAATAAGTCGATTTTATTGTTCATGCTCATAAAAACATTTTTTTTATAAGCATGAATAAAATACCAAAGCATAATATTTTGGCGAATATATCACCAAATGAGTAGAGCAGTCCAACACTTACAGTCAAATAATTCAGGTTTTATATATAATTAAATATTGATTTACTTTTTTGTTATTAAAATTAAGAACGAATTAAATTATCACTAATACCAATCCATTTATATGTTGTTAATTCAGGCAAGCCCATTGGACCACGAGCATGAAGTTTTTGAGTTGATACTGCGACTTCAGCACCTAGACCAAATTGGCTGCCATCAGTAAAGCGAGTACTTGTATTAACATAAACAGCAGCTGAATTAACTGCATTGATAAATTTATTTGCCACAGTAAAATCATTCGTCAAAATACCGTCAGAATGTTCTGAACTATGCTCTCGTATATGGGCGAGTGCTTCACTTAAATTAGCAACAATTTTGACACCTAGGTTTAAAGATAACCATTCACGAGAAAAGTCACCTTCTTGAGCAAGTGTTGCATTATCACCTAAAATTGCTTTTGCTTTCTCTTCTGCAACTAATGTCACTCCAAGCGGTAATAGATGTGCAGCTAATTTAGGCAAGAAGGTTTCTGCTATATCAGCTTCTACTAATAATGTGTCTAATGCATTACAAACACTTGGACGTTGTACTTTAGCGTTTTCGATAATTGCTAACGCTTTCTCTACATTAACTGTTTTTTCAGCAAATAGATGACAAATACCAATACCACCAATAATGACTGGAATGGTGCTGTTTTCTTTACAGAATTTTTGTAAACCTGAATTACCACGAGGAATAATCATATCTACGTATTTATCTAACTTTAATAATTCGCCCACTAATGCACGATCTGTATTTTCTATGTATTGCACTGCTGTTCTTGGTAATCCCACTTTTTCTAATGCATTTTGGATATGTTTTACCAACACTAAATTAGAATTAATGGTTTCTTTACCGCCACGTAGAATACTTGCATTACCTGTTTTTAAACTAAGAGCCGCAATATCAATAGTTACATTTGGACGCGCTTCATAAATAACACCTAATACCCCCACAGGTACTCGACGTTTACAAAGCTTTAAACCATTCTCAAGTAATTTACTATCAAACTCTTCACCTACAGGGTCAGATAATCCAATCACACTACGTAAATCAGCAATAACACCAGCTAAACGAGTTTCATCTAATAATAAGCGGTCTAATAAAGCTTCTGTTAGTCCAGCAGCTTTACCTGCTTCAATATCTTTATTATTAGCAGTGACAATTTCTTCAACATTTGCTTCTAATTCAATAGCAATCGCTTCTAACGCAGCATTTTTTGTAGTTGTATCTGTAATAGCTAATTCATAGCTTGCGTCTTTAGCTTGTTGGCCTATTTGTTGTAAATTCATTCCTACTCCTTTGAATTGATCCCAAACTAAGGGATCATTTATTATAAAATTACTAAATCGTCACGATGGATAACAACAGTACCGTGTTCATAACCTAGTATTTTTTCTATTTGATCTGAATGTTGACCTTTGATTTGCTCAATATCGATACTTTTATAACGTACGATACCACGGGCAATTTCTTTACCTAGTTGGTTACAAACGGAAACAACGTAACCACGTAAAAAATGAGACTCAACAGAACAAATACCTTTTGCTAATAAGCTACTACCAGTAGCTAATATGGCTTGTTCTGCACCTTGGTCAACAACGATCACTCCTGCTGTGCGGGATCCTGCAAAGATCCAATTTTTTCTCGCTTCTAAGCGACAGTTTTCTGATATAAAACGAGTCCCCACTGCTAAACCATTAGCAGCATCTAAAATAACATTTTTACGTTGTCCGGAAGCAATCACAACTTCGATACCAGCACGGTTAGCAACGGTAGCAGACTCTATTTTTGTCGCCATACCACCTGTGCCTAAACCTCCAACACTGCCACCAGCCAATTGATGAATGGCATCGGTTATTTCTGTCACTTCAGGGATCAATTGAGCATCAGGGTTATTACGAGGATCTGCTGTAAATAAACCTTGTTGATCGGTTAATAAAATTAACTGATCAGCATCGGCTAATAATGCGACTAATGCAGATAAATTATCATTGTCACCCACTTTAATTTCACGCGTTGCAACGGCATCATTTTCATTAACTAAAGGGATAATTCGATGCTTTAACAATGTATTTAATGTATCTCGAGCATTAAGAAAACGCCCTTTATCATCTAAATCAGCACGAGTTAATAGCATTTGCCCTACATGTAAACCGTATATTTTAAATAGGTTTTCCCATTCTCGTACTAGTTGTCCTTGGCCGACAGCGGCTAACATTTGTTTATTAGCAATCGTTGGTTCGATATCAGGCATATTTAAATGCTCTTTACCTGCAGCAATGGCGCCTGAGGTAACAACAATAATGGGGTGACCTTGCTGATGTAAAATTGCACATTGACGTACAATTTCAACCATTTGTGCTCGATCAAGTTTAGCGGTACCACTGGTTAAGACACTTGTTCCTAATTTAACTACAATTGTTTTTTTAATCGCGTTCATTATTTATGCTTCATTTCAGAAAATAAAAAATACTCAACGTATAGGTAATTCACCTTTAATGGCATTGTTGAGCTTAAAAAAAAACAGCAGCTTAAATAGCTGCTGTTTCCAGTATAACATTATTGATTCACAAATGAGATGATCAAAAAAATAGCGCTTACCTCTAATTTAATAATCAATTAAGCAGCCGTTAATTTACAACCAATTTCATTATCAATTAATACACTCAATTTATCAGTAAAGTGTGTAAAGGATTGATCAAGCTGTTGCATTTGTTTTTTATTGATAGTAGCTTCAACCCAATTACCTTGGATATCATATAAACCGTTATATCGTTTATATTGGAAGGTATTTCCAGTACGAGTAACCAATAACCACCAGCCTAAAAATGTTCTATTTTCAGGTTCTTCTTTATCATCTACACATATTTCTAAACAATCAAAGAAAAAAGTACCTTCGTCCGACTGTAGCTTGCGAAAATATGGACCGATATCGGTAAACAATTTAAATAAACGTCCACGTGATGGACCTTTTAAAGCTGTATCTGACATGTTAGGGGGATATCCTTTTTATCTGTATGCTCGAATAATTACTTCAAATATATCAGCTACTCTTGTAAATGTTGTGTTAACCATTGGGCAGAATACTCCAAAGATTTCAAATAAGAGGCAAAAATGGGAGGTTTATCAATAATATTTGCTTCGCTTTCATAACTTGCCCGTGCAATTAACTTTAAATCCTCTTCATTACATAAAATATCTTTGCTGTGCCCAATACTTAGAATAGGTGTTTTAGTACGTGTACGTCCTAATAATCCTTGTTTTACTAATGAAAATGGTACACAGCTTTGATATAAATTAGCCACATCAGAACTTTTTATTTGCATACGACTAGCAAGACAATCCAAAGTCATTGGTGGTAATTTTGAAAAATTGCTAATGCTATCAAAGACACTTCCTACAGCAGCACCAACACTCACTACCGTTTTGACTAATTGAGGTTCTAAATAAGCTAAGCGATTTGCAACATTTCCCCCCATGCGCATCCCCATTAATGACATGCGAGCTTGATCAACCCAAGGTACTTGAGTCATATAATGTAAAACTGCTTGATGTAACTGCGAAGTATCTTGCTCTAACTTTAGTTGGCTAGAAAAACCAACACCAGGCATATCGACAGTTAACATTGCTAAACCTGCTGGTTTAAGCTGTTTTTCAAAGAGGGGTAAAAAGTCACATTGCAGCGTATCGATTCCCCCGCTCACAATAACAACAGGATGAATAACGTCATCGTTTGGCAGATGCAAATAACAACGGATATTTCTACCTTTAAAAGGAACGAGGATCTCTTTTAATAAAGCAGTTTCTTCTTGATCAAAAGTGCAACGATAATTCGAGAAAGCAAGTAACTGTGCTTGAATACTATTTTCATCGCCTTTTAGATGAGGATAGCTAGCAATACTGTAACATTGAGAGGCGAGATAAAAGGCTTTTTTAGCTTGTTCTTTATGGCCAAATTTAACTAACTCATTTGCTTCTCTTTGAAACTTCATGCCTTTACTTGACCATTCATAACTCCAGTTACCAGAGCGAAAACCAATTACAGTATCTAATAGTTCTGGGTCACTACGTTTATTTTTTGAAGCACTTATTTTTGCTAACACTTCATAGCAGTCAATAATATCCAACCCTTGCCAAGCCCATTGCATCAATTTAATTAATCGATACCAACCAACCTGCTCTTCTCCATCCATAGTCCGATTATGCAATTTTTTATTTTTTTTAGAGCCGCTATTTGCAATTAAAGTAGATGTTTCTTGAACATTATATTTTTCAGCAAATAAGACTTCAGATAGATTTTTAGACATAAATTTCTCGTTAAATTATTAGGCTTAACTTATTATATAATTCAATATTATATAATAGAGAATAACATGATCCAGATAAGCGACAATGCCAAAGAACAACAATTGATTCCAATTTTTAGATTAGGTTTTCGACCTTTTTTTCTTGCAGGAACTATTTTCAGTGTTCTTAGTATGTTGGCTTGGATTTTTATCTTAACAGGAAAGATAACCTTACCTTCACAAATCCCACCTATCATTTGGCATGCCCATGAAATGCTATTCGGTTTCGCTGGCGCAATCATCCTTGGTTTCTTGCTCACGGCAGTGCAAAACTGGACGGGTTTTCCCGGTTTAAAAGGCAAAAGATTAGCGAGTTTATTTGCTTTATGGTTAAGCGCCCGTATTGCATTATTTGCTTTTCCAGTCGACCTATTTTGGCTAACTTTTATATTAGAAGTTAGCTGGATGCCATTAGCGGCAATGGTTTTGGGCCAAGCAGTCATGTCAGCAAAACAGTGGAGAAACTTGTTTTTTGTTCCTTTATTATTTGCCATGAGTTTATTAAATATTGTTAGTTTATTAGCACTACAATCTGGTGAGTATTTTATTGCTCAACAAGCAATATGGAGTATGTTCTTTTTGGTGTTATTCATTATTGCAGTCATGGGTGGACGTGTTATCCCATTCTTCACCGCGAAAGGAACAGCAACTGAAAAAGCCACTGTTATATTAGGATTAGAATATTTATGCTTAGCGCCTCTTTTATTCCTTGCTATTTTAGTCTGGTTCCCTTCATTAGGTGCTTTTGCTGTACCTCTTGCATTAATCGCAGGTATTGCAAATTTAGTTAGATTATTACGTTGGAAACCTCAACTGACATTACCAGTCCCTTTATTGTGGTCATTACATTTAAGCTATTTTTTACTTTCTATCGGTTTAGTCTTTTATGCATTAGGTTTACTCGTCCCATCAGTGAGTAGCGTTAGTATGATCCACTTATCTGCTATTGGTGGAATTGGTGGCGTTATTCTAGCAATGATCAGTCGTGTTTCATTAGGCCATACTGGACGTACTTTAAATCCATCAAAATGGATGAATATTGCATTTATCGCAACAGCATTATCTGCACTGACAAGAGTTGTTTTACCTTATTTAATGCCAGATGTGCCATTAATGGGTTATGCCATTAGTGCGCTACTTTGGTGTAGTGCTTTTATGCTATTTATTATTTTTTATGCAAAAATGTTGCTGTCTGCACGTATCGATAAACGTCCAGGTTAAAAGTCTATTATTTAGATGGAGCCTCCCGAACCTTGAGTAAAAGCGTATCTGCTTTTTCAAGGTTCTGCTGTTCACCTAATAGCAGCAATAAATCATTTACTTTGAAACAACTGGCTGGCTTGATTTTAATTACCTGTCCGCCCTCTCGTTGTAACTTTTTAATGATGACTCCTTTAACTTTAAAAGATGAGATAGGTTTACCAATAAACTCAGACAAAGTAGGTAAACGCACTGCATGTAATTTTTCTACTTCATCAAATTCACTGTTATCTGAAAAGCGTGCCTTAGTTTGCTCTAACTCTCCGTAATAAAATCCATGTAAATTTTCATATTGCATTTTACGTTCATCATCCATTCTTCTCATTATTTTTCGATGTGAAACACCTGATAAAAGTAAAACATGTGCCACCATCATTAAACTTCCTTCTAGCACTTCAGGCACCACAGCAGTTGCTCCCGCAGCTTTTAATTGAGCTAGTCCTCGATCACTTTTAGTTCTCACTAACACTTTAATATCTGGGTTAATAGGACGAATAACTTCTAATAGGGCTTTAGAACGTTGTAAATCATCAAAGGTAATTATTAAGAGTTTTGCTTTTTCTAAACCAGCAATGAGTAAAATATCTCGACGACTCGCATCACCAAACTCAATGTTTTCACCGCCTTTTCTAGCTTCTTTAACTCGCATGGGATCTCTATCTAAAACAATAAATGGTAGTGATTCCATTTTTAAAAAGCGTGAAACTATTTGTCCAACTCGGCCATATCCGCAAATAATCGTATGCTCAGTGAACTGCCCTGGTAAGGTTTTATTCAACCCGAATACTTTTTCAGAATGGTGCATGACTTCTTTAGATATTTTTTGGCTATATTGAACCAATAAAGGAGTTAATGACATGCTGATCACGCCTGTTGCTAAAATTAAAGAGGCAAGTTGCTCATCCAAAAGATGATACTTTGTAGCCAAAGCGACTAAAATAAATCCAAACTCCCCCATTTGTGCTAATGCAATACCAACGCCTAATGAAGTACTAATATTTTCTTTCATTAAAATGGCAGCAACGGCGACAGTAAAAATTTTAGCCGCAATAACCACCACCACTAAAATAAATAATATACCCAGATTATTAGCTAACACCTGCGCATCTAATAACGTGCCAATAGAAACAAAGAACATCGCCATCAAAATATCTTTAAACGGACGGATATCACTTAACAATTGATTTCTATAATGACTCTCCGCAAGCATCATACCGGCTAAAAAAGCCCCTAAGGCCATCGATAGGCCCAAATATTGCGTAAAAGCAGACGCTAATATAGTAATAAATAAGGTGGAAAGAATAAATATTTCATCGAAACGCACTTTACCAACTTCATCAAAGAAGAGTGGCAAAACCCAACGGCCAACGGCTAATAAAATAACCACAGCAAACAACCCTTTGATAAAGGCAAAACCTAATTCAAACAACAACTGCCCCTCTAACTCAGGCATGGCAATAATAGGAATAATAATTAAAAAGGGAACCACAGCTAAATCTTGAAATAACAAAACAGAAATAGTCAGTTTGCTCGATTCTGAATGCAACCGTTGCTGATCACTTAATACTTTAATAATGACAGCCGTTGAGGACATGGTAAGTACGCTGGCAACTGTAAAAGATTGTTGCCACGATAAAGAGAAGAACTGACTCAGCCAATAAAACAAGGAAAAGGAAAGAATAACCTGTAACGCTCCAACACCAAAACAGAGCGGCGCATACTCAATAACTTATCAAAGGAAAACTCTAAACCAAGTGAAAACATGAGGAAAACAATGCCAAATTCCGCAATCAATTCTATTTCATAGTATGAGCTTAAAAAATTTAATAAAGATGGGCCAAGCATAAAGCCAGTAAAAAGATAGGCAACAATATTAGACAATCGCAAATGTCTAAAAATAGCCACGCATATGATGGCAAAAAATAACAAAACCAATAAGTCATTAAGCATACATATCTTCCATCGAGAATATACTTATACCAATTACAATAAATAGCGCCTTTCCATAAAGAGTAAAAATTGAAATAAAGTGTTGCTGAATAGTTTATAGGAGGCTTAGTACAGGTATAAAAAGTATTTTAAGAGAACAAACAATCATAGAAGCTATTTACAAGTACTCTGAAAAATAAACGATTTAACCTCAATTGCAGATAAGCAAGTCAATACAGCGTCGCTAGTTTTCGTATTTTGATATGAAACCAGCTTGCAATAAACTGACAGGGAGGTGCTTGGCAAAAAGATAGGAATAATGATAAATGTGAAAATTAACTTAAACGCAATGATAAGGTTAATTTAGGTAATGTAGGCTCTGTACATTGCCATAAACCAACAGCTTCAACCAATTTATCATTGATAAAAATAAATATCACCTGCTCTCGCAACCAAGGTGGAACTTGATATTCATGCAATAATTTTTTAATACTTCTACTTTTATCTCGACCTTCAGGTAAGCAAACTAAGTTGCTATCGATATGCTGTCGTAAGCAACATTTAATCTGGAAATTTTCAGAAAGTTCACTTTCAACCTTAGAGAAATCAACACCTAATTTAGCGTCAACAAGCCACAATATTTTTTCACCTGACCAATCAATAGCTTGCTCTGGAAATTGCATTTTCTGTGTTGTTACCATAAATAAATGCTCTTGATAACGACGAATAGATTCTGATTGAAGTTGTAATTTCGGCTGTTTATCCACTTGAGCTAACGCCACTTCATGCCATAAAGCTAACAACTGTTTATTACTCGGATATTGTACCCCATTAGATTTTAGCCAATAACGAATGACATTATTACGCCTTGCATCACTTAGCAGGGAAAGCTTTGCAATACTTAACGTCTGCTGTGAAAAAAATTCACATTGGCAGTTTTCTAAATCTTGCTGTGCAATTTCATTTAATAGGGATTGTTGTTCTTGGCATAACTGTGCAGTACGTGAAACTGATTGAGCAATCGCCGGCCATCGTTGTTTTAATAAAGGGGATATTTCATGACGAATAAAATTTCGATCAAAGTCTGTATTTTGATTACTTTCATCTTCAATCCATTGTAATTGATGCAGCTTTGCATAATCAGTTAATTGTTGACGAGAAAAAATCAAAAGTGGACGCAATAAAGTCCCTTCGAAAAAAGCCTGTGACGTTTGAATCCCTTGTAACCCAGTGCTACCAGAGCCTCTTTTTAAAGCTAACAATAACGTTTCTAACTGATCATCTTGATGATGCCCTGTTAAAATTATATCGTTTGCTTGCATTTTTTCTCGAAAACATTGATAACGAGCATCTCTTGCTAAGGCTTCTAAACTGGTTCTAGGCCGATTCTCAATATGCACTTTAGAATGAATTAACGTCACCCCCAACTGCTCACATAATTGAGTACAAAAACTCCCCCAGTGCTCAGCATTTTCACTTAAACCATGATTCACATTATGTGCAAGTAACTCAATACCATCTCTGTTTTTTAAAAACTGATGCGCGAGGTGTAATAATACAACTGAATCTAAACCACCACTTAATGCCACAATCAAACGAAACTTAGTAGTAGACTCGATTAAAAGTTGCTTTAAATGTGCATTAAATAAGTTAGATAATGGCTGCATTTTTAGGTTTAACCTTGATCAAAATGTAATGTTACATTTTCTTCACCAAGTAAGCGCCCTAACTCAAATAACAAATCATCACTTGGGGTGATCGACCATTCTATACCTAGCTCCATTTCTGCTTGAGCTTGATGATTTTGATAATTAACAAAAACAGGACACAAACCACCTGCAGCAGGTAATAACGCTTCTTTTAAACGATATTGAAATTGCTCAATGGTATATTTTTGTAGAATATTAGAAGAGATAGTTAAGCGTAATTTACTGGCAAAACGTTCACGAGCTTGATCAATACTCATGATCTCCCGCGCATTCATTTTCAAACCACCATTAAAATAGTCTTCACTGACTTGACCTTGCAACACTACAATATTATCAGTAAACAATAAAGCTTCATGTTGGTCTAACAAATCAGCAAAAATGGTTACATCCATGCGTGCACTTTTATCATCAAGCGTTAAAATCCCCATACGTTTACCGGCTTTAGTGACCATCACACGCATCGCTAACACTAATCCACAAACTCGACTATTTTGACCTCGTCCATTAACAGTAAGAGCACTTAACTTAGCACAATTAATCGCACGCAAATGTGGCTCATATTGGTTAATAGGGTGTCCAGTTAAATACAAACCAAGTGTATCTTTTTCACCTTTTAACCACTGTTTTTCTGGCCATTTTTCAACAATTGAAAATTTATTTTCAATTTCATCGTGATCCGTAGTCAATACACCAAACAGATCTGATTGTCCTGATGACTCTGCCTTTTTATGCTGAGCAGCTCCCAGCAATGCATCACTCAAGTTCTCCATTAATGCTGCGCGATGTGGTCCTAAATTATCTAAAGCTCCCGCTAAAATTAGTTTTTCAATAATGCGTTTTCCACAACGTTTTAAATCAACCCGAGTACAAAAATCAAAGAGATCTTTAAATTTTCCACCTTGAGTTCTGGCTTCGATAATGGCATCAATAGGTGCTTCACCAACACCTTTTACCGCACCAATACCATAAATAATGCGCAAGTCTTTATCGACATTAAACTTAAACAAACCTTCGTTTACATCAGGCGGACATAAGGTTAATCCCATGTTATGGCATTCATCAACTAAAATGACGACTTTATCCGTGTTATCCATATCTGCAGACATTACCGCAGCCATAAAATAAGAAGGGTAAAAAGTTTTCATCCATAAAGTCTGATAAGACACTAATGCATAAGCCGCTGAATGCGATTTATTAAATCCATAACCAGCAAACTTCTCTACCAAGTCAAAGATCTTCATGGCAAGTTCGCCATCGATACCATTTTCAACCGCACCAGATTCAAAGGTAGCACGCTGTTTGGCCATCTCTTCAGGTTTTTTCTTACCCATCGCACGGCGTAACATATCTGCGCCACCCAATGTGTAACCTGATAATACTTGGGCAATCTGCATTACCTGCTCTTGATATAAGATGATGCCATAGGTGGGAGATAGAATGTCTTTTAAGGATTCGTGCTGCCATTTCTCATCAGGGTAAGATACAACCTCACGGCCATGTTTACGCTCAATAAAGTTATCTACCATGCCTGATTGCAATGGCCCTGGACGGAATAAGGCTACCAAAGCGATCATATCTTCAAAACAGTCTGGCTGTAGACGACGAATAAGATCCTTCATACCACGAGACTCTAACTGGAACACTGCAGTGGTTTCGTAACGCTTTAATAATTCAAAACAAGCAGGTTCAGTGAGATCTATTTTTTCAATATAAATAGGCTCTTCACCACGCTCATGTTTATGCGCATTAGCCATATCTAACGCCCATTGAACTATGGTCAGAGTTCTTAACCCTAAGAAGTCAAATTTAACCAGCCCCGCCGTTTCTACATCATTTTTATCAAACTGAGTAACCGGATTATGACCTTCATCATCGCAATATAATGGTGCAAAATCGGTAATAGTGGTTGGCGATATTACAACACCACCCGCATGTTTACCTGCATTACGAATAGTCCCTTCTAAAGTACGACACATATCAATTAAAGCGCGTACATCTTCACTGGCATCATAACGTTCTTGTAATCTAGGCTCTTCTTCAAACGCTTTAGTTAAGGTCATACCAGGAGTGGGCGGAACTAATTTTGAAATACCATCAACAAAACCATAAGCATGCCCTAATACTCGCCCCACATCGCGGATAACCGCTTTGGCCGCCATAGTACCGAATGTTATAATTTGTGATACGGCATCTCGCCCATATAGTTCAGCTACATGGTCGATAACTTCATCACGTCTATCCATACAAAAGTCGATATCAAAATCGGGCATAGAGACACGTTCGGGATTCAAGAATCGCTCAAACAGTAACTCTAACTCTAATGGATCTAAGTCAGTAATTTTTAAAGCATACGCAACTAACGAACCAGCACCTGAACCACGGCCAGGACCAACGGGAATATTGTTATCTTTACTCCATTGGATAAATTCCATTACGATCAAGAAATAGCCAGGGAACCCCATTTTATTAATAACGGTTAATTCTGTTTCTAAACGCTCATCGTAAGGTTTTCTTATTTCTGCAAAATCAGGGCTACTCTTATCAAATAAGAACTCTAAACGAGCCTCCAAGCCTTCACGAGAAGCTTTACAGAAGAACTCATCAATAGGTAATCCATCTGTTGGGAAATCCGGTAAAAAGTATTCCCCTAAGCGTAAAGTGACGTTACAGCGTTTGGCTATTTCGACACTATTTTGCAGTGCTTCCGGAATGTCAGAGAAAAGTTCACACATTTCCTCTTCACTACGTAAATACTGTTCGGGACTGTAATCTTTAGGGCGTTTTTCATCACCTAACGCATAACCTTGATTGATACATACGCGAATATCATGTGCATCAAATAATTCTTTATCAGCAAATACAACTTCATTAGTGGCTACCACTGGTAATTGTTGCGCAGCAGCCCAATCAACGGCTAAATGAAGATAGTTTTCTTCATCAACTCGATTAGTACGGATCAGTTCAACATAATAACGATCCGGGAAATGTGTTTTGTAAAATTGAGTAATTTCAGAAACAGCAAGTTGATTACCCTTTAATAACATTTTACCTAGGTCACCATCTTTAGCACCTGATAATAAAATAACCCCTTGTTGATGTTCAATTAACCAAGATTGTTCTAAAACGGCACGGCCTTTAACATGGCCCCTAAGATAAGCTTTGGAAATAAGCTCTGTTACATTTTTGTAACCCACTGCATCCATTGCTAATGCCGTTAAACGAAACTGTTGATCACCAAGTAAATCACTTTTTACCCAGAAATCAGCTCCCACTATCGGCTTCACTCCGGCACCATGAGCTGCACCATAAAACTTCACTAAACCACAAAAATTAGTTTGATCAGTGATCGCCAATGCAGGCATATTAAGTGCAGCAGTTTTAGCGACTAATGGTTTTACTTTTGTTAAACCATCCACCATAGAAAAATCACTATGTACACGTAAATGAACAAATTTAGGGGCAACTAATGGGGAAGTTTGATTACTTAATTCAGGCATAAATCTCTACTTCGCTGCTAATGCTAAGATCGCTTTAACGGGTTTAAAACTTTGACGGTATTCAGCGATCACCCCATTAGCTTCTAATGCTTCAAAATGAGCTTTTGTTGGATAACCTTTATGCTTAGCAAAGCCATATTCTGGATATCGTTGATCTAATTTAACCATCTCACGATCTCGTGTCACTTTAGCAATAATTGATGCCGCACTAATTTCAGCAACACGTAAATCACCTTTAACGATGGCTTCACTTGGCATATTTAAATTAGGGCAACGGTTACCATCAATAAACACAAAATTAGGTGTAATAGAGAGTCCTTGCACTGCGCGCTGCATCGCTAGCATAGTTGCATGTAAAATATTTAATTCATCTATTTCCGATGGTGACGCTCGGCCAATACTTACCGTTAACGCATTCTCATTAATTTGGTCAAATAGTAGGGCTAATTTCTTTTCACTTAATTTTTTAGAATCTGTTAAACCTTGAATAGGTTTATTTGGATCTAAAATAACGGCAGCAGTAACAACATCCCCAACCAATGGACCTCGTCCAACTTCATCAACACCTGCAATATATTGGCAGTCAGGATAAATTACTTCAGGAAAATCAGTGATTAGTTTAGCCATGTTTATTTGTCTCTATTTAATAATTTAATAACCGCATTTGCTGCTTGCGTATCTGCATCACATTTAATTAATTGATGTAACTCGGTGAAAGTATCAATCATTTTCTGTGCATCATGTTCAATAAGACGTTCTAATTCAGCAACAATTTTCTCAACGGTACAATCTTTCTGACTTAACTCTTTAACCACTTCTTTATCAGCAATTAAATTAGGTAGAGAAGTGAATTTTACGCTCGATAGGGCTTTAGCAATAATATAAGTAATAGGTTTCACTTTATAAGCAACAACCATAGGGGCTTTTGCTAACATAGCTTCTAAAGCAGCTGTACCTGACGCTAATAATACCGTGTCAGCTGATTGTAAAACAGCACTAGACTGACCATCAAATAAAGTAATGGGTAAACTTGATGCTAATGCATCAATTTGAGACTGAAACTGTGCTTTACGACTGTCATTTACCATAGGCACGATAAATCGATAATCGGGATATTTTTGATAGATAATTTCCGCTGCTTGTAAAAATATTGGCCCTAACATCTCTACTTCCGCTTTACGACTACCTGGTAATATCGCAATAATTTTTTCATCCAGCTGAATGTTGAGTTGTGCTCGAGCACCTGATTTATCGCGTTCTAAAGGTAGTTGATCAGCAAGTGTATGGCCGACAAATTGGCAAGGTACATCAAACCTATCATAGAAAGCTTTTTCAAAAGGTAAAAATGCTAATACAAGATCTGTTGCTTTAGCAATTTTATGGATCCTCCATTGTTTCCATGCCCACACAGAAGGACTTACATAATGGATCGTTTTAATTCCTTGTTGTTTTAATTTTAACTCAACAGTTAAATTAAAATCAGGAGCATCAATTCCGATAAAGATATCAGGAGGATTGTTAATAAAGTGCTGAATAATTGATTTACGAATGCTTAAAATACTACCTAACTTGCCTAATACTTCTACAAACCCCATTACCGACAATGCTTCTAATGGATGTAATGCTGTACAGCCTTGGGCAATCATTCTTGGCCCTGCAATGCCTTCAAAGATAGCATCTGGGTATTGTTTTTTAAGTGCTTTAATTAACCCTTCACCTAAAATATCACCCGAGGTTTCACCCGCTATTAATCCAATGCGCAATGGTTTTGTCATGAACTTCTTCTTCTAAAATCGTAGTGATTAAAATTAAAAAAAAAGGCTCAAAAAGAGCCTTGTTTTAAAATACGTAAAACAAACAGCTTATCGAACAATACCGCGATTTTCTGCAGAAATAAAATCTAATAAAATCTTTAATTCTGGACAATCTGCAACGCTTTCGGCTATTTCAGCTTTTGCTTGTTCCAAGGTATTACCATTTCGACAAATTGCTTTATAAGCTCGTTTTATTTGCATTATTGTTGCACTACTAAAACCTTGGCGTTTTAAACCAACAGAGTTTATACCCTGTGCCTGAGCATAATTACCCGAGGCCATAAAGTAAGGAGGAATATCTTTATTGACAGCAGAACAGCCACCAATCATTGCATATTCACCAACACGAGAAAATTGATGTAATGCAGTTAATCCACCAATAATAACGTTGTTTGCAATTTTACTGTGACCAGCAAGTGTCGCATTATTTGATAGGATAATGTTATTACCTAAGATACAGTCATGTGCAATATGAACATAAGCCATTAATAAGCATTTATTACCTATTTTGGTTATACTGTTATCCTGCGCAGTACCACGATGAACAGTACAACTTTCACGGAAAACATTATAATCTCCGATCTCAAGATAAGTTATTTCACCATTGTATTTTAAATCTTGGCAATCTTCGCCCACTGAAGCAAATTGGTAAATTTTATTACCTTTGCCCATTTTAGTTGTACCTTTAATTACAACATGTGGACCAATCCAGCAATCATCACCAATTTCAACATTATCGCCGATGATGGTATATGGACCGACCTCTACGTTTTTGCCAATAACTGCATTTTCATGCACTATCGCTGTTGGATGAATTTTTGCTGTAGAATCAATCATTAAATCTCTCTTCTTGCACACATTATTTCGGCCTGACAAACTACTTGCCCATCAACTTTAGCATAACATTGGAATTTACCCATTCCACGTTTTTCACTTAAGCATTTCACGTCAAGATCTAATCTATCACCAGGTACTACTGGCTTGCGGAATTTAACTTTGTCAATTGAAGCAAAGAAATACAATTCATTTTCAGCAGGTTTACCGTGTTTAGTAAAAGCAAGTACACCTGTTGCTTGCGCTAATGCCTCTAAAATCAACACGCCTGGGAATACTGGAGTTCCAGGGAAGTGACCAGTAAACTGAGGCTCATTAAATGATACATTTTTATAGCCGATAAGTGTTTCACCAGGCACATGGTCTACGACACGATCCAGTAATAAAAATGGGTAACGATGTGGCAGAAGATCCATGATCTCTTTAATATCCAGACTATTTAATTCGTTAGGCACGATAATTTCCTTAGTTTTTATCTTCAATTTGTTTTTCAAGCTGTTTAACTCGCTTGAACAATTCTTCTATTTTTAAAGTATAAGCAGTTGTTTTACGCCATGCTCTATTCTCTTGAGCAGGTACACCTGATGAATATATACCGGGTTTGTTAATACTTCTCATCACCATAGAGTCACCAGTGATCACTACGTTATCAGTCACAGTAATATGACCATTAATAGCAACGCTACCACCAACAATACAACTTTTTCCAATCTGAGTACTTCCTGCGACATTTGTGCCACCAGCAATGGCGGTATGATCGCCAATTTGTACGTTGTGTGCAATCTGACATAGGTTATCAATCTTAACACCATTACCAATAATAGTATCTGACAACGCACCTCTATCAATTGAAGTATTTGATCCTATTTCTACATTATCACCGATGATCACATCACCAATCTGTGGAATTTTAACCCAAGTTCCTTGGTATGGAGCATTGCCAAAACCATCAGAACCAATCACAGTATTAGCATGGATAATAACCTTACTTCCTAAATGACAACGATGATAAATAGAAACATTAGAATAGATTTTACATCCTTCTCCTAATGTACTTTCTTCGCCAATGACTACATTAGGAAACAATTGACAGTTATCAGCAATCTTTGCACCTTTAGCAATGACTACGTTTTCACCAATAGCCACGTTTTTACCCAGTACAACAGATTCATGAATTTGCGCAGAGTCTGCAATAACAGTCGATAAATTAGGTGTTGTATCAAATAAACGTGCTAACAATGCATAACCCACATACGGGTTATCCATAAATAAAGCATTACCTTGGTAAGTCTCTTTTAACGCAGTAGGTAATACAATTGCACTTGCATTACATTCACTTAAACGAAGCAGTAATTTTTTATCTGAGACGAATGTAATGTCCCCTTCTTTGGCACCATGAAAGGTAGCTAAACGATGTAATTGTAAATCACCATCACCACCTAATTGAGCAGATAATTGTGCAGCTAAGCTAGTTAATGAATAAGTCATAATTAAACCTACTTAGTACTAATTTTTTGAATTACTTTATCTGAAATATCTAGTGCTGGTGTTGAGAATACAACTTGCTCACCATTTAAAATAAGATCGTAGTGCCCTTCTTTAGCAATGTTATTAATAACATCTCGAATCACTGCTAGTGCTTTTTGCTGCTCTTCACCTTGACGACGACGTTGATCTTCTTCAAAAGCTTTACCCATGAATTTATATTCTGATACTTTAACTTCAATTTGGCGTTTTAATGCTGTTAGTTCATTATTACTTAATAACTCACCATCTTTTTTAATTTTTGTTTCTAAAGTACGGATCTCTTTTTCTAATTTTTGTAGTGCTGCAACGCGGTCTTTAAATTCAGCTTCTAATGTTTTAATAATCTTGTCTCGTTGTGGAGACTCTTGCATTACTTTTGTTGGAAATACCACACCAATTTTTTGTGTTTCCGCAGCATGCACAGCAGATACTGTTACCAGTGTAGCGGCTAATGTAATCACTTTTAAAAAGGTCTTCATGTTGTAACTCCGTATTAAATAATATTTGTCATAAAAAATGTTAAAAATAAGCTTACAAGTAAAACATACTTTGTAGAGCTAATGAAATACTTACTGCTTTAATTAGAACACGTCACCAATATTGAATGAGAATATCTCAGTTCTATCACCTTCATATTCTTTTATTGGTAGTGCTAAAGTAAAGATTAATGGTCCCATTGGTGAAACCCAAGTTAATTGAGTACCAAAAGATGCACGCATTCGACCCGGTTTAGAATAATCACCTGCATAATCACAATTATATGAACAACTGAAACGGCTGTAAGCATCATAATTATATTCAGTATCCCACGCTTCACCGGCATCAACAAAGAGACTGCTACGTACTTGACGAGAGTAAGCTTCATCTAAGAATGGAGCAGGGAAAATAAGTTCCGCACTTAATGTGTATTTTGCATTCCCCCCTACCGCACTATCAGTATAAGAAGAGGTTGCATTACCATTACTTTGTCCAATATACATTGCACGAGGACCAACAGTATTATTAGAGAAACCACGTAATGTTCGGTAACCACCTACAAAATAGTTTTCAAAGAAAGGTAGCACTTGGTCATTACCTTCAAACTGACCATAACCATTACCATAACCTAAACTACCACGTAATAATGTTGTCCATTCACCATCATCGGTGATCCTTTGGTAGTTACGGATATCAAAGTTAATTTTGAAGAATTGTATATCCGAACCTGGCACAGTGATTTTACCACGTAAAGTATGCATCATACCTTGCGTTGCAAGTTGCCCTTTATCTAGGTTATTTCGAGTCCAAGTGGCTGTTATATCGTAATTTTGGAAATCAGCACTACCATCAGGATTTTGTAATGAACCATAAATATTCCAGAAATTTCTTAATTGCTCATAACTTTGTAACTCTGAAATACCATTGTTTTCCCAACCGACGCTAAAACCTAAGCGGTTGATTTCATTTACAGGGAAACCTGTACTTAAACGGATCCCGTAAGTTGTGTTGGTATAATCAACAATGTTTGCATCACCCGCTTCAAATTTGTCGTAATAAATACGACCACCACCACTAACAGCATCTTTTGTTAGATAAGGTGTATCATAATTCACACTTGCATTAAGACTGTAATCATTAACTTTTACTTCAAAGCCAACTTTATCACCACTTCCTAAGAAGTTATTTTGTTGTACACCAGCACTTAAACTTAACCCAGATTCAGTACCGTAACCAATACCAGCATTAAAGTTACCAGAAGGTTGCTCTGCAACGTTAACGCTAACATCAACGAGATCTTCACTCACTCGTTCAGTATTAATATTAACGGTAGAGAAGAAGCCTAAACGATTTAAGCGAGCACGTGACGTTTCTAATGCTTCACTTGAAAGCCAGCCACCTTCCATTTGACGCATTTCTCGGCGTAATACAACATCTTTAGTTGTATTATTACCTGAAATATTAATATGTCTTACATAACCACGTTGCCCAGGATCAATAGAAAAATTCACCACAACTGTATGCGTTTCATCATCAATTTCAGGATAAGTATTTACTTCTGGGAAAGCATAACCTAAACGACCGAAATATTTACGAATACTCTGCTCAGTTGCAGAGACATCAGATGCAGAATAAGTATCACCCTTTTCAAAGGTCACTAACGTTTTAATATCTTCATCATGACCTAACAAATCACCGATAAAAGTGACATCACCGACTTTATACATATCACCTTCAGTCACATTTACAGTAACGTAAACACCTTTTTTATTGGGTCTTAATGCGACTTGAGTTTCATCAATTTTAAAACGAATATAACCTCGGTCTAAGTAATAACTTTTAATAACTTCTAAATCACCAGCTAACTTTTGCTTTTGATAATTATCATCAGCAAAGAAGTCCCACCAACCACCAGAATGGCTTAATGTTAGACGCTTTAATAAGGTGCCATCGCTATAAATGGTATTACCGACAATATTAATTTGTTCTATTTTAGCCGTTAAACCTTCACGGAAAACAAACTGCAATGAAACACGATTGCGTGGCAACGGTGTAACAATTGTTTCAACTTGGGCACTATATTTACCAACACTATGGTAAAAATCTTCTAAGCTTTTTTCTATATTTGATAAAACAGTTCTATCGAGTGATTCGCCCACTTGAATAGAAGATGCTTTTAGAGAATCTAAGATTTGATCTTCAGTTAACTTCTTATTACCCGTTAACTCAATCGCACTGATAGTTGGTCGTTCTTTTACTTTAAAGATAACAACGGAGCCATTTCTAAATAACTCAATGGATTCAAAATGGGCACTACTATAAAGTTTTTTGACGGCCTGAGACAATTCGTAATCGTCAACTACGTCACCTTCTCGAATAGGCAAACTTAATAATGCAGCCCCAAGAGTAACTCGTTGCAATCCTTCAAATTGCAAATCTGAAACGGTAAAACTTTCAGCAAAAGAAAGAGAAGAGAAAAGTGTTGAAACACTCAGTGCCAATGCTAATAAATACTTCTTAAACATTATCTAGAAAATCCTTTACGCACTTTAGTGCAAACAATTCAAACAGGTAAATTAATAACGGCGCGTAGTGTACCACTTCAATACACTAACAGAATGTGTCGCCTAACAACTTGTTTGCAATTTTTATAATAAATTAAAATCATTTAATATTGCGATTGACATAAATGTCATCAAAACAGCAATACCAATTTTAAAACCAAATTCTTGTATTCTTTCTGAAACAGGCTTCCCTGTAATTGCTTCAATAAAGTAATACATTAAATGTCCTCCATCTAATACAGGTAGAGGGATTAAATTCATAATACCTAAATTAACACTGATCAATGCGATAAAACCTAAGAAAGAAGCAATACCATAATCTGCGCTCATACCAGCCCCTTTAGCAATACCAACAGGACCACTTAAATTTTTAACCGACATTTCACCAGAAACTAACTTTACTAAAGTAGAAAAAGTAAGTTTTGTTAATTGCCAAGTTTTATCCACCCCTTTACTGACAGATTCGAAGACACCATATTGTAAACTAACACGAAACTGTTCGGGGTAAGTATTAACTTTAGGAGCAAGTCCAATATACCCTTGTATAACCCCATTACCGACCTCACGTGCATCAGGTGTTAACATTAATATTTTTTGTGAACCTTGTCGTTCAATTACCAGTTTCAGCGCTTTATTGGCACTCTCCTGAATGACCTGAACAAATTGTTGCCAATCTTGTAATGCGACTCCATTAACTGCAAGTAATTTGTCTCCAACAGTTAAACCACTACGTTGAGAAGCACTATTATCAGCAATAGTGTTTGCAATTAAATGTACTTTTGGAGAATAAGGAATAAAACCTAAACTAGTAATAACGGATTCTTTTTTAGGATCAAATTTCCAATCAGCAAGTGAGACTGTATAAGTTTGGCTTGGTTCCGTCACTAGAGGTAAGTTGGACTTATTTTTTGAGATAGAATCAATATTTGTTAAAGGATCAATAGTTAACTCAAAATCCGCTTCACCTATTTGTGCAACTAACGCTAAATTTAATGCTTCCCAGTCATTAACCGATTGACCATTAACCGCACTCACCTGAAATGCTTTTTGTTGATGCACAACACTCACGGGAGAATATTCTGCTACCTGACTAATAATAGGCTTTGCGCTGTTTACTCCAATCATATACATCAACCAAAATGCAATAATGGCTAATAAGAAGTTTGCAATGGGCCCTGCCGCAACAATAGCAATACGTTGCCACACAGTTTTTTTATCAAATGCAAATTGCTGTAATTCTTCAGGCACTTCTTCAACACGGCCATCTAACATTTTAACGTAACCACCCAAAGGGATAGCTGCAATAGCAAACTCGGTGCCGTGTTTATCTGTTTTTTTAAATAGCACTTTACCAAAACCAATGGAAAAACGATGTACCTTTACATTACAACGACGCGCAACCCAGAAATGTCCATACTCATGAATGGCAACTAAAATACTTAATGCAATAATAAATGCAGCCGTATTCCAAATGAAATCTAACAAATTAAACCTCGATTAATAACTTGGATAGTGTGCTCTCTTGCTTCCTTATCTATGTGCAATAATTCAGCAATTGTTGAAGCCGTTTGTGTATTTAATTGATTTAGTACTTGTTCAACAACAACGGCAATCTCAGTGAATTTTATTCTTTTATCTAAAAAGGCTTGCACCGCCACTTCGTTGGCAGCATTTAATGTTGTTGTTGCATGCTGACCTTGATAACAAGCTTGAATAGCTAAATTTAAGCAGGGATAACGATCATAATCAGGTTCAAAGAAAGTAAAATTATCACTAGCAAAAAAGTTAAAAGGTTTAGCACCACTTTTGATCCGCCGCTCTCCCCCCATCACATGTGCAATAGGAATACGCATATCTGCATTGCCCATTTGAGAAATGACACTACCATCTTGATATTGCACCATGGAGTGAATAACTGATTGTGGATGAATAATGACCTGTAACTGCTCTTTATTGGTATTAAATAACCATCTTGCTTCAATATACTCCAAACCTTTATTCATCATGGTTGCAGAGTCAATTGAAATTTTAGGCCCCATAGACCAGTTAGGATGTTTGATAGCAGCTTCAGGAGTAATGAACTCAAATTCAGATAATGGTGTATTTAAAAATGGACCACCCGATCCCGTCAATAAGATCTTAGATACACCCTCACCATTCAGGTCACAGGCCCCAATATCTTTTTGTAAAGAGGCAGACATTGATTGAAAAATCGCATTATGCTCACTATCTACAGGCCATAAGGTTGCACCATATTTTTTAACTGCATCGATAAACAATGCGCCAGACATTACCAACGATTCTTTATTTGCTAAAAATATTTCTTTTCCTGCGTAAACGGCAGCTAATGTTGTTTTTAAACCAGCCGCACCAACAATGGCAGCCATAACGGAATCAATTTCCACACTAGCTAATAAAGTTAAAACTTCATTTTCTGGTAATACTTGGCTGTGTAAATTATTTTGTTGTAGCAAAGTTTGTAATTGCTGTGATGATCCTTCATCAGATAAAGCAACATAAGCGGGTTGAAACTCCATACAGAGCGACAACATTTTATCGACATTTTTTGCTGCATATAAAAACTGCACATTATATAAATCAGGATTATGACGACAAACACTTAAAGTGCTATCACCAATAGATCCCGTTGCACCAAGAACGGCCAGATTTTTCATTGTTAAATAAGCCAGTAGATGTAAATAAGCGCAAATACTGGTACAGCAGCAGTCAAGCTGTCAACACGATCTAAAATACCGCCATGCCCAGGCAATAAATTACTACTGTCTTTCAAACCAGCTTCTCGTTTGAATATACTTTCTGTTAAATCACCTAAAGCAGAAACTAATGTAGTGATTAATGATGCAACAAAAAATACGCCAAGTTTATCATCAGTAATCGCAAAGAAATCACTCGCAAAATAAGCCACGATCATTGCACAAACTAATCCACCTACTAGCCCTTCAATGGTTTTACCAGGACTCACATTAGGCGCTAGTTTATGTTTACCGAACTGTCTACCAGCAAAGTATGCGCCAGTATCAGCAGCCCATACTAATAAAAACACGTACATTAATAACTGAGCACCAAAATAGAATTCATGATGCATATTGACTGAACGTAATACAACTAATCCCCAGAAAAACGGGATCAGGGTTAATAATCCAAAAATACTCTTAATAAACTTACTTGAACGCCACAGAGTTGCTGATGTTGGGTAACGGATCACTAATAAAAAGGCCAGACACCACCAAATAGCGGCAATAACTAATCCTGAAATAATATAAATATTAGGCTTTGTCCCCCCCCAAATGGCACCAATAGGCATAAATATTAAGGTAACACCAAGAATAATACCGAAGATATAAAGCGTAGCTGCAGAAGGCTCTTTACTCACAAATCCCGCCCATTCTTTACTGGCAAGTAAAAAAAGAGCGGCTGCAAATAAAGTGAAAAATTTTAATGGTAAAAAGAAAATAGCAGCGATAGCTAGTGGCGCTAATACAAGCGCAGTTATAATTCGTTGTTTCACAGAAAATTCCCGTTATATCTGTAGGATAAAAACTAACTACTTACTTGCGCGCTGGTTTGTCCAAAACGTCGCTCTTTACCTGAAAACACATCTACAGCAAGTTGGAAGGTATCGGCATTAAAATCCGGCCATAACACATCTGTAAAATATAATTCAGCATAAGCAAGTTGCCACAATAGGAAGTTACTAATACGATAGTCACCTCCCGTTCGAATCATCAGATCAATATCTGAAAATTCAGCCAATGATAATGAATTGTTTACTAATGATTCATCAATATCATCAATCGCTAATGTTCCATCTTTAACTTGTTTGGCGATTTGTTGGGTTGCATTTGTGATATCCCAACGTCCACCATAATTAGCAGCCACATTAACGGCTAAACCAGTATTATTTTCAGTTAACGCCTCAGCATTACTTATTTTTTTTTGCAGACGGTCACTAAAAGCAGAGACATCACCAATTATTTTTAAGCTAATATTATTTTTATGTAACTTTTTAACTTCACGTCCAAGAACTGTAAAAAACAGCTCCATCAACATATTAACTTCTTCTTTTGGACGCCTCCAATTTTCACTACTAAAAGCAAAAATAGTTAGTGCCTCAATTTTATGCTCACTGGCAAAAACAATCGCTTTACGTAGTGCTTTTACACCATGTTTATGCCCAAAAACACGATGTTTCCCTTTTTTCTCAGACCAACGACCATTGCCATCCATAATAATCGCAACATGTTTAGGGAATTTCTTTTCAAGTGCTTTTGTTGTCACAGTAATCCTTGGTAGTCAGCTAAATGCATCTAATTATAATCATTCTTAGATGCATTTATTTAGCTGTTATTAATATTACACTTCCATTAATTCAGCTTCTTTAACTGCTAATACTTCATCAACTTTTTTGATGCTTTCATTAGTTACTTTTTGTACTAATTCTTCACCTTGACGTTGCTGATCTTCGCTGATCTCTTTTTCTTTTTCTAAATCTTTAAAGTCACCATTAGCATCACGACGAATATTGCGAATAGCAATACGTGTATTTTCAGCTTCACCACGAACCACTTTAATTAAGTCTTTACGACGCTCTTCTGTTAATGGCGGCAAAGGAATACGAATAACTGTGCCAGCAGACATTGGGTTTAAACCTAAATTAGAGCCCATGATTGCTTTTTCTACAGCAGCAATTAATGTTGCATCAAAAACAGTGATTGTTAATGTACGAGAATCTTCTGTAGATACGTTACCCACTTGACGTAGAGGTGTGTTTGAACCGTAATATGGCACCATAATACCGTCTAGTAAACTAGGGTGTGCTCGGCCAGTACGTACTTTAGCTAATTGGCTTTTAAATGAATCGATGCTTTTATTCATACGAGTTTGAGCATCATCTTTGATTTCGTTAATCATATTTATTTCCTAACTTATTGTTCACTGTTTAATAATATTAAATATTTTGATCTGTATGAGTGATTGTTGTTCCTTCATCACCACCTAATACAACACGGCTTAATGCGCCAGGTTTATTCATATTAAATACACGAATCGGTAAACTATGATCACGTGCTAAGGTAAAGGCAGCTAAATCCATCACTTGTAATTCTTTTTCTAAAACGGTTTGGTAATCTAATACACTGTATAATTGCGCGTCAGGGTTTTTAACTGGATCTGCATCGTAAACACCATCTACTTTTGTACCTTTAAGTACCGCATCGGCTTCAATTTCAATACCACGTAAGCAAGCTGCAGAATCTGTTGTAAAGAATGGGTTACCTGTACCGGCAGAAAAAATAACCACAGTGCCTAATTTTAAATATTTAATTGCTTCAGCCCAGTTATAATCGTCACAAACACCGTTTAGTGGAATTGCTGACATTAAACGAGAATTAACATGTGCACGATGTAATGCATCACGCATTGCTAAACCATTCATTACCGTTGCTAACATCCCCATATGGTCACCAACAACACGGTTCATACCTGCTTGTGCTAAGCCTGCACCACGGAAAATATTACCACCACCGATAACCAAACCAACTTGCACACCTGATTCAATTAATGATTTTATTTCTAAAGCCATACGATCCAACACTTTTGGATCAATACCGAACCCTTCTTCACCAACGAGCGCTTCTCCGCTCAATTTTAATAAAATACGACGATATGCAGATTTAGGGTTAGTGCTCATAATTCTATTCCTCAAGTTGAAATAATACCGATTTTTTAAACTTATTATAAAAAAGAGTTTAAAAAATAGGTCTTTTAATAACCAAATTCACTGACTTTTGAATGCAAAAGAACCGCAGCCATGCCGCGGTTCTTTTTTATACTTGATTAATGCTTCGCAACATTAGTCATTATTTTGCAAGTTAATTACTTAGAAGCAGCCATTGTAGCAGCAACTTCAGCAGCAAAATCTTCTACTTTTTTCTCGATGCCTTCACCAACTTCTAAACGGATGAAAGTGACAACGTCTGCATTTGCACCTTTAAGAAGTTTAGCAACCGTCATTGAAGGATCTTTAATGAACGCTTGACCAGTTAAGCTTACTTCACCAGTAAACTTAGCCATACGACCAGTTACCATTTTTTCTGCGATTTCAGCAGGTTTACCACTGTCAATTGCAATTTGTAATTGAATTTCTTTCTCTTTTGCAACAACTTCTGCAGGTACGTCAGTAGGTTTAACGAACTGAGGTGCAGCAGCAGCAACATGCATTGCAATATCTTTAGCTAATTCAGCGTCACCGCCAGTTAGTGAAGAGATAACACCGATTTTGCGACTATGTACGTAAGCGCCAAGGTTTTCACCTTCAACGATTTGTAAACGACGTACAGAGATGTTTTCACCGATTTTAGCAACTAATAGTTCACGAGCTTCTTCAACCGTCATATCGTCGTATGCTAATGCATTTAACGCTTCAACTGTATCTACTTTATTTGCAAGCGCGATATCAGCGGCTTTTTCAGCAAATGCTAAGAAGCTTTTGTCCATAGCAACGAAGTCTGTTTCACAGTTAACTTCGATAATTAATGCTGTAGTACCATTTGATTTAGCAAAAATAGCACCTTCAGCAGCAACACGGCCTGCTTTTTTAGCTGCTTTGATTGCACCTGATTTACGCATGTTTTCAATTGCAAGCTCGATGTTACCATCAGCTTCAACTAATGCTTTTTTACAATCCATCATACCCGCAGCTGTGCGGTCACGAAGTTCTTTAACTTGCTGAGCTGTAATAGCCATTGTTTGAATTCCTATTTTTTAATTCTATAAATAAAAAAGGGGCCATATAGACCCCTGATAACCAACCAAAGATTGGTTAATAAGAGCTTCTATTCTAAGAAGAACTTATTTCTCAGCTGATTCTTCTTCAACAAAACCTTCAGCTACTACTACTTCTTCAGTGCGGCCTTCTTTAACAGCTTCAGCAGCTGCAGTTAAGTAAAGCTTAACAGCACGGATAGCATCATCATTACCAGGTACGATATAGTCGATGTTATCTGGGCAAGAGTTAGTATCTACAACAGCGATAACTGGAATACCTAAGTTATTCGCTTCTTTAATTGCAATGTGCTCGTGATCAGCATCGATTACGAAGATTACATCTGGGATACCACCCATGTTTTTAATACCGCCAAGTGTTTTTTCAAGTTTCTCTAATTCACGAGTACGCATAAGCGCTTCTTTCTTAGTTAACTTGTCAAAAGTACCGTCTTGGCTTTGAACTTCAAGATCTTTCAAACGCTTGATCGATTGACGAACTGTTTTCCAGTTAGTCAACATACCACCTAACCAACGGTGATCAACATAGAATTGCTCACATGAGATAGCAGCTTCTTTAACAGCTTCTGAAGCTGCACGTTTAGTACCAACAAAAAGAACTTTGCCTTTTTTAGATGCTTTAGCTTCTAAGAAGTTAAGCGCTTGGTTAAACATAGGAACTGTTTTTTCAAGGTTGATGATATGAACTTTATTACGAGCACCAAAAATGAATGGTTTCATTTTTGGGTTCCAGTAACGAGTTTGGTGACCGAAGTGAACGCCTGCTTGTAGCATATCGCGCATTGATACTGTTGCCATTTGAATTTCCTCTTAGGGGGTTAGGCCTCCACACATCCCATACACTCGACCATTAATTTCTTAAACAGAAAAAGGCACCCCGAGTGACGTGTCGATGCGTGTGTGTTGTTTAAATAATAATCCTTAAATATCAAAGCATTAAATGCGATGACTGAATTATATTGATTAATTGAGAATGTGACTAAAAAATTAATCTATCAATCTCGGTGCGCTTTATACCATAGTTCCTACTTTAGCTCAATAAATAGCGTATTAATTAGCAACTTTTTTAAGCTATTTTATCCTCCTATACACCCTATCAATTTTGGGGTTTTCTGTTCATTATTTTATCTAGCACCAAAGGTTAAAATTCTTTATAGTTGTAGACTAAATAAATTATTCAAAGTATAGAGATCTCATATGACTGGAATCATCAAAACCGCTCAAGAAATAGAAAAAATGCGCATCGCAGGACAACTTGCAGCAGATGTACTCACTATGATTGAGCCACATGTTAAAAAGGGTGTAACAACCAACGAATTAAATACACTTTGTCATGACTTCATTGTTAATGAACAAGGCGCGATTCCAGCACCGCTTAATTACCATGGTTTTCCAAAGTCAATTTGTACTTCATTGAATTATGTTGTTTGCCACGGTATCCCTAATGATAAAGCATTAAAAGAAGGTGATATTGTGAATATTGATATCACAGTGATCAAAGATGGTTACCACGGTGATACTTCAAAAATGTTTATGGTAGGTAAAGCAACTATCCTTGCTGAACGTTTATCTCGCGTAGCGCAAGAGTGTTTATACATTGGTATTAATATGGTTAAACCCGGTGCTCGTTTAGGCGACATTGGTGCTGCGATTCAAAAACATGCTGAAAACCATAATTATTCAATTGTACGTGAATATTGTGGACATGGTATTGGAGCAGGTTTCCACGAAGAGCCACAGGTTTTACATTATGGTAAAAAAGGCACAGGCGAAGTATTAAAAGCAGGTCAATGTTTTACTATCGAACCAATGCTAAATGCAGGTAAACGTGATTGTAAAGTATTACGTGATGAGTGGACTGTTGTCACTAAAGATAAAAAATTATCAGCTCAATGGGAACATACATTATTAGTGACTGAAACAGGTGTTGAAATTTTAACGCTGCGTCCAGAAGAAACAATTGAGCGTATTATTAACCCAGAATAAATATAATGAGCCTGCTTTTAGTTAATAACAAGTAGGCTCCAATACGAGGCTTTAAATGGATTTCGAACAGTACTCCCCGCAGAATATTCAAAACAAAGATCTTTCGATCTCTTTTCTCAAAAATCATCTAAAAGAATTTGGCGACTGGCAACTCGAACAATTCCAAGCAAGAAAACACATCAATGAACTGGTTACAATGCGTGCTGCCTATATTGATGAATTATTAAGCCGATTATGGGATTTTGTTGGTTTAAATGAAAGTTTTGATTTAAGTCTAATTGCTGTTGGTGGTTATGGGAGAGGAGAATTGCACCCAAAATCAGATATTGATTTATTAATCCTCTCAGATCATGGCTTTAGTAAAGAATCAGAAGAAAAAATTAGCCAACTCATTATGCTACTCTGGGACTTAAAGCTTGATGTAGGTAATAGTGTACGCACACTTCAAGACTGTTTAGAGCAAGGTAAAGCGGACATTACTGTCGCAACCAGCATGATTGAAGCTCGTTTAATACGAGGTAATGAAACAACCTTTGGAAAATTACAAGATATCATCAGCCAAGATGATTTCTGGCCATCGGCGCAATTCTTTACAGTCAAAAAAGAAGAGCAGTTTGACCGTCATAGGAACTGTCGCGGTGATGGTTACAATCTAGAACCAGATATCAAAAATGGTTGTGGAGGTTTACGCGATATTCAAACCATCGCTTGGGTTTCAAAACGTCATTTTGATGCGCATAGCCTTCTAGAATTAACTTCCTATGGTTATATCACACAAGGTGAATACCATGAGATCAGCGACTGTCAGTCACAACTATGGAGTATTCGCTTTGCGTTACACACGGTTACTAACCGCCCAGACAACCGTTTGTTATTTGATTTTCAAAGTGAAGTTGCAAAGTTATTAGGTTACACAGGACAACGTAATGAAGCCGTAGAGCAGATGATGAAAATGTTCTATCAAACTATTCGTCGTGTGAAAGAGCTTAACGAAATGCTATTACAATATTTCGACGAGGCAATTTTAGGTAACGTAGCGACTGAATTTCATATTATCGATGAACATTTTCAAATACGTGGCAATAAAATTGAACTGATCTCATCGGGTCACTTTCAAGAAAATCCTGAATCAATTCTACAACTGTTTGTTCACATTGCTAATGATCCTCGTATTAAAGGTATTTATTCCAGCACACTACGGGAATTACGTGAAGCAAGACGATGCTTAACACACTGGTTACAAAATATTCCAGAATGCCGAATTATTTTTATGGAGATAATCCAACATCCTCGCGGTATGGGGCTTCCTTTTACGCTAATGTATGAATATGGCGTTCTAGCGGCTTATATCCCTCAATGGAGTCGTATTGTTGGACAAATGCAATTTGATCTATTCCATGCTTACACCGTTGATGCGCATACACATAAATTAGCAAAATTTATTTATAACTATCCAAAAAGCAAACAAGACCATCCTTTAGCACATGATATTTATGAAGATCTCGCGAAACCGCACTTATTATTTTTAGCGACTATTTTTCATGATATTGCCAAGGGACAACAGGGAGATCACTCAACATTAGGTGCTGTTGATGCATTAGCATTTTGTGAATTACATGGATTAACTCGTCATGAAAGCAAAGTCGTCGCATGGCTAGTTGAACACCATTTAACCATGTCAGTAACTGCGCAACGTCGTGATATTAGTGATCCAAATGTTATTATTGCTTTTGCAAAAATAGTACGTGATGAAAAACATTTAAATTTACTTTATTGTCTTACTGTTGCTGATATTTGTGCAACCAATGAAGACACGTGGAATAGTTGGAAAGCTTCATTATTACGTGATTTATACTATAAAACACTAACCATGCTACGCCGTGGTCTTGAAAATCCACCCGATATTCGTGACCGTATTCGCGATCGTCAAATGAAA
Organism: Psychromonas algarum; assembly: GCF_004376845.1. Classification (GTDB taxonomy): domain Bacteria; phylum Pseudomonadota; class Gammaproteobacteria; order Enterobacterales; family Psychromonadaceae; genus Psychromonas. The sequence continues at coordinate 286,540 of NZ_SNUW01000002.1, forward strand.
GCATTAGCTAATTTAGCAGAGCTAGGTATTACACCTGAAATGGTAAAACCTTTGTGGAAGCGTTTTAAATTAAATTATTTTTTCCGTTACACATTTGAGCAAATTAGTTGGCACACCCAACATTTATTAGCACATAAAGATGACAGTAAACCGTTAATCTTGATCAGCACTAAAAATGCACGCGGTGGTAGTGAAATCTTTGTTTACCATAAAGATATGCCCATATTATTTTCTTCCGTTGTAACAGAGATTGATAATAAAAAACTCAGTGTGCATGATGCAAAAATTCTCTCAAGTCGAGACAATTATTCTTTAAGCACATTTACAGTATTAGAAGAAGATGGCGAACATATTGACGATAATAAAATCCAACGTTTACGTGAAGCGATTTTAGATTCGTTATTAAAACCAGATGTTATTAATTCAAATTTAATCCGATTAGAACGTGTTAAACGTCCTTTTAAATTTGAGCCTAAAATAACCTTTTTACCTACACGCCGTAAACGTACTCAAATTGAAGTGGTTGCTTTTGACGCTCCTGGTATTTTAGCCAATATTGGTACTGTATTTGTGGATCATGGTTTAATGCTTGATACTGCGAAAATTTCTACCATAGGTGAACGAGCTGAAGATCTATTTATTGTCTCAACTGCGGATGGGGATTCATTAACAAAAGAGCAGGAAGAGAGCTTACAAGCAAGCTTAATGTATGAGTTGAGCCCTAGCACTTAGCAGTGCCAAGGTTTATTTATAATACTAGTGGTGACATAGAAATATTCATCACTAGTATTTAAATTTTATTCATTAATGTTCAAACGTCACAAAATCATGATTCAAAACACTTAGTACAACTTTATCCCCAATATTAAATTGTAAGCATTCACTGCTGTGATTGCTGTGTCTTACAATAAATTCTTGCCCTGAAAAATCGACTGTTATCTGCTGTAATGCACCTTGAAAATCCACTTGTTTCACCACAGCTTCACCATTTAAATCAGGTGTAATAGCAATATGTTCAGGACGTAATAATAGGCGTAATTGTTGCCCTGCCTGCTGCTCAATAACACTGTTACTACCTAATAAACCAAAGCAAGTTTGATAGCTATATTTATCTACAACCTCAACATTTATATAATTGGCTTGGCCCATAAAATTAGCAACATATACGGTATTAGGTTGGCGATATAACTTCTGCGCAGTATCGATTTGCACAATTTTACCCGCTTGCATCAAAGCAATACGATCTGCAAAAGCAAACCCTTCTTCTTTAGAGTGTGTTACAAATAAAGCACTCATTTTCCGTTGTTTAAATAATTGACGAATTTCATGGATCAATTGAAACCGAACATGCTGATCTAAATTAGAGAAGGGTTCATCTAATAACATTAAGTCTGGCTGATAAGCTAATGCACGTGCAATGGCAATACGCTGTTGCTGCCCACCAGAAAGTTGATGTGGAAAGCGTTCAGCCATATCAGCTAGCTGTACTAGCGTTAATACTTCTTGCACACGTTGTTGCTTTTCCGTTTTAGACATTTTTGCCAATGAGAAAGCAACATTATCAAAAACATTAAGGTGCGGAAAAAGAGCGTAATCTTGAAAAATAAGACCTATCTTTCTTAATTCTGGAGGCATAAATGTTTTGTGATCATTTAAGGTTTTTTGTTGAATAGTAATTTTCCCGCTTAACTCCGTTTGCAAACCAGCAACTGCTCTTAATAAAGTTGTCTTACCACAGCCACTTTCACCTAATAAACAGACTATTTCATTATCGTTTAAGGTTAGATTCAAGGCTTCTAACACCGTTGTTTTTTGATACGAACAACTTAGGTTCTGAATATCTAAAGCACTCATTAAGACCTTTTCTCCAACATATTATTTACTACAATAAACGGAATTAAACCTAATACGATAATCATTAATGCAGGCAATGCTGCATATTCAATCATTTCATCAGAAACAAATTGATATACATAGGTTGCTAATGTTTCAAAATTAAAAGGTCGTAATAATAAAGCGGCTGGTAATTCTTTCATCGCTTCAATAAAAACTAAAATGAAGGCTGTTAACAAACCTTTTTTAATTAAAGGAAGATTAACTCGCCAAATAGTTTTAGCTGGACCATGCCCTAATGTTCTCGATGCAAGATCTAATGATGGAGAGACTTGCACTAAGCTGCTATCTACGCTGCCCACAGCGATTGCACTAAATCGTACCAAATAACCTAAAACCAAAATAAACAGCGACCCTGATAGCACTAATCCTAATGAAGACAATCCCCAACTAATGAATAAGTCATTTAGCCAAAGATCAATATTCGTCAGAGGGATTAAAACACCAATGGCAACAACCGTACCAGGGACGGCATAACCAAGCGAAGATAAACGAACTGCAGACTTAGCCCCAAGACCGGGATTTAATCGTTGGTAAAAGTTCACCACCAAAGCAACAGCTAATGCAAGTATGGCAACCAAAAAAGCTAACCATAAACTGTTTATCGTATAATTGATGAGATCATCATTTAGAGATTCAGCAAAATAATGAACGGCATAATAAAGTAATACAGCAATCGGGATAAATAATGACAAGCTTATTAACAACCACGTAAAAGTAAGCGCCCCCCACTTTTTCCAACCTGTTAATACAAAGCGAATATCTGTACTTACACTACCGTTGCGTTGATAAACTTTTTGCTTACGACGACTATAGTTTTCCAAGGAAATAAGAATAACTAATACCAACAGCATCACAGAGGAGATTTTTGCCGCCGTTGTTAAGCTACCTAATTCCAACCAAGTATCATAAATGGCTGTTGTTAATGTACTCACAGCAAAATAGTTCACAGTCGCAAAATCGCCTAATGTTTCCATTGCAATTAATGAGATACCAACAGCCATTGCAGAACGTGATAAAGGGATACTGACTCGCCAAAAGGCTCTTAATGGCGAAAGCCCTAAACTTCTAGCTGCTTGAAATAAACCACCTGATTGGGCTAAGAAAGCACCACGTAACAATAAATATAAATAAGGAAACAACGCTAATGCCAAAATGACAGAAGCACCTAATAAGGTGCGGATGTCAGGAAAGTAGTAGTCATTGGCAGATTGCCAACCAAAAAGCTGCCGCAAGGTTCGTTGCACAGGACCTGAGAAATCTAATAAGTCAGTATAAACAATGGCAATAATGTAAGGAGGCATCGCTAAAGGTAACATTAATACCCATTGCAAAGTTCTACGAGTTGGAAATTCACAACAAGCAACAAACCAAGCACAAGGCATAGCAAAGCAGATACTAAATAAAACGACACAGAGAATTAATAGAAGGGTATTACTGATATAAGTCAATAAAACAGTATCAAGCAAATGTTGAAAACTACCGCTGTCATCAATAACAAACGCACTTAAAACAATGGCAATAATTGGAGATAATAAAATACAAGTTACCACCCAAGGCAGTAACTTGTAGAGATTAAACGACTTAGAGATCAAATTTCACTTCATCCAGTAACTTGATAGCAGCTTCATGCTGTGCAGCTATATCAGATAATGCGATATCATCTGCTTTAAATGTGCCCCATGATGCAACTAATTTAGATAGTTGTACATTCTCTTTTACAGGATATTCAAAATTAATTTCTGCATACATTTGCTGAGCAACATCGCCAGATAAGAACTCCATTAATTTAATAGCATTTTCTTTATTTGGAGAGTATTTAGCTAAAGAAATACCACTCACATTTAAGTGCGAACCTGTTGTCGCTTGGTTAGGGAAGTTAATGTTAACTGCTTCTGCCCAAGACACTTGTTTTGGATCGTTAACCATTTTTCCTAAATAATAGCTGTTGCCTAATGCATAATCACATACACCATCTTTAACTGCTTTAACTTGGCCACGGTCATTACCTTGTGGTTTACGTGCTAAATTTGCTTTCAAGCCTTCTAACCAAACTTTTGCTTTAGCTTCACCTTCATGTGCAATAATAGAAGCTAATAACGAGACATTGTAAGGATGTTTACCAGAGCGCATACATACTTTACCTTTAAATTCAGGTGTTGCTAAATCTTGGTAAGTAATTTTAGGCGCAGGACCAACACGCTCAGAAGATGAATAGATGTTACGTACACGACTTGTTAATGCAACCCATTGATTTTCTTTACCACGGAATTTACTTGGAATATTTTTATTTAAAATATCACTCGCAACAGGTTGTGCTAAACCATCTTTAGCAAATAATGCTAAACGACTAAAATCAGATGTTAGCATAAGGTCTGCAGTTGATAGTTTGCCTTCACGTTTAATACGCTCAATTAAACCTTTTTTAGCAAATAAAATATTTACTTTTATGCCCGTTTCAGCAGTAAACTCTTTCATCATAGGTTCAATTAGAAATGGTTGGCGGTATGAATAAACATTGACTTCTTCAGCGGCATAAGACATTGAACTTGCTAGAGCAGATGCACCAGCTAATAAAACGGTGAAACTTTTTTTAATAGACATATTTTCTTCCATAAATAATAGTAATTATCAAGTGCGACAGAGTTTAATGATAACAATTACTATTTACAAGTTTAATTTATAATTATTTCATCATAAATTAAACTGTAAAAAACAACTTACTACTCAGAAAGAGTAAGGAAAAGGAGTCTACTTTAAGGTTTCACATCAAATAACAAAAAGGCATTATATTTTTATATATAATGCCTTTTTATTGACGCAAAAAATAAATCTAAAGATTAAAAATATACGCGTACTACGGATACAGCCACACAACCAGGACGGCGTGTACCCTGTATTTCGATTGAAATTTCTTTCTCAATTTCTAAGCCACGTTTAATGGGAGAAACTTTAATTAAACGGCTATGAGCGCGAATAACACTGCCCGTTTTCACAGGATAAGGAAAACGCACCTGGTTTAATCCATAATTCACAGTCATTTTTGCATTTGGATAAGCGGGACGACTTGCATCCACACTATCAGTTAAACGTGGTAATAATGATAAAGTTAAAAAACCATGCGCAATCGTTGTTTTAAATGGAGATTCTTTTTCTGCACGCTCTACGTCGTTATGCAGCCATTGGTGATCTTCAGTGACATTTGAAAACTGATCGACACGATCTTGAGTAATGGTGTACCAGTCTCCAACATGAACCTCTTCTCCAATTTGAGTTTGCAAGGTTAAAAAAAGTTCTCTTGCTTCAACTGAAACTTGAATAGGTTTCTGCGCAACTTTTATTGATTGACCATCTTCTAAAACTGAATATTCTTTTATCCATGACATTAATTGTGCACGGTTATTATGTGCATTCTTAATAAATAAAGAGTAATAGTCTCGAATCGCAGGTGACATCCACTCTTTAAAATCAAAAGCAAATTTTTGCATCAAATCTGCTTTGTATTTATTAATATCTATTTTTTTCATAAAAAATGGCTTTCCCTTAAGGCGTTTTTATTAAATTAATGAAGCGTTAATTTCATTTAAAATTGCCACAGGGTCTTGCGCCTGAGTAATAGGACGTCCAATCACCAAATAATCAGAACCACTTTCAATAGCCTGTTTTGGTGTTTTAATACGACGTTGGTCACCCGCATCAGATCCCGCAGGGCGGATACCAGGGGTAATAAGTTTAAATGACTCACCTAATAACGCTTTAAGCTCTTCTGCTTCATGTGAAGAACAAACAACACCATCTAAACCAGATGATTTAGTTAAGGTAGCTAAACGCTTTACTTGCTCTGCAGGCGTTAGATTTATACCTAATTCTGTAAGGTCACTTTGATCCATACTAGTTAATACTGTCACAGCAATTAATAATGGGGCTTTGTCACCATAAGGTAACAATATTTCTTTTGCGGCTTCCATCATACGACGACCACCACTAGCATGGACATTAACCATCCAAACACCTAAATCAGCAGCCGCTTTTACTGCTTTAGCAACAGTATTTGGAATATCATGAAATTTTAAATCTAAAAATACATCAAACCCTTTTGCTACCACTAGCTTTACAAAATCAGGACCAAAATGAGTAAACATCTCTTTACCAATTTTTAAACGACATGTACTAGGGTCTAACTGTTCAATAAAAGCTAATGCTTGTTGTTTGTTATCATAATCTAGAGCGATAACAACTTTAGGATCTGTAACTTGATTCATTTTGTTTCCTATCTAAAACGGTATTAATTTACTGTATTAATAATAAAAATGTTATTCGCCATCTAAACCTCTAATCGGTTTAATACGTCCCCAACTTTTACAAGATGGACACAGCCAAAATAATTTTTTAATGGAATAACCACATTTTTGGCAGCGATACTGTGGACGAAACTTAATTTGTTCACTAACGAGTTGATGTAAAAAGGTTAAACTTTCTCGCTCATTATCAGATTGCGCTAAACGCAAGTGATAAGTCATCAAATGATTAAAGCCTTTCATCGTTGGATTACGGCGTAACTCCTGCAACATAAAGGCTTGTGCTTTTTCTACACTTCTAAATTCAGCAATCAATGTAGATAATAAAATAACCGCACTTGCCCCTCCGCCTAAACTAACAATACGATATAAATAATTAATTAACTCATTTTCTGTATGTAATTTTTTATGTAGCGCATACAGTTTATCTAAAATGACTTCTGTAAAATCAATATCTAATTCAGGGATAGTTTGTAGTATTTTTAATGCTTTTTCAGGCTGTTGATTACGATCATAATAATTAGCCATCGCCATACATGCACGAATACATTCTGGAAAAGTATGTAATGCCTTTTCATATAATTTAATGGCTTGTTTTTGTTGCTCAGGCTTTTTCATTTGATCCGCTAAGCTACAATACAAATAAGATAATGTTCTTGGTTTGGCATGTTCTTTGCCCATCTTATTTAATTGCTCAGTACAGGAAACCGCTTCTTTCCATTCCTTTAACTGCTGATGAATAAGTAATAAATTTTCTAGAGCAACTTGTTTATATTCAGGAGATTCTTTGAGTTGGATAAAAATTTCTTCACTACGATCAAATAAACCAGATTGATAAAAATCTTTACCAAGCTGCAACATAGCTAAATCACGTTGTTCAATGGTTAAAGAAGGGCGAGCAATAAGGTTCTGATGAATACGTATAGCACGATCTACCTCGCCACTTTGACGAAATAAATTACCTAAAGCAAGGTGGGTTTCAATGGTTTCATCATCAACATCTAATAAAGCAATAAAATGATCGACAGCTTTATCAGGTTGTTCATTTAGTAAAAAGTTTAACCCTTGTACATAATCGCGACTGAGCTGATTACCCTTTTTTTGCTTTTTTTGATAAACACTGCGCACTCCCATATACCAACCATAGAAGGCTGCGACGGGAAGCAGGAGAAAGAATATTTCTTGCACTAAGAGTTAATCTTTTTCTGTTTTAGCACGTAAATCATTAAGTTCTCTTCGCTGTTTTATATTTAATTTTTGTAATTTGCGGTTTCTCATTTTCAATATTAAATAAAAATAACTTGCTAAACAAACCGCCACTAAAAAACCAGATGAAAAAATAATCGCTAATAGTGTTGATAGACGTAATTCATTCTGAGCGATCAAATAATGTAATGTAACTAATTGTTGGTTTTTCAAACCTAAAATAACGGCAACAACAAAAAATAAGACTGTGATTAATATAGTTAGAAATCGTTTCATACTGATACCCACACAAAAATAAGAATAGATGAGTGTATTATAAATCAATCATGGAATAAATCATTGATATGAATCGTTTAGTATTATGGCTCAGATATTGAGAAAATTAATGCTATTTTAGGGGAATAGTGAGGAAAGCGAGTATCCACTTAAACTGTAGATAAAAAAATGGTGCTTTTCAGCACCACTTTTATTTAGGTATTTAATGCATTAACTCGTTCTCTCAATGCTTTACCCGGTTTGAAGTGAGGAACATACTTACCACCTAATTCAACCTTATCTCCTGTTTTAGGATTACGGCCAACGCGTGGTGCACGGTAATGTAAAGAAAAACTACCAAAGCCTCTAACTTCAATTCGATCGCCAGAAGCAAGAGAATTGGTCATCAACATTAATGTTTCTTTTACACTATCTTCAACTTCTTTAACCGACAATTGAAAGTGTTTGCTGGTTAGTCTTTCGATCAAATCAGACTTAGTCATAACTTACCTCGTATTATGTGAATACAAATTAAAACAGACTTCCAGTTAATGCTTTAAACGTGGCTGTTGCCAGCCACATTTAATTATTTACCTTTAGCAGCGTTAAATGCGTCTAACATTGCATTACCCATGCTTGCTTCGTCTTGTTGCTTCAAGCTATCGATAGCATCTTTTTCATCTGCTTCATCTTTCGCTTTGATAGATAGGCTGATTACGCGGTTTTTACGATCAACACCAACGTATTTAGCTTCAACAGATTCACCAGCTTTTAATACTGTAGATGCATCTTCGATACGGTCACGAGAGATATCAGCAACACGAATGTAACCTTCAACACCTTCAGTAAGAGTAACTGTAGCACCCTTAGCATCAACTTCGGAAATAGTACCTGTAACGATAGTACCTTTCTTGAATTCTGCTAAGTAGTTATTGAATGGGTCAGCAGCGATTTGCTTGATACCTAGAGAGATACGTTCGCGCTCTGGGTCAACTTGTAATACAACAGCTTCGATTTCGTCGCCTTTTTTGTATTCAAGAACAGCTTTTTCGCCTTCAACTTCCCAACTAATATCAGAAAGGTGAACTAGACCGTCGATGTTTCCGTCAAGACCGATGAAGATACCAAAGTCAGTGATAGATTTAATCTTACCAGAAACTTTTTGACCTTTATCGTGTGTTGAAGAGAACTCTTCCCACGGGTTAGCTTTACACTGTTTAAGACCTAGAGAAATACGACGACGTTCTTCATCGATATCTAGAACCATAACTTCAGCCATATCACCTAAGTTAACAACTTTAGATGGGTGGATGTTTTTGTTAGTCCAATCCATTTCAGAAACGTGAACAAGACCTTCAACGCCTTCTTCAATTTCTACGAAACAACCGTAATCAGTTAAGTTTGTCACTTTACCAGTTAGACGAGTTGATTCTGGGTAACGCTTAGCGATTGCAACCCATGGATCTTCACCTAATTGCTTAAGACCTAGAGATACACGAGTGCGCTCACGGTCAAACTTAAGGATTTTAACGTTGATTTCTTCACCAACAGTTACGATTTCGCTTGGGTGCTTAACACGTTTCCAAGCCATATCAGTAATATGCAATAGGCCGTCTACACCACCTAAGTCTACGAAAGCACCGTAGTCAGTTAGGTTTTTAACGATACCTTTAACTTCTTGACCTTCTTGAAGGTTCTCTAGAAGCTCATCACGTTCAACACTGTTTTCAGTTTCGATAACAGCACGACGAGATACAACAACATTGTTGCGTTTTTGGTCTAACTTGATCACTTTGAATTCAATATCTTTGTTTTCAAGGTGAGCAGTGTCACGTACAGGGCGTACGTCAACTAATGAACCAGGAAGGAAAGCACGGATACCGTTTAATTCAACAGTGAAACCACCTTTAACTTTACCGTTGATAACACCGATAACAGTTTCTTGGTCTTCGTACGCTTTCTCTAATTGGATCCAAGCTTCATGACGTTTAGCTTTTTCGCGAGAAAGTTTAGTTTCACCGAAACCATCTTCTACAGCGTCTAGAGCTACATCACAAACATCGCCAACTTCAACTTCAATTTCGCCAGCAGCGTTCTTGAATTCTTCAACTGGGATAGCAGCTTCAGATTTAAGACCTGCATCAACGAATACTAAGTTGTTGCTAATGCGTACGATTGTACCTTTAACAATTGTACCTGGGCGAGTTTCTACTTGTTGAAGAGATTCTTCAAATAGTTCAGCAAAAGATTCCATCATCTATTTATTCACACTTATTTTATACAACCACATACAATCCATTCGTACGGGAGGCAAGAAAGATTACCACTTCATCCATAAAGCAGCTTTATTAAACAACTGATTATTCAGTTGAAATATTCAATTTAAGTTCAGTAAAAGTTAATATTTTCTCTACAACTTCATCAATAGTTAATGATGTTGAATCGATCACAAAAGCATCATCTGCAGGGCGTAAAGGAGCAACAGCTCGGTTACGATCTCGGAAATCACGCTCTTTAATCTCGCTTAAAATTTGCGCGATACTAACATCAAAGCCCTTACCTTGCAACTGATTAAAACGACGCGTAGCTCGCTCTTCAGCGCTTGCATCTAAGAAAATTTTAACTGCAGCATCAGGAAATACAACGGTTCCCATGTCTCGTCCATCGGCAATTAATCCAGGTGCTTGTAAAAAAGCTTGTTGGCGCGCTAACAAAGCTGATCGTACCAATTCAATCGAAGCAACTTCAGACGCAGCTTGACCAACAATCTCAGTTCGTAATTTGTCACCGATATTTTCACCTGATAATAACGTATCAACACCACTTCCATTTGAAACAAAAGAAACATCTAACGTCAAGGCTAAGTCAGCTAATGCACTTGAGTCGCTCAAAATGATATTTTTCTGTAGTGCAGCATAAGCAAGAATTCGGTATAGCGCCCCACTATCTAAAAGATGCCATTGTAATTTTTTCGCTAAGATGTGACACACAGTGCCTTTACCAGATCCACTTGGACCATCAACGGTAATTAGATTTGAAACTGGCATATTTAACCCCAATTGGTGATTAGATCATTTTTATGAATAATATCTTATACCCTAATCAATTTGATTAAGAAAATCACTAAGATAATAAATTGTTTATTACAGATACAAAATTAAGACAAAAAAATACCCACTTATTTTTTGTAGTGGGTATTTAGTGGTTACCTTAAATAAAGTAGCTCATTAAGACTTTTGATTAATTTCAATATTAATAGCAGCCGCTTCACCAGCGTCAATAACATCACTTTGACCAAACCATTGTCCAGCAGAGCTATTGGCCGTACCATCCTCAGCAATACGCGCTTTTATTAAAAACTGTTTATGGTCACTTAACTTAACACCTTGCATCATTGCATTTGCATCTGACAAAACCACACTAGTAGGAAAGCCTGTGATCGGCAATTTGATTGCCGCAATTGGCATTGCAGGACCACCAGCAGATTGAGCATAAACAAATAACGTAGCATTTTTAGTGTAATTAACATCATTGCTTAACGTGATATTGACATGATAAGCAGGCCCATCAACGGCAACAGCATTTTCAGGCTCAGCAGTTTTTTCAACTGTATTCACTTGCTCTGACTGTGCTTTTTTTTGTAAAGCTAATTGCTCTTTTGCATAAGCAATACTGCTGTTCAACATAGCAGTTTTATCACTATTTGCCCCTACTAAAGCTAGCATTTTTTGCCAACGATAAATCGCAGCGGCAAAGTCCCCTTGCTGCAAAGCCATGAAACCATACATTGACCAAGCATCATAATTTTCAGGATGTTTCTGTATAAACTTAGCAAGCATAACTGGAGCGACAGATTGAGAATACTCATCGCCAATTTTCATTTTTAACTCAATATATTCCAATTGAATTGCTTGATCATCAGGAGCGCCTTGCACTGCTTTTTTAATTGCATCTAAGGCAAGCTCTTTATCTTGGAAAACACGTCCTAAACGACTGTATAAAACCCAACCTTGCGCATCTGAAGGTTGATTAGCTAAATGTGTTCGTAAACCTAACATTAAATCATTAAGTTCTTTTTCACTTGGACGAGCATCTGGTTCTTCAAATAATTTTTTATGAATATCAGGGTAGCGTTGTAAAGCACCTTGCCAATCATTAACTTCTTTATATGCCCCCACTGACCAATACAACCCAACACTTACAATCACTAAAAAGACAAGACCAGGGATCCAAATCCACTGAGAGTTATTAACTTTAGCTTGCTCATTTTCATTTATATCATCGAGTAAATTGTATTGTAATTCAGCAATCATGGTTTCTTTATCAATAACCACACCTTGATCAATATCTTCTTCTACTTCCTTAACTCGTATATCGTAAAGTTCATGATTAAGTTGATTACGACGTTCTTGATCAATGCTTTTAGTCGATTTAGCTCGAATAAAAGGAATAACCATCGCTATGCCAAAAAACACTAATAATAACAATGCGGCAATAACAAATTGTAAAATCATGATTTTTTATCCTTAGCATGTTGTTTCAATAACTGCTGTAATTTTTGTTGTTCTTGATCGTCTAAATTAGTTTCTTTAGCAGGCTGTTTTTTAATTTGTCTAAACAACACTAACAAACCGAATATGATAAATAATAATGGCCCTAGCCATAAAAATATGGTTGCTGGAGTCATCGGAGGATCATAACGAACAAAGTTTCCATAACGAGCAACCATATAATCAACGACTTCATCTTCACTTTTACCTTGCATCACTAACTCATAAGTTTTATCGCGTAAATCCTTTGCAAGCTCAGCATTTGAATCTGAGATATTTTGATTTTGACACTTAGGACAACGTAAAATCTTGGTTAAGTCATGAAATGTTTGTTCTTGCTGTGCGTTATCAAAATCAAATGTTTCAATTGCTGCATGACTATTATGACTAAAGAGCATAAAACTCAGCAATAACAGTAAAGCCGTTAGGCTAAGAACATGATTTAATAACGTCATTATTGCATACCCTCATAAATTGCTAATAACTTGTTATTCCAGACTTTCTCGTTTAGATCTCCCACATGGCGGTACTGAATAATCCCTTTACTATCAATAAAGAAAGTTTCAGGCGCACCATACACACCAAGATCCATTCCTAACATACCGCTTTTATCAAACAAACTAATTTTATAAGGGTCATGTAAATCGTTTAACCAACGAATTGCTTTTTGACGGTCATCTTTATAGTTCATACCAACAATATACAAACCTTGTTTAGATAATTTATTCAAATAAGTATGTTCTGCATAACAAGTTGGACACCATGTCGCCCATACATTTAACAGCATCTTTTGACCTTTAAAAATACTCGCATCATGTTGCTTATCTTTATCGTAGATATCTTGTAGCGTAAATTCAGGTACCGGTTGACCAATTAATGCCGATTCTAATTTGCTTGGGTCACTACCCTTTAATAGAGGGGTTGCTAAAAAAACAGCACCAATCACAAAAATAATAAATGGAATTAATAAAGTGAATACACGACGTTTATTAAGCATTTTTATCTCCTAGTACTGTTGCTTTTGGCTCTAATGTTTCTTTAGCTACTTTTTTACCACGATAACGACGATCACAGATCATAAGTAAACCAGCAAAAGCCATTAATAAAGGGCCTAACCAAATCCAACGAATAAAGGGTTTGTAATAGATACGTACTGCCCAAGCACCATCAGGTAACACTTCTCCCATTGCGATATAAAGATCACGAGTGAATCCAGCATCAATAGCCGCTTCTGTCATTGGCATACGCTGAACGGTATAAATGCGTTTCTCAGCTTTCATCACCGCAATTTCTTTTAAGTCATGTTTAACGGTAAATACACCCACTGTTCCCGTGTAGTTTGGACCGTTTAAATCTTTAACTTGATCAAAGTGAAAATCGTAATGTTCAAAAGCGATATGATCACCTACAGCTAATTTCACATCTTTTTCAATTGAGTAGTTTTGTGTCATGGTAATACCGATGATCATCACCGCTAGACCAAAATGCCCAAAACTCATTGCCCAATGACTATTACCTAATTTAGTAATACCTTCTCGAAATGAATGTCGATGTGTCGCACGCAAGTAGATTTCATAGGCAACACCCGCAGTGATCCAAAAACCTAAGAACACCCCCATTAATGCTAACCAAGTGAAAGACGGTGCAAATACCAATAAAAAGGCAATGGTTAACACAACACTCAATAACAAAATAACAATTAATGGTTTTCTTAAATCGCTTAACTTTTGTTTCTTCCAACGAAATAATGAACCGACACCAACAAACAATGCAAATGGCACAATTAAAATACTAAACATACGATTAAAGAAAGGTTCGCCGATGGAGATACTACCTAAACCAATTTCTTTATGTACGAGTGGTAACAAAGTCCCTAATAACACCACAATTAATGCCGCAATCAGTAATATGTTATTAATTAATAAAATACTTTCACGTGATGCTAATTCATAACGTCCACGGCTTTTTACTTTTGATGCTTGAATTGCATACAACAATAATGAACCACCAATCACTAACACTAAGAAACCAAGAATAAACAGCCCTCGTGTAGGATCACTGGCAAAAGCATGCACAGAAACCAACACACCTGAACGAACTAAAAATGTACCTAATAAACTTAACGAAAAAGCACTTAACGCAAGTAATACTGTCCATGATTTAAACACGCCACGCTTTTCACTTACCGCTAAAGAATGTATTAATGCAGTACCCGCAATCCATGGCATAAATGAAGCATTTTCAACGGGATCCCAGAACCACCAACCGCCCCAGCCTAATTCGTAATATGCCCACCAACTACCTAATGCGATACCAACCGTGAGAAACATCCAGGCAGCCATTGTCCAAGGACGAGACCATTTAGCCCAAGCACTATCTAAACGACCTTCTAATAACGCAGCAATAGCAAAGGCAAAGGCCACAGAAAAACCAACATATCCCATATACAACATAGGAGGATGAATAATTAACCCAAAATCTTGTAATAAAGGATTTAAATCACGCCCATCAATAGGGAAGTACGGTAGAGTTCGTAAAAATGGGTTAGAGGTTAAAATGACAAACAGATAGAAGCCAAAAGATAACAAACCTAATACAGCAAGTACTCGTGCCACTGATTCTGCAGGTAAACGTTTACTCATTAACGCAACGGCAATACTCCAACCTGCTAATAAGAAAACCCATAATAATAAAGAGCCTTCATGCGCGCCCCATACCGCAGATAAACGATAATACCAAGGCAAAGCTGAATTAGAGTTAGTAGCGATATACCCAACAGTAAAATCATTCATTAAAAATAGGTAACTTAAAATGAAGAATGAAAAAGCGACCGCTACAAACTGTAAAATAGTAAAAACTTTAGCACTACGAATAGCGCCTTGATGCCCAGTTTGAACCCCATACAATGGGTAAACCGTTTGTAATAATGACAATATACACGCCAGAATTAAGGAAAATTGGCCAATTTCAGGAAGCATTATCTAACCCTTTTATTTTGATTGTTCTGTTTTAAGGTGATCCATTCCCTTCAGCGCATCAGCAACTTCA
Source organism: Psychromonas algarum (assembly GCF_004376845.1). GTDB lineage: Bacteria > Pseudomonadota > Gammaproteobacteria > Enterobacterales > Psychromonadaceae > Psychromonas. The sequence continues at coordinate 301,790 of NZ_SNUW01000002.1, forward strand.
GGTGGCATATATTCTTCATCATGTTTTGCAAGTACTTCAAAAGCATCAATTTCATTACTTGATTTCAAATGTCCTTGAGCCACGATCCCTTGTCCTTCACGGAATAGGTCAGGCAAAATACCATCAAAGTAAACAGTCACAATACCTGCTTTATTATCAATAAGGTCAAAGCTCACTTTAAGACTTTCAGGATCTCGCGAAACCGAACCATTTACCACCATGCCACCAACACGTAAACGTTGACCAATTTCAGGTTTTGTACCCGTTTCATTTTTACCATTGATGATCTCAGACGGCGTATAAAATAAGTCAATATTTTGCTGCAGAGCAAATAACGTTAACCCAATCGCTAACGATAACCCAGCGATCAACGAAGAAGTAATAATTAAACGCTTTTTACGTCTTGGATTCATAATGTACCTTTTTTATTTTCTGCTGCTTTAATGCGTTGCTCACGTTGTAAACGTTGTTCAACTTGATTGAATATTTTTTTACGGCGATACACGGTATCGATAATTAAGAAAATGACACTTAATAGTGAAACACCATAAGCTAGCCAAACATAAAATCCGTAACCACCCATGGCGAGAAACTCTGAAAATGATGAAAATGCCACGTTAACCTCGCTTATTAATTTGAGTAGAAGATTGTTGTACTAATGAAATAACCCAAGGGCGATGGCTTTCTCGGTGTAAAATTTCATTACGAAATCGATATAAGCTCATAAATCCTAAAAATGCTGCAAAACTAATAATCATGATCAGCAAAGGATATAACATCGCTGTATCCATTGATGGTTTATCAAATTTAGTGATCGTTGCACCTTGATGTAAGGTATTCCACCACACCACAGAGAAATGGATAATAGGTAAGTTAATAACACCAACTAGCGTTAAAATAGAAGCCGCTCGTCCTGCTAACACTTTGTCGGAAAAAGCATTGTATAAAGCAATAATCCCAAGGTAGACAAATAACAAGATTAATTCAGAAGTTAATCTTGCATCCCAAACCCACCAAGCGCCCCACATAGGTTTTCCCCAAGCAGCGCCGGTGAATAGAGCAATGAAAGTATATACCGCGCCAATAGGTGCCGTTGCCGCCACCGTCATTTCAGCTAAACGAATTTGCCACACTAATGCGATAAAAGCGGCAATTGCCATAGTTGAATAAGCCGCCATTGCCATCATTGCAGCAGGAACATGTATATAAATAATTCGAAAGCTATCACCTTGCTGATAATCAGCAGGTGCAAATGCTAACCCCCATACCATACCTACCACAAAAGTGATCACCGCTGTCACTAAAAACCACGGCATCAATTTGCCAGATAACGCATAACTTTTTTCTGATTTTGCGTACGGGTGTAACCATTTCCACATAATTAAATCTCTATCCTTGTTAAAATAAATAACGCTTCTTATTTACCTAAACTAATGACTAACTAACGCTAACTCTCAATGAAGCAGCAATTGCAAAAGGAGCTAAAGTAATTGCTCCGACTAACATAGCGCCTAATAACGCAAGCATACCGATATAGGATTGCCCATACGCTGCAGCATCAATTGCCATGGTTGAAAAAATTAAAATAGGAATACTCAGAGGTAACATAATTAAACTTAATAACACACCTCCCTTTCGTAATCCTATGGTCAAAGCGACACCAATGGCACCTAATAAACTTAATATCGGCGTGCCAATTAATAAAGTTAAAAATAAAGCCCAAAAAGTATTTGCTTCTAATGATAAAAAAATAGCAAGTAATGGAGAGACTAATAAAATAGGCAACCCAGTTAACAACCAATGTGCAAATACTTTCGCGCTCACTAACCAAGCTAATGGATAAGGAGCAAGCATCATCTGCTCTAAAGACCCATCAATAAAATCATCTTTAAACAAACGTTCAAAAGATAATAAAGCAGCTAATAAAGCAGCAACCCAAATAATACCTGGCGCAATACGCGCTAATAATACAGGATCAGTACCAATACCTAATGGGAATAAGGTCACGACAATAACAAAAAACCAAATAGGATTTAAAATATCACTTTGCTGTCGAAATGCACCTAACAACTCTTTACGGACTATCTGCGCGAAAGCATTAAACATATTGCTCTCCAAATGCCGGTTTCTGTAACGTCAGGTTTTTATATAACTCAGCGGGGATCGATAAATCTTGATGTGTTGTTAAAATAACCATGCCACCATTTTGCACATGCTTAATTAATAAATTTTCAATTACTTTTACACCATTTTTATCAATAGCTGTAAAAGGTTCATCTAATATCCATAAAGGGCAATCACTAAACCACATTCTTGCTAATGCAACACGACGTTGCTGACCTGCAGAAAGTTGCCCTGTTAATACGTCTTCATAACCCACTAAACCCACTTGAGTGAGTATTTCCCATACATCAAACTCAACACTTGGGTTATATAAACGCTGAAAGAATTGTAGATTTTCAAGCGCAGTTAATTCTGGTTTTACACCTGATTTATGCCCAAGATAAAGCATCTGCTGATAATAGGATTCACGATCACTCAGAATATTTTCCTGTTGCCAACAAATCTCACCCGAATAAGGTGAAGATAAACCAACCAGCAATCGAAATAGGCTAGTTTTACCAATACCATTCGGCCCTTCAACATGCAGAATTTCACCAGAAGTCAGGGTAAAGTTTAAATTATTGAACAAAACTCGCTCTTCACGAACACAAGTTAAGTTTTTGCACTGCAGCATTCAGGCTTACCTTCAGCGATAAAAAAGACACAATAAAGCATAATTACCACATAATGGCATTTAATGTCATAAAATGTGACGAATCCTATCATAGAAAAAGCAGAGGAGTAACTGCCAGAATAGGGGAAGGTTAGAAAATAATTAGAAATACTAAAATGATTAATTTACATATCAACAATTCAATAAGCCTCAGGCTTACCAAGACAACTTAACAATAATGAATAAACAATAAAAAAGGCATTAACAAAACGCTAATGCCTCGATAATTTCAACACATAATCACCATGATTAGATTTATTGTGCTTCAAGTTTTTTTAATTCATCATCCATTTGTTGTTCAGGTTGTTTAGCTTTAAACTCTTGATATAAAGTATCTTTTTGTCCCGGACTCATTGGACGATCAGCCGCTTTAACTAACTCATCAAATATTGCTTTAGTTGATTCTTGACCTATTCCAACTAACACGCATAAATTATCTTTGTCAGCAATCTTTACAACATCTGTTTTCATTGGAGAAGTCCCCACTAAGGTCTGCTCTGTTATTTGTTTCGATATACTTGTGAAAGTAGAACCCGATTGAGTCCCTGCAATAGATTCAACTTTATCTCGATACGTTTTATCCATGGCCGTTACACGTGTTTCGATACGTTGCGCTAAAGAAGTACGTGCATTTGCCATTGCTTGCTGTTTATCAATCGACATATTACCAGACCATAAAACACACTCAGAGACTGCAATACCATCTTCAACTTGAGGGTTTAAAATCCACGTTGGGATCGTACCAATCGCTGTTTCTTGAGTGGGATTGTTATTAGAGCAAGCACTTAATAAAACAATTACCGGTAAACTTAATAAATGTACTTTTTTAAACATAATCATTCCTTAATTAAAAATTAAAATATCGATGTTGAATTATTGTCCTAGGTACTAGTTTAGGCGGATTTAAGAAAACTTAAACTAAAAAAAATCCTTCTCTAATTTATAAGAGAAGGATTTTAAATTAACTCAGTACTTTCTCACGTTTTATGAAGAGAGTAGAAGTTATTATTAATTTTTAAATTCAGGGTAAGCTTCAACACCACAGTCATGTAAGTCCATACCAGCATCTTCTTCTTCAGCTGTTACACGAATCCCCATTACCACTTTGATAATTGACCAAATAATCCAAGAAGCAATAAATACAAATCCAAAGATTACTGCTGCACCGTATAATTGCGTTACTAGTGATGCATCGCTATTAGTCATAGGAACAACTAATAAACCAAATAGACCACACACACCATGTACAGAGATAGCACCTACTGGATCATCAATTTTAAATTTATCAAAAGTGATGATGCTGTAAACCACGATAACACCAGCAACTAGACCAATTCCTGCAGAGAATAATGGTGATGGAGATAGAGGATCGGCAGTGATTGCAACTAAACCAGCTAATGCGCCATTTAAGATCATCGTTAAATCAGCTTTACCCCATTTTAATTTACTTACTAATAATGCACCGATAGAGCCAGCTGCTGCAGCTGCATTTGTATTAAGGAAGATTTGACTAACTGCCGTTGCATTTTCAGCATCAGAAAGTAGTAATTGAGAACCACCGTTAAAGCCGAACCAACCCATCCATAAAATGAATGTACCTAATGTAGCAAGTGGCATGTTTGAACCAGGAATTGGATGAACACTACCATCTTTACCGTATTTACCACGACGAGCACCTAACAATAATACTGCTGCTAATGCTGCTGCTGCACCTGCCATATGAACGATACCAGAACCAGCGAAGTCACTAAAACCAGCTTCACTTAAGAAACCGCCGCCCCAAGTCCAGTAACCTTCCATTGGATAGATAAAACCAGTTAGGAAGATAGCAAAAATCAAGAAAGCCCATAGCTTCATACGTTCAGCTACCGCACCAGATACAATTGACATTGCAGTTGCAACAAATACAACTTGGAAGAAAAAGTCTGACTCTAAAGAATGGTCAGCACCCGCTGCTTGAGAACCAATTAATGAACCAAATGAAGGTAACCATCCGCCTGCAGAGTTATCAACATACATGATGTTGTAACCTACTAATAAAAACATCGTACAAGCAATAGAATAAAGTACGATATTTTTAGTTAAAATCTCAGTGGTATTTTTAGAGCGAACCAAACCCGCTTCTAACATGGCAAAACCTGCTGCCATCCACATAACAAGGACACCAGAGATTAAAAAGTAAAAGGTGTCTAACGCAAATCGTAGTTCTGTAACTGTTGTTTCCATAATCTTAATCCTTAACGTAATAAATTTGGTTTAAAGTGCTTCTTCATCTAGTTCGCCGGTACGAATACGAACAACTTGCTCTAACGGTTGAATGAAGATTTTACCGTCACCCACTTTCCCTGTATTAGCTGCACTAGTAATCGCTTCAACTAAACGTTCAACATCTTCACTTTTAACCGCGATTTCTAATTTAACTTTTGGTAAGAAATCAACTTGATATTCAGCGCCACGGTATAATTCAGTGTGACCTTTTTGACGTCCAAAACCTTTTACTTCAGAAACAGTGACACCAGCAATGCCAATTCCCATCACAGCTTCACGTACTTCATCTAATTTAAATGGCTTAATAATAGCGGTTAACATTTTCATCATATATTCCTTCAATGTGTAATTAATACTTGCTTATGTGTTTCTATTTACAACTAACGTGCCAAAAAAAATAAATCTTTAATTACAACAACTTAAATAAACAAAAAAGAAACACCACCCATCAAATGCACCAATTCAGTGCACCAAAACAAAATAGAGCGCACTAATATGTAACATATCGGTATCGAACTTAATTACGATTTACATGCCCAAATATATTAAGTTCATTCTAAGGAGCAATCACCAGCACTGAAGAGTAGATCTATCATTTATTAAAAACAGATAAAAAGGCATAACAATTAAACAACAAATCCCTCTTACCCCCTTAGCAAATAAAGCTTCATCTGCTATAGTGCGTAACAATTTTTGACTCACACAACCTTAAAGGTATGCAACATGAAAAAAATAAGCCTACTGCTTATCACTTTCTGCTTTAGTATTAATGTTTTAGCAGCGCCAACGATTATCCCTAAAGTCCCGTCTATTGCAGCCAAAGGTTTTTTACTCATTGATTATGACTCAGGAAAAATTCTGGCAGAAAAAAATAGTAATGAAGCTTTACCACCTGCATCATTAACTAAAATGATGACAAGCTACATTATTGGACAAGAAATCAAGTCAGGAAACTTAAGCCCAGATGATAAAGTGACCATTTCAGAAAATGCTTGGTCTAAAAACTTCCCTGACTCTTCAAAAATGTTTATTGAAGTAGGCAAGCAAGTCACTGTTGCTGATTTGAATCACGGTATTATTATTCAATCAGGTAATGATGCATGTGTTGCTATGGCTGAGCATATTGCTGGTAGTGAAGCTGCATTTGCAGATTTAATGAATTCATGGGCTGCACAGTTAGGCATGAATGACACTCACTTTGTAAACTCTCACGGATTAAATTCAGAAGAACATTACAGTACTGCACATGATATGGCGATCCTTGCTAAAGCCTTGATTAGAGATGTGCCAGATGAATACGAGCTTTACAAAATCAAATCATTTAAATATAACGGTATTCTTCAATACAACCGTAATAAATTATTATGGGATAAAGGCTTAAACGTTGATGGTATTAAAACAGGACACACAAGCGCTGCAGGTTATAGTTTAGTTTCATCAGGAACTAAAGATGGTATGCGTTTAATCAGTGTTGTAATGGGTACTCACTCTGATAATGCACGTCAAACAGAAAGCAAAAAACTACTTAACTGGGGTTTCCGCTTCTTTGAAACTATAACTCCTTATAAAGCAGGCGATCAATTAGCAAGTGAACGTATCTGGATGGGTAAACAAGCCAATATTCGTTTAGGTGTTGCTGTTAATACGACACTAACATTACCACGCAACCAATCTAAAAACTTAAAAGCTGACTTTGTTATTGATAATGAATTACGTGCACCAATTCAAAAAGGAGATGTAGTAGGTAAAGTTAATTACACTCTATCTGATGAAGCTGTTGCAAGTTACGATTTAGTTGCTTTAGAAACAGTAGAAGAAGGTGGTTTCTTTAGCCGTATGATCGATTATATTAAATTATTATTTATTGGTTGGTTTGGTTAAAAAGATCCCCATATTCAACCTTAATATTTAACTATTAAGGTTGAATCATTATTTATGAGTGAGGCTTAGCCTCACTTTTTAATTTCAATATGTATTTTGCTCAGGAGTAAAGCATGGCATTAAATACGCATTTTGATGAATTATTAGAATTTCCATGTAGCTTATCATTTAAAATAATGGGTGTAGCTGATCCACAACTTATTCCTGATGTATTAGCGGTGATTCAAAAAATCGTACCAGGTGATTACGCACCAACCGTCAAACCTAGTTCAAAAGGCAATTACCATGCATTGGCGATTCCAGTGGTGGTCAAAAGTAAAAAACAAATCGAAGAAATCTACAGTGATTTAAACAAACTCGATCTTGTTCGTTATATTTTATAAGCCACTTCCTATGACAGCAATTCAAGATAAGTTAATTATTCGCCATTTAGGGCTGCAACCCTACCAAGAAATATGGCAATCAATGAGTGATTTCACGGAACAACGTGACGATAAAACAATTGATGAAATCTGGTTAGTGGAACACACGCCAGTTTTTACACAGGGTTTAGCAGGCAAAGCAGAACATTTATTAACTCATAGTCATATCCCTGTTGTTAAAAGTGACCGAGGTGGACAAATCACCTATCACGCACCAGGCCAATTGGTTGCTTATCTACTTATTAATATTCGCCGCAAAGACTTTAATGTGCGTCGTTTAGTGAGCATCATAGAACAAGCTATTATCGACCTGCTGGCTGAGCATAATGTACTTGCTGTTGCAAAACCTGATGCTCCAGGTGTTTATGTTGATGGTAAAAAAATTGCCTCATTAGGCTTAAAAATTCGTAAAGGTTGTTCGTTTCATGGTTTAGCATTAAATGTGGATATGGATCTAACCCCGTTTTTACAAATTAACCCCTGTGGTTATGCTGGATTAGAAATGACCCAGTGTCGCGATCTAGGAATAGCATCTTCTGTCGCACAATTAGCACCGGTATTGATTGAAAAATTAAATCAAAATTTACAATACACACAGATAGAGAGTTTTATTAATGAACAATAAACCAAGTCAATTAACTGCGGGCAATAAATTACGCGATGCAGATAAACTGTCTCATATTCCTATTAAAGTGATCCCTTCAGACAAAAATACAATTTTAAAAAAACCGTCTTGGATGAAGATTAAATTAGCTGCTGATAATACTCGTGTTAATGAAATAAAATCTGCATTACGTAAAAATAAATTGCACTCAGTATGTGAAGAAGCATCTTGTCCTAACTTAAATGAATGCTTTAACCACGGTACTGCAACCTTTATGATTTTAGGTGATATCTGTACACGTCGTTGCCCTTTCTGTGATGTTGGCCATGGTAAACCGCTTGCTGTTGATGAAAATGAGCCTAAGAAATTAGCTGAAACGATCAAAGATATGAAACTCAAGTATGTTGTTATTACTTCTGTTGACCGTGATGATTTACGTGATGGTGGCGCGCAACATTTTGCTGATTGTATTCGTGAAATCCGTTTATTAAATCCAGAAATTAAAATTGAAATTTTAGTACCAGATTTTAAAGGTCGTATGGACAAAGCATTAGCTTGTTTTGAAAAAGATGTACCTGATGTATTTAATCATAATCTAGAAACAGCACCACATTTATACAAGCAAGTACGTCCTGGTGCAGATTACAAATGGTCATTACAATTACTGAAAAAATTCAAAGAGCAGCACCCAACAGTACCAACGAAATCAGGTGTAATGATGGGCTTAGGTGAAACTAATGAACAGATTGAAACTGTCATTAAAGATTTAGCCGCTCATGGTGTGACTATGTTAACGTTAGGCCAATATCTGCAACCTAGCTTGCAACATCTTGCTGTAGAGCGCTACGTTCCACCAGCAGAGTTTGATGCATTAGGTGAAATGGCAAAATCAGTTGGTTTTGAGCATGCGGCATGTGGACCATTGGTTCGCTCTTCATACCACGCAGATTTACAAGCATCAGGTAAAGAAGTTAAATAATTTTTATTTAAACTATCCCCCTAAGACACATTAAAAAGCCTGTTTTTTTAAAGCAGGCTTTTTTAATTTTAAGACACTGTTTTCTGGAACATTATCTTTAATAACAACCTTACGTGCTAACCAATCTTCTTCACATACATTCAATTTTTTCTGTTGTGCTTTGTCCTTATCAAGGATCTGTTTTAAATCCTCTAAATGTTGGCGCACTGCCGCACCATAATGTTTATCATCCCCCCAAACAGAAGACAACTCCAGCAATGCTTTCTCATCATATTGTTTAAATAAACGCCCCGCTTTTTGTGCAACATCAGGTTCTTCACCTAATAAAGATAACGCATCCACACCTAAATTAATGGCGGAATCAAAACTTTCTCGCCTAAAAGTAGTAACGCCTTTATTCATTATTTCATAAGCGTGAGTCCTATCAGTTGCACGAACTGCTATTTTTAAATTAGGGAAGTATTTTTGGGCAATATCAATAATTTCGAGCGCTTTAATTGCATCATCAACCGCAATCACTAATAACTTAGCTTGCTTTGCTCCTGCCGCTTTCAATAAATCCCCTCTTGCAGCATCACCATAAAAGACTTTCACACCAAAGCGACGTACCAGATCAATCTGAGCAGGACTATGGTCTAAAATAGAGAGGTGATACCCCTGTGCTGTTAATAAACGTCCAACCACTTGTCCAAAGCGACCATAACCAACAATTATCACATTATTGGTTGGTTCAATTTGCGCAGGGTCGTCATACTCATTATTTACTTTGTCGGTTAACAAGAAGCGTTCATAGAGCATGAGTAAGATAGGAGCAAAAAGCATTGAAATGGTAACAACTAAGGTTGTTATTTTAGATTGCTCTGGCGTTAATATGTACAAACTGCCAGTTAATGAAATCAATACAAAAGCAAATTCTCCCCCCTGTGCCAAAGCAAAGGTAAAGAGTATTTTTTGCTTTGACTTTAATTTGAAAACAAACGCGATAAAATATAAAATCAAGGCTTTCAATAGAATTAGCCCGATCACTAAATAAACAATTAAAAGCAACTCTTCAGCTAATAATAAAAAATCAATCGACGCTCCCACTGCAATAAAAAACAATCCTAGAAGCAATCCTTTGAAGGGTTCAATATCAGTTTCTAATTCATGTCTAAATTCACTTTCGGCTAAGACAACACCAGCTAAAAAAGTACCTAATGCAGGTGATAAACCAATTTTTTCCATTATCAATGCAATTGAAACAACTAAAAATAACGCAAATACAGTAAAAATTTCGCGTAACCTTGTTTCTGCAATATAACGAAATAAAGGAGTTGAAATATATTTTCCAACAAAATAAATACTGCTAATAACAAGAACAGAAATAACAACTTGCACCCAAACAGGGAATCCCATAATTAAACTATCATGATTTTCTATGCTTGAAGTAATATCTGTAAATGCTAATAACGGCAATAAAGCCATAATAGGGATCACGGCAATATCTTGAAATAACAAAATAGAGAATGCATTTTGACCTGCTGGTTGTTTTATCCAGCCTTTTTCACTCAAAGTTTGTAAAACAATCGCGGTTGATGAAAGCGCTAGCATGACCCCCAAAGCTAATGCTGTCTGCCAACGTAGAGCAAAAACAAAATAGCAGAAAGCCCAAATCACCAATGTCGTTAACGCAAGCTGTAAACCACCTTGCAATACAATAGAGTGACGTAACTTCCAAAGACGGCGAGGTTGAAGTTCAAGGCCAATTAAAAACAACATCATGACCACGCCAAACTCAGCATAATGCATCACTTCAGATTGGTCGCCAACCAACCCTAAAATAAACGGCCCAATTAACATACCTGCTAATAAATAACCTAGAACAGATCCTAAACCAAGACGTTTTGCGATAGGTACAGCGGCAATAGCGGCAGCAAGATAAATAACAATAACTTCTAACATTAAATTCCTTTTAAACAGCACTAAAACTGTATTTTGAATCATAAGTGATGATTCATTAAAAATATGATTTATAGAATATAGGCTTACAACAAAGTGCTCACATTTTACATATATTTTAATAACAATAGACATTTAATAACAAAGCTGGAGAGAATAATTTTGGCGCAGTAGCGGAATGTTAAGACATTAACTTTATTCTGTATCATCTGCAGAGTAATACCAATGTCATTAAATATGAGATCTAAATTTTGCGCGGAAAAACAATGTTGCTAGCGAATAAGCTAACAACATTGAAATAACACCTTTAGTTTAATCAAATCCATAAAAGCCGGGGAAAACAATAATCGAAGAAAGTACTAATAGTTGTATCAGAATAAAGGGAATAACTCCTTTATAAATATCCGTAGTCTTCACTTGAGGTGGTGCCACTCCTTTTAAATAAAATAAACTAAACCCAAAGGGTGGAGTGAGGAAGGAGGTTTGTAGGTTCATTGCAATTAAAATAGCAAACCAAGTTAAATCGATCCCCATTAATTGAGCAACAGGATATAACATAGGCACAACAATAAATGAGATTTCTACAAAATCGATAAAGAAACCTAGCACTAAAATCACCAACATAGAGATAATTAAAAATCCCCATTTTTCACCAGGTAAACTAAACATTAGCTCTTCAATAATTTCCTCTCCTCCGGTGTAAGAAAAGACCATCGAAAATGCTGTTGCGCCAATAAAAATAGCAAAAACCATAGAAGTGACTTTAACGGTTTCTTTAGATGACTCCCATAAAACTTTCCATGAGCACTGTCTATATAACATAGCTAATAAAATAGCTCCCGCACCACCAATTGCAGAAGACTCAGTAGGAGTTGCAATACCATAAAATATAGAACCAAGTACCGCAAAAATTAATGCTAAGGGTGGAGCAATTGCCTTAAATGCATTCCAGCAAGGTTTAACACCATGTCCCGCTGATTCCGACTCAGGTAATGCAGGTGCAGATTCAGGTTTAAAATAAGCATAAATTAATACGTATAATATAAAAGCACCAACTAACATCGCCCCCGGTAAAAGGGCTGACTTAAAGAGGTCACCAACAGGTACTCCCATAACATCGCCAAGGATAATTAAGATGATAGAAGGAGGAATGATTTGTCCCAAAGTCCCCGATGCACAGATAACACCAGTCGCTAATTTTTTATCATAATTATATTTCAGCATTACCGGTAAAGAGATAACACCCATTGCAACAACCGAAGCACCAACTACCCCTGTAGAAGCTGCTAACAAACAACCCACTAAAATAGTAGAAACAGCAACACCGCCTCGAATACGGCCAAACAACTGCCCCATTGCTTCTAATAATTGCTCTGCTAATTTAGTTTTTTGTAATACATTCCCCATGAAAATAAACATAGGTACAGCCATCATAATAGAGTTTTCCATGATACTCATAATACGATATGGCATAAAAGCAAATAGCTCAAAACCCTCCGCAAACACCCCAAAAACTAACGCTACACCAGCAAAGACAAATGCAACGGGAAAACCTGTTAATAGCAGCACTAAGGCTACACCAAACATAATAATGCCAATCATGAAAAATCCCTTTTAGCTATCTTGCTCAAAAATACAACGCAGATTTTTTATTAATACACCCAAGGCACTGAAAATAATCATCAGAGCTGACAGGGGGATCATTGCTTTAATTAACCAACGATGTGACAAACCACCAGGGTCGCCACTTGTTTCATCTAACTGATAGGATTCAAGAGTGAAGTCATAGCCATACCAGATAATCAATGCACAAAAAGGCAGAATAAAAAATAAACAACCTAAGGTATTAATCCACGCTTGCTTTTTTCCACTCAACTTTTCATACAAAATATCAACCCGTACATGGCCCTCTTCTTTTAAGGTATAGGCAATACCCAATAAAAACATAGAAGCAAATAAGTGCCACTCAAGCTCTTGTAAACCAATAGAACTAGACTTAAAGAAATAACGAGCGACAACATCGTAAAATACATTGACCAATAGCAATATCATCAATGTAGCGGCCATTTTGCCGATAAAATCAGAAAAACGATCAAAGACGTTTTGTAGACCTTCCATCAAAGATAATTCCTTTTATTGATACAGAGAAATAAAAAAGAAAAGGCTACAGAACGTAGCCTTTTTAAAATATGTTATTTATTCTTTCGTGCTTTCAAGGTAACCAAATTCAGAAATATCAGTCCAAACTCGCGCTAGTTTTAAATAATCTTGTTGAGATTTAATAATTTTAGCGGCCATAGGATCTTCTTTAGATTTTTCAGTTAATATTTCATCATTGGCTTTTTTCATTGCACTAATAACAGCTGGAGGGAAAGTTTTAACTTGGATATCAGGATATTCTGATTTCATTACCGCCCAGTTTTTAGCACTTTCAGCATATGATTGAACATACATATCATAAGAGGCTTTGCGCATTGCTACTTCCAAAATTGTCTGCAAATCTTTAGGTAACGATGCTAATTTCTTTTTATTCACAATAAACATCAACTCAGTAGCAGGTTCATGCCAGCCCATGTAGTAATAAGGAGCAATTTTATGGAAGCCCATACGTAAATCAAGCGACGGTCCAACCCATTCTAACGCATCGATAGTGTTACGCTCTAAAGATGTATAAAGCTCACCTGGTGGAATGTTAACTGGTGTAGCACCTAACTTAGCTAAGACTTCCCCTGCAAAACCAGGAATTCGCATTTTTAGGTTTTTAAGATCATCAACCGTCTTAATTTCCTTCCGGAACCATCCGCCCATTTGCACTCCAGTATTACCGCCAGGAAAAGGAACTAAGTTATGCTCTGCATATACTTCATTCATTAACTCCTGACCACCACCATATTGAAACCAAGCATATTGCTCCATTGCAGTCATACCAAATGGCATAGTAGTAAAGTACAAGGTATTAGGTACTTTACCTTTGTAATAATAACTTGCTGAATGCCCAATATCATACTGCCCCATTTTCACCATATCAAAAACACCAAATGGCGCTTTATGCTTATTTGCAGAATCAACACGAATTTTTAAACGGCCATTGGACATTTCATCAGCCATTTTCACCATATTTTTAACTGAATCACCAAATATCGGGAAATTAGGCCCCCAAGATTCAGCTAATTTCAATCTATAAACTTTATCTGCAGCAAACGCACTGGCACTTGTAAACATGACAACCGTTGCAATTAAGGTACTTTTATAAAAGGACTTCAGCATTTTCAACTCCATGTAGATTAGGATTAAACAATTTGCGGGGTAATAGTTGAAACTAAAAATGAATTAAGCTTCACTCATTATCATGAGGTTAGTAACAAGCCAAAAAATTGCCATTTAGATATGATAAATTAATCATTTTAATAATTAATTTGTAGTGACCATCACAAGCTAAGCTATTTTTTAGAAATTAAGACTAATTACATGGAATAAAAAAGAAGATCGGTTGCATATTGAAGTAAATAAACTAGCGCATAACAATTGCAGTAAATAGCAGATCAAATTTATTGCTTAAAACAATTCACTTGATCGTTATAATTTTCACCGATTGAATTGTTTTTTCTAGGTAAAACTTAGAACACATGCGAAATACCATTGGTATCATTTATCAAGGACATCGATATAGGCAAGAAATAAATAGAGATGTAATATGAGCAGCTACAAAATTGATTTGCTTAATAATTAAGAGCAGGTAAAAGAGTTATTCTTTGATAACACATTAAATTAAATAGCATTATCAAAGAACATTGCTAGTAAGTGAGTACTAACAATTGAATTAAATCGTTATTAATGCATGCTCGCAACAACATCTGTCACACCAACAATTAGCATTTGCATACCAATCACAGCTAAAATAAGTCCCATTAAACGAGTTACCATACTCAATCCATTTTTGCCGATCACGGATAAAATATTTGAACTAAAAACAAAACAAACAAAAGTAATAAGGCATAACACTGCAAATACAGAAACCGTGACAATAATGCCAGAAAGACCACCAGCAGATGAATAATTCATTGCTGTAGCAATGGTACCTGGTCCCGCGAGTAGAGGAATAGCTAAAGGAGAGATAGCAATATCTGCTTCTGAACCATCACTTCCATTATCACTTTCATCTTTGCCTGAATGTAATTTAGAAGCTTTACCATTTAACATATGGTAACCGATTAAAAAGACTAATATGCCACCGGTGATCCTTAAGGCTGAAAGCGTAATACCAAACAGATGAAAAATCGCTTTACCAAGAAGTGAAAAAGTAAGAATAACAATAAAAGTCACAATTAATGCTTTAGCAGCAATTTTAATTTGCTCCGCTTTACTTTTATCGCCAACTAAGCCAGCAAAAGCAGCAGTATTAGCAATAGGGTTCATTACTGCAAAAAAACCTAAAAACACAGTTATTGCCTGTACGTATAAATCATCCATAATATTCACGTCTTCTCTGTTAATTAATTTGAGGTAGTAGTTTAACTTAATTATTGTGATGCCTTTAGACAAAAAGGTTGTTTAAAAACAATTACATTTCAAATGGGTAAGTGCTCAACCACTAACCACCTTTCATTGCCCCCATCATTCCCCACATAGGAGTGAAGATGCCAAGCGCTAAAATAAGAACCATCACAGCAACGATTGATATTAAAATAGGTTCAATTTTGGCAGTCATGTTTTTTAAATCGTAATCCACTTCTCGTTCATAAAAATCAGCAGATTCATTTAAAAGCTCATCAACCTGTCCTGTTTCTTCACCAACTGCAATCATCTGCAATACTAAAGGGGTAAATAAACCTGCATTAGTGGCTGTTTTTAATAAAGTATCACCAGCTTCAATCCCGGTTCTCATTGCCAGCATTTTTTCTTTTAAATAATCATTATCAACTGCAAATGCAATCAAATAGAGTGCATTATTCAACGGTACACCCGCTCTTAACATCATCGCAAAGCTACGAGAAAAACGAGCTAACAAAGAACGTTCAATAACCGAACCAACTACTGGAATGCGTAATTTCCAGCGATCCCACTGATAAGCGCCTTTATCTGTACTTAACCAAAGCTTAATAGCAATAATAACGGCAATTAAAAATGCCAGCATAAATGGCCAATAGTTAACAAAGAAAGAAGAAGTGCTAAGCAATAACTTAGTACTCCAAGGTAATTCAGCATGAAATTTTGCAAACATACTCGCAAAGGTAGGAATAACGTAAATATTCAGGATAACCATTGCAAATGCTAATGCGATTAAAACAAAACTTGGATAGCGCATTGCGCTTTTAATACGTTTTTTTGTTTCTACTTCTTGCTCTATATATTCCGCTAACTGTAAAAATATATTATCTAATTGTCCGGTATTTTCACCAACCTGCACAAGAGAAACATATAACTGTGAAAAAACTCGAGGATGAGCCCCCATTGCCACCGATAATGAATGACCATTTTTCATATTTTCTAATATGTCGAATAGCGTATCTGCTAATAACTTAGAATGTGTAGATTCAGCTAAACCATTAATTGCTCTTAGGATTGGGATCCCAGCTTTTGTTAATGAATAAATTTGTCGTGTAAAAATGATCAGTTCAGCAGATTTTACCTTCGAAGCAAAAATAGCCGAAAAATCTAAAGCCCCTTCGATAATGGCTTTCTCGGTAATTTCACTAGGCATAATACCTTGTGCCATAACTAATTCTAGAGCACTATCCTTTGAAATAGCCTCTAGCTCTCCAGTAACAGCTTTACCGTATTGATCGCGTCCTGCATATTTATAAATTGGCATAATTATTCAAAATCTAACAGGTTAGGATCTTTTTCTGCTGCACGCTCAGAACTTGATGCTTCCTGCGTTGAATACTCCTGTTTTTTGTCATGTATTTCAAAACGATCCACTAATTTAAACACTTCATCCAAAGAAGTAATTCCTTGTTTTGCATAATCTAACGCAGATAATGCTAAAGGCTGAAATAATACAGACTGCTTAGCGGCGACGCTAAACCCTTGCGTATCATCCTGACGTAATGCAGCGATCATTTTCTCATCCAACTCTAACAATTCAAATACACCGATTCGGCCACGGAAACCAGTATAGTGACAACGTTGGCAACCTTGTGGAGCATGGAAATCAACATCTGATAACCTTTGTGTAGTAATTTGTTCAAGCAATATATTTTGCTCTAAAGTTGGAGTTACCACTGATTTACAGTTATTACATAACCGACGGATCAAACGCTGAGCAACCACTGCACGTAGTGCACTTGCTACCAAATAACCAGGAGCCCCCATATCTAATAAACGTAATGTGCTACTGATAGCATCATTAGTATGTAATGTGGATAAAACTAAATGCCCAGTTAACGCACCGCGTAGACCTATATCCATTGTTTCTTTATCACGCATCTCACCCACTAACAAAACATCTGGGTCTTGACGTAATGCCGTACGTAATACACTTGAGAAATCTAAACCAATTTTGCTATTTACTTGAACTTGATTAACTCGAGGTAAACGATACTCCACTGGATCTTCTACGGTAATTATTTTACTACCGGGTGCATTAAGCATGTTTAAAGCTGAATATAAGGTAGTGGTTTTACCGCTACCTGTTGGACCTGTTACAAGAATAAGGCCATTAGGACGTTTTAATTGTAATGTAATACGTTCAATTAAATTCTCAGGAATGCCTATTTCAGGAAATGATAAAATACCAGTAGATTGATCTAACAATCGCATTACCACTGATTCACCAGCTTGAATCGGCATTGTTGATATACGCACATCAACACTGCGCCCTTTAATCTTAAGGTTGAATCGTCCATCTTGTGGTAAACGTTTTTCAGAAATATTAAGATGAGCCATTAATTTCAAACGTAAAACTAACGCACTTGCTATACCACTTTCAGGAAGTAATGTTTCTTGTAATATGCCATCAACTCGCTGGCGAATACGTAATACTTCTTCATCAGGTTCAATATGAATATCAGAAGCTCCAACTTGTATCGCATCTTCAAATAAAGAGTGCAGCAACTTCATTACGGTTGCATCAGCACCTTCTGCTTCTAAATTGATACTTGCAGCATCAAACCCAAAACTTTCACCATGCTCTGCGCTTAATTTAACCGCAAATGATGCAATCTCCTGTGTACGTCGATAAACACGATCAAAAGATTCAATAAGTTGATCTTCACGTGCAATTTTTAATTCAAATTCACGCCCTTTTAATAGATCAGCTAAGATGTCTAAACTTTGTAAATCAGCAGGATCTGCAACAACTAAGGTGATCTTACCTTCATGCTCTCCAATCGCTAATGCACGAAGACGGCGAGCATGTACCTCTGGAATTAAAGGCACTACATTTGGGTCGATTTCAACTTTTAATAAATCAACAATTTGAATGCCTAATTGACGAGATAAAAAAGTAAGAATTTGCTCTTCACTGAGATAACCAAGGTATATTAAAGTCGCCCCTAATTTTAAACCTAATACTCGCTGCTCTTTTAAAGCATGCTGCAATTGAGCTTCAGTAATTAACTTTTCAACAACTAATAAATCACCTAAACGCATTTTTAACTTTGGCTGCTTTCCATCTGGCTGCATTGTTTACTCCTTACTTAAAAAAGCGAGACGCTTAGTAATATAATCTTTAGCGTTTATTGATAAATCAGTCTGTTTTAAGGCTTTTTGATAAGAAGCTATCGCTTCCGCTTTTTTACTTTGTCTATCCAGCGAGATAGCCAAAGACATCAACCAACGTCCATTAGTCGGACGCTGCGTAAGTAAACTTTTATATAATTCCTCTGAGCGCTCATACATTTTAAATTTTTGAGCAAGGATCGCATGACTCACGTAATAATCAACATTCCCCTCCACTTTGGGTGGATTTTGTTCAAGATATAAAAAGGCTTTTTGAGGATCATTTTCTTTTAAAGCAATGCGTGACAACATTAAATTAAAGTCTGAATATTCAGGTGAAATCAATCCACCTTTTTTTAAAACTGTAGTCGTTTTATCAATATCACCCTGACTGTAATAATACATAGCGAGTGATTTACGAACTTCATTTAAATCAGGTTTAACATTTAATGCCTTTTCCCATTTTTCAGCCGCTAAATCGTTATGACCATTTTCTTGCGCTTTTTTTGCCTCTTTTAAATAAATATTGGCAAGCTGTAAATCCGTCAGTTGTGCATCTTCAATACTTAAGTGCCCAGGTGCTAATGTTTCAGGACGAGCAGCTCTTGTAGACTGAGGCGCTTTTACAGGTTGAGTTTCAGCAATTTTATTTATTTTAGGTGCTACTGCTTTGGGTGTTTTAACAACAGGTTTAGCTTTTTTAACTACCGCCTTTTGTTTAGGCTCTACTACTTTCGCTTTTTCCTCACCAACAACAACCGCTGATTCAGGCAATGCTTTCGGTAAGTCGGATGCAGATTCGACAGTTGTTTTTGAAGCAGCTTTAGGGAGGGTATTTTTAACTACTTGGAATGGTTCAGGATCATTAGAGGTTTTATCATTTGTAGTATTTTCATTAGTTGAAAAAGGAGCTTCCACTAATTGATTTTTTGATTCTAAATCTTGATAAATTTGCTCAGGAGAAACCATTTTAATCCCCTGAAGTTCTGATTCTTTTGCCCCTGAAACTGGCGATCTTTCTGTTACGATATAATTAGCTGAATTCGTTTCGTTGCCTTCAGTAATCACAATAATAACGGTTAATGCCACAGCACATAAAACTAAAAATGTAATGGCACTCAGTAATAATATTTTTTGCTTAGATTTCTGTTTTGGTAAGCCAGATAACACAGGCTGAACGTCACCAGATTTCCCTAAGTCTTTATGCATATTGTTGATAATACTCATAACAATCCTTTCCACCACATTATCAATAATGCATTAATCACAGCAAACAAAAATAAAATTACCCACCAACGTCCTAGACTAGGTACTGGGTAAGCATCTTCAGTATCTTCTACCGCCTCTTTAATTAATTTTTGAGTAATAGTGTAATGTTGTCGACCATAGCTAATCATTAACGCTTTATGGCAAAGCACATTAATTAAACGCGGAATACCACGACTAGCTTGACTAATTTTTTTACATACTTTGCGATTAAATAATGCCACACCACGATAACCTGCACGCATTAGACGTTGCTGAATATAATGTTCAATTTCTGATTCAGACAATGCACGTAGTTGATACGAAAAAGTGATCCGTTGGCGTAATTGGCGTAATTGACTTTCACCTAAACGTACATCTAATTCTGGCTGTCCAAATAAAACAACTTGTAATAATTTATCAGGACCCGTTTCTAAATTTGAAAACAAACGTAACGCTTCTAAAGAAGCATCTGGCAAGGCTTGCGCTTCATCAACCAGTACTAATACTTTTTTACCTGCTGCAAGTAAGGCTAATAACCTTTCTTTAATAATACCCGTCAATAAAAACTGGTCATCTAATTGATTTTTATCAATCCCTAAATGTAGCGCTAATGCAGAACGTAATTCATGTGCACTTAAATAGGGATTATCAATAGTACAAACTAAATATTGTTCAGATAATTCACTCTGTAATTTATTACATAATAATGTTTTACCGGTCCCAACTTCACCAGTAATTTTGAGAATACCTTCACCTAAAGAGAGTGCAGTTGTGATCACTTCTAATGCTTCTTTATGTGGAATAAAATCAATAAAAAAATCAGGGTCTGCGGTTAATGAAAACGGCGTTTTATCTAGACCAAAATGCTGTAAATAGATCATTTAGACGGGTACCACTTTTCAACTAATTCTGATGATTTTTTAATTTCTTGCTTCCAAGTATTTTTTTTCACGATTTGAGGTTTCATTAAGATCACAAGTTCTGTCTTGTATTGTACTTTTTGACGGTTTGTAAAGAACTCACCAAGCCAAGGAATATCACCTATAAAAGGTACTTTTGAAACAACATCCTTCTGCATTGTTTTCATTAAGCCACCAATAACGATCACATCACCTGATTTTGCTTTAACCACAGTATCTGATTCACGTACATCACTCTTAGCAAGCGGCAAAGTTAAATCGTTGATAGATGACGATCCAAAACTGATGGTTTTAACTTGCTCTTCAACATCAATAATTGCAGGGTGAACATGTAATAATACTGTGTCATCGTCACTAATTTTTGGTGTTACATCTAATGAAATCCCAGAGAAGAAAGGCGTTAATTCGATGCTAGGAGAAATAGTATCACTACCATAACCATTACTTACGGTAGTTGTTGAAACATCAGTAACAAAATACTCATCACTACCAACCTTAATAACTGCTTTTTGATTATTCATCGCAGTAATACGTGGTTTAGATAAGACGTTTACGTCACCTTGTGTTTCTAAAAGAGAGACAACTGCAGAGAAGTTCCCGTTTGAGAAAGCTGCTGTACCGCCGCCACCGATCGTACTTTGTATCAAACTATCAGCTAGTTGGTGAGTACTGTTAAATAGAACGTTAGAGGTTGCCCCCCCCGCCACAGCAGGGATATTACTCCAGCTCACACCTTGTTGATATTCATCACTTAATGTTACTTCAATAATTTGAGTTTCTAAAATAACCTGGCGATTCAGATGATCCGTTTCTTTTTCTAAGAAATCTCGTACTTCACGTATTTCATTTGGTAATGCTCGTACCGTCACAACACCAGACATAGGACTAATAATAATATCCCGTTTACCATATTTTTTTAGTAAAGTTTTTAATTTTGACTCAAGGTAAGCCCAATAATTAGTACTCGTAATGGTTGTGATTTCAGTACCATCATCTAACCCACCACTATTAAATTCACCAAGGAATTCATCATTTCCAAGAGCAGATGATGAACGTGAAGATGAACCTGAAGAACTATCATCATTATCATCGTCATCATCATTTTGGCTACTTAAATGACCAGATAAAACACTTGTGCGTGAACCACCTGCTCGATTCATAAATAGGTAATCTAATGTAAAACTAGCAATACGCATATCCGCCGGGTAAATATGGTAAACACGACCTGATTGCTTAATTTCATATCCGTACATATTTTCAATAACAGCTAATGCTTCAGGTAAGGTTACTTCACTTAAAGACAGGGTAATAGTACCTGAAACATCAGGGTGAATAGCCACACTATAAGTTGAATCATTGATTAATGAAGCAAAGAAAACACGGGCATCTACATCACGAGCAGAGATATTAATTCGTTTATCTTCCACTTCATCTAATACAGTTTCAGTCTCTAAATCTGCATACAATTCTGCTTCGATGTCAGCGGGAAGAATGAGGGTATCGGCACCGGCGTCATCCACAAGCGCTTGGTCAAGCACTTCTTTCTGATCTTTCGCTGTATTCTTCTGAGTGATTTGGCAACCTGACAATATAAATAAGCTGCAAGTTAATAAAATGATTTTTTTCATGTATTTAGTCCATTAAATTTTTAAGTCGTTTATTGAGAGAACCGCTCAGAATTTGAATAAAGGCTAACAGCGTAAATTTTGGAGCGATAAGTAAGATATACGGCCTCTTTTTCAATTCGACTGATTTCATATCCACCTACTTTTTGACCAACTTCGTAAGATTTATTGTTCATCACCGCTCGCTGTGTTCTTTTATCTACAATAATGCTTTGCAACACAGGCAAACGTGGACGATAAACTTTTTTATTATTTACTTTAGCTTTATAACCAAGAGGTAATGTAGGGTCACTAACAATCTTTGCCTTTTCTACATTATTCTCTTCAGTTGAGAGTGACACCACGTTTTCTGCAAATGCAGCGCTACTGAAACTAAAGATTAAAATTGAAATGATATATTTAACCACTGACTAAATCCTGTTGATTACTGAGTGTATAAACTTGCAAAGTGATACTCGCTAATGGGTATTTAGTCACTTCATACTTTAAAGAATACCAAAAAAACTCATCTTGCAGGCTCTCTAAATTGTATAAGTACTGATATACAGCACTATAATTACCGGTCAACTGCAACTCTAAACTATGTTTATAAAACGGTGCCGATTTATCCTTATCGGCTGCATCTGGATCAGTATCAAATAACTGAACTGGTAGTGAAGTTAAATAATTAATTTTAATACCAGGCGTTTTTGCTAACACCCGAGAAAGTGCTTCAGCCATTTTATCAGCAGCAATAAATTTCCCTAAACGTTCGCTTAGTTGCCCATTTAAAGAAGTTAATGTTTGTTGTAACGCGACTATCTCTTGATCTGTTCTTTTAATAGGATCGTCTTGCAAACGCAACTTGACTTGCCCTATTTCATTATCAACAGCAGATTGCTGTGTATAAGTTGATTGAAGCTGTTTTTCTGCTTTTGTGGTTGCAATCGCGGCAGGGTCAAGCATCCAAAAATAAATAACAGCCAAGGTACAAATTAATAATGCAGCAAAACAACTCACTCTTTCTCGTTGAGTAAGTTGTTTAAATTGATTATCTAACGCTTTAATATCAAAGCTTCTCATTATTTCCTATCCTTGGTTTTTTTATTTAAGCCAATATTACTTAACTCAAATAGAAAGATATTTTTCTGTTGGGTAATATCAACAGTTGTAAATGACACCATATGTAATTCAGTTGTTGCTTGAACACGAGTTAGCCAACGAGGCACTGAATCACTATACGATGCTTGTCCTTTAATATTTAGCTTACCGTTAACAATTGAAAACTCAGAAAGACTAATTTGTTCTGTATCAGCCTTAGATAGTCCTAACATTAATTCAGAAAAACTAACAACCAACCCTAAATCTATTTGATTCAAATTCGTAACTAAACGCTGTTTATCAGCAACTTGCTTGCTCAAATGTTCTTTCTTTCTTAGTTTTTCTTCAGGTACTCTATTTGCTTGTAGCTGTACTAACAATTGCGATAATTCATGTTTCTTTGCAAGTAATTTAGCATCGGCAGCAGTTTTCTTTTCTGCCATTTCATGCGCTTCATTTACTAATACACCTTTAATAAGACCTACTAACAAAATACAAACAATAAGCAATACAATAAACTGGGCAAAGTTAAAGTTTAGTTTTCTCTCTCGGCAACTTTCGTGGTAGAGATTAAGTGTTGTTTTCATTCTGCTAATCCCTTATTAAAACCACCATAAGCAAAGAGAAAGTGATAATCATATTGCTCATCAAACGGTTGAACAGTTTTATCAAGATAACTCCCTAATTTTTCAGATAACAGCTGAATATCAGGGCATTGCAATGCTAAATATAAACAACCAATAGTTTGTATACCCAATTGTGAGTTTATGTAATCTAACGCACGTTGAATTTCCAAACTCAGTCCCTCAACAAGCTGGCTTTCAACATTTTCTAATATCATAGGCAAATATTCGTTATAACCACGAATACGCAACGAAAAGTATAATTGGCTATTTTTAACGACAGATAAAAGTAATTCGTTTCCTTGCTGAGAAAGCAAAATATTTGCTTCATCACTATTTTCAAATAATTGGCAAGCTGCCATTTCTTCAGTAGTCACACGCTTGAGTATTAAATCGTTATTGCTTAATATTTCGCGAATAGCAATTACACGTGACTTTGGTAAGCATACAATGGTAATTTGTGGATTTTTACGCACTTGTTGTGGTTTATCAAAATAATCGACAACAAGATCAAAAACACTTTCAGACACCAAATCTTTAATTGTAAAAGGCAAGGTCGCTAATAATTCTTTTTCCTCTAATTGAGGTTTATCAATATCAAAAGTTTGATAGAAATTTTTGGCAATCACAACAGACACGTTCACATGTTTTAGAGCATACTTAGCCACCATTTTTTTAATCACGGCTGGCCATTCAGCATCAGACTGAATAAACTCACCTGCAATAAGCGTTACTTGACCATTTTTTTCTTCACAAATAGCCACTTTATGCATCCCTAAATAGATGCTAATAGTACTTTTTATACGACCAGGAAAAATATTTTTAAACATAAAAGCGATAATGCCTTATAAAGTGCCAATAATAATTTATATATCAAGACTATAACAATAGTTTAAGCTATGGATAGAATAGTCAATTTAATAAAATTATTATACAGAAAACAATATATTTTTTTTGAGATATATAGGAGAATTTGATGGGTTTTATAGAAAAATTTTTAAATGAAAATATAAGCCATAGTCCATTACAAAAAATTACTCATCCATTATTAACCGCTAGAAATCTCACTTTATCTATCAAACGAGATGATTTATTACATCCCGAAATTTCAGGTAATAAATGGCGAAAACTAAAATACAACTTACTACATGCAGAAGCGAATAACATTGACCAGTTACTCAGTTTTGGTGGAGCTTATTCTAATCATATTCACGCACTTTCTGCCGCTGCGTATCATTTGAAATTTAAAGCAAGAGGTATTATTCGAGGTGAGGAGCACTACATAAAAAACCCAACATTATCTCAAGCTAAAAAATGGGGCATGCAATTAAACTTTGTTGATAGGAAAACTTATCGACTAAAAACACAAAGTGACTTCCTTGAAAATTTACAATTACAATTTCCTAATACTTTTATAATCCCTGAGGGAGGAAGTAATTATCTTGCCATCCCTGGAGTAGAAGAAGTTATAGCTGAATTAATAACACAAAGCAGTGAAAAAATTGATCACATTTTTACTGCAACAGGTAGCGCAGGAACACTATCTGGACTGGTTAGTGGAGCATTAAAATATTCGCCTACAACACAAGTTCACGGTATTGCTGTATTAAAAGATGCACAGTATTTAGCGCCGATTGTCTCTGACTTTGTACCTCAATCAAAACAACTCAATTGGCATTTACATACTCAATTTCACGAAGGAGGATATGCAAAAGTATCTGCAGATTTGTCTGATTTTTGTATTCAATTTACACAGCAAACAAAAGTCCCCATTGAACCTATTTACACGGGGAAAATGCTTTATGCATTATGGCAATTAATTGAACAAGATTACTTTGTTACAGGTGCTAATATCGTTGCATTACACACGGGTGGTTTACAAGGTTTAGCAGGTTTAAAAGAACAGAAAAAATATTAACCATGAAAAACATTTCACTTAAAACCGTATTAGCTAAAAAATAAATACGGTTTTTAAAAGCTAAAAATTTGCTATTAGATATTCATTTGTTGTGGTGTAGAAAATATAGAGCCTTGCCCTGCATAAATCCCCAGTTGCAACAAACAATCCCACTCCAAATCAGTCTCAATACCAACTGCAATGACTTTTGCATGACTATTTAAGCAACTTGCCATTAAACTTTGTATCGCCACTTGGTTGGTTTTCCGCATATGAATATCACGTATTAAACTGGCATGTAATTTTAAATAATCAATATTAAAATCTAAAATATATTCTGTATTAACAACTGACTTCCCTACATTATCAATCGCTATTTTACAGCCTATTTTTTGTAAGGCGATCAAAGCAGAACGCAATGAAAAATAATCTTTTTCGATGAGATGCTCAGAAACTTCAATCACTAAATTATGACGAATTTGTCGACTCTGTTGCATTAATTCAAACATAAACCATTTATGGTTTTCTTTATTCATTAATAAATGAGATCCTAAATTAACCGCAATAGGTTCAGAAACCTCACCTCGCATGATTAATAAAGCTAATATTTTCTCTAACATTTGACGATCTATTTGATCACTCAAACCACATTTTTCAGCCATTGGCATAAAAGTTCCAGCAGCTATAATTTCTTGCTGATAACCTTTAATGCGAGGCCATAACTCTGAATATAAAATAGTCATAGCATCACGCTGTATTACATGTTGTCGATATATGAGCAGTGCTTGCTTTTCTAGAACATCAGTTAACAATGCACGCCAGCGCACAGTGCCTTTAATAATCACAGTATGTTTTAGATCTTCATCTGATAAATGCCAACCACTTACTTTTTGGTGCTCTGCAACTAATAAAGAACGATTCACATCATCAATAATATGCATTGGTTTGGAGCCAAAAGGAAAGTTAACAACTCCCACATGGAAAAAGTTTTCAATTAACGATTCCTCAGGCAATTGCAATTGATAAAGTAACTTAGTTAATTGCTTAGCGGCAACTTCCGTTTCAGCGTAAGACATTTGCGGCAAGATAATAACAAATTCAGATTTTTGAGTGCGTCCATAAAAGCTATCATTGTAGCGTTCACAGAAGTTGCGCAATATATCCACCATCTGTTGAATCATCTTTTCTTCTTCAGCAACACCAAATTGATACTTAACATTACTCAGTTCAGTTAAGCTGATCAGCATCAGTGTATTTGATGAAAAGTTTTCATCCATAGCAACGGCATCTAGTCTATTTTCAAAAGCAAGCCGGTTACCCAAACCTGTGCCTTCATCTAAAAATGCTTGTCCACGGATATGAGTATCAAACACACTGCGCTCTTTACGGCTATTTTCTAGCCTTTCGGATAATACATCTAATGCTTTACTTACAGCTTTAGGCCACTCACCTTGCTGAGCAAAACGGGCAGTTGGGTTATTTTGTAATAAATAACGAGCACGGCGCTCTAATAATTCAGCGCCATGAAAAGAACGTTTAATCCAACGTAAAGCAAACCATAACAAACTTAAACTTAAAAAAATGGCAATACTCACGCCAGCTAAAGGCCAGAAAGTAAACTTAATATCTGAAAATGGCTGTCGAGTATGTAAAACCAATTCAACACCAGGATAGTGCTCTAATTCATGGGAATAACGTAGCAAACTATCCGAGGGGTAATACTGACGACTTTCATAATAACTTTTATAAACAGTCACATCGTTATGTATTACCTCTAAGCGGACAATACCTGATGCATCTAAAACATCCGGTAGCCAATGATCAAATTCGGTTACCTTCGTTTGTTTCTCTATCTGACTTTCAATAATATGAATCACGCTATCAATACGTTGTTGATGATATTTAAATGCCAATGCGCGCAAACTCACCACACCACCAGCAAGTATCAAGACAATACACGTGAGTACTATCGCACTAGTAATAAAAGTAAATTTATTAGTAAACTTCATAACATCCTTGTGACAAACTATTTTCCCTGAGTAGGTGAGTAATCATTAAAATAACAATATAATGCTGCTCTACTCATACACAACACCATAATTTAAAGCTTTTAATAATAAGCTGTAATAGGAATTAATAATGGCATCTAGTCAAGCTTTCTCAAATCCAAGCCAAGTTTTACAACGTAACGAGTCATTATTTTCAGGTAAGTCTATATTAGTTGCTGGCAATATAGATGACGATTACCCAATTCAATTACAAACAATAGCATCATCAAGCTGTTTTTGTTTTAACGATTATCGCTATTATGACAAACTAAAAAATAAACTAACAACTTCAGATATCCATTTTACTGATAATTATCAGCCAAAAGAGGATCAAGAAAAGTTTGATCTGCTATTAATTTATATTCCTAAAGCAAAAAATGAAATTGAATATTTACTTGCCAACCTAACCCCGTATTTAAAAGAAAATGCAGACATAATTTTAGTGGGTGAAAAAAAGTGCGGAATAAAAAGTGTTGGTAATTTATTAAAACCTTATGCCGAACATAGTAATGCAATTGACTCAGCACGACACTGCAGCATTATTTACGGACAACTGAGTAAAACGGTGGCCACTTTTGATCAACAGCAATGGATCAAAGATTACCAGCTAAACCTAAATGGGATATCACTCACAATTTGCTCTTTGCCAGGTGTATTTAGCTTTGGTGAATTAGACAAAGGAAGTGAATTATTACTCAATAATCTACCTAATGAGTTAACAGGAGATGGGTTGGATTTTGGCTGTGGGGCAGGCGTACTCTCATGTTATTTACTAAAGAAGAACCCTCAATTGTCATTAGATTTAATTGATGTAAATGTTTACGCATTAGCCAGTGCCAAACTAACATTGGAGAAAAACGCTTTAAATGCCAATGTGTTTGCTTCAGACGTTTTTTCAAACGTACAAAAAGAATATGATTTATTACTTTCAAACCCACCTTTTCACTCGGGTCAAAAAACCAACTACGAAGCAGCAGAAACCTTTATAAATCAATCATTTAAACATTTAAAGAAAAAGGGTTCATTAACAATTGTAGCCAATAAATTTTTACGTTATGAGCCGCTTTTGATATCAACGTACAAAAGTTTTATAGAAAATGTACAAAACAATAAGTTTAAAGTATTGAGCTGTATCAAATAATAATCAAAGTCACATTTTATTCCCTCACTATTTTTGTTAGTGTCTTCAGGCTACATTTAGATTAGTTGCACAGGTGTTATGTCAAAAGACATAACTTCCCTTTCCTAAATATATGGAGACACTTATGGCTGGCATTCTAGCTATGATTCTTGCTGGGGGCGAAGGCTCACGTTTATACCCACTAACTCAAACCAGAACTAAACCAGCTATGCCTTTTGGTGGTAACTATCGATTAGTAGATTTTGCATTAAATAATTTTGTAAATGCTGATTTAATGAAGATTTATGTGCTGACGCAATTTAAATCTCAGTCGTTAAATATTCATCTTCGTCGTGCATGGCGACTTTCAAGTATTTCAGATCGTTTCATCGAAGCGGTTCCTGCACAACAACGAGTAAATAAAAATTGGTACTCTGGTACTGCTGATGCCATTTATCAAAACTCTCGCTTTATCACTAAAAGCGGAGCTGATCATGTATGCATTTTTGGCAGCGACCATATTTATAAAATGGATGTTCAGCAAATGGTTGATCACCATAAAAACACTGGTAGTGACTTAACTGTTGCAGCGATTCGAGTACAAAAACAGCACGCTTATCATTTTGGCATCATAGAAATAGATGAAGCAGGCCGCATGATAGGATTTGCAGAAAAACCATCAATTGAAGAAGCAAAAACAATTCCCGGGGACCCTGATCACGTACTTGCCTCAATGGGAAATTATATTTTTAAATCAGATATTTTAATAAAAGAACTTGATATTGATGCAGTAACAGAAGGATCAAGCCACGACTTTGGTAAAGATATTATTCCGAAGTTATTTCCTCAAGGTAAAGTACACGTTTATAACTTCAGTGATAATAAAATTGAAGGTGAGCCTGAACATGCCTATTGGCGAGATGTAGGTACCATAGATTCCTATTGGGAAGCTCATATGGATCTGCTAAGTGACGATCAAGCGATCTCGTTATATAACAAAAACTGGCCTTTACATACTTATCATCCACCATTGCCGCCAGCAACGTTTCATGACCAAGGTGATACGGAAACTCATGTTTCTAAATCTCACATTGGCGCAGGTTCATATATTAATGGTGCAACGATTGAAAATTCAGTTTTAGGATTCAGAAGTCGCTTAGGCTCAGGCTCACATATCAAAGGCTGCGTCTTTTTAGGCAAAGCTAAAATAGGTGAAGGAGCACGATTAACTAACGTTATCTTAGATAAAAATGTTGAGATTGCCCCAGGTACTATTATTGGTGAAGATTTAGAAGAAGATCGTAAGCACTTTACCGTATCAGAAAATGGCATTGTTGTTATAGCAAAAGGTAGCCGTGTAGGTTTTAAATAATTGCTAATTAAAACAGTGATTTTTTACATTATATAAAATATAGGTTTTTATCATGCCAAAAGTTCTCTCAATGGTTTTAGCTGGTGGCGAAGGCTCACGTCTTTACCCTTTAACTCAATCACGTACTAAACCTTCAGTTCCTTTTGGAGGAAGTTATCGTTTAATTGATTGTGTGCTTAATAACTTTGTTAACTCTGATTTATTGCGTATTTATGTATTAACGCAATTTAAATCTCAATCACTTAATGAGCACTTACGTATGGCGTGGGAGCTGAACAGCTTTACCGATACGTTTATCGATGCAATTCCTGCACAAATGCGTACAGGTAAACATTGGTACAGCGGTACAGCTGATGCTATTTATCAAAACATACAATTTATCGAATCAGACCCCGCTAAAATTGTTTGTGTTTTTGGTAGTGACCATATTTACAAAATGGATATTCGTCAAAAAATTCGATTCCATAACGAGAAGAATGCAGTTTTAACGGTATCAGCAATTCGCTTACCTAAAGAGCAAGCTTTTCATTTTGGTATTATCGAAGTTGATGAAGAAGGACGTATGATCGGTTTTGCTGAAAAACCAGCTGTAGAAGATGCAAAAACCATCCCGGGTGATCCTGATTATGTTTTAGCGTCAATGGGTAACTATGTTTTTAACTCAAAGGCACTACAAGCAGAGCTAATTCGTGATGCTGCCGATGAAAATTCTAGTCATGATTTTGGCAAAGATATTATTCCACACCTTGTTCCTGGTGGAAAAGTCTTTGTATATGACTTCACCACTAATACAATTCCTAAAGAAAGCGGTGAAACCTACTGGCGTGATGTAGGTACGATTGAATCTTATTGGGAAGCTAATATGGATTTAGTAAAAGAAACACCGCCGATTGATTTTTATAATCGAGCTTGGCCAATGCATACTTATTATCCTGCATTACCGGCAGCTAATTTCCAAAATAATGGTGATACAACTTGTACCATACGTCAGTCATTAATTTCTGATGGTTGCCAGATCACCGCCGCAACGATCAAAAAATCAGTGCTTGGCTTTAACTGTTTTGTTGGAGAAAATTCTAATGTATTAGAATCTGTTTTCTTAGGTGATATCAGCATAGGTAAAAACTGTGTTATTACTAAAACAATCATCGATAAAGACGTAGAAATTGCAGATGGTGTACAAATAGGTGTTAACCTGGAAGACGATAAGAAACGTTTTACCGTTTCCGACGAAGGCATAGTTGTTATCCCTAAAGGCGCTAAAATCGGCTTTTAATCATCTAAAAAATGTAAAGCTGCGCTATGCGCGGCTTTTTAGTACTATCTTCATCTACTGAGTATCATTACTTTATATTATACTCACTTTACATACAGCCTTACTTTATACACCGCATTATTATGGATACACGATATAGTGTCGAAGGAGTTCTCATTGGATCCGCGTAAATTAAAAATTCTCTTTATATCATCGGAAGTTGAAGGTTTTTCTAAAACTGGAGGACTTGCTGATGTTGCTAAAGCTCTACCGATTGAACTTCAACGTTTAGGCCATGAAGTTATTATTATTACCCCTTTTTATCGAACTATTGCACACAGAGAAGAAGCTCAAAAAGTACATCAGCTTACTTTACATACCGATTGCTCTCGTCCTGATATTCACTTTTCAGTGCAAAAATTAGAGCTACAAGGTATCAAAGTATTAACGATTGATAATGCACACTATTTTGACCGAGCTGGATTATACGGTGAAGAAAATAATGCTTATGCTGATAACGGTGAACGCTTTGCATTTTTCAGCTTAGCTGCTCTGCAGACCGCATTAGCAGAAGATTTCGCTCCTGATATTATTCATTGTAATGATTGGCATACGGGTCTAGTGCCATATTTATTAAAAACACGTTTCCATTCAACCCCACAATTTGCACAAACCAAAACAGTACTCACTAGTCATAACTCTGCTTATCAAGGCATATTTGAAAAGTCTCAATTAAATTTAATCCCTGAGGTAAGTTCATGCATGGATCATCGCGTACTAGAGAATTATAGTTATATCAATTACTTAAAAGTAGGTGTGATTTACTCAGATAAAATTAATACCGTTAGCCCTAATTATGCAAGTGAGTTATTAACTACATTAGGTTCACATGGTATGTCAGAGCATTTTATTGAACGTATTCATGACTTTGAAGGGATATTAAATGGCTGTGATTATAATGATTGGAGCCCTAAAACAGATAAGCTCATCCCCTTTCACTTTGATGAAAATGACTTATCTGGCAAAGAAAAATGTAAAAAAGCATTGCAGGAAGAAGTCGGTCTAGCTGCATCAGATATACCTATGTTTGGTATGGTATGCCGTTTAACAGATCAAAAAGGATTTGGTTTAATCTTACCTATTTTAGAACGCTTCTTAAAACACAACGTACAGCTTGTTATTATTGGCTCAGGCGATCCTGGGATCACAGGCCATTTAACAGCATTAGCGGCTCATTACAGTGATAAGTTTAAGTTTGTTAATACCTATAGCAATCAATTATCACACCTTGTCGAAGCGGGATCTGATTTTTTTATGATGCCTTCAATATTCGAACCTTGTGGCCTTAATCAGCTATATAGCTTAGCGTATGGTACTTTACCTATAGTACGTGCCGTAGGCGGTTTAAAAGACACGGTAATTGATTATGACCAAGACCCAGACAATGCAAATGGCTTTATGTTTTATGATGCAAATCCTAACCAATTATTAAACTTATTACGTCGCGTATTATTACTCTACATTGAGCAACCAGAAGAGATGTTACGATTAAAGAGACAAGCGATGCAATCACACTTTTATTGGTCTGATTCAGCTAAGCATTATGAACGGTTATATCACAATGCATTACATTTAAATCACTACTAGTAAAAACCATAAAGCCTGATTTAAAATCAGGCTTTATTATTTATGTATTAATAAAAATTATGATAAATTAACAAGAAATGGGTCACGTGATAATTTTTGATTCTTATCTGGATTAAACCATGCGAGTTTATCCGCTAATTCAACAACCTCACCAACAATAATTAATGTAGCTCCTTCTAAGCCACCGCCTAATTTTGATAATTCAGATAAACAACCAGTAATCACTTGTTGCTCCTGACGCGTCCCTTTATTAATTAAAGCAACAGGCGTTTTGCCATCACGTCCATGCATTAATAATTTAGTTTCAAGTTCTTGCGCTTGTAACAAGCCCATATAAACAACTAATGTTTGATGCGGTATCGCGAGTGCTTTCCAATCTAATGGTTGTCCATTTTCTTTTCTGTGCCCTGTTACAAAGGTAACAGATTGCGCATAATCACGATGAGTAAGTGGGATACCTGCATAAGCGCTACAACCTGATGCGGCTGTTATTCCAGGTACAACCTGAAATGCAATGCCTGCTTCTACGAGTTCTTCTAATTCTTCACCACCTCGGCCAAAAATAAAGGAATCACCACCTTTTAAACGTACTACTTTCTTGCCTTGTTTTGCATACTCAACCAACATTTGATTAGTACGTGATTGCTCAACCTCATGTTTACCAGCTTTTTTACCAACAGAAATTAAATCAGCATCACGTCGAACAAGATCTAATATTTCTCGAGAAACTAATCGATCATATAAAACAACATCAGCTTGCTGCATAAGTTGTAACGCTTTTAACGTTAATAAAGAAGGATCACCAGGGCCTGCACCAACTAATGCGACATCACCTTTAGCAACATCTTCGGTCAAATTATCTTCCATAAATTGTTGTGCTTGTTGGATCTGCCCTTTTTGCAATAAGCTTGCTAAATCACCATTGCCAAATAGTTTTTCCCAATAGCGGCGACGGAGAGACTCTTTGCTGATCACCGATTTAACTCTATGCCTAAATTCACCTGAAATTTGTGCTAAACGTCCTAAATGCATAGGTAATAATGCTTCTAAACGCTCGCGGATTAAACGCGCTAAAACAGGCGCTTTGCCGCCGCTCGAAATGGCTACGATAATAGGAGAGCGATCAACAATTGATGGCATAATAAAACTACATAACCCAGGCTCATCAACCACATTAACGAGGATCTGTTTTTGTTCAGCTAATTGAGCAACATGTTCATTAATATGACGCTGATTAGTTGCTGCAATCACTAACCATTTGCCTTCGATTAACTGATCAGAAAAAGTATCATTAATAACAGTTAGCTGATTATTTTCGGCTTTCTCTAATAATGAATCGCAGATTTCAGGTGCACAAACTGTAATTGTAGCCCCTGCTTTTAATAATAAATGTACTTTACGTACAGCAATATCTCCCCCACCTACAACAAGGCAGTGACGATTATTTAATTTGGTAAAAATAGGAAGATAATCCATATCAATCTCAGGTTAAGCAGTAGAAGCAAATACTATAAAGAATAACTAATATAATAGAAAAGATTTTAAGCACATTTATTATGACATTTATTTATATAGTCTAAATAATATCCATAATACCAATTACATTAAGTATGCGATCTAAATTTTGAGCAGAAAAAGTAATTCAATCCGAAGCCAAATTAAGATAAATAGTTGTTCTATTTACAAAATTTATAACAAAGAAGTAAGTTACTTTAACCAGTAAATAGCTATATGCTTAATAATAGACACAAAAAAGGCCAGTAAACTGACCTCTATATTCATTATTATCTGGATGTGCTTAATTCATTAGCACAAAATTATTCAGGTTATGCGTTGATGAAATCAACACCTTCTTGAATATCTTTATTAAGCGTTTCTAACATGTCATTTTTCGCTTTTTCTTCAAAAGCAGATAATTTACCGTACGATAAAATTTCAACAACACCGTTAGCACCTAAACGTACAGGATGTGCAAAGTAAGCAGCATCGCCATCAGCAACATCTACGTAAGCGTAATCTACAACTTCTTCGCCTTGTAAACCTTTCACTAAAGATAAACAAAAACGAGCCGCTGCCGCCCCCATAGATAAAGTAGCACTGCCGCCACCCGCTTTAGCATTTACAACTTCAGTACCTGCATTTTGGATACGCGGAGTTAATGCAGCAACTTCTTCTTCAGTGAAAGTAACTCCTTCAACTTGTGAAAGAAGTGGTAAAATTGTAGTACCTGAGTGGCCACCAATTACAGGCACTTTTACAGTTGCAACATCTAAGCCTTTAAGTTCAGCAACAAATGCTTCACTACGAATAACATCAAGCGTTGTTACACCGAATACACGGTTTTTATCGTAAGTACCTGCTTTTTTGAATACCTCTGCAACGATTGGCACAGTGCCATTTACAGGGTTCGTGATAACACCAACTAATGCTTTAGGACAGTTAGCAACGATACCTTCTGCTAATGTTTTGATGATACCAGCATTTACTGCGAATAAATCAGCACGATCCATACCAGGCTTACGTGGCATACCTGCAGGAATAATAACAATATCAGCACCTGTTAATGCTTTGTCTAACGCATCTGCACCAAAACCTTCTACTTTAACAGCAGTTGGGATGTGTGATAAATCAACAGCAACACCAGGAACAACTGGCGCAACGTCATATAGTGCTAACTCAGAACCAGCTGGTAATTGAGTTTTTAATAATAATGATAATGCTTGACCAATACCGCCTGCAGCACCAAGAACAGCTACTTTCATATTTTTCTCCAATGAAATAAAACGTCTGAATAATTAGACTAACCTGTCACATTCTAAAGTGAATAAATACGCATGTATAGGAAATGTTAAATAATTGTGATCAATGCAGAAAAGAAGACGCTTTTATTTTTATGGAAAGTTAGTTATGAGCTGAAATCATTCATATGATGGAAAATACTGTTGATAAATGTTTTTATAAGTACCATTTTCAATAATTAATTTTAATCCTATATTTAAACGTTCACGTAAATTATTATTACCTTTTTTCACAGCAATGCCATAACCTTTTGAGAACTCAGTAACAAATACCGCTTCAGTGTGTGTAATAACCAATTTAGTATCTGGTGATTGTTTACTTAAAAAATTATTTACGACAGCAAAATCAGCAAACACAGCATCTATTTTATGTTGCTTTAAATCTTCTAATGCAGCTTGAGATGAAAAATAAGGCACAATATAACTTTTCCCTTTCGAGGATAAGCTCAGGTAGTTTTGATTTGAAGAATTACTCTGAACACCAATAAATTTCCCCGCTAATGAAAACTCCCCTTGCAACCCTTCTTTACTAATAAATACAGGGGCAGTTTTATAATAACTATCACTAAAATCAACAACTTTAAGACGCTCTTTTGTAATATCTAACGCGGCAATTGCTGCATCATAACGACCAAATTGTAAGGTCTGCAATAACCCATCAAAACGATGGTGTTCAAAACTACATTGCAAATTGACTTGATCACAAATTGCTTTAGCAATATCAATATCAAAACCTTCAATTTTTTTACTTTTAGAAAAGAATTCAAAAGGGTAATAATTAGCTTCAGTTACAAATTTAACAGGTAAACGCTCAAACACTTGAGCATTTGAAATACTTGAAAACATGATGAATATAAACGCGATATTTCGCAAAAAAGAAGTCATGATCGTTGTTCCTGCTATTGTTAATTTCCCACTAAGTTTAACAGAAGTGCGTTAAAGAGAGTATCTGAGATCAATTTATATGCAATCATTTGATAAAAACGAATAAATATGCAAAAAAAGTGCATTTAATCTATTAACCTTTGGTCAATTTCGATTAATATATAAGGCTAACAATAATGCATAAACGGGATTAACACATGCGACAGACTTCTGAACTAATGGATTTCTTTAAAAGCCTTCTAAAAAAAGAACACCTCAGCTCACAAAGTGAAATTGTCGATGCATTAATTGATGCAGGATTTAACCAGATCAACCAATCAAAAGTCTCACGCATGTTAAGTAAATCTGGTGCAGTACGAACACGTAATGCCACCGGTGAAATGGTATATTGTTTACCTGCAGAATTAGGTATTCCAACCACTACAAGCCCTCTGAAAAACTTGGTGGTTGATATTGACAGAAATGAAAGCTTAATTGTTATTCGCACTAGCCCTGGTGCTGCTCAACTTATTGCTCGTTTATTAGATTCAATGGGTAAGGCCGAAGGGATTTTGGGAACAATTGCTGGTGATGATACTGTTTTTATTACCCCTAGTAACTGTAAAAAAATTGACGGTACACTGGCCGTTGTACACAAACTATTTGATTAGCTTTACTTCCAAGTAACGTATTCTCATATTATGGCAATAATAGAGTAAACAGCGCTTAATTTTTCTACTTATACAAAAATTTTCCTAAACTTCTCTGAAACACTGTTAAGTATTAGGAGAATAAAATGATAAAAATTCAAGGATTTACTTTAATCGAGTTATTAATTGTTCTAGCTATATTAGCAATAATCTCCGGTATTGCTTATCCATCTTACCAAACTCTCATCATAGAAACACGACGAGCAGATGCACAAAATGTGTTAATCAAAGCGCAAATAGAGCAAAGCAGTTACCGTATTATGCATGCAAGTTATATTAATAACATTAGCGTTGCAGGTTTACCTTCTGACCATCAATATTATAGTTTTAGTATTGAGAGTGCCTCGGCAAGTACTTATTTAATGAAAGCAACCGTAAAAACAAACAGCAGTCAAAATGCTGATGAAAATGCATGCAAAACACTATTCATTGATCAAAATAGCGTAAAAACAAGTGACGGGATAACAGACAATGCACACTGTTGGAGACAGTAATGCATTGTCCGGTGTAAGGATTAATTTGAGGTTAATTGAGGCTCACTTATAGAGCTAGCATAACGATTAATAACTCCCCAGTAACTCCTGATCTTTGACGAATTTTAATGGTTTATCTAATATATGTTGGTAAATAACGTTATACACTAATATGTTTTTTACATAAGCACGGGTTTCTCGGTAAGGAATACTTTCAACCCAACTGTCCATCGCAATGCCCTGTTCTCCATTTTCTTTATTTGCTCTAAACCATTGATCAACACGTGTAGGGCCGGCATTGTAAGCTGCTGTCGCTAATATTCGATTACCATTATAACGTTTCAATAAACCATCAAAATAAGCGGTACCTAACTGAACATTAACTTCTCCCTGCTCAAGTTGAGACACTTCATTATACTCCTCTAACCCAATTTTCTTAGCCGTTTCCTTTGCGGTTCTTGGCATCAACTGCATGTAACCACTGGCACCCACAGGAGATCTAGCATGCTCATCAAAACTGCTTTCTCTACGAGTTATTGCATAGATATAAGTTTCTTCTAAATCATATTTTTCAGCCGCATCTACAAAAAGTTCTGGTTTTGCATCAGGGAAACGGATATTTAAAGCATCCCAACTTTTAGAATTAATGCTCGCAAGAACAGACAAATACGCCCAACCTCGATCATAAGCATATAAACCTAATTGCTGCTGTAACCCTAGAGATTGTTTATTCAGTAAACGGTTCCATTGTCTTTTCGCTTGGTAATTTAACTTATGGAATAATAATTCCTCTATTAACGTCAAGTCTTTATGCAAATAACGTAAACTACCCTGCTCTTCTTTAACAATATCGGCATTCAAAGGAAAATTAATTCCTAGCTTTTGCGCAGCCATAAAACCATGATAACTGCGTTTTTTAGCAACTTGTTGGTAAAGGGCTCTTGCTTGAGTTAAATCGCCTGAATTTTCTAATACGCGAGCCTGCCAATATAACCAAGAGGTTGAATGACGTTTCTCGTCTGGTAACTGCGTTAACCAATATGCCGTATTATCCCAATCATCACGTTTAATGGCATAGCGAATACGTTGCTCAATCAATGAAACATTACCAAGCGAAGGTAATTGTTTATCTAACCATGGCAAATATTCACTTTTATCTTGTTGCACAATAATCGTTGCAAGTTTAATTTTTATTTGCACATTTTCAGTAAAAGTGAAAGGCATTGTTTTTTCAAAATGTGTATAAGCTTGCATTGCTTGCGCAAAATCTTTTCTTGCTAAACGTTTTATTGTTGGCACTAAAAAGCTAAAGCTTGCAGCATCACGAGATGTGAACAATTGACTACTTAATAGGTTTTCCGGTTTTTTATTTAAATCATATAATTGAGAAGCTAACGCGGCATTTTTATCTGTCATCTTAGTCATTAAAAAACGCATTAATCCGGATCTGTTTTTTTCATAAGCTAAGTGGAAGCGTTGCCAAATATCAGCTTGAGTTAAAATATTTTGATCTTGATAAAAAGAATAAACATCATCACATGCATCTGGTAAAGAAGTACTGTTTAACCATATTCTCTTAGCATCTGCCCATACTTTCTGAGCTTGCCCGCTCTTAATCGAAGCCTGTAAATAATGACACTGTAAAGTTCTATTATTTGGTAATTTAGGGTAAGCAACTAAGAATTGCTGCCATCTTTTTTGTTCTGCTAAATGAAATAGGTAAGCACGCTGTAAATCATCACTAGCAGCAGTTCCTTTATGTGACTCTATAAAACCTAAAATAGTCTCATCATTGAGTGTATTAAGATGGGCAGTTAAATAATTATATTCAGCTAAATAAGTTAATGGATAATCAGGAATACGAGCAAGTTCGTGATTAGCATCCACCCATTGATAATGCTCTTGTAATGATAATGTTTTAGCAAAAATATCACGCTGAACATCCAAATTTAATGCACTAACTAAGTTCGAGGTTGATACTAATAAACAAGCTAAAATTAATTTTTTCATAATCTCTCAATAAAATAACAAATAGACCAAACTAACCTCTTATAGGGTAGTTGATGAAAGCAATTCCTGTGTATATAAATGTTGAGCATTTTCAAATATTTCGGAAGTATTTCCTTGCTCAACTATTTCGCCTGATTTCATAACCAATACACGATGACTTAATGCCCTGACAACAGATAAATCATGGCTAATAAACAGGTAACTTAGTGAAAACTCTTTTTGTAATGCTTTTAATAATTCAATAATTTGTTTTTGAATGCTTCTATCCAATGCTGATGTTGGTTCATCTAATACAATCAACTTTGGTTTTAAGATTAATGCTCTTGCGATAGCTATTCGTTGGCGTTGTCCACCTGAAAATTGATGTGGGTAACGTTCAGCAGCGCTTTTATCTAACCCCACTTTTTCTAAAACGTCTGCCACTTGCACTGCAATTTCATGGTCACTTAATTTTTGCTGCTGATTAAAAACATGTACTCCTTCTGCCACAATATCTTGTACTGACATACGAGGACTTAAACTAGCATACGGGTCTTGAAATACAATTTGTAATTGTTGGCGTATCATTTGTAGCTGTGGCTTTTCTAAAGCTTGAATTGATTGCCCCAAATAAACGACTTGCCCAGTATTTTTATTAAGTTGTAATAATGCTTGAGCTAAAGTTGTTTTACCCGAACCACTTTCCCCGACGATTGCGAGCGTTTCACCTTCATGTATTTGTAACGAAACATCCTTAACAACTTGTAATGACTCTATTGTTTTACCCCAAAAATTCTTTTTAAGTGGGAAACTCACGTTCATATTATACGCTTCAAGGATCACTTTTGGGTCAAGTAATACCGGCATCTCGCCCGTTGGGATCGCCTGTAATAGTTTTTTTGTATATTCGTGTTGAGGCACATCAAATACACATTCTGTAGTTTGATACTCAACTTGTTCACCTTGGCACATAACAAGTACATGATCTGCAAATTGGCGCACAATATTGAGGTCATGGGTAATTAATAAAATTCCCATGTTCAAACGTTGCTGTAATGATTTTAGTAATTTTAAAATTTGCTTTTGAATCGTTGCATCTAATGCAGTTGTCGGTTCATCTGCAATGAGTAAATCAGGTTCATTAGCTAACGCCATCGCTATCATCACTCGCTGACGCTGCCCACCTGACAGTTCATGAGGATAAGCTTTTAAACGTGTCTGCGGATTTTCAATTCCTACTAACTCTAATAATTCAAGAATACGTAAATGGGCCGCTTTTCCTGTTAATCCTTTATGCAATAATAAGGTTTCTGCAATCTGTTTTTCAATGCTATGTAACGGGTTTAATGAGGTCATAGGCTCTTGAAAAATCATGCTAATTTTATTACCTCTAACCGCTTCTAACACATTTTCTGGCTGCCCCATTAGCGCTTGACCTTGAAAGGCAATTTCACCTGCAGGGTGATGTGCATGGGGATAAGGTAATAATTGTAAAATAGATAAAGCCGTTAATGATTTACCTGAGCCACTTTCACCTACAATGGCTAACGTTTGACCTTGTTCTAAATTAAAAGTAATGCCCGATAAAATATTTTTATCTGAAAAACTGACCGCTAAATTATCAACTTCCAATAAGCATGTTTGTTTGCTCATAATGTTTTCCTCGGATCAAAGGCATCACGGGCAGCTTCACCAATAAATACTAATAGCACTAAGATACTCGATAGAGAGATAAAAGCAGTAATCGCTAACCAAGGCGCATGTAAGTTATCTTTCCCTTGAGAAACCATTTCACCTAAAGAAGCAGAACCAAGTGGTAAACCAAACCCTAAAAAGTCGAGCGAGGTTAATGTGGTTAATGCACCTGTAAATAAATAAGGCATAAAAGTTAATGTGGCAATCATGGCATTGGGTAAAATATGCTTAAACATAATTTTGCTATCTTTCACCCCTAATGCTTTTGCTGCTTTAACATAATCAAGATGACGACCACGCAAGAATTCTGCGCGTACGACACTCACTAAACTAGGCCAACTAAAGAGGATCATCAATCCTAATAACCATGTAAAGGTAGGCTCCACAAAGCTCGCTAAAATAATCAGCATAAATAACATTGGAAGCCCTTCCCATATTTCTAAAATGCGCTGCCCAATTAAATCTATTTTGCCGCCATAATACCCTTGTATCGCGCCAACAATCACGCCAATAACTGAACTCACTAAGGTTAATGTCAAAGCAAAAATAACAGAAATTCTAAATCCATAGATCAAACGTGCTACAACATCTCTCCCTTGGTCGTCTGTTCCTAACCAATTTAAAGCATCGGGAGCTGAAGGTGCTGCACTAGTTAATTCATAATTAATAGAATCATAATAAAATGGGATCAATGGCCAAATCATCCACCCTTCTTTATTGATCTGCTCCGCCATATAAGGATCTCGATAGTCCGTAGTGATATCAAAGTCTCCCCCTAATTGTTGCTCTGGGATATCTTGCACAATGGGAAAATACCAATTCGATTTATATGACACCATGATCGGCTTATCATTCACCCATACTTCCGCAAATAAGCTTAATAAAAATAAAACACTAAAAACCCATAACGAATAATAACCTCGTTTATTAGCTTTAAACTGCCCCCATCGTTGTAGGTTGCTTGGATTTTTTTTAATACGTTGCCAAGTAAGTAATAACGACATTATTGCCCCTCAAAAGTAATACGTGGGTCAATCAAGGTATAAGTTACATCACTGATCAACTTAAGTATCAAACCAACTAATGTGAAGATATAAAGCGTGCCAAAAATAACCGGATAATCTCGATTAATTACTGACTCAAAACCTAATAAGCCTAAACCATCTAATGAAAAAATAACTTCAATTAACATTGAGCCAGTAAAGAAAATACCAATTAAAGCAGCAGGTAATCCAGCCAACACTAATAACATAGCATTTCGGAAAATATGCCCATATAGCACACGAGCTTTAGAACACCCTTTAGCGCGAGCAGTGATCACATACTGTTTATTAATTTCATCTAAGAAAGAGTTTTTAGTAAGCATGGTTAAAGTAGCAAAACTCGCTAAAACGTTTGCAAAAATAGGTAAAGCCAAATGCCAAAAATAATCTTTTATTTGTCCAAATAAGGATAATTGCTCAAAATTATCGGAAGTTAAACCACGTAACGGGAACCAACTAAAATAGGAACCACCAGCAAATAACACAACTAGCATAATGGCAAAAATAAAGGCTGGAATGGCGTAAGCAATGGTAACCACTGTGCTTGTCCAAATATCAAACTGACTACCATGCGCCGTTGCTTTTTTAATACCTAATGGAATAGAAATTAAATAAGCTAATAGTGTTGTCCATAAACCCAAAGAAATTGA
Organism: Psychromonas algarum; assembly: GCF_004376845.1. GTDB lineage: Bacteria > Pseudomonadota > Gammaproteobacteria > Enterobacterales > Psychromonadaceae > Psychromonas. Next base: position 345,377 of record NZ_SNUW01000002.1, read on the forward strand.
AACCGGCATCTTTTCATAAATTAAATTAAGAACACTTTTATCACGATAAAAACTGTTTCCAAAATCAAAATGAATATAACGCCATAACATTGAAAAATAACGTTCATGTAAGGGTTTATCAAAACCATATAATTTTTCAAGTGCAGCTATATATTCAGGATCAACGCCCTGCGCTCCTCGGTATTTACTATTATGATTACTGCCTTGTTTTATTTCACTATTAGTACCCGCAGCAACACGTGATGTAGCATCAGCTTCAATACCTTGATATTTAGCAATTGCTTGTTCAACAGGACCGCCAGGAGCAACCTGCACAATAAAGAAGTTCAAGGTCATAATGCCCAGCAAAGTAGGAATAATCAGCAGTAACCTTTTTAAGATATATTGATGCATTATTTTTTCTCTTCCTGTTTAGCTACCCCTGTTAATTCTTTAAACCACCAAGTATCCAGGCCTAAATTATAATAAGGTGCAATTTTAGGGTGCGAAAATTTATTCCAATAAGCAATACGATAAGCAGGCAAATACCACTGTGGAATAACAATATGCTCAGATAATAAAACACGGTCTAACGCTTTTGTTGTATTAACTAACTTTTCACGGGTATCGGCTGTAATTAATTGCTGAGTAAGTGCATCGATCACTGGTGAACAAATGCCAGCCCAATTTGATGTCCCCACTTCATTTGCAGTCGCGCATCCCCAAAAACTAACTTGCTCATTGCCAGGAGAAATGGATTGCCCCTTGCGTAGAGACAACATATCAAATTCAAAATTATTAATACGATTGATAAATTGTGATACATCCACTAAACGAATATTTGTTTTAATACCAATGCGTTGTAGATTACGACGAAATGGATGTACTACACGTTCAAAATCTTTGCTATAGAGTAAAAACTCAAAACTTAATTGTTCCCCTTGTTTATTTTGCATTTTACTATCTTTTAATTCATATCCTGCTTCTGACAATAATTTAACAGCTCTACGCATTTGCTCTCGCACATTACCGTTACCTTGTGTTTTATTGCTTTGCAAAGGTTCAAAAACAGCAGTAGGAAGTTGTGCTTTATATGGCAATAAAATTTCACGCTCTGCATCAGAAATATTTTTTTTAGTGGATAATTCAGAGCCAGAGTAAAAACTATCAATGCGTGTGTAAGCATCATAAAACAAAGTTTTATTTGCCCATTGAAAATCAAATAATAACGAAATAGCTTCTCGCACTTTTGGATCTTTAAATTTATCTCGACGTAAGTTAAACCAGAATCCTTGCATGCCCTGAGGGTTTTTATCTGCTATTTTTTCCGTGATAACATCGCCATTATCAAACTGCTCTCCAACATAACCTGTTGACCAACGTTTTGAAGAGCTTTCTAAACGATAATCAAAAGCCCCAGATTTAAATGCTTCAAAAGCAACGGCATCATCTCGATAATAATCAAATACAAGTTCATTAAAATTATGGCGGCCTTTATTCACAGGAAGACCTTCTGCCCAATAATTATTAACTCGCAGAAAAACTATTTGCTTACCCGCTTTGAAGTTTTTTACTTTATAAGGCCCTGAACCAACGGGAATAATTAAGCTACTTTTTGAAAAGTCTTTATTCTTCCAAAAATGTTCTGGAAGAATAGGTATTTGCCCAATGATTAAAGGTAACTCTCGATTCCCCTTTTCTTTAAAGTGAAAAGTGACTTGTAAGGGAGCATCGACAGTTACTTCCTCAACACCTGAATAATATGAACGAAAATGGGGGGCGCCTTCATTCACTAATAAATCAAAGCTAAATTTAACATCCTTTGCAGTGATCGCTTTTCCATCTTGAAAACGAGCTTTAGGGTTAATTAAAAAACTGACTGAGCTAACATCATCAGCCACTTTAACTTTTGATGCGATAAGAGGATATAAACTAAATGGTTCATCTGCAGATTGTTGTAATAAGGTATCGTAAATACGAGTAATACCGGTAGCTGCGTTACCTTTTACAATAAAAGGATTTAACGAATCAAAACTACCAATGCTCGCTTGTTTAAATGAGCCTGCTTTTGGGGCATTAGGATTAACATAATCAAAGTGTTTAAAATCACTCGCATATTTAAGATCTCCATACATGCTAATAGCATTACTCCATGAAGCGCTATAAGCAGAAAAACTTAGCGGTAATAACATGCAAAATAAACAATTACGTATAAACTGACTAATACTGATCATTAACAAAACTCAAAGAAAGCATAAAAAAACATAAGAGAAGTAAAGATAACAAATACCGAAGTTAATAAAAGGTTTTTAAATAAAAAAGGAAGAAGTAGAAAAAGAAGTGTTAAAAAAGGTTGAACTTATCTCCCTCACAATGGACTAACTTTTACCTTTCAACAAGCTAAATTTTAAAGAAAATATAGTTAAGTCAAAAAATTAATTTGTTTATTTAACAGGCCTTGCTTATGTGACTTTAATCACATTTTAATCACATGAAAAAGCCTAATCTATTGATGAACACAATATGTGTATAACAAAAAGGTGCCCTACATGAGAGTTGAAATTACTAGCAAACAAATCACTATTTCGGACACAATGCGCGCTAAAGTAGAGGAACGTTTCGAAAAATTACAAAAGCTTCAAACTTCACTTATTAACCCCCATTTCATTATCACTAAAGAGCCTAAAGGTGTGAAGATAGAAGGAACAATTGGTGTTCCAAATGGTAAAGTTTTTGCTCACGCAGAACATGATGATTTATACGTAGCCATAACACAATTATTCCAAAAGATTGAACGTCAACTAAACAAACATATTCATAAAGATGAAGCAAACCGTGCCAAAAATAATGGTAAAGACTTATGTCGTAACGGAGAAATTTCAGGAGAGGCTATCGAAGAGCCAGAAGTTGAAATTGAATCAGATGCTGAAATCAAACTAAACAAAGAATTTGCAAGTTAATAAATACTGACATTTACCTAAAGAATAAAGGTAAATAATTAAAAAGAGAAAAGGAGGTTAATAACCTCCTTTTTTGATCTTTTATTTTATAGCAATCACAACAATTAACTCTTCTATTTAACAAATCAAAATTTAGAGCACTTATTTAATGTAATTGGTATTATCTAAAATAAATTAACGCTATTTTTTTTCATAATGACGATTATCATGAACCTGTTGCAACATGACACGGCTTTCATCTAGGAATAATGAAGAATAATCTCCCATCCAATTTGTTACCGATTTAAAACGTGCAATAAACTCTTCTCGATTATGACTTTCTAATAGTTCAATCGCATCAGCAAAATGCTTATGGTATCGCTTGATCATAGTGAGGTTATTTTTTTGCGACATAATAATATCCGCATACAAAGCTGGTTCCTGCGCAAATAAACGCCCCACCATTGCTAACTCTAAGCGATAGATTGGAGAACTTAGCTCTAATAATTGCTCTAAATCTGCATCAACTTCCTGCAAATGCACACCATAAACAAAACTAGTGAAATGACGTAATGCTTGGATCAAAGTCATTGATTCATCATGTGTTGGTGCAGCTACTGGGTATAAATGCGCGCCCCAAATTTTCATTTGCTCAATTAACCATTGATATTTTTCTGGTTCGCGGCCATCACAGTACACAATCACTTGCTTGGCAAAACTAGAAATATCTGGGCCAAACATTGGATGTAGACCAACAACCGGACCATCATGCACAGCCAACATTTCAGTAAGAGGAGCATCTTTGATGCTAGTAATATCAGTTAAAATGCAATCTTTAGGTAAGAAAGTAAGTTGTTTAATAACATCAACAGTTACATCAATTGGAGAGCCAACAATCACTAAACCTGCTTTACTACAAATTTGTTCAGCTTGGTCCCAATTAGATCGCCCTAATACATCAACTTCATAACCTGATAGTTTAAACATTTCAACAAAACGCTGACCTAATAAACCATTACCACCTATGATCACAATACGCTTCATATTAGGGTTTACAGTTTTAAAACCAGTGTCGTTTTCACTCGCATAAGACTCACGCATAGTACGGCGTAAAATATCTTCAATGAGGTTAGCAGGCACCCCTTTTTTTTCAGCTTCAGCGCGTCGTGAAGCTAACATTGCAGCTTCACGCTCTGGCACGTAAATAGGCAAACCATGTTTACTTTTTACTTCACCAACTTCACCAACTAAATGTAAACGCTCAGCTAATAAGTCAATTATTTGCTTATCAACAGCATCAATCTGATCTCTTAATTTACTTAACGGCATAATTTATTTCTTATTTATTTTGGACAGTTTCTTTTAACAAGACCGCCGCTTCATCTAATAATTCACAAGTGGTCTGCCAATCAATACAAGCATCTGTTACTGATACACCATATTGTAATTGTTCCGCTGGTAATGAAGCTGGTTGATTACCTGCATTAATATTACTTTCTAACATAATACCGATGATCGATTTATTACCTTCAACAACTTGATGGAAAATATCTTTAGCAACTAATGGTTGTAATTCATGATTTTTACTAGAGTTTTCATGGCTACAATCAACAATTAAAATGTTTTCCATTTTTGCTTTAGTCAGAGCTTGCTCTGCTAATGACACATTTAATGAATCGTAATTTGGTTTACCGCCGCCACCACGTAAAATAACGTGACCATCTTTATTACCAGCAGTTTGTAACAAAGCACTCTGACCTGATTGGTTAATCCCCATAAAACGATGTGACGCAGAAGCTGATTGCATTGCATTAACCGCTGTAGAAAGACTACCGTCAGTACCATTTTTAAAACCAACTGGCATAGATAAACCACTTGCCATTTCACGATGAGTTTGAGATTCAGTAGTACGTGCTCCAATAGCAGCCCAGCTAAATAAGTCACCAATATATTGCGGACTAATTGGGTCTAAAGCTTCTGTTGCAATAGGTAAACCTAATTCAGAAATCCATAATAATAATTCACGTGCTTTTTTAAGCCCCGTTTCAATATCAAATGAATCGTCCATATGCGGATCATTGATTAAACCTTTCCAGCCAACTGTTGTACGTGGTTTTTCAAAATAAACGCGCATCACAATAAATAACGTATCTTTATATTGCTCATGAAGTTCTTTTAAGCGAGTCGCATATTCTTTAGCCGCTTCAACATCATGAATCGAGCAAGGACCACAAATCACTAAAAATCGAGGGTCTTTTTTATGCACAATATTAGAAACAGTCTGACGAGACTCTTGAATGAATTGATAAACACTGTCAGAAGCCGGTAAAGCGGCTTTAAGCTCTGCGGGTGTAATTAAAACAGTTTCTGATTGAATGTAGATATTTTCATTTTTTTGCGTAGTCATTTTACTCTCATTCACAATTGATAATGAAAGCATCATATCATAGCAAAATAATAGATCATGTGATTAACACGTAGAGCTTATATAAATGCAAATTTAATCAAAAAAATAGAGGTAATATTAAAAATAGATCACCCATAAAATGATTGATAGGCGATCTGTTTTCAAAAAGTGAATAAATAATCTAAGTGCGAGACTTCCTTACATCAACATACACTTTAATTTTTTGTCCTGGTTTAATGTACTTGGCTTTTTGTAAATTATTCCAACGCACTAAATCAGCCGTTGAAACATTAAATTTATGTGCAATAGCGTTAAGAGAATCACCAGAACGGACATAATAAGTAACACGACGAGTTGTGGCATCAGATTTCACCGTATTCACTTCTTTCCAAATAGTTAACTCTTGCCCTAAACGTAGCGTATTCTTTGTTTGGAAATGATTCCATTTGGCAATTTGCTTTGAAGTCACTTTATAACGACGACTAATATCCCATAATGTATCGCCCTCAACGACTTTATAAACAACTTTCTTATTTCCTTTACTGTATTTAGACTCTTCACGTTCAAAACGCTTAGCTTGCGTATATAAATATTGTTGCTGTGACTTGCTTGCTATGGGGATCAATAAAGCTTGACCAACTTTGATAAATGAACCATTTAAATCATTTATCTGTTTTAATACACTCGTTGTGGTTTGATTTTTTTGCGCAATAACACTTAATGAATCACCTGATTGCACTATATAACGGTCCCAACGAATACGCTTATTTTTGCTCACTTTAGCTAACTTTTCAGAAAATTGGTCAGCAACAACAGAAGGTAATAATAATTTATGAGGCCCGTCTGGTGACGTTGCCCAGTGGTTAAAGGCAGGATTCAATAATTGAATTTCAGCAATCGTTAATCCGGCTAATTCAGCCGCATAAGCAAGGTCTATTTGTGATTCGACATCAACATAAGTTAATACTTGCTGATTAGGTATATAAGGCAATTCCACCCCATATTTTTCATGGTTACGCAGAATATCGATCAGCGCGAGAAGTTTTGGCACATAATTTTCTGTTTCTTTAGGTAAATCTAAACTCCAATAATCCACGGGTTTATTACGACGCTTGTTTTTAGCAATAGAGCGTTTAACTCGCCCTTCTCCAGAGTTATAAGCAGCAAAAGCATATAACCAATCATCACCTAAATAACGATGCAATACTTGCATGTATTTTAACGCAGCACCTGTAGAAGCATAGACATCTCTTCGACCGTCATACCACCAGTCTTGATGTAAACCAAAACGAATACCCGAAACAGGCATAAATTGCCATAACCCAGAAGCTCCCGCATGTGAGTATGCAAATGGATCAAATGTACTTTCTACGACGGGTAATAGAGCGAGCTCTAATGGCAGTTTCTTAGCTTCTATTTGTTCTATGATTAACCATAAAAAAGGTTCTGCACGTTTTGATACCTTTTTTAAATACATAGGGTGATTAAGATAATAATCACGTTGTTTTGCAACACGAGAGTTTTCAGGAACTTTAAAATCAAAACCTTCGGCTAATTTCAGCCATAAATTATCATAATCTTTTACTAAAACAGGTTTTTCTTCTTTATTGACCTCTTCTTCAACAAGATTGGTTAATCCTTCTTCCTCTTTGATAACGTCAGCACTTACCGCAGACTCATCTAAAGCATTTTCAGATACTTCGATTGTTTCATGAGATTGAGGAGGGATGGTTTGACAAGCACTTAGTAACAAAATAAAAAGTATTGAGAAAAGTAACTTCATTGTTGGGCCATTTATAAAAAGTCGGTCGCGCATTCTATGTTTTTTTTTCATAGCAATCAAAAATGATCTTTAGAAATACGTAACGCTTCAAAACATTGCAGGCCTTTGCTGATAGGTTTTGTAAGTAACACCTGTAAATTATTAATCAAGTTATCATCAGAGGTTCTGAGGAAAGGATTAATTAATTTTTCACGCTTTATGGTTGTTGGGACAGTTGGCAATCCTTGTTGGCGTAACTTACTAACCTGCCTAATATAGCTTATTAGCTCATCATTATTTGGATCCACATGTAATGCAAAAATAAGATTATTCTGCGTATATTCATGGGCACAAAAAACCTTCGTGGTAGCAGGTAAGCTTGCTAAGCGAGATAATGCACTAAACATCTGCTGGTAAGTTCCTTCAAAAACACGTCCACAACCGCCAGAAAATAAAGTGTCTCCACAAAACAACATTTGCTCATTGAAATAAGCAATATGATCTAATGTATGACCTGCCACTTGCCAAACATTTAATATCAGTCTGCCATCAAAAAAATCTACTTGGTCACCTTCATCAACTAATATTGCATTAGCAAACAAAGAATTTTTACAAAATACCTTAATATTAGGTTCCATAGACAATAAAGCCTCAACTCCGCCAACATGATCACGATGATGATGAGTAAGAATAATCGCCTCAAGCGTTAATTGCTGCGCTTCTAAGATCGCTAAAACGGGTGTTGCATCACCAGGATCCACAACAACACAGCGTTGGCTTTGACTATCTTTAATAAGCCAAATATAGTTATCATCGAATGCTGGAATAGTTAAAACACTGAACATAATTTTTCTCAACTTTTAAAGTTTAGGGGTGGAGGCATATGAAAATAGCAAAAACATCACATATCTTAACTCCAATGACAGATTGGTCGCAGTTAAACAATGGCCAATATTTACAAGCGCAAACACAACATCTTGTTAATAGTACCGTCGCGCAATGTTTTGGTTATAATTTATTAAAATTAGGACGACTTAGCACACAATTAAAAACCAACAAAAGCCCCATTATCCAGCAAATCAATTGTGCTGAAGATGGCGAGAATCTTGATCTGCAAAGTGAACTACATCACCTCCCTTTTCAAGACTCTACTATCGACCTTTGTATTTTGGTACATGAACTAGATTTTTCTAGTGACCCGCACCAATTGTTACGTGAAATAGATCGAGTATTAACACTCGATGGCACACTCATTATTAGTGGTTATAACCCTTATAGTTTATTTGGATTGCGCTCGTTATTTATGAGTCAGAGTAAACAAACAGCACGTTTATTTTCACCAAACCGAGTCATAGATTGGTTACATTTATTAGGATTTGAAATTAAACAAAAACAGCATTTAGATTATATTTCAATGCGACCTAAAGGACCAATTAGCTCATTTATAGAAAATATCGGTTTACGCTATTTTCCTTTTTTCTGTAGTGTGTATTTTATTGTCGCTAAAAAGCAATGTACCCCAATAACTCCGATTAAATCCAGCTTCGAATTTAGAAGAGCGATTATTAACAATCAACCTGTTGCAACCAAACAATCACACTCAAAAAATATAACTTAACCTTCAAACCCTTCATCTATTTGTGTTGGGTTTGCTTCTGCAGCTTCACGAGCTAAATCATCACAGCGTTCATTTTCAGGGTGCCCTGAATGCCCTTTTACCCAATGCCATCTCACAGTATGCTTTTCTTGAGCCGCATCTAAAGCTTTCCATAAATCAACATTTTTAACAGGCGCCTTGGCAGCTGTTTTCCAGCCTCGTTTTTTCCAATTGTGTATCCACTGGGTAATGCCTTGGCGAACATATTGACTATCTGTAGTAACATCAACCTCACAGACTTCAGTTAAACTCTGTAAACCTTTCACACAAGCTAACATTTCCATACGATTATTAGTGGTTCGGGCATAACCTTCAGATAATTCTCGACGATGTTCATTAAACACTAAAATAGCGCCATAACCTCCTGGGCCTGGATTACCAAGACATGAACCATCAGTATAAAGTTGGATCTTTTTCATTATTACCATCACATAAATTTGTTAGACTACAAAAACGAAGCCAAACAACTATAAATAGAGATCTCTATGAACACAAGTAAACTCACCCGACAAGTTGTACTGGATACTGAAACCACAGGTATGAATAAAGATGGCCTTATTTACGTAGGGCATCGTATTATTGAAATTGGTTGTGTTGAGGTTATTAATCGCCGCTTAACAGGTCGTCATTACCACGTTTATATTCAGCCTGATATGCCAATAGATCCAGAAGCGATGGCAGTTCATGGTATTACAGATGAATTTTTAATTGATAAACCTCGTTTTGCTGATATTGCCGATGAATTTATAGATTTTATCAAAGGGGCTGATTTAGTTATCCATAATGCCCCCTTTGATGTTGGTTTTATGGATCAAGAATTTCGCTTTTTAAATAAAAGAACACAAACAACCGAAGAGATGTCGACCGTTACTGACACTTTAGAAATGGCCAAAAAGATGTTTCCAGGAAAGCGGAATAATCTTGATGTATTGTGTGATCGTTACGGTATTGATAATAAACATCGTGTACTACATGGCGCATTATTGGATGCGGAGATATTAGCTGACGTTTATTTGTTAATGTCAGGAGGACAAAAAGATTTAAATTTAGCCAATATTCAAGCGGGTCAAAACACTACAGGTCGACGTTTACGCCAACTCACCACTCCTCTTACTGTTATTCATGCAAACCAAGATGAATTAAATGCACATGAATCACGCTTAGATTTAGTCGCAAAATCAGGCAAATGTTTATGGCGAGAGTCATAATATGTAATTTATTTTAGAGAAGGTATTTAATTGGTAATACTTTCTCTACGAATTAAACACGCAACAAAAGCAATTTTACAATCCTATTTATTGAAATCTGAATAAGCTTTCCAAGGGGTAAAACAGCAACAAATTATTATAAACCCTGCTAAAAAACAAACGCTATGATGATAAAATAAGCAGTTAGACCTATTCCCTCGTAAATATTATGTTTTTTTTGTTTTTCGTTATTGACTCAGTACCTTCAACTCCGTATTATCTGCGCCTCAACGAAGTTGCATATTATGTAACGTTGATTTTGCTGGAGTGGTAGTTCAGTTGGTTAGAATACCGGCCTGTCACGCCGGGGGTCGCGGGTTCGAGTCCCGTCCACTCCGCCAATATTTATTTTATAAATTTATATTGGTGACTATTTCTAGCAAAATCTAAGTTGAACTGATGATTATCACGTGGAGTGGTAGTTCAGTTGGTTAGAATACCGGCCTGTCACGCCGGGGGTCGCGGGTTCGAGTCCCGTCCACTCCGCCAACTCATTTGCTTGCAAATGTATAGATAATTATCAAAAGCTTGAACTGTAATACTCCAGTGGAGTGGTAGTTCAGTTGGTTAGAATACCGGCCTGTCACGCCGGGGGTCGCGGGTTCGAGTCCCGTCCACTCCGCCAACAGTATTATGTAAAAGCTTAATGTCCATGTTATTTAAGACAAAAAATTAATAACAAACTGTAACACACTCGTGGAGTGGTAGTTCAGTTGGTTAGAATACCGGCCTGTCACGCCGGGGGTCGCGGGTTCGAGTCCCGTCCACTCCGCCAACAGTGTGTTAAACGTCAATTCATTAAGACGATAAAATAATGAAACTGTTTTACACTCGGAGGAGTGGTAGTTCAGTTGGTTAGAATACCGGCCTGTCACGCCGGGGGTCGCGGGTTCGAGTCCCGTCCACTCCGCCAACAGTGTATAAACAGATACTTCCTTACAATAATTCAAGTTTTATCTAAGTTTTAAATCCCTTTATCTAAGTCTTTATTCACTCATCGTTTATATAGTTAGCAATTCAGTTGGTTATCTTTTTATTTAAAATAACGCGTCCTGACACACCAGAAATCACAACTTCAATTTCCTTTATCTAATTATGAATACAATTCCCACTTTTTCTGCCTATCCAAGTTATGCTCTTATTATTTGAATCTAAGTGGCATTTATTGCTTAATCCAATCATAAACTTTAAGTCACAGACACAAATAAAAACTGATATTTAACTATCCTTTTCTATATAACCAAATCAACTTGTAAGAGCCACCCCATTAACATTAAAAGTTATAAAGGATATATCTTTATTTTTAAAAACAATGCCATAGCAAATAATTGTGACATGCATCTCACTTCTTATACTAAAAAACATGACCTAGCTCTTATCTAAAAATAACAAAATAAAAATATTCACATAAGCTTAACAACATATTTACTTGATAAGAGAGTTAGCTTTCAAGAAATATCTGTAAATAGTTAAAAGTGAATGTTTATTTTTTGTTTTATTAACAGCCAATTAAACAAAAAATATTGCTATTTACTTTAGATCTCATCAATACGGTCAAGGAGAAGAACTGTGAGTTTTGAAAATAAAAATAAAGCAGATGGATATTGGAAAGAAAATATTAGGCTAGTACTCATCTTATTATCTATTTGGGCAATAGTTTCATTCGGTTGCGGCATTTTATTAGTTGATGTGTTAAATGAGTATACCTTTATGGGCTTTAAATTAGGTTTCTGGTTTGCGCAGCAAGGTGCTATTTACGTGTTTGTGGCTTTAATTTTTGTTTATGCAGCAAAAACACACAAACTTGACCAAAAATATGGTGTTGACGAAGAATAAAGGATTATGAAATGGATGCTCAAATTTTAACTTATATTATTGTTGGACTTACTTTTGGTTTATATATCGGTATCGCGATATGGAGCCGTGCAGGATCAACTAAAGAATTTTATGTAGCCGGAGGTGGTGTACACCCTGTTGTAAATGGTATGGCGACAGGTGCTGACTGGATGTCAGCTGCATCATTTATCTCATTAGCAGGTATTGTGTCATTTACTGGGTACGATGGTTCAGTTTACCTAATGGGGTGGACTGGTGGTTATGTATTATTAGCCTTATTAATGGCTCCTTATTTACGTAAATTTGGTAAGTTTACGGTCCCTGACTTTATTGGTGATCGTTATTACTCACAAACTGCACGTACTGTTGCAGTTGTTTGTGCCATCTTTGTCAGCTTCACTTATATTGCCGGACAAATGCGTGGTGTAGGTGTTGTATTTTCACGCTTCTTAGAAGTTGATGTTGATACCGGTGTTTACATTGGTATGTGTGTTGTATTCTTTTACGCAGTATTAGGTGGCATGAAAGGTATTACTTACACGCAAGTAGCACAATACTGTGTCATGATTTTTGCTTTCATGGTTCCTGCAATCTTCTTATCAGTGATGATGACTGGACACGTTTTCCCACAACTTGGATTTGGTGCAGAGCTATTAGACGCGGCAGGTAATAATTCCGGAGTATTCCTACTTGATAAGTTAGATGGTTTATCTACTCAACTTGGTTTTGCTGAATATACACTTGGCTCAAAAAGCATGATTGATGTGTTCTTTATTACTGGTGCACTGATGTTTGGTACTGCTGGTTTACCACATGTAATTGTACGCTTCTTTACCGTACCAAGTGTAAAAGCAGCACGTAGTTCTGCAGGTTGGGCATTAGTATTCATTGCAATTATGTACACCACTATTCCTGCATTAGCTGTTTTCTCTCGCGTAAATATGATTGAAACTGTTAATGGTGCAGATGGACAAGGTGTTCCTCATGCTGAAGCGCCAAGTTGGATCACTAGTTGGGAAAAAACAGGTCTGATCAAATGGGATGATAAAAATGGCGATGGAAAAATGTTTTACGCCAATGGTGAAACTAATGAAATGAATATCGACCGCGATATCATGGTATTAGCAACGCCTGAAATGACCAACTTACCTGCATGGGTAATCGCTTTAGTAGCTGCAGGTGGCCTAGCTGCTGCATTATCCACTTCAGCGGGATTATTATTAGTTATTTCCACCTCCGTATCACATGATTTACTGAAGAAAAACCTGATGCCGCATATCTCCGATAAAAAAGAGTTAATGTACGCACGAACCGCAGCAGCTATTGGTATAGTGGTCGCAGGTTACTTTGGTATTAACCCACCAGGGTTTGTGGCCGCCGTGGTCGCCATTGCATTCGGGCTCGCTGCCTCCTCTTTATTCCCAGCGATTACTATGGGTATTTTCTCTAAGACGATGAATAAAGAAGGTGCAATAGCGGGTATGATTGCAGGTTTATCATTCACAACTATTTACATTCTTTACTTCAAGTTTGTAAACCCTGAAGCGAATATTGCTGATAACTGGTTATTTGGCATTTCACCAGAAGGGATTGGTTTATTAGGTATGCTAGTTAACTTTGCTGTCGCGGCAGGTGTTAGTAGAGTAACAGCAGCAGTACCTGAGCCAGTACAACAAATGGTTGAAGCTATTCGTTTCCCTAAAGGCTCCGGTGAAGCACAGGATCATTAATCATCTTTAATATTAAAAAAGCGCTTAGGCGCTTTTTTTATCATTAATAACCCGTTTAAAGTATATAGATAACCTTCGATAGTCAGGTGAATATGGATAATAGCGAATTACAACCCATTTTGGATTTTATGCGTGAATTAGCCCCATTTGATTCATTACATGAGCAGACCATTAAACAATGCTGCCAAACACTCACTATTGCTTATTACAGTCAGCAACAAAAATTTGTTCATGTTGATAGCAATGAAGCACAACTTTATATTGTACGTAGTGGAGCATTTGAAGTTGTTACCAAAGAAGGAGAATTAATTGACCGTGTTGGTGAAGGTCAATATTTTGGTTTTAGCGGTATGTTATCTGGTGAGCAAGTCATTAATCAGGTGCGTATTTTAGAAGATGGATTGGTTTACCACTTATCGGCTAAAATGTTTGATCAATTACGCGCAAATAGTTATTCCTTTGATCGTTTTTTCAATCAAGCTTTTGCTAAACGTTTACGTAACCAAGGATCTATTAAAAATAATCATATTAGCACGGCTCGTATTACCAGTATTATGTCTCGAGAACTCGCAGCCACCACTTATGACGCAAGCATTTTTCAAGCAACACAGTTAATGTCTAAAAAACGAGTTTCCTCATTAGTTATTATGAAGCAAGAAAAACTATGCGGAATTTTAACCGACCGAGATTTGCGCGATCGTGTTTTAGCAAAAGGCTTTAATGGAGATATAGCCGTTGAAAAAGTAATGACTAAAAATCCAGCAACAATTGAACCAGATGCATTAGTTTTTGAAGCAATGCTAAAAATGAGTGAACTTAATATTCATCATTTACCTGTGATGTGCGAAGGAAAGCCTATCGCAATGTTAACCAGTACGGATCTGATCCGTAGTCAAAGCTCTCAACCCATATTATTAATTGGACAAATTGAACGTCAAAATAATTTAGAAGAGCTTATCCAAGTTAGTCAAAAAATTCCTGATTTGTTATATAACTTAATTGCTAGTGACGCCAAAGCAATAGAAATTGGACGCATTTTAACCTCAGTAACCGATTCTTTAACACGCAGTTTGATCGCCTTAAAGCAAAAACAACTCGGCCCAGCTCCAATGAAGTTTTGTTGGTTAGCATTCGGTTCTCAAGGACGCCAAGATCAAATGGCCGGTTCAGATCAAGATAACGCATTAATATTAGAAAAAGAAACAAACGAACAAGAGAAACGTTACTTTAAACAATTATCTGAATATGTATGTAGTGCATTAAATGAATGTGGTTTTCCATTTTGCCCGGGTAATATCATGGCACAAAACCCACAATGGCAGTTATCCTTACAACAATGGCAACAACAGTTTTCCAAATGGGTATCAACACCTAATCCTAAAGCCTTATTAAACGCAGCTATCTTTTTTGATATGCGCCCTATTTATGGTGAGAAATCTCTGTTTGATAGCTTACAAACAAGTGTACTCACCATTACTAAAAATAATGATATTTTTATTGCAGCAATGACTAAAAATGCATTGCAATCCACACCACCTTTAGGTTTCTTCCGTAGTTTTGTTATTGAACGAGACGGTACTGAAGTAAAAGGGATCGACTTAAAACATAAAGGCAATGCTTTGATCAACGACATCGTCAGAATCTATTCGTTATCAGCAGGTATAACGGAAGTAAACACTAGCAAACGTCTTGAAAGTTTAATTGCAAAACAAAAAATAGATAAAGAAGTGGCAATGAGTTTGTTAGATGCATGGGAATTTATCGCGCACAAGCGCTTAACTAATCAAGGTTTACAATTTAATAATACTCAACCCGTATCAAACTATATTTTACCTGATAACCTTTCTTCATTAATTCGTCATCAATTAAAGGATGCATTCAAAGTGATCCATGAGGCACAAGGTACTATTAGACTAAAATTTTTAGGGCAGTTTTAATGCTTCAACAATGGTGGTTACAACATAAGTTAAAAAAGTTAATTAAAAATTGTCAATTAGAAAGTGTACGACTGCATTATCAGTATCTATTAGCACAACTTAATAAACCTATTTTAAAAACAAACTTATTAGCATTAGATATCGAAATGACAGGCTTAGAGCCTAAAAAAGATCAAATAGTGAGTATTGGTATCATTCCAATTATCGACTCACAAATTCGGCCTAAATTTGCACAATATAAACTGATTAAAATACAAGGCAGCGTCGGGCAAAGTGCAACTATTCATGGCATATTAGATAAAGATCTCACAAACGCATTAACAATTGAAGAAGCTTTATTGTGGTTGTTTGAACAATGCCAAGATAAAGTGCTTGTTGCTCACCATGCCCCATTAGATTTGCAATTCCTACAGCAAGCACTATTAACAACTCAGCAACGCCCTCATGCTTTATTTGCTATTGATACACTTAATATTGATAAACAGCGACAGCAACGCAAACAGCAGGTTTTAAAGACAGGTAGCTTACGCTTAAATGCTTGTAGAGAACGTTATAACTTACCTATTTATAATGCGCATAATGCGTTAACAGATGCATTAGCTTGTGCTGAATTGTTGTTAGCTCAATTAAGTAAAATAGGAAAGTTAGAAGAAATTACAGTAGGACAATTATTAAATAAGTATTAATCATAGCAATCACAAAAACCGCTTATCTATTTTACTTGTTAAAAAACCTGACTTCCTCGTTGAAAATTTTTAAGAGGAACAGCCATTTGCGTCAATTTACGCCTGAATGAAAGTGTTTTTTCAACGCAAAATTTAGATAACATATTTAATCTAATCACTATAAAAAAGACCTCTAAAAAGAGGTCTATTTATAAGTGATTAAGTAATTAACCAGCCCAAGAGTCGCGTAATGCTACAGTACGGTTAAATACTAGTTTATCAGCAGCAGAATCTTGATTATCAGCACAGAAGTAACCTTCACGCTCAAATTGATATGCGACTTCAACCGCTGCACCTAATAAGCTATTTTCAACAAAGCCATGTTTCACAACTAATGATTCAGGATAAATAACCGTTTGAATATCTTCAACTGAGGCTGGGTTTTCTACTGTAAATAGACGATCATAAATACGGAATTCTGCAGGTTGATTCGATGCAGCACAAACCCAATGAATAACACCTTTTACTTTACGACCATCAGTAGGGTTTGCACCTAATGTTTCAGGGTCGTATGTACAATGAATTTCGGTAATATTACCGGCAGCATCTTTAATCACTTCATCAGCTTTTATCACATAAGCATTACGTAGACGTACTTCTTTACCTAAAACCAAACGCTTATATTTTTTATTTGCTTCTTCACGGAAGTCTGCACGATCAATATAGATTTCACGAGAGAAAGGTAAAGTACGGGTACCCATGCTCTCATCTTTAGGATGAGCAGGTGCAATCAAATGTTCAAACTTAGTTTCTTCATAGTTAGTAATGATCACTTTAACTGGATCAATAACAGCCATTGCGCGTGCAGCATTCGCTTCTAAATCTTCACGAACACAAGCTTCTAGTGACGCTAATTCAACTGTATTTTCTTGCTTAGTCACACCAATACGTTTAGCAAATTCACGTAATGCAGCAGCAGGATAACCACGACGACGCATACCAGAAATAGTCGGCATACGAGGATCATCCCAGCCCGTTACAATGTTTTGTTCGATCAATGCATTAAGTTTACGTTTAGAGGTTAGAGTGTACTGTAAATTTAAACGAGAGAACTCGATCTGACGAGGTTTACATTCAATGCTAATATTTGCCAATACCCAATCATATAGAGGACGATGATCTTCAAATTCTAATGTACATAAACTATGTGTAATACCTTCAATCGCATCCGAGATACAGTGTGTGAAGTCATACATTGGATAAATACACCACTTATCACCCGTTTGATGATGATGAGCAAAGCGAATACGGTAGATAACCGGATCACGCATTTTCATATTAGGTGACGCCATATCTATTTTTGCTCGTAACATCATTGAGCCTTCTTCAAACTCACCTTCTCGCATACGTTTAAATAAATCTAAGCTTTCTGAAATCGGACGGTCGCGGAATGGGCTATTTTTACCAGCAGTCGTTAATGTGCCACGATATTCACGAGTTTGCTCTGCATTTAATTCACAAACATACGCTTTATCATTTTCGATTAACTCAACGGCGTAATCAAAAAGTTGTTCAAAATAGTTAGATGAATAACGCACATCACCTTGCCATTCAAAACCTAGCCAAGTGACATCCTTTTCAATGGCTGCAACATAATCAGCATCTTCTTTTACTGGATTAGTATCATCAAAGCGTAAGTTACAAGCTGCATTAGGGTAATCTAAAGCTAAACCAAAGTTTAAGCAGATCGATTTTGCATGGCCAATATGTAAATAACCATTTGGCTCAGGTGGGAAACGCGTATGAATTGTCTGGTGTTTACCACTCTCAAGATCGTTTTCAATAATAGTGCGAATAAAATTACTTGGGCGTGTTTCCAGTTCAGACATTGTAACCTCTAAAAGACATGATTCATAAAAAGAGAGCAATCATCGTATATTCTTGAGCTAACCTCAAGTTAAATCATACTAAATGAAAGGGTTCTAATCCTAGAAATAAAAAAGGTACTCAATGAGTACCTTATTTATCATAAAATGAGCTTCTTATTTTGCAAACTTCATATGATTAGCAATAGTTTCAGCTTGAGGACCAATGATAACTTGCAGATTACTCTCACCTAATTTCACAACTCCCATCGCGCCTAATGCTTTTAATTCCCCTTCTTTGATAATACGACGATCTTTTAAAGTTAAACGTAAACGAGTAATACAAGCATCAATAACCATTAGATTTTCTCTTCCTCCCAGAGCACTGACATAACTAGCAGCTAACTCCTTAGAGTCGATAGATTTTTTCACCTTTGCATCTTTTTTAGTAACAATGCTTTCTCGCCCAGGCGTTTTAAGATCAAAGGCTTTAATAAGCGCTAAAAATACAAAATAATAGATAGCAAAGAATGCAACACCTTGCACTAAGAGCATATACCACTGTCTAGCCAATGGATTTTGTGAAGAAAGTACCATATCCACTAAACCAGCAGAGAATCCAAAGCCCGCCATCCACTGCATATGCGCCGCAATAAATACCGATAAACCAGTTAATATGGCATGTACAACATACAATAATGGTGCGACAAACATAAATGAAAATTCAAGTGGTTCGGTAACCCCAGTAAAAAAAGAAGCTAATGAAGCAGCTAACATAATTGACGCTATTTTTTCTTTATTCTCGCTCTTAGCAGCAGTATAAATAGCAAGTGCAGCGCCAGGCAAACCAAACATCATAATGGGAAAGAAACCTGCTTGATACATCCCTACCGTTCCAACAGCTGTTTTACCTTCCGCAGCAAATTCTACGATAGTATCCTGACCAGCTAAAAAGTTAGGGATATCATTAATGCCAGCAACATCAAACCAGAATACTGAATTTAATGCATGATGAAGACCAACTGGAATTAATAAACGATTAAAGAATCCATATAATCCAGCACCAATATCTCCCATGCCAGAAATAGCCTCTCCAAAACTTTGTAAACCAGTGAAAATAATTGGCCAAACAGCCATTAAAATAAAGGCAACAAACATCATTACAATGGAAACAACAATAGGTACTAAACGACGTCCGGAGAAAAATGATAGAGCATTATTTAATTCAACACCTGAGAATTTATTATAAAGTTCAGCAGAAATAATGCCGACTAAAATACCTACAAATTGATTTTCAACATTATTAAAAGCCGCATTGGCCACCTCACCTGTAATTTGTTCAACAGCGCTCGGTGATAATAAAGAAGTAAGTACTAACCAGCCAACTAATCCCGAAAGAGCGGCTGCTCCATCTTTATCTTTTGACATACCATAAGTCACCCCAACAGCAAATAGTAATGCCATATTATCAATAACAGCCGCCCCAGCTTTTATCAAAAAGGCTGCGACTTGAGAATCAACACCCCAGCCATGAGGATCAAGCCAATAACCAGCACCCATCAAGATTGCAGCAGCAGGTAATACAGCAACAGGAACCATTAAAGCTCTGCCCACTTTTTGCATGTAACCTAAAATATTCACCGTCAGATCTCCTCAGATATGCTCTTTAAACTGTTATGGATTAATATAAAAAAATTGTAATTGAATATTGATAATTCTGGTGGGAGCTCATTACAGATGAGACCTTGTGACTTTAAAGACTTTATATCAAGCCGTAAATAGTAACGATTTATTTTGTGATAATTATCACCTAGATTTAAATTTCCAACAGAAAACAAGTAGCACCTTCATTGAACTTAATTTACGCTAGAGCGTATATTACATCATTTTCTGTCAGCTAATATTACAATCCTATTTAGGAGCAATAAATGCGTTTAATTCCTGTTAACAATGCCTCTGATGTTGGTTTATGGTCTGCGCGTTATATTGCTGACAAAATTAATCATTTTGCACCAACTGCAGAACGTCCATTTATATTAGGCTTACCAACAGGCAGTACACCATTAACAACTTACCAAGGTTTAATTAAATTATATCAAGCAAACAAAGTTAGCTTTAAACATGTTATTACTTTTAATATGGATGAGTATGTAGGACTTAACCCTAAACATCCTGAAAGTTATCATTATTTTATGCATGAAAATTTTTTTAAACATATTGATATACCATCAGAAAACATCAATTTATTAAATGCGTTAGCAACCGATTTAGCAGCGGAGTGTTTACGTTACGAAAATAAAATAAAAAGCACAGGAAAGATTCATTTATTTTTAGGTGGAGTAGGTATTGATGGTCATATTGCATTTAATGAGCCGGGCTCATCATTAGCATCACGTACTCGAGTTACAGCATTAACAACAGATACACGTATTGCTAATTCTCGTTTTTTTGAAAACGATATAAATAAAGTACCGAAATTAGCTCTCACCATTGGCGTAGCAACACTATTAGATGCATCTGAAGTATTAATTTTAGTCGCTGGCCGGCATAAAGCGTTAGCACTCGAAGCAGTGATTGAAGGAAGTGTAAATCATCAGTGGACAATTTCAGCATTACAACTACACCCTAACACTGTCATAGTGTGTGATACAGATGCAACAATGGAACTAAAAGTGAAAACACTTCGTTATTTTACAGATATAGAATCGCAACAACTGCAAAACTGATAAACGCCCCCTTATTCGGGAAAGTAAAGTTCTATTTGATAAAGAGATATTCGTCATGTACGCAGTTATTAATTGCACAATTTATACCGGTGAATCAATACTTATTGACCACGCGATCATCATCTATAATGAGCAGATCCATAATATTATTCCTATGACTCAATTGCCTAAAGAGATGAAAACTATCGACCTTAATGGTAATAATGTATCAGCAGGTTTTATAGATTTACAGCTCAATGGATGTGGTGGTGTGATGTTCAATGGAGCAGAAACTGAGCAAACCTTAGCAACAATGCAAGCAGCCAATTTACGCTCAGGTACTACAAGTTATCTTCCTACTTTTATCACCGATAGCGATCAAAGTATGAAACTTGCCGTACAAGCAACACAAGATTATATGAAAAAAAACACTAATGAAGTATTAGGTTTACACCTTGAAGGCCCTTATATTAGTGTTGAAAAAAAAGGCATACACCGACAGCAGTTTATTCGTCAAGCAGAGCAAGAGATGGTTGATTTTATCTGTGCGAATACACAAGTCATAAAAAAAGTAACTTTAGCACCAGAAGTAACACCTATCACCATCATCGAGAAATTAGACCAAGCAGGCATTGTTGTTTCTTTAGGCCATAGTAATGCCACCTACCAACAAGCCACTGCAGCAATTCAACATGGCGCTAGTTGTGCAACACATTTATTTAATGCCATGACTTCTATTACCGGTAGAGAACCTGGATTAGTTGGTGCTGTTTATGACAATCATATTTATGCGGGAATCATTGCTGATGGCTTCCATGTGGCTTATGAAAATATACGTTTATCTAAAAAAATAATGGGAGATAAACTATTCCTAGTAACAGATGCCACTGCACCTGCTGGAGCTAAAATTGATCAGTTTGATTTTGTAGGCACAAAGGTTTATTACAAACAGGGAAAATGTGTTGCTGATGATGGCACTTTAGGCGGATCGGCAATCACCATGATTGAATCAATTGAAAAATGTGTCAAACATGTTGGCATAACATTGGATGAGAGCTTACGCATGGCGACACTTTATCCAGCGAGAGTGATATCTGTTGATAATAAATTAGGCAGTATTAGCCCGGGTAAAATAGCGAACTTAGCCATTTTTGATAATGACTTTAACGTGACAGGCACCCTAGTCAACGGCATTTATAAAGCAGCTTAAACTATGAAGGTTTAATAAAAGCTCAGATCAAAGAAGGATCAAGTAAAAAAGAAGAGCAACATCATGTCACTCTTCTTTTTAATATATTTAAATTCAACTCTTCTTATGATTGTAAGAAGACAATATGCCCTTCTTCTACATCGGCTTGAATATCCTTACCTGTACTTAACTCTCCAGATAATATTTTTTGTGCTAATGCATTTTCTAACAGTTGCTGAACCGCTCTTTTTAGTGGGCGAGCACCATAAACAGGGTCATAACCGGCGTTCACTAATAATTCAATTGAAGCATCACTAAAGTTCAGTAAATAATCTCGAGCTTTAAGACGAGACTGTAATTCCTGTAATTGGATCTTCGCAATTGATTTAATATGTTGCTCACTTAATGGATGGAACACCACAGTTTCATCGATACGATTCAAAAACTCAGGCTTGAAATGTTTTGATAACACATCTAATAACGTGCTTTTAACATCATCATAAGCCGCTTTTGGAAATGCTTCTTGAATGATTTCAGAACCGATATTAGAGGTCATAATGATCACCGTGTTACGGAAATCAACAGTACGACCTTGGCCATCAGTTAAACGCCCATCGTCTAAAACCTGTAAAAGAATATTAAATACATCAGGATGTGCTTTCTCTATTTCATCCAATAAAATAACTGAATAAGGTTTACGACGCACCGCTTCTGTTAAATATCCGCCCTCTTCATAGCCAACATAACCCGGAGGAGCACCTACTAAACGAGACACCGAATGTTTTTCCATAAACTCAGACATGTCGATACGCACCATGTTATCCACACTATCAAACAAAAAGTTAGCTAATGCTTTACAAGATTCAGTTTTCCCCACCCCTGTTGGGCCTAAAAAGAGAAATGAACCAATAGGACGGTCAGGATCACTTAATCCAGCTCGACTACGACGAATCGCATTTGAGATAGCATCAATCGCTTCATTTTGACCAACCACTTGAGAATGAAGGTGCTCTTCCATTTTTAACAGTTTATCTCTTTCACCTTGCAACATTTTAGCAACAGGGATCCCTGTCCAATGAGCAAGAATAGCGGCAATCTCAGTTTCAGTGACCGAGTGTTTCAACAAGGTCATCTCTTGCATTTCAGCTTGAGAAGCTAATTCCAACTGTTTTTCTAAATCAGGAATTCGCCCATATTGCAGCTCAGACATACGTGTTAAATCTGTTGCTCTACTTGCAACTTCTAAATCTAAGCGAGCTTGCTCTAACAATTGCTTAATATTTTGCGCACCAGATAATACAGCTTTTTCAGTTTTCCAGATTTCATTCAATGATTGATATTCTTCGTCTTTTTCTTTTAAGGTTTCTTCTAAATCATTTAAGCGCTTAATACTGGCAACATCAGAAGAGTTTTGCAGTGCTTTTTTCTCAACATTTAGCTGAATTATTTTACGTCCTAATTTATCTAAACTTTCTGGTTTAGAGTCCATTTGTAATCGTATACTTGATGCAGCTTCATCAATTAAATCAATCGCTTTATCTGGTAATTGTCGATCTGAAATATAGCGATGAGAAAGCGTTGCGGCTGCCACAATCGCAGGGTCGGTGATCTCTACTTTATGATGTAATTCATAACGCTCTTTTAAACCACGTAATATCGCAATGGTATCTTCCACCGTTGGTTCATCAACTTGTACTTTTTGGAAACGACGTTCTAAGGCGGCATCTTTTTCAATATATTGACGATATTCATCTAACGTAGTTGCGCCAACACAATGTAACTCACCACGCGCAAGTGCTGGTTTTAACATATTACTTGCGTCCATCGCACCATCAGTTTTCCCAGCACCAACCATGGTATGCAATTCATCAATAAATAAGATCACTTGACCTTCTTCTTTAGATAACTCTGCAAGCACAGCTTTTAAACGTTCTTCAAATTCACCACGATATTTTGCACCAGCAATTAAAGACCCCATATCTAATGAAAGAACACGTTTATCTTTTAAACCTTCTGGCACTTCACCATTAATAATACGTTGTGCTAATCCTTCAACAATGGCGGTTTTACCCACACCGGGTTCGCCAATTATTACCGGATTATTTTTAGTACGACGTTGCAATACTTGCACCATACGACGAACTTCATCATCACGCCCAATAACAGGGTCAAGTTTCCCTTCTGCTGCACGTTCAGTTAAATCAATTGTGTATTTCGCTAATGCTTGTTCTGGGCCTTCGCCATCTGCATTATTGACTGTTTGTCCTTGGCGTATTTTTTTCAAAGAGGCTTCAACTTTGCTTTTGTTAAGCCCTAATTTTTTTAAGACTTGGCCTGCTTCGCCTTTATCTTCACAAGCAGCCATTAAAAACATTTCTGATGAGATAAATTTATCTTTTGCTTTCTGTGCGTATTTATCACACAAGTTAAAAGTAACACCCAGTTGATTAGATAGTTGTATATCACCACCACTACCAGAAACTTTAGGTAAGCGGTCCAATATAGTAGATAACTCAGATCGTAATGAATTTATATTAATTTCAAGGTCAGACAGGATGCTAGGTATTGAGCCTCCATCTTGATTTAACATTGCCACCAATACATGGGCAGCTTCAATAAATTGATGATCACGACCTAATGCTATTGATTGAGCATCAGACAACGCCAATTGAAATTTGCTAGTTAGTTTATCTATACGCATGGTAGTTCTCCTGAAATAATGACCTATAAAAAAGATGGGGCTAAGCAAAAACATTTCAAGGTTAAGAATGGAAGATCATGAAAAAAATTGTATAAATTTAAAACAATTTAATGGAGGGATGTAACAATATAACGAAGAAAAAAGAGGTTAATGAGGCACTTACTCAATCCAAATAAAAGTCGCTAAACGACCTGTTTTTCCATCACGACGATAAGAATAAAATAGTTCAGGATCAGTAAATGTACATGAATTATTTTCAGTGATAGTGACACCATTGAAAGCAGTTAAGCGTAGTTTAGCTAATTGATGCAAATCCGCTAACCATTTATTGTTATGTGCAACAAAAGCATCTGCAGCTTTAGCATCTTGAGCAATAAATTCATTGCGCACCTCATCACCTATTTCAAAGGCATTAAGACCAATACAAGGGCCTAACCAAACAAGTAATTCGCTTGTATTAATCGCTAGCTCAGTACAAATATGGTTAATACTTTTTTCAATAATGCCATCACATAAACCACGCCACCCTGCATGAATAGCTGCAACAAAAGAACCTTGCTGATCGGTCACTAATACAGGTAAACAGTCTGCAGTCATAACAACACAAGTACGTTGCTTAGAGTTGATCCAACTAGCATCTCCGTTGGTTGCTTGTGGCGTTTTGCTTGATAACTTAATTAAATCACAACTATGGGTTTGATTTAACCAACAAAAATCAGGTGCATCAGAAAATTGTTCAGCTAATAACAAACGATTTTCTAATACATGCGATAGATTATCAGCAACATGCATTCCTAGATTCAAACCAGCAAATTCACCTTCACTCACGCCACCCAAACGGGTTGTTGAATAAGCGTGAATATGAGTAGGAGCAGCCCAATTAGGTTTGATAAGTTGCATAGTGAGTTATAGGTCTAAATCATTTTCATGAGCAATCGTATCAGCTCGTAAAGCAGCGGCTAATGCTTTGAAGTCTTCAGGTGGTTCCGCGTGCCATTCCATCTCTTCACCTGTCATAGGATGTTCCAAACGTAACATAGTTGCATGCAATGCTTGACGTCTGAAACCACGCAATGCATCACTTAATTGTTCTGAAGCACCTTTTGGTGGACGAGGACGACCACCGTAAACTGGGTCTCCAGCAAGTACATGACCAATTGACATCATATGTACACGAATTTGATGCGTACGACCTGTTTCTAAACGTAAACGTAAACGAGTGTGACCTCGGTATTTTTCTGCAATACGATAATGTGTGATCGCATCTTTCCCACCCGTATGATTAACCGCCATTTTTGTACGATGTACTTTATCTCGGCCAATAGGAGCATCAACTTTACCACCAGCGGTAAAACGACCACATGCTATTGCATCATATTCACGCGTCATTTGGCGAGCTTGCAAGCTTGTTACTAAATGTGTTTGCGCAGGTACTGTTTTAGCAACCACCATTAGGCCAGACGTTTCTTTATCTAATCGATGTACGATACCTGCTCGAGGAACTTCTGCAATACTTGGGTAATGGTATAACAATGCATTTAATAACGTGCCGTTAGAGTTACCAGCACCGGGATGAACAACTAATCCAGCAGGTTTATTGATCACTAAAATATCGTCGTCTTCATAAACAATATCGATTTCAATTTTTTGAGCAACGTATGTTACTTCATCTTCTAATACAGCATTTACTTCTATCATTTGTCCTGTAAATACTTTTTCACGAGGAGTAGAAGAAACTTTGCCATCAATCTGTACCAAGCCTGCTAAAATCCACTCTTTAACACGAGAACGAGAATAATCAGGAAACAGTGCGGCAACCGCTTGGTCTAATCGAAATCCTAACTGTTCGTCTGTTACTTCTGCAGATAGGTATATTGCTTGGCTCATAGTGCTCTCTTCTTGTATTTTTTACGGTTGTCATTGATTTTGATAAAGTATCTACTCTGACACTCATCTTGTCACATTTTATCTTTTTTTACTTTTATTTCTTTCGGCGATAACCGATACTGTACTTTTTAATATTGGCCAACATTATAACACTTATGAATAAGATCCTTAGACTAATAACGACCACTTTTTTTATTACCATTCTTCTCGCTGGTTGTTCATCTAAAAAAAATTCAAAGCCACAGGTGCCAGACAAACCACCTGTTGAATTATATCAAGATGCATCTGCCGCATTAGAATCAGCTAATTATGAAAAAGCCTCTGAAATTTTAGAAGCTTTAGATAGCCGCTATCCATTTGGACCTCATTCTGAACAAGTACAATTAGACTTAATTTATTCGTATTACAAGCGTAATGAAGTTGCATTAACATTGGCAAATATTGATAAATTTATTCGTTTAAATCCTACGCATAAAGACTTAGATTATCTTTATTACATGCGAGGCTTAACTAATTTAGCGGGTGATGATCAATTCTTTCAAGATTTATTTGGAATTGATCGTTTTAATCGAGACCAAAGTAATTCACAAAAAGCCTTTAAAGACTTTAATCAGATCTTAAAATATTACCCTGAAAGTGAATATGCAAAAGATGCTCGCCAACGTATGACGTATATTAAAAATCGTGTTGCTCGTTATGAGATATCCATTGCTGAATGGTACCTAAAACGTGAAGCTTATATCGCGGCAATTAATCGTAGTAAAACGGTCTTAAATAATTACCCTGATACTCGCTCAGTCAAAGATGCACTGGAAATAATGATCCAATCATACAAAGAATTAGGATTAGCAGTACCAGAGAAAAATGCATTAGCAGTTTTGAAACTGAATTATCCTAACAGTATCGTGGTTCGACGCAGTGAACGTTGGACAATATTTGATTGGTAATAGCAATCACAATAAATGCAATCGGTATCATCATTTATAAAATGATTAAAAACGGAAGCAATAAATAACGAATAAAAAAGGAGAACTAAGTTCTCCTTTTTTATTCGTTATTTATTGCGATTAGTATTAAACCGCTTCACCATCTTCTTCGCCAGTACGAATACGAATAACACGTTCAACTGGTGTAACAAAAATCTTACCGTCACCAATTTTTCCTGTTTGTGCTGTACTCATGATTGCTTCAATACAACGTTCAACATACTCTTTTTTTACCACTAATTCGATTTTTACTTTTGGTAAAAAATCAACCATGTATTCTGCACCACGATATAGCTCTGTATGTCCTTTCTGACGGCCAAAACCTTTTACTTCTGATACAGTCATACCTGTGATATCAATATCTGCAAGTGCTTCACGTACATCGTCCATTTTAAATGGTTTAATAATTGCTTCGATTTTTTTCATAATAAACTCTTAATGTTGATTTCAAAGTAAAAGGATAAATCTTAAAAAGATTCAACGAGTGTTACTCCGGCCATGATCTTTAGGCTAATTATAACAACCAATATTACACTATTAACAAATCAATAAAAAACAAACTTTTACCACTAATTTAATCTGCTTCACTGTATTGATATTTATTATTCAAAGTCGCTTCACGTTAAGTGAAGAAATATGCGCTTAAAATAAAAAAGGATATCTGTACATCAATCTAAAACATTAACAACAAGATACCCTTCAGCATTATTTGTTATATAAAGTATTTTAATAAAGGTGGCGCCAGCTTAAACGACCCGTTAATTTCATATCATCAGGAAAACAAACAACTTTACCGGTACTTAAGGTAATACAAGTTTGTAATTGTGTTGAACCATTTGAAATAACTTCTGATGTACTTCCATCTTCATTCTCAACAAATTCAGTTTTTGGTGAAGCAACAGTTGTCATCCCCGTTCCAACACCATCTAAGAATTTATTTGAACCATCATCAGGCACTTCTAAAGACTCATCTTCTGGTGTACTAGGGTCATCAACAGAGGGAGTGCCAGGATTCCAACTTTTACCGGTATAAAGATTCAATTCCATATACCATCCTGTACCACCAACAACACAAGGATCCACACTTGGCATTAAAGTAATAAAGCTTACTTTATTCGCAAATACTGAACTATTGCCAACTTGACGCTCACCTTTATTATCTAAATTTCCTTCATATGTATTAATAAGATCAAGGTAGAAACCACTCACATTCGCCCAATCCACACTATTTGTAGATAATAATCGATTAGTTGCACTTTCATTTACAATGGTTTGATTTTGTAAGTTTCCTAACTTATTCGCAGCACTTCCCGTATTAGTAAATTTATTACCATTTGCACGATCCCTTGCTGCAGTAACCACAGAACCATCTAACATATCAGCAATAACATAAAAACTTTGAGTTGCTTGGTTATCAACTGACTTATCACTTGATTCAATGTATTTACCAGTACCAAACGCAACTAAAACACCAGTACCACTTGGATGACGAGCCACTGATGGGCGAGTTGTAATAGGTTGCGACATCAAACTACCATCATCAGATTCTGTCGGACTACTGGTTGTGAATAACGGTTTATTACCGTCTATGTTATTACCCCATTGATTAACATCACTACTAGAAATATCAAAAACCCACATATTACCAAACAGATCTCCAACATAGATGTGATCGGCAATACCATTACCGTCATTATCAATCAAAGCCGGTTGAGCAAATGCATTTGCTCTATCTGCCCCTGTAGGATCTGATTGAGTACCAACACTTAACCTTTTGATTAAACGCCCATCCTCAGCATTAGCAATATAAATGGCCCCATCTTTATTAACTGAGTTATAACCATTAGCAAAAATAACACTAACGTCTCCATTGGCTAATTTAGCCATAGTCGGAGCAGAAACACTGTAACCTAACCCTTCATAACCTGCTGATTGTGGTGTAATTTCCCACTTCATCATACTACTATTTGGCGTTCTCATATCCGAGACATCAATGGCATAAAGCCCTTTCACACCTAAACCTAATCGACCAACAAGTGTAGTTTTAACTATTCCACTATCCTGTTCTTCAGAATAAGCATTAATACCACCATCAACGGAATATTCATGGATATAACCACTTTTAACGTAGCTTCCTAGTGCATCATAAACACCACTTGGAACATATGCAGCAACTTCATTACCATCTGTAGCATCAACAATATGTACCATGCCATCATTGGCACCAAAAACTAAAAGATCCTTTTTAACATCATGCCCATTAGCACTTGCAACATAATAAGGTGTTGAGTTAATAATATCGCCAAGAACGCTACTACGTTTTCTTAGGTCATACGTTGAGCCACTTGCTTCATGCGTTCGGTCACCACGAATATAATCAACGGTTGCTTTTACATAAGAAAGTTTTTTATTCCCGCTCCTATCACCTAATAATTCACTTAACTGATACTTAGAAAATGAATTATCGCTTCCATTTAATGAGTCTGGTGTTTCAAATTGAAATACCTTTCCCGTTGTATCATTACGAGAAAATATTTTACGATTTGACCATGTCATTGCATCTAATTTAGTCGCCGCACTCCACGACGGTATAGTAGGATAAACACCATTTCTATCTGTTACGTAAGCATTAACATTACCACTCCAAGTGATCTCTTCGAATGATGATTGATAAACTAATGTGCCACTGATTAAAAAGTTAGAAGAGAAAACAGGAGCAGAACCGGTTACTGTACCTTCATAAGCTAAATCAAATGCAGCCGAAAGTTGGTTTTTTAATTCACCAGCATTAGTTACAGGGAAGTAGTTATCAGGTTTACCATCACCGTCAGCATCCCACTCACTTGTTAGATCAGGAAGTCCATTATTATTACTATCAGTAAAACCACCCCATTTAGCCGCATACCATAATGGTGACGGTAAAAACTCAGCTGCATCACTTGAACTAGGGAAAAAATTACGACTTGCATAATAAGGTAGTTCTGCAGTTGACCCGCTGTCTTTACGGTTTTGATACACATCAGTATTAGGAGTATCTAAATAATAAAGGTAGTCTTCTCCCTTATTATTAGTTGCACTGTCTTTGACTTCTAAGTACATACCGTCATTAGTTGTCCCTGATATAATATAACCAGCATGTTGTACAAAACTACCCGCTGCATAACTAGAATCAAGGGTGATCTCTACTCCTTTTTCTTTGTGATCGCTTTTACATTGACCGTTGCTACTCTTAGTACAAATATCCTTAACTTCATAGGTATAAGTAACGATCATATCCATATCATGATCAGCGCCTTGCTCAACATCTTCAAAGTTAATTCGAAACACGCCCTTCGTAGGAGAAATAGACTCGACATACCAATCTACGATTGTATTCGTTGGCTGAAAATAGCCCTCTAGGCTATTAATGACTCCTCCATAATGACCTTTAACCGTTTTAGCAAAAGGAATTATTTTGATTTCTTGGCCATCAATATCAACACTTATTTCAGGTAAATTAGAAGCTAAAGCAACAACCATTGTGGTTACATGCTGCTCTTCAGGTTTATCTGCGTTTATATCATTATTCAAACCAAAATACGCTACACCAGCTGAACTATAACTTCCTTGTTTAGTAGGCTCAGCTGGAGCTAGCCCTCGAATAGTCCCAAGTCCAGATATCGCTTTAACCGTTGGTGCATTATCTGTATAGGATCCTGATTGCCCTATAAAATATTCACCCGATGTTTTACCTTCTGTTGCAGAAATAGTGCTTAACAGCGTGCTGATATTAAAGTTATTACCGTCATCTGCCGTTAATGTGCTTCCGTTATACGTTGAAGCAAATTCGGAATATGCTCCAGGTAATTGATCAGAATCGTAAGAAGGGTTAATGTCACTAATTAATAACGTATTAGGTCGAGAACAAGTTCCTCGGCCGTCATATGGGTCATCCCAACTAGGAGCTGGTAAATTTAAACTTTGATCATACTGATGGGATGATTTTTCGTATGAATAACTTCCACTTGCAGCCTTTTCTCCTGCAAAGTAACGCATCGCTTCGTATAACATTTCCCCAACAGGATTCCCCCAAGAGGCACATTCACCTTCATTAATAGCTCTATTGGGTATCCAACCACAATTAGTATTGTGAGTTTTATCACTATAATTAAATCCATGTATCTTTAATTTATTAATGGTGGCAACAATACCATTATCATGAGAGGTAAATTGTCCGGTATTTGCGTCCAATTCATCAGAAAACTCTTTAACAACTTCTCTTAATACACCACCTGATAAATTTTTATTATAACTACCCGTTAATAAACCAAATAACATTTGGTCATTTGCACCATAATCATGCAACAACCCCGTTGGTTTATAGCTACCATTTGGATATAACTCACAGTTACTTTCTAGTAATCCTTCAACACAGACTTTGACTCTAACAGTGTAATCAGTACCACTATTATTCAGAACAGGACGTTCTGTAGAAGCCCAATTCCACACTCCCGAATTTGCATTTTGTCTTACTCTTAAAATAGGAGCTGCGTTATAACCTGTATAAGTAACACTCCCAAAAAAGTGTTGTTTATTCGAACTTGGCAATTCTAAGTTGGTATAATCTCGAATATCATATCCATCCACATCTTCAGACGTATAAGCTTTAGCCCAGCTATGTGCATCTTGAGGAATAAATACGCGTTCTAAAACGGTTTCAGACGCACTATCTATACTACGTGCACCGCCATAAAGTACTTTACGTAACACATCCATACGAGTCATCGTTAAATAGTTAAGGAAATTACCACTCCAAGGTGAGTCCGAATCTTGACACACATGATTATCTGACGTTGCCGCTTTCGACGGGACAAACATGCTTGATTCATATTCATAACAAGTCTCAGGATTAAAATAGCCTTCATAAGAATAATCAGGCATAAATTTGATATCGAGCACCCCATCACCATCAAGATCAGATGCATCATTATAAGCTTCATAATAAAGGGTATGATCACGCCCCATCACCAGCATCATCATAGGAGCTTCAGTCGTCCCTGTGTACAATGGTTTAGTCGCTAGCGATAAGCTACTTGCATCAGCTAATGTGCAAGCCAATAAAAGAGTGGATGAAAATAACACCTTATTTAATAATAAATTTTTCACAAATATATCCTTATATTCTACCAACAGTCTGTTGTGGCCGCACTTGTGCTACCTGTCTGCGTAATAGTTAATGTGCCACATTTATCACTACTTTGTGCACTAGTAGAAATCGGTGTTGCTGATAATGTAAATGTTGATTTGGTCGCTACGGCAGTTAACTGGTAATAATCACTAAAGTCATCATTGACTGTAAATGAAGTAACCTTTCCACCTGCAATTGCACCTGAATAATCCAAATTCATTGCATAATAACTTTCCATCATTTGCGATGCTTCAAGTAATGTTCTAACAGCTTCTTGGCGTCTTGTTTTTTCAAGTACCCCCGTATAGCTTGGGTAAGCAACCGCAGCTAAAATACCAATAATGGCAATAGCAATTAATAACTCTATTAATGTAAAACCATGATTTCTTTTACGTTGTTGATATTCCATATCCAATTACTCCAAAGTCGCATAATAAGTTTGGATGAAAGCCATTGCTTCCCCTTTACCTTGTGCTTTTGCTGTTACACGATAAAAGCGTCTTTTAATTCCTTTTGATCCAATCATCAAATCATTTATTCCATCATTTTCAATTAAATAAGCAGGCGCACCATCTGGAACATCATTAACAACTGTTGCACCTACCCAATTGCTCTCTTCTCGCCACCAATTAGGGCTCTCATTCATTTCCACTGAAAGAGCTTTAAGTGCATCTGGCGCCAAATAATTTACTCGGATCACTCTATCTGCTTCAGATAGTGCCGATTCTGCATGATTAAGACTTAATGTATGATCGTAATTACTCGTACTGGTTTTTCTTAAAGAAACAACCTGCTGACTTACTGCAACACCTAATATAGAAATAACCAATACCATTAATAGCGCTGTGATTAATGCCGCACCATCTTGATTTTTTTGAGTAATAAAATTCACATTAACCACCTTGATTTCCAATTAGTACTGTTTCCATCACCACTGCTCTCAGATTAGTATCATTAGCAGCACTTACCGTATGATTAAAAAGGGTGTAAGTATTGTTATTGATTAACTTATTACCATTAACTTCTTGAGATAATAAAAATCCAATTTTTACGCGATTAACAGTATCCCAATCATCTACATTAGCAGCGGTAAAATAACGTGTTGGGTTATCAGAAGTACCATAAAGCAGCTCTAAAAATTCCACGTTTTCATCTAAAAGTAATGCCGCTCCTGCATTATCTCGGCACATTAACTGGTTATTTACATTCACATAAATAGTCACTTCATGGACCGTTGTAGAGTTCAAGTTATTACCAGAGCAATCAACAATGCCGCTTTGATCTGCACCAGAAAAACGCAAAGCAATAATGTCAGAGTCAGCTTTCTCATCCGCTAACGTTGTTGAACTAACAGCGCCTTGTAAAACTTGCCCTGTTCCCCAAACCCAACCGGCAGGTGATGTACCAGAATCATAAAGAGAGTTAAATTTAATCGCGTTAACATCCCTAAACCCAGCTTGTTGGATATAAAGTCGTAATGTTTGTACTGTCATTCTACTTTTAGAGACTAAACCTTGAGTACCACGAGCTGATTCATAAGATTTCATATCTCCCATTACTGAATAAAAAAGACCTGAGATGATCAGCAGTGATACCACCATGGCGATCATCAACTCAATTAAACTAAAACCTTTATTAGATTTTTTTAAGGGATCCATATATTCATACTCCCGCATTGATATGAGTTAATCTTTGAGTTGTCACAAACAGCGCTACCAGCCCCTTTTTTAGCTGCATCCCAAATTAATGTAAGAGTATAAAGACTGCCTGCTCTCTCTACGGAAAAGCGAGGAGAAGGTAAGGTATTTTGTAAAT
Source organism: Psychromonas algarum (assembly GCF_004376845.1). Classification (GTDB taxonomy): domain Bacteria; phylum Pseudomonadota; class Gammaproteobacteria; order Enterobacterales; family Psychromonadaceae; genus Psychromonas. The sequence goes on from NZ_SNUW01000002.1 coordinate 379,851, forward strand.
GATTAAACCATTCGGCTAACTCTGCCGTTGCAAATTGATTATTAGTGCAATCATCCTCAGAACAATTAGTGTCAGCGACAACTGCATCACCCGTATTTAAATTGCTTGCCACAAAGTGACTAGCCACAACTGAGTTGGAGCGCATGCGCTGAGCAAGATCTAATAATGCGGTATTTGCTGTTTGAGAAAAGCTTGCTCGTTGAGCGGTTTGCATGGAGGTCATTTGCATTTTGGCATGTCCAAGCACCCCAATGGCAACAATAATTAATGCAACTAACACTTCAATTAACGTAAATCCTTTATGTTTATTCATTAGCAGCCTCCTGCCGCTGCAGCATAACTAATACGCCCCATACGACTTAACTCTATTTCATAAACAACAGAATCATCTGTATTACTACAAACCTGAAAAGTATTAATAGTTGAATGCCCTGTTGGTGAAAAGGCAATTTGAGACACTAAGCTTGCGATATGAGATGTTTTAGATGTGTTATTAGAAATAATAAGATCGCCAAGACTGGCATCTAAGGTCGCAGAACCGTCTGTATCTTCATAGATCAGCCAGTCGCTTCCCCAAGTACCAGAACAGCTACTACCATCTGTAGTAGGGCAGATATAAACATTGATTCGTTTACTTTGGGCTTGTTGTTTTGCAGCGTTGATAGATGCAACTAAAGCATCTCGAGTTGCGCGCTCTTTACTAGATTCAATCAGTCCTGTGAATGAAGGCACAACGACACTGATCAATACAGCAGCCACTGCGATTGTCACCAATAGTTCAACTAAGGTGAAACCTCTTTTATTGGAGCTATCCATAGCTTCCTCTATTATAAAATATGTTTATTAACTAAGAATACTCACAATTAAAAGCGTGTACTCAACAGTATATTAAACAAGTATTTTATCTAAAATAAAAACCTTAAATCTACCGATCAGACATCCATCACTAAATCGTATTAGAAGTTTTCATTTTTATGAACTACTGCACTTCCCTGATACGCAATTCAGCCGGTACTTCAAAGACAGTATTCTCTTCCACGCCAGGGTTTTCAATAACCACATTTCCACCCATTGTCTTTAACTTAGTAATAACAGCTTGCACTAATACATCTGGCGCTGAAGCTCCTGCTGTAACACCCACCGTTTGAACATTTTCAAACCAATCAATCTTAATATCTGATGCATTATCAATTAAATAAGCGTTTACACCTACACTGCTGGCTTTTTCACGTAAACGATTTGAGTTTGAAGAGTTTGTAGAGCCAACCACTAAAACAAGATCCGTTTTGTCAGCAAGATCTTTTACTGCATCTTGACGATTCTGCGTAGCATAACAAATGTCATTTTTTCTAGGCCCTTCAATAGCAGGAAACTTAGCACGTAAAGCACTGATCACATGGGCAGTATCATCTACAGATAAAGTAGTTTGAGAGCTATAACATAACTTACTAGTATCTTTGACTTCAAGATTTTGAACATCTTCAGGAGACTCAACAAGGTAAATACCACCTTTCTTGCTATCATATTGTCCCATAGTACCAATGACTTCCGGGTGGCCATGGTGGCCAATCAAAATACATTCTTGATCACGACGGCTTGCTCGTGTTACTTCCATATGTACTTTAGTTACCAATGGGCAAGTTGCATCAAATACCTTTAGTTCACGTCGTTTAGCTTCTTCACGTACACTTTGCGCTACCCCATGAGCACTGAAGATAACAATATTGTTATCTGGCACTTCATCGAGCTCCTCAACAAAGACAGCACCTCTTGCCTTCAAGCCATCAACAACATATTGGTTATGCACCACTTCATGGCGTACATAAACAGGAGCAGGAAAAAGCTCTAATGCGCGATCAACAATATTAATGGCTCGATGAACGCCAGCACAAAAACCACGAGGATTAGCTAAAATAATTTTCATAAGACTCTCAACATTGCCGTTTATTTATAAAACTTCTAATACGTCTACTTCAAAAGTAACGGTTTGCCCTGCTAAAGGGTGATTAAAATCAACCGTTACACTATCCGCTACGATTTCACGAATAATACCTGGTATATCACTACCATCTGGTTGAGTAAAACTAATAATAGTACCTACTTCAGCAGGTACATCAGCAGAGAATTTGCTTAATTCAATATAGTGGAAGTTATCTGGATTAGGTAATCCAAAAGCTGATTCAGGACCTAAAGTAAAGGTTTCAGAAGCCCCTTCAGCTAGGCCTAATAAACAAGCTTCAAAACCAGGTGTTAAACTACCATCGCCCATTACAAACTTTGCAGGCTTATTATCAACTTTAGTGCTATCAACCGCTGAACCGTCGGTCAGCTTAATTGAAAAGTGCATTAACACTTCACTCTTTTCGCTAATAATTTTCTGCCCATTAACAGCGTTATTATTCGCTTCATTAGTCATGATTACTGTCCTTAGTTTGTTTATTTTTTTGTTCACGCTTTTCAGCCCAAAACAATGAATCGATAATAATCATTGCAGCGCCAATAAAAATGGCAATATCAGCAACATTAAAAGTTGGCCAGCGATAAAAGCCTAAGTCAAAATCTAAAAAGTCTACAACATAACCAAAGAGCAAACGGTCCATTACATTACCAATTGCACCAGATAATACTAAGGCATAAGCACAATTCATCCAACGCTGAGTTGCACTCGTGGTTTTCATTGAATACAAAAGATAAGCTGAGACAACAAAAGCAATCGCAGTAAATAAATACTTCTGCCAACCACCCGCATCACCTAAGAAACTAAATGCAGCACCGTAATTACGTGCATAAGTAAAATTAAAAAATGATAGAACTTCATAGGATTGATGTAGTTCTAACATCTGCACTGTTAAATACTTAGTTAACTGATCAAGTATCAACATAGCAATACTTAACCATAACCAAGGTAAACCAGAAGCAAATTTAGTTTCTAGTTTGGTTAATTTTTCAGACATAACATTCCCAGTAAAAATATTAAAAAAAACGCCTTAAATCATTTTCATAACTAAGGCGTTTTATATATTTATCGCATTGCTAATTACGCAAACTGACGCGTTTCACCTTCACCGTCAACATTGGTAATACAACGTCCACACAGTTCAGGATGTTGCTCATTTTGCCCTACTTCTTCACGGTGATGCCAACAACGATCACATTTAGCAGCTGCACTTTTTTGTACTAAAACAGATAAACCTTTCAACTCAGTTGCAATTGCTTCTGCAGGTGCTTCAGAGAATGGTTTAACCGTTGCTTGTGATGTAATTAATACAAAACGCAATTCATCTTCTAAAGTATTTAACAATGCACTAATTTCATCAGAAGCATATAAAGTCACTTCTGCTTCTAAACCACCACCAATAATCGCTTCTTTACGTGCTAGCTCTAATGCTTTGTTCGCTTCTGCACGAATAGTGATAATTTGCGTCCATTTGTCGTTATCTAATGATTCGTTATCAGATAAACCAAATAAACCTTCGTACCATGTTTCAGTGAAAACAAATTCACTACGTTCACCTGGTAAACGCCCCCAAATTTCATCAGCAGTAAAGCTAAGGATTGGAGCAATTAAACGAACTAATGATTCAGCAATATGGTAAAGCGCAGTTTGACAACTCAAATGAGCATTACTGCCTGTTTTAGCTGTGTATTGGCGATCTTTAATAATATCTAAATAGAAGCTACCTAGGTCAATTGAACAGAAGTGCATTAGTTTTTGATAAACAACATGCATGTTGTAATTATCATAAGCTTCGATCACTTCATTTTGCATGGTTAATGCTTTAGCCACAATCCAACGATCTAACGCTACCATCTCTTCTGGAGCAACTAAATCAGTTTGTGGATCAAAACCATTTAAATTCGATAACAAGAAACGCGATGTATTGCGAATACGGCGGTAGCTATCAGCACTACGGTTAAGGATTTCATCAGAAACTGTGATCTCACCTGTGTAGTCAGTTGATGCAACCCATAAACGCAGAATATCGGCACCTAAGTTATTCATCACTGTTTGTGGTGACATTACGTTGCCTAAAGACTTAGACATTTTTTTACCGTCACCATCCACTACAAAGCCGTGCGTTAACACTTCTTTATACGGTGCAACACCATTAATCGCAGTACCCGTTAATAGTGAAGATTGGAACCAACCACGATGTTGATCAGAACCTTCTAAATACATATCAGCTTGTGCTTGTGAACCATCAGCTTGAGTATACTCATTACGTACAGCAACCACTGAAGCATGGGTTGTACCAGAATCAAACCAAACATCTAAAGTATCTGTTACTTTACGGTATTGTTCAGCTTCGAAACCTAAAATAGATTCTGGATCTAAATCAAACCAAGCCTGAATCCCTTCTTTTTCAATTTTTTGTGCGATTAACTCCATCATTTCTACAGAGTTTTCGTGTAATTCATCGGTTTCTTTATTCACAAATAAAGTAATTGGTACACCCCAAGTACGTTGGCGAGAAACACACCAATCAGGACGACCTTCAATCATTTTTTCAATGCGGTTTTGACCCCAGTTTGGGATCCATTTAACATCTTTAATCTCTTTTAATGCACTATCACGTAAACCTTTTTGATCCATTGAGATGAACCATTGTGGTGTTGCACGGAAGATAATAGGTGTTTTATGTCTCCAACAATGTGGGTAACTGTGTTTAATATTAACGTGATTAATTAATGCATTACGCTCTGTTAACACTTCTAATACTTTATCGTTTGCTTTAAAAACATGTAAACCCGCAAAGAATTCAGTATCTTCACGAAATACACCGTTATCAGCAACCGGATTAGCCACTTCTAAATCGTATTTCAAACCTGCAGAGTAATCGTCTTGACCATGTCCTGGCGCAGTATGAACACAACCTGTACCCGCATCAATAGTTACATGGTCAGCAACAATTGCTGGTACTTGTAATGCTAAGAATGGATGTTGGAATAATTGTTTTTCTAACGCAGCTCCAGTTGTGATTGCCAGTACACTGAACTCTTCAATGTTGTAACGTGCCATACAATCAGCAACGAGATCTGTCGCTAAAATTAAACGACGCTCACCCGCTTGTACTAATGAGTACTCAACTTTAGCTGCTAATGCGATTGCTCGGTTAGCTGGTAATGTCCAAGGCGTTGTTGTCCAGATAACAGCTGAAATATTACCTTCACCAAAATCTGCACCTTGCTTGTCAAAACAAGCTAACACAGCATCAACATCGATCGCGTTAAATGCAACGTCAATCGCAGGAGATAATTTATCTTCGTATTCCACTTCAGCTTCTGCTAATGCAGAACCACAATCTGTACACCAATGAACAGGTTTTGAACCTTTATGAAGATGATCGTTTTTAATGATATTAGCTAATGCACGAACAATATTTGCTTCTGTTTCAAAGTTCATAGTTAGGTATGGGTTATCCCACTCTCCTAACACACCTAAACGTTTAAAGTCTTTACGTTGACCGTCAACTTGACGAGCAGCATATTCACGACATTTAACGCGGAATTCAGCAGCCGTTAATTTTTTACCCGGCTTGCCATGTTTTTGCTCAACTTTAAGCTCGATAGGTAAACCATGACAATCCCAACCAGGAATGTACGGTGCATCAAAATCAGATAATGTTTTAGATTTAATAATAATATCTTTAAGGATTTTATTAACTGAGTGACCAATATGAATATCACCATTTGCATAAGGAGGACCATCATGCAAAATGAATGTTTTTTTACCTTTTTTGGCAGCACGGATCTTTCCGTAAAGATCTTGCTTGTACCAGTTTTTCAGCATGTTCGGTTCACGGTTAGCCAAGTTGGCACGCATCGGGAATCCAGTTTTTGGTAAATTTAATGTACTTTTGTAATCACTCATCAGTTTTTATTCCATCTAACGATTTATTAATTAAGCAGGTGCCATTCTCTAGCTTGCTGAATATCTTTATCAATTTGTATTTTTAGTTCTGCAAATGAATCAAAACGAACTTCATCGCGCAATTTTTGTTCTAATAAAACTTCAAGTTGAATACCATATAGGTCACCTTGAAAATCAAATATATGCACTTCTAACTGTTGTCTTTCACCCTGTACTGTCGGGCGACGACCAATATTAGCAACACCATGATAAACCTTATCATCAATGCCTAATACTGAGACCACGAAAACACCTGAAACAGGCGATACGCGGCGTTTTAAAAATAAATTAGCCGTTGGCACACCTATAGTACGCCCTAATTTTCGACCATGTCCAACACGCCCAGCGATACTGTATTTTCTACCCAGCATCTGTTCCGCTTGTTGCAATTGACCTTTTGCCAAGGCATTACGAATACGGGTACTGCTAACTCGAGATGCATCCTGTGACAGACTTTTTGTGTCTACCACTTCAAACCCATATTTTTTGCCAGCTTCTTGTAATAAAGCAAAATCACCTAAGCGTTGATAACCAAAATGAAAATCATCACCAACGACTAAGAATTTTACATTCAGCTTATTAATCAATAACTGTTCAATAAATTGTTCTGCACTGAGGTTCGCAAATTCATGTGTGAAAGAGACACACAATAATCGGTCTAAATGTAATTTATCAAGCTGCACAAACTTATCACGTAAACGACTTAAACGAGCAGGTGCATTATTACCTGAAAATAACTCTGCCGGCTGTGGTTCAAATGTCATCACAGTTGCAGGTACTTGTAAACGCTTCGCTTCTTTCAGTAAGCGCGATAAAACCGCATGGTGGCCAAGATGAATACCATCAAAGTTACCTATGCTTAAAACACAACCTTGTTGTTGCTGTTGTAGATTGTGAATTCCGCGTATTAATTCCATGATAATATCTTAATTAGCTAACCAATTGAGCATTGAAAATGCAAAAAAGCCGATTATATATTAAGGCAACAAAGTAATCAGCTTTCATTTTCGAGATTTCCTATTAATTCTCTTTATTAACTTGAAAATGATGCACGCGTAAGCCAAAAATAAAATTACTTATTAAATACACTAAAACACCACCTAAAATAAGCGAAAATAAGTGCGCTGCTGCTTCTAATAAAGTATAGGTAGCCCACATGTCTAAGGTCGGAGTCATTACAAATAATCCACCCGCCATGACTAATCCAGAAAAGACAATACGAGAGAAAACAGCAATACTTTGTGGCTGCAGTTTGTAAACGCCACTTTTATACAAACCAAACCATAACAACCCTGCATTTAAAGTTGCAGAAATAGAGGTCGCAATTGCCAAGCCAACATAACCAAACGGAATAGCAAAAATAATATTTAATACCATGTTACTAAGCATGGCAATAATACCAAATTTAACAGGGGTTCTAGTATCTTGACGAGAGTAATAACCAGGCGCTAGTACCTTAACTAACATAAAGCTCAGTAAACCACTGCCATAAGCCCATAAACTCATTGCTGACATGCTGACATCTTGCATATCAAATTCACCACGCATAAATAAAACACGCAACATAGGTTCAGCTAAAACAATCAAGCCTAACATTGCAGGAAAACCTAAAAATAAAACAGTACGGATCCCCCAGTCTAAAGTTTTCGTAAACCCTAACGGTGATTTACTCACATGAGAAGAGGACAAGCTTGGTAAAATAACCGTCGCTATCGCAATACCAAATAAACCCAATGGAAATTCTAATAAACGATCAGAATAATATAACCAACTGATAGAGCCCGTTTGTAAAAAACTTGCAATAAAGGTATCTAACAATAAATTAATTTGACTAACAGACACACCGAATAACGCAGGGATCATCAAAGTACGAATTTTAACAACACCCGGGTGATGCCATTGCCAACTTGGCTTAACTAATAATTTTTCTTTTTTCAAAAATGGAATTTGAAATAAAAACTGAATAAGCCCACCAATAAACACACCGATTGCTAAACCAATTTCTGGTTGAGCAAGGTGCGGTGAAACAAACACGGCACAAGTAATAATGGCAACATTTAAAAATACAGGCGTAAATGCAGCAACAGCAAACTTACCTAATGTGTTGAGGATTGCTCCCGATAAAGCCGTAAAAGTAATAAACCATAAATAAGGGAAAGTGATTTTTAGCATTTCCGATGCAAGTTCAAACTTATAAGCATCTGGACCGCCGTTCCACCATTCTAAAAACCAACCAAAACCAAATAAAGCAGTGATCACCGAAGAGCCTACAACACCTAAAATGGTGATAATGGTAATGATTGTCCCCAAGGTCCCTGAAACAGCAGAAATTAACTCTTTTACTTTATCGCGTGATTGTGTTTTTTCATATTCTGTTAATACAGGCACAAAAGCTTGAGCAAAAGCTCCTTCGGCAAATAAACGACGTAAAAAATTAGGAATTTTATTTGCGAAGAAAAATAAATCTGCAGCAGCCCCCGCTCCCATTAAATTTGCAATGACAATATCACGCGCCAAACCTAATACACGTGATATTAAAGTCATAGAACTGACGATCATGCCTGATTTTATTAGTTTTTTACTCACTGTTGGTTCCCTAGAAGTAACAATTTAATCCACCACATAAGACCACTCAACTTATTCATAATTGATAATTAGGACGATAAAATACACTTTTTAGTTAAATTTAATAGGTTTAACTGGTGTGATATCTAAGAAACATACGACACTGCGTTTGCATCTGTAATGGGTTGAGTATAAAATGCGCGCAGTTTAACCATCCACCTGGTTCAATACCAGTTTTTTAATTGGTTAATAAGAAACCATTTGACAATATACGTGTTACAGGGCATATTCCACGACCTTTGATTATCCCTTGTTATACAGAATTTAGGAGTTAAGGTCTTGGCTAATATCAAGTCTGCTAAAAAACGTGCTTTATTATCTGAAAAAAGCCGTAAACATAATGCAAGTCGTCGTACAATGATGCGTACTTTCATCAAGAAAGTTGTTGTTGCTATCGAAGCTGCTGACAAAGAACTAGCATCAGCTGAGTTCATTAAATTACAATCAGTTTTAGATGCTTACGCAACTAAAGGCCTGATCAGCAAAAACATGGCAGCTCGTAAGAAAAGCCGTCTTTCTGCTAAAATTAAAGCGCTTTAATTCTTATTTAAGAATTAGCTTTTTAATCAGCTTAATAAAAAACCGACTTAGTGTCGGTTTTTTTATATCTAAAATTTACTATTAAAAAGAAAAGTGACTTAAATAATCTCATTTCAGAATAATAGTGACTGTGATTGCTATTAAATACCCATCCCCGATAATGCATTCATTAAATCTTTTATTACTTTTCCTACAACCGGGTTTGTTTCTTCTAAGAGTAATAATTGTTCGGATATTTTTTTATCTCTAATTAATTGTGCAGGATCTCTAGACTGAATAGCAAGCTGTAATTGATCATGCACTTTTTGTAATTCTCCGGCTGTGCATTCATCTGCAATAACACCATCGGCTAATATATCTGATAATTTATCAAATTCGGATTGTACTTGTTTAATCGGCATACACACCTCACTCTTCTGTAATTTATAAATTATGTTTTTATTGTAGCATCAGTCTGTTACGGTCAACTTCAAAAAGCGATCAATAAAACGTGTGAATATTAAAAAGAAGATCACAAATACCACACTGAGTGCTATTAAGCCTATTTTGAACCACGTTTCATGCTCATAAGTTTGAAGAAATAAGCTAGAAATATAAATAGCAAATAACCAATATAAAATACGTAATAAATAAGACCAAATAGGGTAACTCTTATCTGTTAACCATAACCTTGCCATTTTTATCTTCTCTCTTTTGTTGTCGATATCATCTTTTAGGAATTATTTTACGCATTATCGATATTAAAACTTAATACATCATCAATATGTGGCTGTTGACTACAAAGCATGAGTAATCTGTCTAATCCCAAAGCCACTCCTGCGCAATTTGGTAAATGATCTAAACAAGTAACAAAACGTTGATCAATTGGCATTTCAGCTAATCCCATTTGTTGACGTAATTGATTGTCAGCTTGAAAACGTTTTAACTGCTCTGCGCTGCTATTAAGTTCATAAAATCCATTGGCTAGCTCAACACTTTTATAATACACCTCAAAACGATCTGCCACTCTAGGATCTTGTTTGTTTATTCTCGCAAGCGCTGCTTGTGAAGCAGGAAAATCATAAACAAAATACGGTACGTCTTGGCCTATTTTTGATTCAATAGCCACACAAAATAATAGCTGCAAAATAGTATCTTTATCGGTTTCATTATCCAGTACATCACCTAATGCGAGGTGTGCTCCAGCTAACTTCAATTGTGCAACTGTAGCAGTTAACGGATCAACTTGTAGGTGTGCTAAAAAAGCGGCTTGGTAAGTACAACGTACTGGTGTTTCACACTTTAAAAGTGACTTTAATAAATCAGCCATTTCATCCATTAATTGATGATGGTCAAAATCAACACGATACCATTCTAATAACGAGAACTCAGGATTATGGAAACGTCCAGATTCTTCATTACGATACACTTTTGATATTTGATAAATACAGCCACTGCCCGCAGCTAATAAACGCTTCATATGAAATTCAGGTGAAGTTTGTAAATACAATGCAACCGCACCATCAACTAGCGGTTTATCACTAATATTACGGCCAACAAACTGAGTTTTAAAACAATGTAAATGTACATCTGTCACAGCAGCTTGGCTTAAAGAGGGTGTTTCAACTTCTAATACTTGGCGCTGGTTAAAAAAGTCTCTAATTGTTTTTAGCATGGCTGCACGCGCATGTAATTGTGCTAATGAAGCATTCGGTAGCCAATTCATTGAATATCCTTTATTAAACTTTAATTAATTTCTCTACTTATTAAATTCAGTCTTTATTTAATAGATAAATACACATTAAAAATTATTATTACAATCTGTATTTACTGGTTCTATGCTTGTTTGGGTCAATGTTTTTTACATTTTAACTGATAGACTAAATTGAAAGTGAATTTACCATTTTATGGGAAAATATGATGCAAATAATAAAAACAGATGTTGCCATTATTGGTGCGGGTGGTTCAGGTCTAAGAGCTGCTATAGAAATTGCTGAAAATCATCCACAACTTGATATCGCCCTTATCTCCAAAGTTTATCCAATGCGTAGTCACACTGTTGCCGCAGAAGGCGGCGCGGCTGGCGTAGCACAAGATAATGATTCCCTCGAAGATCATTTTAACGATACCGTTGCTGGCGGAGATTGGCTATGCGAACAAGATGTAGTGGAATACTTTGTTAATAATGCTGCAAAACAACTTACCCAGTTAGAACATTGGGGATGCCCTTGGAGCCGTAAAGATGACGGCAGTATCAATGTACGTGCTTTTGGTGGTATGAAAATAGAGCGCACATGGTTTGCCGCTGATAAAAGTGGATTTCATATTCTACACACGCTTTTCCAAACATCACTTCAACATCCCAAAATAACACGTTTTGATGAGCATTTTTGCCTAGATTTAATTGTTGAAGATGAAAAAATTCAAGGAGTTGTGATCCTTGATATTGCCGAAGGTGAAGCCAAATTAATTCAAGCAAAATCAGTGATCATGGCTACCGGAGGTGCTGCTCGCGTATATACCTATAATACCAATGGCGGTATCGTAACGGGTGACGGTATGTCCTTAGCTTATCGTCATGGTGTCGCGTTAAGAGATATGGAGTTTGTACAATACCATCCAACAGGATTACCTGGTTCTGGAATATTAATGACTGAAGGTTGTCGAGGTGAAGGTGGTGTTTTAACCAATAAACAAGGTTATCGCTATTTACAAGACTATGGTCTTGGCCCTGAAACAGCAATCGGCTCCCCTAAAAACAAACATATGGAATTAGGACCTCGTGACAAACTTAGTCAATGTTTTTGGCAAGAACAGCAAAAAGGTAATGTAATCACTGGCGAGCGAGGTGATTACGTGAATCTCGATTTACGTCATCTAGGTGAAGCAAAAATAAATGAGCGTTTACCTTTTATACGCGAACTTGCTAAAGCTTATGTTGGAGTGGATCCTGTACACGCCCCTATTCCCGTTCGCCCAACAGTACATTACACCATGGGTGGCATTGCAACTGATGCAAAAACAGCGACTAGTTTGGCGGGATTATACGCCATTGGTGAATGTGCATCTGTCGGTTTACATGGTGCAAATCGTTTAGGCTCTAATTCATTAACTGAGTTAGCCGTTTTTGGACAACTTGCAGGTCAACAAGCTGCACAATACGCTGAAAATACAAAACACCAAAAAATCACACCATTACGTAAACAAGCAGAACAAATCATTGCTAAAACGGAAGCGCTTTTAAATAGTAATGGTACTGAAAAAATGGCCGATATACGTCAACAAATGGGGGACTGTATGGAAGCAGGTGTAGGTATCTACCGCACTCAAGAATCAATGCAAAAAACCATTGATACGTTAGCAGAGTTAAAACAACGTTATAAAAATATCCAAATAAATGATAAATCCAGTGTATTTAATACCGAACTTTTATATGCCATTGAATTAGGTTATTTATTAGATACCGCAGAAGCCATGGCTCATAGTGCAATTTTGCGTAAAGAGTCTCGAGGTTCACATCAACGCATTGATGGTTTTGAAGAGCGTGATGATATTAATTACCTAAAACACTCATTAGCTTATTATCAAGCAGATAGTGCTCCAATAATTAAATACTCAGATGTCACCATCACTAAAAGCCAACCTGCAGAACGTGTTTACGGTGCAGCTTCTGAAGCGAAGGAGAAATAATCATGTCGCAAGCAATAAACATGACTGATGAAATTATCGAAATAGAAATTCTTCGCTATCGCCCAGAGCAAGATGAAAAACCATTCCCGCAAGTTTTTGAAATTCCTTACACTCCAGACCTATCCATTTTAGAAGCATTGCAATACATTAAAGATCATCTTGATAGCACAATAAGCTTCCGCTGGTCATGCAGAATGGCGATTTGTGGTAGCTGTGGTTTGATGGTAAATGGCGCGCCAAAATTGGGCTGTAAAGCTTTCTTACGAGACTATTATCCTAAAAAAGTAAAACTTGAGGCTCTTGCTAACTTCCCCATTGAACGAGATCTTGTGGTGGTGATGGATGACTTTATTAAAAAACTAGAAGAAGTTAAAGCCTACCTTATCCCAGAAGTAAAAAATAAACCTTTATCTGATGGACCTTATCAACAAACACCCGAACAGCTAGAGAAATACAGACAATTTTCAATGTGTATTAACTGTGGATTATGTTATTCCGCTTGTCCGCAATACGCTTTAGACAATAAATTTATCGGTCCAGCAGCATTAACATTATTAGCGCGTTATAACCGAGATGGTCGTGACGCAGGTACCGCTGAACGCATGAAAATAGTCAATCAAGAAGAAGGTGTTTGGGGTTGTACTTTTGTCGGTTATTGCTCAGTGGTTTGCCCTAAAGGTGTTGATCCTGCGGCAGCAATACAATTATTAAAAGTTGAAAGCAGCAAAGATTACCTGATTGGCATGTTCAAACCAGAATAAACGATAGTTAAAAATAATAGGAAAATAAAGAAGGACAACAGCATGAGTAAACGTAAACCTTATACGCGGGAAATGAAGTCTGACTGGTGGTTAAAAGATCTGTTTTATAGCAAGTATATGCTTCGAGAAGGCAGTAGCATTCTAATCACCCTGTATAGCCTTATTCTGGCATGGGGTGTTTTCCGTTTAAGCCAAGGGGAAGTTGCATTTAATGCTTGGATGGAGGCATTACAAAGCCCTCTTTCGATTATATTACATATAGTGGCGTTAATATTTGCTTTGTACCACAGCATTACTTGGTTTTCATTAGCTCCAAAAGCGCTAGATCTATGGATAAAAGGCAAGCGAGTAGATGACAAAATAATTGTGACAGGTCATTACGTAGCATTCGCTGTGATCAGTCTATTTTGTTTAGTGAGCATTCTGATATAGGGAGTTAACAATGAACAATAAACAGATTAAAAATAACGAGATAAATAATAGCTCGACTAAAAAATATAGCAGAAGCCATGAACCTATCTTTTGGGGGTTATTTGGTGCAGGAGGCATGTTAACTGCTTTTTTTACACCCATAATGATTTTAATAACAGGTTTATTAATTCCACTCGGTATTATTAATGCGGATAATTTAAGTTATCAAAAAATATATCAGTTTACTGGTACTTGGTATGGAGCAGCAATTCTCTTTGTATTAGTTGCCCTACCACTTTGGCATACTTTACATCGTATTTTTCACTCATTACATGACTTAAGGATCAAACGAGGTCGTGATTGGCAGCAAGTACTTTGTTATGGTTTTGCATTTGCAGTGAGTGTTTTTGTTTTCACTTTATTATTACAAATGCTAACGCTATAACGCTTAAACAAAAAAACCAGCTTCAAAAGCTGGTTTTTAATTCAGTATTTAATTCGTCATGGTTATTTTTTAACACGTCCAACATATTCGCCACTACGAGTATCAACTTTAATCACTTCACCAATTTGAATGAATAAAGGAACACGTACAACCGCACCTGTTGATAATGTAGCAGGTTTACCACCCGTTCCAGCAGTATCACCTTTTAAACCAGGATCTGTTTCAGTCACTTCTAACTCAACAAAGTTAGGTGGCATAACAGCGATAGGGCTATCGTTCCAAGTTGTGATAGTACAAATATTTTGCTCTACTAACCACTTGTCCATATCACCTACTGCATTTGCATCAGCTGCGATCTGTTCAAAAGTGTCGTTATCCATAAAGTGAAAGAATTCACCATCGTTATAAAGATAAGCTAGGTCAAAATCCATTACATCGGCAGATTCAACTGTTTCATTTGATTTGAATGTTTTATCTACCACTTTGCCTGAAATTAACTTACGGTATTTAACGCGACTAAATGCTTGGCCTTTACCAGGTTTAACATATTCATTTTCCATGATCACACATGGCTCGTTATCGAGCATGAATTTTAGCCCGCCTTTAAAATCACTGGTACTATATGTTGCCATTATAACCTCTATTACTAAACTGATAAAAAATGCCTGAAATAATTAACGTGAATAATACCGCTGACTTGCCAACATGGCAAAAGGAACTCGCAGAAGCAGTGAAAAATCCACTGCAACTGTTAGAAATATTGGAGATTGAGCAACAAAATGGCCTAATTAGTCAACTTGCTCGCAAACAATTCCCTATGTTAGTCCCTTTGCCCTTTATTAAAAAAATGCAAAAAGGCAATATTAATGATCCTTTATTAAAACAAGTATTGCCAATCCTTGATGAAGAATTAATAATAAGTGGTTACACTACAGATCCATTAGTGGAACAAAATAATCAGCAAAAAGGTTTATTACACAAATACAAAAGCCGAGTTTTAATCATTTTAAAAACAGGCTGTGCAGTGAATTGTCGATATTGCTTCAGACGCCATTTCCCTTACGCTGAAAACAGCGTGAACAAATCACAAATTGTTGAAATTATCAGTTACATACAAAATACCCCTGACGTAAATGAAGTTATTTTAAGCGGTGGCGATCCATTAATGTGTAAAGATAAACAGCTTTTTGAATTAATCACGCAACTTGAGGCTTTACCACAATTAACTCGTTTGAGAATTCATACACGTTTACCCGTTGTTATTCCTTCACGTATTACTCCCGATTTAGTAGCGCGTTTACAGCAAAGCCGCTTTAAAATTGTATTAGTGTTACACATTAATCATGCACAAGAAGTTGATCAAGATTTTGCACAAGCAATGCAACTTTGCCATCAAGCAGGTATTCAGTTATTAAATCAAAGTGTTTTATTAAAAGGGGTAAATAATGATGTCAAATCACTTGTAGAACTGAGTGAAGCGTTATTCTCAGTTAACGTCCTGCCTTATTACCTATTTTTACTTGATAAAGTGCAAGGTGCCGCTCATTTTGATATTGCAGAAAAACAAGCACAGCAATTACATCAACAAATGCAAATCGAGTTACCGGGCTATTTAGTGCCACGTTTAAGCAGAGAAATTGCAGGTCAACAAAGTAAAACCTTAATACATTCGTTATAATGTTGAAAAACTCAATGACTAAATTGCACAGGAGAAGAGCATGAGCAAAGAAAGCGTGCAAGCACAGCTTCAAGAAAACATTAAAATTATTTATCACCGAGCAGTAGATGCTGACCAAGCGTTAGCTGAATTACGTAAACAAAAGACTGCTGGCTTCGCTCATATTTTTGCAGATGATACGCCATTCACTAAACATGCTGATACTTTCTTGCCTTATGTAGAAGAATTAGCTGCTGATTTACAGGCGATTCAAACAGATACAGAAGAGCATTATATGGAGCAATTACCTGCTATCGTGGTTAAAATTGAATTGTTATTTAAAACATTAAATGCCTTTAAAGAGAATTTAAAAGCCAAATAACCTTAATATGACATAATACTAAATTCCCCAATAGTTAAGTTATTAATTACTTCAAGAATTAATAACTTAACTTATTTTAAAATCCATGTCTGAGTAACCACTCAAAAAATCCAACCTTTAAAATAACCTATTTAAAGTCAAAAAAAGATTACAAAACCAATAATTTACCCTCTCCGCTAGCAATGGTCTTTATAAACATAAGAAAAATACCGGTGAATTTGATATCATCCTGCGCTTATTCATTTCTTCCACTGCGTTTTAATAACTTAAACGGACTCGGCGCAATCATTCAACAAGGTAACTTTATGCAATCGCTGCTTAATGCAATTAATGGTTTGTTATGGGGACAAGTCCTCGTATATTTACTTATCGGCACGGGAGTTTATTTCACAGTAAGATTGGGTTTTATCCAATTCCGTCATTTTTTCCATACTTTTACTGTCATGAGAGGCAGCCGTAAATCAGATAAAGAAGGTATTTCTTCTTTCCAAGCTCTTTCTACTAGTTTAGCCGCTCGTGTTGGTACGGGTAACTTAGCAGGTGTTGCAATCGCTATTACAGTAGGTGGCGCAGGTGCTATTTTCTGGATGTGGTTAATTGCACTATTAGGTATGGCAACAAGTTTTGCTGAAAGTACCTTAGCTCAAGCTTATAAAGTACATGATAAAGATGGTAATTTCCGTGGTGGTCCAGCTTATTATATGGAACGAGGCTTAAATGCACGTTGGATGGGTAGCTTATTTGCTATCTTCTTAATCATTGCATTTGGTTTAGTCTTTAATGCAGTTCAAGCAAACTCAATTACAGCCGCTTTACATGAATCATTTAAATTCGATAAATTAACCGTTGGCATTATATTAGCTATTATCTCTGGTGCTGTTATTTTTACAGGTATTCGAGGTATTGCTAAAGTAGCTGAAAAAATTGTTCCTGCAATGGCACTCATTTATTTATCAATTGCTTTATACGTTGTTGTTATCAACGTAACAGAAATACCTGCAATTTTAAAAATAATCTTTGATTCAGCCTTTGGTTGGCAAGAAGCGGCAGGTGGTGCTTTTGGTGCAATGGTTATGACTGGTGTTCAACGTGGTTTATTTTCCAATGAAGCAGGTATGGGTAGTGCTGCAAATGCAGCAGCAACTGCATCACCTTATCCTGCACATCCTGCATCACAAGGTTATGTACAAATGTTAGGTGTTTTCATTGATACCATCGTTATTTGTACTGCAACAGCATCTATTATTCTATTATCAGGTGGAGTTGAATCATTCTCAGGAATGGGCGGGGTTGAAATAACACAACGTGCACTGGACATTCAAGTAGGTGATTGGGGTGGTTCATTTGTTGCTATTGCATTACTGTTTTTTGCCTTTACTTCAATTATCGCAAACTACTCTTATGCAGAAACAAACCTTGTATTTTTACAGCATAAAAATACACGTGGAGTGATGATTTTACGTATTGCAGTACTAGGTATGATTCTATTTGGAGCGACACAAAGTAACACTGTTATTTGGTCATTAGCTGATGTATCAATGGGACTAATGGCACTAGTCAATCTCATTGCTATTTTATTACTATCAAATGAGGTTATAAAACTGGCTAAAGATTATAATCAGCAACTTAATGCAGGAAAATCACCTACTTTTGACCGTACTAAACTACCTGAGTTAGATAAAAAAATCGAACCGGGTATTTGGGAAGTTAAAAAATAATTAACACATTATTTTTTAAGCAATAACTATTATTGTACTTATTATCCTAATCGAGATAAGTACAATAATCCTATCACTCCCTCCCCCTCACCTTTTCTCTACGATTTACACAATTAACCCCTATAAAAAGTGAATAAATAGAATAAAAATTGATATATTTGATCACTAACACTAAAACATGTAATGCTTTTTTATACACTCAAAGAAAATAGACTCAGGGAGAGAAAATGTATCCAAATCTGAAAGACATCGGTATTAAGAATCCAGAAGATATCCAACGTTATTCTTTACGTCAGGAAGGCGACAAAGATATTTTAAAAGTCTATTTCCGCAAAAATAGTCGGATGTTAATCGCACGCAGTAGTAAATTTAAATTTCAGCGACAAATGAAAAAAGTAAGTGGAGGACAAAATACTGACAAATTTACACATTTATCAGAAATTAATCCGACCTTGCATAAAATAATCAAAGAGCTAGATAGTCTAAGCTTGCACGTTAGTACAGAAAAAGAGCTTAAAGAACAAATATTATCTGACTTAAAACATCTACAACTTGTAGTCGATAGTAAAATTAAAGAATTAGAAGATAAATTAGAAAAACTCTAAAAAATTATTTGCTAAATATAATAAACAGTAAACAAAGTCATTTTTTATTTTACTTTTTTGCTGTTTATTTGCCCTCAAAAATCATAAAAAATAACTATCAAGCAAATTCATCACTGCTGTTTATTTAACCTATTATTGACCTTACTCAATAACTCGTGAAAGACTACTCAAATTGCCCCTTCCCTATTTCCATGATCTTGTATTTAAGTAATACAAATGATATAAAACACGCACCGATAGGGCTCAAAGAGTCATGCCCTGCCAAGACAGCCAATGATAAGTTTTATAAAAACACAATAAGCCCTAAATGGATAATACCTTTAGGCTAAATTATTGCAGCTGGATATTAATTTCAACGCTCTAGAGAGGGATGATTTCTCAAGGGTAAAGTACAAATTTATTAACTCCAAAATTAGAGGTATTAAATGTCTAACAAGTCTTTTGACGCAATCAAAGCGATCAAATTAGAAAACGACAAATCTGCTGGTAATCTACTTGATGTGATGCCTGTTAAAGTCGAAAAAACTAAGATTGATCTTTCTTTCCTTGACAACTTAAGCGTTGAACACCCTCGCCTATTAGTTCAAAGCAAAGATCTTCCTGCATTCAAAGCTAATCTAAAAAATGATGCTGGCTACTGTAAATTTGATGCATTCATGAACAACTCTACAAACAAGTTCTTGGATACAACACCTTACGCAGAACCAAAAGCTTACCCAGAAGAAACGGTTGGTAAAGCTTCATTATGGCGTCCTTACTGGCGTCAAATGTACGTTAGCTGCCAAGAAGCATTCAATGCTACACGTAACCTATCAATCGCTGGTATCGTATTAGAAGATGATGCGATCATCGCTAAAGCAAAAGCATGGACATTACAACTAGCTTCTTACGATCCAGAAGGCGTAACGTCTCGTGGTTATAACGATGAAGCAGCTTTCCGTGTTATTGCAGCAATGGCTTGGGGCTTCGATTGGCTACATGCTTACTTCTCTGATGAAGAGCGTGAAACAGTTAAACAAGCATTGATCGTTCGTTTAGAAGAAATCATGCACCACTTACAAGTAACAGTTGACCTACTAGCTAACCCGCTAAACAGTCACGGTGTACGTTCAATTTCTTCAGCTGTTATTCCAACTTGTATCGCACTTTACAATGAATATCCTAAAGCACGTGAATACATCGAATACGGTATCGAATACTATGCAACTCATTACCCACCATGGGGCGGTAAAGACGGTGCATGGGCTGAAGGTCCAGATTACTGGAACACACAAATGGCATTCTTAGGTGAGTCTTTTGATCTATTAAAAAGCTACACATCTATCGACATGTTCAACAAAGAATTCTACAAAAACACAGGTGACTTCATTCTGTACTGTATGCCAGTACATTCTAAGCGCGCAAGTTTCTGTGACCAATCAAGTATTGGTGACTTCCCAGGTCTTAAACTAGCTTACAACATCAAACATTTTGCTGGTGTAAACAACAAACCTGAGTACATTTGGTACTACAACCAATTAAAAGCACGTGATACTGAAGCACATACAAAATTCTACAACTTCGGTTGGTGGGACTTTGGTTACGACGATCTACGTTTTGATTACCTATGGAACGATATGCCTGAAGTTGTGCCTTCTAACAAGCCACTACTTAAAGTATTCCCAATCACAGGTTGGGCAGCATTCCACAGCAACATGACAAACCGTGAAGAGCACATCCACATGGTTTACAAATGTAGCCCGTTTGGTTCTATCAGTCATTCACATGGCGACCAAAATGCATACACATTACATGCATTTGGCGATACGTTAGCGGCTATCACTGGTTACTACGGTGGTTTCGGTGTTGACATGCACATTAAATGGCGTCGTCGTACTTTCTCTAAAAACCTTCCATTATTTAATGGCAAAGGTCAATATGCAGAAAATACAACAACTAAATTCGAAGGCGTTCACCAAGATCGTTACTGTGTTGAAGCTGGTGGTCAAATTACTGATTACGATACAGAGTCTGACGTGTTATTTGTTGAAGGTGATGCATCAACTTCATACCAATTCCACAACCCAGATCTTGAATCTTACAAACGTAAAATCTGGTTTGCTAAAGGTAAAGTATTCGTAATGCGTGATACAGCGACATTAAAATCTGAGCAAGATTTAACGTGGTTATTACACACTACATTCAAAACTGAAACAGCAGCTGAGTCTTTCCAAATAATCGGTGACAACGCGCTATTAGACGTTACATTCATTAACGATAGCAAAAAAGATCTTCTATCAATTGAAAACGTTGAAGGTTTTGGTGAAGTTGACCCAGCTGAATATGCTGATTTAGAAGTTCATCGTCATGTTGAAGCTAAATTCAAAGCGAAAAAAGACCACGATATCCTAACATTATTAGTACCAAGCAAAATCAATGGTCCTAAAACTGAAGTTAGCCACAAATTAGTAGGCAACACTTTAGAGTTAACTATCGATGGTGAAGTAGTAACTATCGAGCTTTAATCTTAACTTTATAAGTTAACAATTTAAGCTTAATAAAAGGCCGCCTATAGCAATATAGGCGGTCTTTTTGTTTGCTGCTTTGGGCGCAGGATCCATCCTGTAATGGTCAATAATACCAATTCCAATAATTTTGTGATCTAATATAACCTCATAAAGGAGCTATTATGGTTCATCATTTCATTAGATTAATTACATCGACATCAAAGCATATGTAATTGATAACGCAGTAAAAAAGAAGTTGGCCGTTTACAAGCGAAGGATATAAAAGAATATATCGAAACTAACTTCAACGTCACTTATCAAAAAAGTAATATCTATCACTTACTACATGAACTAAACCTCAGTTAGATAACAACACGCTCAATGCATCCTAAACAATCAATTGAGGCGCAAGAAGCTTTTAAAAAAATTCCAAATAGAAACGATCCTTAAGATCCCTGGGCATGTCAGTCTAGATAACGTCAATGTATGGTTTCAAGATGAAGCAAGGTTTGGACAGCGTAATACGACAACGCGAATTTGGGCAGAAAAAGACTCAAGACCAAGAGTCGTTCAGCAACAACCATTTCAATACGCTTACCTTTTTGCTGCCGTTGGTGTGAATACAGGGCAAACAGAAGCAATTGTTGCACCTGTTAGTAATATGGAAGTAATGACAAAGCATCTTCAATTGATTTCAGACGCTACGCCAAAGGGTAAACATTCATTCAGTGATCATTATGGCTCAGGCCAGTTGGCATTAAGCTTATTTAGAGGAGCAGTTTGATAACATCTCGATAATTCATCTTCTCCCATACTCACCAGAGCTTGATCCGATTGAACAAGTATGGAGTTGGTTACGTCAGAATGAAATAGCGAATTGGTATTTTAAAGACTATAACGAGATAGTTGATAAATGTTGTATC
The DNA here is from genome assembly GCF_004376845.1 of Psychromonas algarum. Classification (GTDB taxonomy): domain Bacteria; phylum Pseudomonadota; class Gammaproteobacteria; order Enterobacterales; family Psychromonadaceae; genus Psychromonas. The sequence goes on from NZ_SNUW01000002.1 coordinate 401,984, forward strand.
GACCCTGTAAATCATTCTGTGTAACTGCGGTTTTTAAACGTAGTCTTTAAGACGGTCTTCGAACGCTATCATAAAGCGATTCAAGGTCGTTTTCCAATTTCTTATCTACATCGTCCATTTCTTTGATGCATCCATGATAGCAAGATAAACCACCTTTTTGGCCGACTCATCCGTTGGGAACACCTTACGTTTCTTGATAGCTTTACGTATTACACTGTTCAATGACTCAATCGCATTGGTCGTATATATCGGCAGGATAAATCCTGCGCCCCAATGTTCCACATCCAAATAGTAATTAGTATCGTTTTTAAATGATATTTAGCATTCTGGCAAGATCAATCCTGCGTCCCAATGATCCACATTGTTGCTGTAACTAGCCAAAAGATAAAATATCTGCAAATAAAAGTAAAACAATCAGCACATCAAATGACATAAAAATTCCCAGCATCAAAGAAGAATCTATCAGAGTATTATCTTTTTAGACTTGTAATTGTTTGACTAAAACATTGTAAATAGTGTGGTTATTTAACTGTTTTTCGCTTATTTAATAACCTTTACACTAAAATTTTAACGTTAAAATCTAGCAACATCCGCTACTTACTCGCTCTTTTATCTTCACACCATTAACATATGCACTACAAATAAGTATCAAAAATAAATTCATATCAACATCTACAGTGACCTGTACGTTACTTTTCAATACTCACCTGTAAATCATCTATGACAAATATAAATTAATGCTAACATCGCTCACCTTGGTCACATCAACTAAAGGTGAAATGAGTACCCTTTACTAGTTATGACATTTTAAAATTTTTCGAATGTTCACATTGGTTAAATTAACACTTCATTAAGGATTTAGAAGTGCGTAATGTTTTTTAGGAAACATTTTATTTGTAATGGAATTTATATATATGTCGCAGTGTAAATGTACTGCAACACAACCGTTTACAAAGGAACAATCATGAAAATCAAAAACTTAAGATGGTGGATTATTGCTTTAATCGCATTGGCCACTGTTATTAATTACATTGACCGTTCAGCACTTAGCGTATTATGGCCTGATATTGCAAAAGATCTTTTCCCTAACGAAACTGCATTTGAAAGAAAACAAATTTATGCAGACATCTCAATTGTATTTATTTTATCGTATGCTTTTGGACAAGCAATATTTGGCAAAATATTTGACCGCGTTGGTAGTCGCTTAGGCTTTGTACTATCAATTGGTATTTGGTCATTAGCAACTGCAGCCCATGCTTTAGCACAAGGCGTACTTAGCTTTGGTCTTTTCCGCTCTATTCTTGGTATTTCTGAAGCTGGGAACTGGCCTGGCGCAGCAAAAAGTAATGCAGACTGGTTTCCAACTAAAGAACGCGCATTAGCACAAGGTATCTTTAATTCAGGTGCTGCCATTGGTGGTATTATCGCGATTCCACTAATCGCATTATTAACAGCATTCTTCAGTTGGAAAATGGTTTTTGTTGTGATTGGTTTAACGGGCCTTTTATGGTTAATTCCTTGGATTGTTCTAGTGAAAGCGCCACCTAAATCACACCCTTGGATCACTGATGAAGAGCGTGAATACATCTTAACAGGTCAACGCACTTCGGATGTTGAAACAAATGAAGAAGATGAATACAACCCTTCAACAAAAGAGCTATTAACACGTAAAGAAAGTTGGGGAGTTATTGTTGCATCGGCAGCGATCGATCCTATCTGGTGGTTATTTGTATTTTGGATCCCAATCTACCTTAATGAAGTTTATGCGATGAATGTTAAAACTATTGGTATTTATGGCTGGGTACCTTACGTAGGTGCAATGCTTGGAGCTTGGTTCGGTGGCTTACTTGCACAAAATCGCTTAAAAGCAGGCTGGAATACAAATAAAACTCGTAAATTAACTATTACTTTAGGTTGCGGGATCATGTTACCAGCTTTATTAGCAATGGCTAACCCAGGTGGCCCAACAAGTGCGGTGATCATTATGGCTGTTATTTTATTTGGTTTCCAAACAGCGATTGGTAACGTTCAAACATTACCAAGTGACTTATATGGTAAAAAAGCGGTTGGTACACTTTCAGGTTTGTCTGGTATGGCAGCTAAGCTAGGCGCGTTAGGTTTAACGGCTTTAGTCCCTATTTTAACTGCTGATGGTAATTATGCCCCTGCATTCATTATTGGTGCATCTTTAGCAATCATTGCAGTAGCGGCTGTTTGGATTTTAATTCCAAAAGTTGAACGACTAGAAAGCAAACGTTAAACACTGCTCTAGCACAACATAATTAAGAGTCAGATTTTGTTCTTACTTGAAATAGTAAAAGATAAATCTGGCTCTTCTAGCCACTTTTACCTGCTGATATAATACTACAAATAAAAGTAAAACAATCACCATATAAAATGGCATTAAAACTTCCCACATCAAACAATAATCTATCTGAGTATTGCCTTCTAGCATTTAAGAAAGAAGTAAGTTTTCTCTTTTTACACTTTTCATTACTTACTTAAAACGTTGTAAAAATAGGGTTATTTACTTATCTTTAGCTTCATTTAGTAATCTTTATACTAAAATATTAACGTTAAAATCTAGCAACATCCGCTACTTACTACTTATTTTACATTCACCCCATTAACATGTTCATTACAAATAAGTATCAAAAATAAACTCATATCAACATATCTAGCCGCTTAAACATTTTTTTTTTAATTAGCACTAAAAATACATGTATTACAAATTGAAATTAATGCTATTATCGCCCGCCTTGTTCATGTCAACTAAAGGTAAAATGAATACCCTTTACTGGCTATGGCGTTTTGGATTTTTCAAATGTTTACATTGGTTAAATTAACACTTCATTAAGGATTTAGAAGTGCATAATGTTTTTTAGGAAACATTTTATTTGTAATGGAATTTAGATATATGTCGCAGTGTAATTGCACTGAAACACAACCGTTTACAAAGGTACAATAATGAAAATTAAAAACTTAAGATGGTGGATTGTTGCTTTAATCGCATTGGCTACTGTTATTAACTACATTGATCGTTCTGCACTTAGCGTATTATGGCCTGATATAGCAAAAGATCTTTTCCCTAACGAAACAGCATTTGAAAGAAAACAAATTTATGCAAATATCTCAATTGTATTTATCTTCTCGTATGCCTTTGGCCAGGCTATGTTTGGAAAAATATTTGACTGGGTTGGCAGCCGTTTAGGTTTTGTATTGTCAATGGGATTCTGGGCGCTAGGAACCGCGGCCCATGCTTTCGCACAAGGCGTACTTAGCTTTAGTATTTTCCGTTCTATTATTGGTTTTGCTGAAGCGGGAAATTGGCCTGGTGCTGCAAAAAGTAATGCTGATTGGTTTCCAACTAAAGAACGCGCATTAGCACAAGGTGTCTTCAATTCAGGTGCCGCCATTGGTGGTATTATCGCTATTCCATTAGTTGCATTACTCACTACTTTCTTTAGCTGGAGAATGGTTTTTGTAGCCATTGGTGCAGCTGGATTTTTATGGTTAATTCCTTGGCTAATTCTTGTAAAAGCGCCAGCTAAAACACATCCTTGGCTCACTGATGAAGAGCGTGAATACATCTTAACTGGTCAACGTACTTCTGATGTTGAAACAAACGAAGAAGATCAATATAACCCGACCACAAAAGAATTATTAACACGTAAAGAAAGTTGGGGTGTCATTATCGCTTCTGCAGCGATCGATCCTATCTGGTGGTTATTTGTATTTTGGATCCCAATTTATCTTAATGAAGTTTATCATATGGATGTTAAATCCATTGGTATTTACGGTTGGGTACCTTACGTAGGTGCAATGCTTGGAGCTTGGTTCGGTGGTTTACTTGCACAAAACCGTTTAAAAGCTGGCTGGAATATTAATAAAGCGCGTAAATTAACTATTTCTCTAGGCTGTATGATCATGCTACCTGCTTTATTGGCAATGGCAAACCCAGGCGGTCCAACAGGTGCAGTTATTATTATGGCGATTATTTTGTTTGGTTTCCAAACGGCTATTGGTAACGTTCAAACATTACCAAGTGACTTATATGGTAAAAAAGCGGTTGGCACACTTTCAGGTTTATCAGGAATGGCTGCGAAGTTAGGTGCATTAGGTTTAACGGCTTTAGTACCTATTTTAACTGCTGATGGTAACTATGCTCCAGCATTTATTATTGGTGCATCTTTAGCAATTACTGCGATGGCAGCAGTTTGGATTTTAATTCCAAAAATCGAACCATTAGAAAGTAAAAATTAAAAAACGCTTTACCCCACACTATTAAGGATCAGTTTTGTTTTTTGCTTTAAGTAGCAAAGAACAGAACTGATCCTTTTGTCGTTTATAGTGATTACATTAAATTTTACGCTTAAAAATAGATCTGCTAAATGAGTGTGGTTGGTATTAATAGCATTCCATAAGCTTTACAGTATTATGATAAATAACCTTTAACATTCTAACGTAGAGATAAACATGCACTATATCCCTTTTATACTGGTCTTATTTGTTGCTATAGAACATATGTATATTCTTATATTAGAAATGTTTCTTTGGCATAGAGACAAAACCCTTAAGATTTTTGGCATCCCTAAAAAAGATGGAAAATGACTAAAAACAATGGCTGCTAATCAAGGTCTTTATAATGGATTTTTAGCAACTGGTTTGTTTTTGGGGTTATTACACCCAAATGAATCATTCGGGCTACAAATACAAATATACTTTTTATTGTGCATCATCATTGCAGCAATATATGGTGGCTTTACGGTAAAAAAATCAATATGGATAGTTCAGGGGATACCAGCATTTTTAGCTTTGTTATCAATAAGTTTTATTAGTTAAGTAGAAAAAATAATAGAGTTATATTTGCCCTTTGCAACTGAAATAGTATTCATTAAGTTAGAAAAAATTTAAGGAAAAGCTTATGCGCCAAGTTAGCCCAAAACTTAAGCCATGGTTAGAAACTTTCAATAAACAGTCCATTATGATGCTTAACAATGGCTTTAAACCTACTGCAACAAATGCACGTGAAGGTTTAGCTAATTTAACTAAAAGTTTAGTGACTGATATACCAGATATTAAATGGGTTCAAGATGATTTAGTCTTACACTCTGATTACAACGTACCTGTTCGAATCTATCACCCTGCACCTGAGCAATCCTTACCTGTCATTATCTATATCCATGGTGGAGGGCACACATCAGGTAGCGTTACGGTTTATGATCCTATTTGTCGTAAGCTAGCGAATACTAGTCAACATGTTGTTGTTTCTGTTGATTATCGACTAGCACCAGAATGCCCTTACCCTGCAGCTGTCAATGATGCTTATAATGTAGTTAAAAATATTTGGGCAACATTAGATTCTCGCCATCTAAATTATCAAAAGAAGTTATCTTTAGTGGGTGATTCTGGTGGAGGAGCATTAGTTGCCACTGTCAGTAACAAAGCTCAATTTGATCACTCCGTTAACATTAGCAAACAAGCAATGATTTACCCGAGCTTAGATTACACAATGGGCTCAGGGTCTATCCAAGAAAATGCAACAGGTTACCTATTACAAAGCAAACAAATAGCTTGGTATTTTGATAACTACTTCCAGCATGATGAAAATAGAAAATCAGTTTCCCCCGTACATGGTGATTTTACAAAAGGGTTACCTGAAACCTTATTATTTACAGCTGAATTTTGTCCTCTACGTGATGAAGGTTTGTTGTATGTTGAAAAAGTAAAACAAGCAGGTGTTATAACAAAACATGTACACTTTCCCGATATGATTCATACGTTTATGAATATGGAAGATTTAGTTAAAGATGAGTGTGAAAGGGTTTATCAAAACATTAATCATTTTTTAAATAACTAATATCGATTGATTCTGCAAGTGATGCGTTCAAACCTAAAGCTGTTATTAAAAAAATATGAACAGGTCTTATTTAGCAAATAATAAGACCTGATTACGTATTTTACAGTTAAGATTTTTTGCTTTTTTTATGCTTAAAATAAACTACTGCTTTTACTATAACTGCAGTAAATAACACCCAAAAAACAGCATGGAAAAACAGATGAGAGAGACCATCTTCCATTCCGTGTCCGGGATGAGCAAATGCTTGCGATGATAATAACAGCGCAAAAATTAGAGTAAAAAATTTCATGATAATTCCTTTTAAAGTTCAATAATATTTACTTAAGCATACCTTGTGTTTCAATGAATTCTATAATGTCAGCTAAACCTTGTTGAGTTTTCATGTTACTGAAAACAAAAGGTTTAACACCACGCATTTTTTTTGTATCTCTATCCATCACGTCTAATGACGCTCCAACTAAATCCGCGACATCTATTTTATTAATGATTAACAGATCTGACTTAGTAATACCCGGACCACCTTTACGAGGGATTTTATCACCCGCAGAGACATCAATTACATATAATGTCAAATCAGATAGCTCAGGGCTAAATGTCGCACTAAGATTATCCCCCCCACTTTCTACTAATACAAAATCTAAGTCTGGATGGCGTTCATGTAATTCATCAATCGCCGCTAAATTCATTGAAGCATCTTCACGAATAGCCGTATGCGGACATCCTCCAGTTTCAACCCCCATAATACGATCACCACTAAGCGCATCATTACGCGTTAAAAACTGTGCATCTTCATAGGTATAAATATCATTTGTGACCACTGCCATAGAATACTTATTGCGTAGTGCTAAACATAATTGGCTTAATAAAGCCGTTTTACCTGATCCAACTGGACCACCGACACCGATACGTAAAAGTTGTTTTTTTCTCATTCTGTTTCTCTTATATTTCTAAAATAATTAGTATGCGCTTAATCAGTTTATGATCGGAATAAACGTGTGTACTGCGTTTCATGCCAAGCACTCGCCATTGCAAGTCGAGGTAGACTCGCTCCAATATCATCCAGTGCAATACTATTTGCTGTATTAATTGCCTCAGCGACTTTCTCACCTAATTCAAACAATAAGTTTTGTGATTGTGTTTGTCCTAAGGGAACTAGCTTAGTTGCTGCCGCTACTTGGTTATCTAAATAGGTCCAACAATAACCACTTTGTGCAGAAATTAAATCTAACTTACAAAGGTAAGCTGCAATCGCAAAAATACTCACAAAGCTACTATCTGATTCATTAAATAAGTCGTTATAAGGTTCGCTATCTACCCCATCGAGTTTCTTTAATAAACGAATTAACGCTTTCCCCATTGCAACATCAGCAAGACGTAATTCACTACTTTCTCGGCAGGCGATGAGTTGTTGGTTATAAAGTTTAAAGCGAGCAAAATCATTGACCTCTAATGCTTCATACAAATGTTTTAATAGTGCTAAGTCAGTATGAGCAATAGATTCATTAAGATTCATTTCAACCCAATCAAAAGTGCTTTTTTGACAGCTTACCCAACCCATTTCCGTTGCATACTCCAGCCCCTGTGAAAATGAAAATCCTCCTACAGGGAGGTTTGCACTACAGAGTTGCAATAAGCGATTAAGCTTAAGTGGATCAGCAATATTAATGTTCATGACTATGCGAGTGCCCATGTGAATGACCAGAGCCTTTTGCATAAGCCCCATTTTCAGGTTCAAATATTGCAGGTGTTTTATTGATACTTAAACCGTATTTTTCAGCTAATTCTTCTAATACATGATCGGGTTTAAAACGCACCCATAATTCACCCACTTGTAATGTAGTATGGCGGTTTCCTAAATGATAACAAACCTTACTAAAAGCCAACCAATCTGTACCAACTGCAGTTGAAACATCTTCAGCTAGTCCTTTCACTTCAACCAATAAACCACATTCTGTTTTTAAGATTTCACCCACTAATAGCGGATGTCCACGTTCAACAAAAATACCGATATCAGCACCTTTATCCGTCACGCCTTTGATACGTGATTTTTTACGCGTATCGTGATCTAATGTGATCGAATCATTAATCTCATCATGTGTGTGATCCAACCTTTCAAATACTTGTAACATTATTTTTTCCTAACCTAAAAGAGACAATAGCGTTGAGCTAACGGAAGCTCTGTTGCAGGTTCACAAGTTAATAACTCACCATTAGCTCGCACTTCATAAGTTTGCGGATCCACTTCGATATTAGGCATCCAATCATTATGGATCATGTCTTTTTTGCCTACATTACGAGTGTTTTTACACACACCAACTAAGCGCGTCATGCCTGCCACTTCTGGTACATTTTTATCTACCGCTGCTTGCGATAAGAAGGTCATTGACGTTTGAGCAGCCGCAGAGCCGTGAGAACCAAACATAGGACGATAATAAACAGGCTGTGGCGTTGGGATTGAGGCATTAGCATCCCCCATTGGCGCAGCAGCAATAAAACCAGACTTTAAAATCATTGATGGTTTAATACCAAAGAAAGCCGGTTTCCATAATACTAAATCTGCTAATTTTCCAACTTCAATTGACCCTACTTCATGGCTGATACCATGACTAATCGCAGGATTAATTGTGTATTTAGCAATATAACGCTTCGCTCGGAAGTTATCGTTACGCTCAGTATCTGGTGCTAACGGGCCACGTTGTTGTTTCATTTTATGAGCCGTTTGCCAAGTACGAGTGATCATTTCACCAACACGTCCCATCGCTTGAGAATCCGATGAGATCATACTGATCGCCCCTAAGTCATGCATGATATCTTCTGCAGCAATACTTTCTTTACGAATACGCGAATCAGCAAAAGCAATATCTTCTGGAATAGATGGATTTAAATGATGGCAAACCATTAACATATCTAAATGCTCATCAATGGTATTCACCGTATACGGACGTGTTGGATTAGTTGATGACGGTAATACATTTGGCTCACCACAAGCGCGGATAATATCAGGCGAATGGCCGCCTCCAGCACCTTCCGTATGGTAAGTATGGATTGTACGACCTTTAAATGCGCCTAATGTATCTTCTAAAAATCCAGATTCATTTAACGTATCTGTATGGATTGCCACTTGTACATCATATCGATCAGCAACCGATAAACAGTTATCGATAGCGGCTGGCGTTGTCCCCCAGTCTTCATGTAGTTTTAAACCACAAACACCCGCTTCAATTTGCTCTTCAATAGCTTTTGGTAAGCTCACATTGCCTTTACCTAAAAAACCAAAATTCATGGCAAAGTCATTGGTTGCTTGTAACATTTTATGGATATTCCAAGGCCCAGGTGTACAAGTAGTTGCTTTCGTTCCGGTTGCAGGGCCAGTACCACCACCGATCATGGTAGTAACACCTGACATTTGTGCTTCTTCAATTTGCTGTGGACAAATAAAATGAATATGTGCGTCTATACCACCAGCAGTCAATATTTGCCCTTCACCTGCAATGACTTCGGTACCAGCACCGATTTCAATATCGATATTGTCTTGGATATCAGGATTACCAGCTTTACCGATAATCGCAATACGTCCATCTTTAATACCGACATCTGCTTTAACAATACCCCAATGATCTAGAATTAAAGCGTTAGTGATAACCAGATCAACGGTTTCTAAACAAGAAGCTTGGCTTTGCCCCATGCCATCTCGAATAACTTTACCGCCACCAAAAGTAACTTCTTCACCGTATTCAGTTGCATCTTTTTCAACTTCAATCCATAGATCCGTATCGCCTAAACGAACACGGTCACCAACGGTTGGACCAAACATATGTGCGTAAGAATGTTTATCAATCGTTGCCATGATTATTTATCTCCCTCTAAGCTACTTGTCGTCTCGTTTTGAAGGTCACCTTGAATATCACCACGAAAGCCAAATACACGGCGATGTCCACGGTAAGGGATAAGTGTCACTTCTCGCTTTTGTCCTGGTTCAAAACGAACCGCTGTACTTGAGGTAATATCTAAACGATAACCTTTGGTTATTTCACGATCAAAAATCAACGCACTATTTACTTCATAAAAATGATAATGAGAGCCAATTTGAATTGGTCTATCACCTGAATTTGCAACAGTGACTTTTAATTGTTCACGACCAACATTTAATTTTCGGTCACCGCTATCCGTTTTTATTTCACCAGGGATCATCAGTTACTCCATTAAATAATTGGGTTATGAACAGTCACTAATTTAGTGCCATCGGGGAAAGTAGCTTCAACTTGTACTTCTGGAATTAATTCCGCAATGCCGTCCATTACTTGGTCTCGTGTTAATAAGGTACGACCATAATCCATCATTTCAGCAACAGTTTTACCATCGCGAGCGCCTTCCATAATTTCCATTGATATATAAGCCATCGCTTCAGGATAATTTAGTTTTACACCACGCTTTAAACGACGTTCAGCTAATAACGCGGCAGTAAAAATCAGTAATTTATCTTTTTCTCTTGGTAATAAGTCCATAACATTCTCTTCTATGTATGAAAAATTCAAAGGCATTAGTCAGTAATAAATCAGCTAATAAACCCCAATAATATTTTATTCTTTATGTATGCCAAACTCTTGGTTGCACTGCGACTTTGTCTATTAATATCGGCCTCAATATTTCCCATAAACTAATAAATAGTTGTTTGCACTCTTGTGCATGTGCCCCTAGATAGCGGGTCACTAATAACCCATCAATATCAGTAATACTGATATTTTTCTGTGCGCCCTGCTCTATTATTTTTTCACGTAATGTAGAAACTAATTCAGCTCGTTGACTGCTGCTTATGAGTTTTTCTGGCACGAGGGCTAAAAAAGTAGCAAAGACACTATTATTCGCGAGTCCAGCGGGGTGGGTTAATAAACTGTTTGCAGGCGATAACGCAATACGGTCATGATAAATTAATTTACCATCACAAAAGAGGCGATTTAATTGACAAAATTTTCCTTCAATAAAAGGCTCGTCTGAATCAGGTAAACCTAAACAAGTGATGTCCCATCCGAGATAAACAGCGCTGCTAGTTAATTCGATATCGACAGTATTAAAACCATCAGCTCCTTCATAAACAATGGTTTCTTGTGGAAAATTTTCACACTTAGCGTTGCCTTCAAGTACTAATTTAGTGATTTGCGCTTGCTTAGATTCACCAATATCTAAATTGGTTCGAGCACGATAAAATCGTCCTGCACCGGGAGTGGTAAATAATAAATGAGCATCTTCTTTTACCGCAACACTGACACGAAGCTCATCGCCCGAAACAATACCTGCAGGAGGGTGCAAAAGATAAATATGCGCGCAATCTCGCCCTTCTGGATAAAATGTTTTTTGAACGGAAAGTGGACCTTTGCGTTGTGTGCGAGTGAGTTGGGTGCCTACGGGAGTATTACTGAATTCTAGAAACAAATGTGCAAGCCACTGGTTTTTAAGTGGCTTGTTAAATATTGAAGTTGTTCTGGATGTGCTTTCTGGGACTGTCATTCTTACCCTAATGTTAAGTATCTATTTAGCATCTCTTAATGTTTTATATTAAATATTATCGAACCTTAATGCTATGGACTGAATCATTTACTCTTCGTTTATTATCGAGAAATAGATGTAGATGGCGAAGACCATAGCACAACAGGATTAAACAGCTAAATACTTACTAACCAATTCATCATCAAGATCACCCATTGGACCAGACGCAATCACTTGGCCTTTTTCCATAATATGAAAATTCTCACCAACGGCACGTGCAAAGGGTAATTTTTGCTCAACCAGAATAATAGTCATGCCCTCTTCTTTGTTTAGTTTTAATAATACATCTCGAATCAACTGCACGATATTAGGTTGAATACCTTCATTGGGTTCATCTAGAATCAAAATATCAGGGTTCAAAACCAAAGCACGAGCGATGGCTAATTGCTGCTGCTGCCCACCCGATAAATCACCACCACGACGATGTAGCATCTCTTTCAACACAGGAAAAAGTTTATAAATATGATGAGGGATAGTTTTACTTTTTTGTCTTGAACAATTCAGACTGATTTTTAAATTTTCTTCAACTGTCAATTGCGGGAAAATGTGACGCCCTTGAGGAACATATCCCACCCCAATTTCAGGACGTTTTTCAACACTACTTTTACTCATGTCGACATCGTTAATGGTTAGACTACCTGAACTGATCGGCAATAGACCCATAATAGTTTTTAATAGTGTCGTTTTACCGACACCATTGCGGCCCATAATACAGGTACGTGAGCCCTTTTCTATTTTTAGGTCAAGATCCCAAAGAATTTGAGTGCCGCCATACTTTTGATTTACTTGCTTTAACTCAATCATGATTAGTGCTCCTCACCTAAATAAACTTCACGTACATCTTTATTGGCTTGCACTTCATCCATCGAACCTTCTGCTAATACTGTACCTTGATGTAATACCGTCACCTTACGCGCAATCGAGCGAACAAAGGCCATGTCATGTTCAACCACAACCACTGAATGCTTACCTGCTAATGAGGTTAACAATTCAGCAGTACGCTCTGTTTCTTGTGTTGTCATGCCAGTTACCGGTTCATCAACTAACAATAAACGCGGCTCAGCGGCTAATAACATACCAATTTCTAACCACTGTTTTTGACCGTGAGATAAACGTCCAGCAGGATAATGTTGTTCAGCAGTTAAACCGATAGTTGTTAATACTTCATCAATTTTGTCTTTTTGCTCGCCACTTAGTTTATGAAATAACGAAGTCCAAATACCTTTGTCACCCGATAGGCTTAGCTCAATATTTTCAAATACGGTTAATGCTTCAAAAACGGTTGGTTTTTGGAATTTACGCCCAATACCTGCTCGTGCAATTTCAGATTCATCGAGTTCTAATAAATCAATTTGCTGACCAAAGCTGACTTTACCAGTATCAGGTCTGGTTTTACCTGTGATCACATCCATTAATGTGGTTTTACCGGCACCATTTGCACCGATTAAACAGCGTAATTCACCATCACCGATATATAAGTTAAGGTCATTCAATGCTTTGAAACCATCGAAACTCACACTGACATCTTCTACGTATAAAATCATGCCGTGCCTAGTGTCAGGCTTTAGATTTTCAGCCGATGAAAGCGGTGAACCATTTTTATCTACAATCATTATTTATTCTCCGCAGTTGTTGCTATCGCAGCTTGATCTTCATTAACTTGATCTTTTTTAGCTGTAGATGGTGGATCAACTTTATCCATTAAGTTAGATACCAAACCAGCTAGTCCTTTAGGTAATAGCAAGGTAACAAGAACAAATAATCCACCTAATCCAAATAACCAAGCTTCAGGCATAATGGCTGTAAAACGTGTTTTAGCGTAACTCACCACAATCGCACCAATTAATGCGCCGTATAATGTGCCACGACCACCAATAGCGACCCAAATTACAATTTCAATTGAGTTTAATGGAGAGAACTCACCTGGATTAATAATACCCACTTGTGGTACATATAATGCCCCAGCTACACCCGCTAACATGGCTGATACTACGAAGATCCATACTTTATAATGTTGTGGTTTATAGCCTACAAATCGCACTCGGTTTTCAGCATCACGAATGGCCGTAACAACACGTCCCATTTTAGAGTTCATAATAAAGTGACTAATTGCATAACCAATCGCCAACATTATTGAGGTTGCAACAAATAAAGCTAACTTAGTATCTGGTGACTGTAATGAGAATCCAAAGATCTCTTTAAAGTCCGTTAAACCATTATTACCACCAAAGCCCATTTCATTACGGAAGAATGCTAATAACAGAGCGTAAGTCATTGCTTGCGTCATGATTGATAAATAAACACCACTCACACGAGAACGGAACGCTAACGTACCAAAGAGGTAAGCTAATAAACCAGGACCTGCAAACACTAATAAAATCATCACTAATGCATTATCAGAACCCGCCCAATACCAAGGTAAATCAGTCCAGTTTAAGAACACCATAAAATCAGGTAATTCAGCATTACCATAAACACCTCGGTCCCCAATTTGGCGCATCAAATACATGCCCATTGCGTAACCACCAAGTGCAAAGAATGCACCATGACCTAAGCTCAAAATACCGCAGTATCCCCAAACTAGATCAACCGCTAAAGCAAGTAATGCATAGCAAAGGTATTTACCTAATAAGCTAACCGTATAATCACTAACATATAACATTGATCCTTCAGCAAAAGCTAAGTTACAAACAGTAACGTAAAGCGTTGATATAAATAGAATTGCAATAACACAATGCAAACTACTCATTTTTTTCACAAGAGGTGAATTAAGTAAATTTTTCATTATTCTGCTGATCTCCCTTTTTGCGGAAATAATCCCTTAGGTCGTTTTTGGATAAACAACACTAAACTTACTAATACAATAATATTGGCTAATACAGGCCCCATTGACGGTTCTAATAATTTGTTGAACGTCCCCATAGTCATTGCAGCAACTAAGGTTCCCCATAAATTACCTACACCACCAAAGACCACAACAAGGAATGAGTCGATGATATAAGCTTGTCCTAAGTTAGGCCCTACGTTAGTTAACTGACTTAATGCAACACCAGCAACACCCGCAATACCAGAACCTAGACCAAAGGTGATCGCATCTACCCATGAACTTTTAATACTCAGTGCTCTTGCCATATCACGGTTTTGTGAAACAGCACGAACATGTAAACCTAACGATGATTTTTTAAGGATCATTAACAAGGTAAAGAACACACCCAATGCAAATAAGATGATGTATAAACGGTTATAAGTAAGTGACAACATTGGATTGATTTCTAATGAACCACTCATCCATTGTGGCGCTTCAACTTGACGATTTAATGGAGAGAAAACCGTTCTTACAAGTTGTTGTAGAATTAAGCTGATACCAAAGGTTGCTAATAGCGTTTCCAGAGGGCGACCTTTTAAGAAGCGGATAACACCACGTTCAATTAATACACCGACAAAACCAGAAACAAGGAAAGCTGCAGGTACTGCCATTAATAATGAGTATTCAATTAAATTAGGGAAGGTTTGTTGGATAACGTAAGTGGTATAAGCACCTAACATCATCATTTCACCATGCGCCATATTAATAACGCCCATTACACCAAAGGTAATAGTTAAACCAATTGCAGCCAGTAATAAAACAGATCCTAGGCTTAAACCAAAGAATAAGTTCTCAACCATGCCATAAACACTGGCCGTCTGTTCTATATCATCAATTGCTTTAGTTAATACCTTTCTTAATTCCGCTGTTTCAGGTTGTTCTGATAATGAAGAAAGTTGTTTTACTAATGCGTTTTTAACTGTTGGTTCTAAACGGCCAGACAATTGTTGAGCGGCTGTTAATTTTTCAGCTTTATTGCCCGTTTCTAATTGGTCAACCAATAGGATAACTGACATTAATTCACGTGCGTCTTCGTCTTTCTCTTCTTTAATCAGTTTGTTAACAGAGGCAATACCTATTTCATTAGGATTATTTAATAATTGATTTAATGCTGTAATACGAATACTCGCATCGTCACTACGCAGATCTAAGTTCGCCAATATATCGCGAATTTTTCCACGTAAACGGTTATTTGTTCTTACTTTTTTAATAGCCGATTTATCCACTGCTGGCAGAGTTTCCGCAGTAAATACATCAGTTAATTCATATTGGTCTTGCTTATTTCGATAAGCAGAAACAACTTGTTTATTTGACTTTAAGTAATATAAATCGCCAGTCAAAAGAGGATCTAAAATGGCACGTGTTTGAGGTGCAGATGTCGCGACAATCTTATCGATTAGTGGCGCCATTCTATTTAATTTAGTGGTTGGTAGTTGTTCGATAAGTGCAGGAAGTGCAGATTTATCTTGTATTTCACTAACAGCTGCTGAGGCGTTGAATGACATTACATAGAGAAACAATAGGGGAAGTAGACGCAACATGGGCTGTTCCTTAGTTTTAATTTATTCAAATTCATAAAATGGGAGGTAACTATCCCCTCCCATTAGGTGTTTATTTAGATTTTATGATTAGAATTTTTGACCAGAACATTTCGCAGTTGTTACATCGAAGTTGCCACAGCTAATTGGGGCAGTCCAATCTGATACTAGGTTTTTCGAACTAGGTAGGAAGTCAGACCATGCATCACCGATAACTGTATCAGGTGTTTCCCATACCACTTCAAATTGACCATCTTCTTGAATTTCACCAATTAATACTGGCTTAGATAGATGGTGGTTTGAGTTCATCACTGCAATGCCACCAGTTAAGTTAGGCACAGCAATACCGATCATTGCTTGTTCAACCGCATCAACATCTGTAGTCCCCGCTTTCTCAACAGCTTTTACCCACATTTTAAAACCAAGGTAAGTTGCTTCCATTGGGTCATTTGTTACACGTTTGTCGTTACCAATGTATTTTTTCCATTGTGCAATAAAGGCTTTGTTTTCTTTTGTATCAACACTTTGGAAGTAGTTCCACGCAGCTAAATGGCCAACAAGTGGTTTAGCATCAAAACCAGATAATTCTTCTTCACCTACAGAGAATGCAATAACAGGAATATCTTCAGCAGAAATACCTTGGTTACCTAATTCTTTATAGAATGGAATATTTGCATCACCATTTACTGTTGAAATTACAGCTGTTTGTTTACCTTCAGAACCAAAGCGTTTTACTTCAGCAACAATGTTCTGCCAATCTGAGTGACCAAATGGCGTGTAATTAATCATGATGTCTTCTTTTTTAACACCTTTAGACATCAAATAAGCTTCTAAAATTTTGTTCGTTGTACGTGGGTAAACATAATCGGTACCTAATAAAACAAAACGTTCCGCACCGATATCATCCATCAAATAATCAACTGCTGGGATAGCTTGTTGGTTTGGCGCAGCCCCTGTGTAGAATACGTTTCTAGATGATTCTTCACCTTCATATTGAACAGGGTAAAACATTAAACCGTTCAACTCTTCTAAAACAGGTAAAACCGATTTACGAGAAACTGATGTCCAACCACCAAAAATAACATCTACTTTATCTTTTGCTAATAATTCACGGCCTTTTTCTGCAAATAAAGGCCAGTTTGATGCTGGGTCAACCACAACAGCTTCTAGCTTTCTACCTAATACACCACCTTTAGCATTTTGATCTTCTATCATCATTAACACTGTATCTTTTAGTGTTGTTTCACTAATCGCCATAGTGCCTGATAAAGAATGTAAAACACCGACTTTAATATTATCAGCAGCGTAAGCAAAATTAGTCATTAAGCTCGTTGCAACGATCGAGCTTGCAACAATCAGTTTTTTTAATTTCATCTGTAATTCCTTTTATTTATCATCTATGTATTAGAAAATTTATAATATGAAGACCCTAGCAACGGCCTATTTCGAGTAGGGTTAGTATCTAGGAATTACAGCAAGCATTAAATGCGCAAAAGCACGCAACGACCTACGCATAAATGCGCATATCATGCTCAATCACTTTGCAGTAAACTTGCTGAGCTACAAGCTCAAGGTTGAGCCTCTAACCAAATAAACGAATACACATGCAGTCAAATCAGAAAATAATTAAAACTCGTCGCACCTATAACAAACTCGTTGCTAACGAGATGATGGAAGATTTTGCATTACGTTTTACCGCAAAGCGGGCAAGGAAATGGTCATTAAGCCGCATTGCTATGACCGCATTAGGTATTGTTTCGTTTCTGGTATTAGAAGCAATCGGAGGTGCGATCACCATACATTATGGTTTTGAGAATGCAGCTTGGGCTATTTTAGCGGTCACGCTCATTGTTTTTTTTACTGGATTACCCATCAGCTATTATGCCGCCAAATATGGTGTGGATATTGACTTGCTAAGCCGAGGCGCAGGGTTTGGTTACATTGGCTCTAGCATCGCCTCTCTTGTATATGCATCCTTTACATTTATCTTTTTTGCGCTTGAAGCTGCTGTCATGGCCATGGCGCTACAAATGCTTTTAGGTATGCCCTTACCCATAGGCTATATCGTCAGTACTTTACTGGTGATCCCATTAGTAACACATGGCATCACCTACATCAGTCGCTTTCAAGCTTGGACATCTCCAATTTGGGTCGTACTGCAATTATTACCGCTATTTTTTGTATTCACTCATATAGATACCCCTTTACAGCTTGACGGATGGGTTGATTTTAATGGGGAGGCGGGTGAGGCAGGAGCCACCTTTAACTTATTATTATTTGGTGGCGCATCCGCTGTTTTATTAGCATTAGTTGCTCAAATTGGTGAACAGGTAGACTTTTTACGTTTCTTACCAGAAAAACCCAAAACAAAAGCATGGCGTTGGTGGTTGGCTTTAATTGCAGGCGGCCCTGGTTGGATCATCTTTGGCGCATTAAAATTATTGCTTGGTTCATTTCTCGCTTACTTCGCATTAACCCAAGGAATTGCACCGCATTTAGCAAGTGACCCTTCACATATGTATCAACTTGCTTATGGTTATGTTTTTAATGATCCGCGCTTGGTCATTTTTGTTACTTGTACTTTTGTCATTATTTCTCAATTAAAGATTAATGTGGCAAATGCTTATGCAGGTTCACTTGCTTGGTCTAACTTTTTCTCTCGTATTACCCATAATCACCCTGGGCGTGTTGTCTGGATGGTTTTTAATGTAGCTATTGCATTATTATTAATGGAATTAGGCATTTACCAAACGATTGCAAGCATGCTCTCTGTTTATTCAGTGTTAGTACTCGCTTGGTTAAGTTCCGTTGTTGCCGATCTTGTGATCAATAAACCGTTAGGCATCAGCCCAAAACATATCGAATTTAAACGCTCTCATCTCTACGATATTAACCCTGTTGGTGTTGGCTCAATGTTGATTGCATCAGTAGCTGGATTTGCAGGTCACATGGGAGTATTTGGTGAAACAGGCGAAGCGCTCGCTTCATTTATAGCTTGTTTCTTACCTTTTATCACAGTCCCCTTTATTGGTTGCTTAACAAAGGGAAAATATTATCTAGTTGATACACAACAAGAACAAATTAAAACCTTCACCCAATGCCATATTTGTGAAAATAGCTTTGATCATCAAGACATGACCTTCTGCCCTGCTTACGGCAAAGCAATCTGTTCATTATGCTGTAGTTTAGATGTTCGTTGTGCCGACCAATGTCGACCCGATGCAACCTTATCTCAGCAATCTCATAACTTTTTCACTCGCTTTATTAAAGATGAAGTCTTTAAAATGTTTACCACTCCCTTAATGCAATTTATCGCGCTTACATTAGGGTTAAGTCTTATCGGTGCCGGTATTTTATTTTTAGTACATTTACAGGTTCCATTAGAAAATGCAGAAGTAAAGCAAGTTTTTGCCAGTACCCTGATAAAGATATTTTTCTTATTGATGATCATTATAGGGGTTGTCAGCTGGTTATTTATTCTCGCTCGCAATGGTAATCAAACCGCTTTAAAAGAATTACGTTCACAAACTAAAGCACTGGCGAAAGAGATTGATGCTCACAAACAAACCTCTGTAGCCTTACAAAGTGCCAAGAATATAGCAGAATCCGCCAATGAAGCTAAAAGCCGTTATCTAGCAGCATTAAGCCATGAATTACGTACCCCATTAAACGTTTTATTAGGTTATGCGCAACTCTTAATGCGCGATCAAGTTTTACCTCCGAAACAACGTGAAACCATTGCAATTATTAGACGTAATGGTGAGCACTTAGCGGATCTTATTGAAAGTTTATTAGAAGTATCAAAGATTGAAGCAGGCAAGGTAACGTTACAACGTGATGAATTTAATTTAAAAGCGATTCTGCAACAATTAGTGGATATGTTTCAGATGCAAGCTAGTAAAAAAGGCATTAAATTTTATTATGAAGCGAGCTCTAACTTACCTGAATATGTTGCAACAGATAAACAGCGTTTTAGACAAATCCTAATTAACCTTATTTCCAATGCCATTAAATATACTGAACAAGGCTCAGTTACCTTTAAAATTACCTATCGCAGTGAAGTTGCTAACTTTAGCATTATTGATACAGGGGTCGGTATTGCAAAAACAAATCAAGATCTAATCTTTAAACCTTTTGAACAAATTCGTAATGCTCATACTCAATCTATTGGTGGAACAGGTTTGGGATTAACGATTTCACGCTCTCTAGCAGAGTTAATGGGTGGCGAAATAAATTTAACCAGCAAAGTAGGCCAAGGCTCTACTTTCAACTTCCGCCTCATGTTATTTAAATTACACAAAGATCCTAAAGAACCAGAGTTAAATAAATCAGAAGCCATAGGTTATAACGGTGATCAGCAAACTATTTTAGTCGTTGACGACAATATGAATCAACGAGAGTTAATATTTAATTTATTAGCACCAATCGGCTTTAATGTATTACTCGCAGAAGATGCACAACAAGGGTTTATCAAACTACAAGAAAACGATATCCACCTTATTTTAATGGATGTCAGAATGCCAACAGTAAATGGTTGGGAAATGGTAAAAAGCTTACGAGAACAACATTACCAAATGCCTGTATTGATGGTTTCTGCTAATGCTCGTGATGCAGAATACAATTTACAAGCTGAAGGCTACCACAATGGTTATATTGCAAAGCCGGTTAATTTAGATGCTTTATTAGGCAAAATAGCACAATTATTAAATTTACAATGGCAATATAAAAGTACTGATAACACACAAAAAACAATATCTGAACCTAATAAACCACTTGCTACAAGTGAACAATACCAAGCATTAATAGCATTAGCTGAAATTGGTTACCTATCTGGTTTTAAAGAAAAATTTACAGAAATAGAATCTGAATATCGTTATCCTGAAGATAGTGCATCACAAATACTTGAGTACGTTGAAGTGTGTAACTTCCCCAAAATTATTGAATATTTAAATGAGTTAAACAATGGATAATAAAAGCAGTGACGTGGTACTAGTAGTTGATGACTCACCCGAATCATTAGGCATGCTCAATGTCGCCCTAAATAGTCAAGGTTATACGGCATTAGTGGCATTAAGTGGTCAGCAGGCATTGGCCATTGCCGAAAAAGTACCGCCCGATGTAGTGTTATTAGACGCCATGATGCCAGAGATGGATGGTTTTGAAACTTGTCGACGTTTAAAAGAAATTCTACCTAATACGCCCATTATTTTTATGACCGGCTTAACCGACGTAGAAGATATCGTAAAAGGTATTGAAGCAGGCGGTGTTGATTATGTCACTAAACCTATTTCTCCCGATGAAGTGATTGTGCGTATTAAACGTCATGTTGCAACTGCAAAACTTGCGTTAAGTGCACAAGATGCCTTAGACCACGCAGGTAAAAATGTATTTTGTGTGAGTGAATTAGGACGACTCTCTTGGGCAACACCACACGTACATGAATTAATCGAAGAAATATCTGAAGGTAATTACAGTCCTTGGGCAACCTTAGCACCACTCATTGAAAAATGGTTATTAACCGATACCAGCAAAGATCTTCATCTGCATTGTTTTTCAGAAACAATGAGCATTGCTTACGAACGACAACAACAGCAAATGCATTTGTTACGTATCGTACAAGTTAAAGTTGAAAAATCACCTAGCGATTTAAAAGATAAATTACCTATTACCAAGCGCGAATCTGAAGTTTTATATTGGGTTTCTTACGGTAAAACTAGCTGGGAAATTTCTCAGATTTTAGAAATGAGCCCACGAACAGTAAACAAGCACCTAGAGCAAATTTATAGGAAGCTAGGGGTTGATAATAGAACATCGGCGGCAGCGATTGCATTAAGAATTTTAGAGGGGTAGAAGTTTATTCAGCAGTAAAGGATGACTGAGTGATCCTTTTTCTCGTTCCCATGATCTTCGTGGGAATACATATTGTTTATGCCTCGTTCCCATGGTCCTCCGTGGGAATGCATATTTTAGAACGTTGGTGATTTCAACAGTAAGATTCGTCTGCGCTCATTAACACTACATTAATAATTTTTTGCTTGGTATTCCGCCCTGTCGGCGTGTTCATTTTCTTTATACGAACAAAAAAAACGAACCAAAAGAAAATCGCCCCAATCGTTTTTTAATCTGAATAAATAACAGCCTTCTTAACGCACCGCTCATACGCCACGTCCGTGTTGCGAGCTGAGCTAGCTACGGCATCCTTGCCTCCACTTGCTAAAGGCAGTGATTGATTCAGAAAAACTCAACGGGGGAATGGATGTAGCCACATTGAGTAAAGCTTTATTACTTGAGAAAGCTCAACGGTTAGATTGACGTAGCCGCACTGAATATCGTTGGGGGGCAGGATTCATCCTGCCATTGTTTTTTAATACTACTTTGAAAAATATTAAAATATTTTTAACTAACTCTATTCTGCATTTCCGTTGTTAATACGAAGCAATACTATCGCCCCACATGATAACGGTATAACTTTTGCCTTTAATCCATTGATTCGTGATATGCACAGAGTATTATTACTGTAATTTTAATAAATTAAACTATCCTGCATTTCCACTGGATATACGGGATGATTCTGCTTAATTATACTGTGATGTAAATAGACTATGAGTACATATTTTTATACATGGAATCCAAATAAATGGCATTGGAGTGATTTACAAGAGGCTATTTATCGCGTCAAAATAATGAAACATATGATATGTATTGGAGCTGCGGTAACACAAAACGCCTCTCTATTGGTGATATGTTTTTTTAATGAAACTTGGTGTTGAACCAAAAGGTGTAATTGGTTGTGGTTATATTTCATCAGAGCCATATGACCTGCCTCAGCGGGATGAAATAAAACTCTATTCCGAAGGTAGGTCTAAAACTGTCACATATACGTATATGGACTCCACGTATTTTACAATATGATTTTTCATAAACATTAAGATGCGGTCGTATATACGGCTTTTAGTGAAAGAGCTACTTTCTAGCCTATGATGTTTGCGCACCTGCTATCTAACAGTCTTAATGACTTTCGCAATGGACAGGTTTTTAACAGGTTGGTCTTACCGTTTATGCTTCATCATTATTGTAAAAAATTTGGTGATTGTTGTTTTTCTTATACTTACTATATTACTAAAATTTGCTGTTCATATTTATTCTCATAACGTAGCATTGCCCAGGCGGCTCTAACCATTTTATTTGCCAATGCGATACAACTTAGTTTAATGCCAGCACGTTCAACTAACTTTATAAGCCATGCTTGCTTGGCTGTTTTGGGCACCTCTGGCAACCGACAGATATAAGACAGCGCCCTTGATACAAAGCTGACCTCAGTTCTTTAATTCCACCTGCACGATCAATTCCAGTCATAAACACTTTACCGCCGGAACTATGCTGTTTAGGGTTAATCCAATAAATGCTGATGCTTCACGGCCATTTTTGAACTGTTTTCCATCACCAATTGAGGAATACAACATACCTGCATAAACTTCAGCAACACCTTCTAAATCCATTAATGCTTTACAGGGCTGTAATTGACGAACCAAAGCGTTTTTGGTTTTAATTAACAGAGCTAACTCTGTTTTTAAGTTCAAATATGTCACCCAAAGTTGGTTGACGACTGACTGTAAACACTTTGGTAATAAGTTCGCTTCATCAAGCGTTTCCAGTACCGCTTTCGTTAAGCCTTTAACGCCAACTTTACTGACAATGCCATATTCGTATAACAACATACAGGGGGGGTCAAAGCGGTAATACTACGAGACAAAAACAGTCGGCTTGTATCTAATGTTTGTATCGTTTGCTGTTCTTCGCTTTTAGGTTTACTTGTTTTCAACCCTATCTGTAATGATGCATTGGCAATTGCTAAGGCATCATTAGCATCTGTTTTTATGGCCTTGTAAAAAGCCTTTTACTTTTTTAGAGCTAATAACACGTACATCATGACCAAATTGCTCAGCGTATCGCCCCCAATAATGGTTACTGCCACAGCCTTCTATCGCAACAACAGTTGGTTTTGCTTTTGCTAGTAATTCTTTAAGTTTTTGACGGCTAACAGCTTTATTACTTACTAACTCGCATGTTTGCTAATTTGGCAAACCTGAATGATATTTTTAGCTAAATCAATTCCAAAGATAGTAGATTTCAACATAATATGGTCTCCTAAGTAGTTACAGCAACTCTAGACTACTTGCTAGAGTTGTGGAGTCCATACATCGACTTACGACAGAAGCCCTAGGCAGTCAAAAACACTGACGAATTATTTTTATCAAGCTACCTCTTAAAAGTATTTTTGTACTAAGAGGTAGTTTGTTATGACTTAATCTCACCAATCATAAGTTCGGGACATTAGGCAATAAAAAATGCTCTAATGCAGATTTTATGACTGATCGCGCTATATCTGCTTTTTTATCATCCCAATATAGTGGGCTTAGTTCTGTCATGTAGCTAGACTGTGCAAGTTCCAACTGAATGGCATGAATTCCTTTGTTTGGTTGACCATAATGACGGGTTATATAACCTCCCTTGTAACGCCCATTTACTACATGGGTAAAAGTAGAGGAGTTTGATAGCTCACTAACGACTAACTCAAGCCTTTCTAGTGCACAGCTTTTGCCACTGTTAGTACCAAAATTAAAATCTGGTAGCGTCCCTTTGAAGTGAAGAGGTAAAACAGAGCGAATAGAATGAGCATCCCATAATTGAACATGTCCATGCATTGTTTTTAGGCGTTTTAATTCCTGCTGAACACAGTCATGCCAAGGTTGCCAATATAGCTCTCTACGGCGTGAAATTTCATCTTCTGTTAATTCATGGTCATTATAATAAATAGGCTCTCCATCAAAGGTTTCAAGCGGGCAAAGTGAGGTTGTAGTTTGTCCTGGATATAGGCTTTGATTATCAGGAGGTCTGTTTAAATCGACTACGTAGCGAGAAAACTTGGCGATAATAATCGTTACATCTAATGCTTTGGCAAAATTGTATAATCGTTCTAAATGCCAGTCTGTATCGATCAGGCTTAGGCCTGTGTTATTGAGATGTATGCGGATATTATCTGGAATTTTCGTTCCCACATGCGGCATTGTGATGATTAATGGCTGGTTCCCTCGATGTATTTCAAAAATAGATGCAGGCTCAATCATTTTCATATTCCAAATATTTATTTCTAAGTGCACAAAGTGCTTCTGGTAATGGGTACCTTGGCTGTGATGTGGTATCAATAAGAAGTTTTCCTGCCGACCATACTCTACGGATACTATCTTTATGAGAATCTGCAAAAATATATTGACTAAGAATAAAGTCACCACTTTTATTTGCATGAGTGAATTGTTGATTAGCGAGTTCAATAAAATCTGCTCGATAGCCGACTTCAATTTTACCGACTTTCAAACCACTCGCTTTTTCTCCTCCTACAAGTGCTTGTTGATATAAATTTGTTGCAACGTGTGGTTCATTGGGACTACTTGCTATATTGCGTTGGCGATGTAGTAAACGTTGTCCATATTCCAATAACATTAACTCTTCTCTTGCATCAATCAATATATTGCTATCAGAGCCAATTCCCCATGTACCTATATGTTGGCCATAAGTCACATAGTCAAAGATGCCATCCCCTAGATTAGCCTCTGTTATTGGGCATAACGCAACCGTTGCCTCACATTGGGCGATGGCTTTTAACTCTTCTTTATCAAAATGTGTGCCGTGAACTAAGCACCATTTATCATCTACATCGCATATGCTTTGTAAAAAATTAAAAGGCCTTTTTCCTGTGAAAGCGAGGCAATCTTCTACTTCCTTTATTTGTTCTGAAATATGAATATGAACAGGTGCTTCAGGCGATAAATGCTTGATTCTTTCTACCAAGGTTTTTAAATCTGCACCACTCACTGCGCGTAACGAGTGTGGGGCAATGCCTAATGCAAAACCTGCTCGTTGTGATTGCTGAAATAGTTTATTCCATCGTTTTAGGTAAGCATCGAGGGATAAAGCAAAACGTTGTTGGCTTTTTTCACAATCGGCTTTATCAAAACCTGCTCGATTATAATAAACAGGTAATAATGTTAAACCGATGCCACTTTTATTTGCTGCGTTAATTAAACTGTCAAAAAAAGCGTTACTATTTTTGTATGGCTGTCCGTTTACATCATTATGCAAGTAATTAAACTCACAGACGGAGGTGTAACCTGCTGCTAACATTTCTGAATAGAGGTGGGTTGCTATGGCCTCTAGTTGTTCTGGTGTGATTTTATCTGCTAACGCGTACATTAATTTACGCCAACTCCAGAAACTGTCTTGTTCAGTGGAACGATACTCAGTGAGCCCTGCGCACAATCTCTGGAATGCATGCGAATGAATGTTAGGCATACCGGCGACGATAGTATGTGCTTTTTCTCCTGTGTATCCTTCTGGTATTAACCCGATACTGGTAATTATGCCGGTATCATCCCATTGTATTAATTTGTCCTTAGCCCACCCCGATGACAGAAGAAGTTGTTGTACGGCTAGTTGTCCCATAAAATATTCCTCTATTAGGCATTTAGTACGGTATGTAAAAATTCTTGTGTACGTGGATGTTTAGGAGCTGTAAAAAAATCATCAGGCTTTCCTTGCTCAATGATGATGCCGTTATCTATCATTACTACGCGGTCAGCAACTTCTCTTGCAAAATTCATTTCATGCGTTACAACAACCATGGTCATGCCATCCTTTGCTAATAATTTCATTACTTGTAGTACTTCTCCCACCAGTTCAGGATCGAGTGCGGATGTTGGTTCGTCGAATAAAAGAACCGATGGTTTCATTGCTAGAGCTCGTGCTATAGCAACGCGTTGCTTCTGCCCCCCAGATAAATTTGCGGGCATTGCATTGGCTTTATTCGCTAAACCTACTTTTTCAAGTAATGCCATTGCTGTTTTTTTCGAATTTTCTTTTGTTGCTATTTTTAGAGTGACAGGCGCGACACTGATGTTTTCGATTACACTCAAATGTGGAAACAAGTTAAATGATTGAAATACCATTCCTACATCTTGGCGTAATTCATTTAATTCATCATCACCTAACAATACTCCGTCATTTAATAGCTTTTGGCCACATACTGAGATATCACCTTCTTGAGCAATTTCTAAACCGCTGCAGCAGCGCAACAGGGTACTTTTACCTGATCCGCTTGGACCAATTAGCACTACAACTTCACCTGAATTAACAGAAAAATCAACATTCTTTAATACCTGATTATCACCATAAAACTTATTGATCTTTTCTAAAGTGACAGCTTTATATTTCATGTTATCTCCTAAAAGCTAGTTTGCTTGTGATTTTAATTGGCGGTTTTCAAAGCTTCTTAAAATGAAGGTCGAAATATTAGTCAAGACAAAATAAATGACTGCAATAACTAAGTAAGTCTCCAGGTCTCGGTAGGATGTACTGATAATATTGGTACCTTCATGCATAAGATCATGGATTGTAATCAATGAAATCAATGCTGAATTTTTGATTAAGGCTATAAATTCATTACCAAGAGGGGGCAACATACGAACAATTGCTTGTGGAATGATAATTTTTGTCATCCCCTGACGCTTACTCATACCTAGAGAGCGCGCTGCTTCCATTTGACCCTTTTCAATAGACTGAATTGCCCCCCTTACGATTTCAGAAATATATGCGCTGGAATAAAGACTTAATCCTAAAATACCGCAAAGAAATGATGGCAGCATTATGCCTACACGGGGGAGACCGTAATACCAAATGAATAATTGAACTAATAATGGCGTACCTCGTATTACTGAAACATAAACGTTAAAAAAACAACTTAATACAGAGTTTCCATTACTGCGTACTACGCCAATGAGCATACCTATCACACATGCAATAATAAGAGATATGATCGTTACTGATATGGTTATCATCGTGCCATCTAGCAGTGCAGGAAAGCTTTCGATGACAGGGGTAAAATCTAGATCTAAACCCATAACTTTTTCCTTAAAATGTTTTAAATAGAAATATAATTACGATGCCGGAAACCACTTCTGGTAAATTTTTTCGTAAGAACCATCTAATTGCATTTCAGTAATTACTTGATTAATTTGATCTTTTAAATTACCCGTACCTTTTTTAACGGCAATACCATATTTCTCTGTTGTTAGTTGTTCTGGTAGAATTTTTACACCGCCACGCGCGTTTGCATAGGTATAAGCGGCTGGCTTTCCTGTTACTGAAGCATCGGCTCTGCCAATTGACACAAGATTAAACATTTGCTGGTTTTTCTCGACTTCAATGAGTTTAGTTTCTGGAAAGTGTTCCTTAAGGTAAGCGACTGATTTTGTACCTATTTGCACACTTACTTTTTTCCCTTTCAGATCTTGTGCCGATTTAATGGAATTATCACCTTCTTTCGCCACCACGACCAAACCTCCGGATAAATAGCTTTCTGTAAAGTCCACTACTTTAGCGCGAGCTTCGGTAATATAAATGCCAGAAATGGCGACATCAGCACGCCCAGAAACAAGGCTAGGAATCAAACCTTTAAAGTCTACTTGCACCCATTTGATCGTTTTATCAAGGCGTTTACCCACTTCATTAAATAGTTCGATATCAAAGCCGGTTAGTTTGCCATCTTGCTTAAATTCAAGCGGAGGGAAGGTCGCATCTGTCACGACAGTCAGTGACGTTGCATTGCTAATTCCAACTAGCGATATAGACAGTAATAATGCTGAAATAATTGATGTGATTATTTTTTTCATGGTGATTTCCTTTCTCATTGATTAATTAAATTTACTTTTTTGTAACCATTTGTGCTGCTATTTGTGTCTTTTGAATGAATTGATTTTTGTTTGCTTCTGCTCTTGAAATAGGCGCCATTAATGAAATACAGCTATAGATTGCGTTATCTGGAAATAATGAAATAGGTGCACTGACTCCCCATATTCCATTGTCTAATTCACTTTCACTCGTGGCATAGCCTTGCTTATTTATTTGTAACAATTCCTTGAATAATTCAGCTTGCTTAATGTGGCTTTTTTCTAACTTTTTAATCGCACTTATCTGTTTGTCTTTATTAAATTGTGCGAGTAAACATTTTGCAGTGGCGCCTCGATTCAATTTAATTGAGCTATTCTTCTCTATGGAACATCGAAGAGCACTAGAACCTTCGATCATTTGTACGCAGAATACGAAATCTTCATATACGATATTAATTGCTACAGTTTCACCAGTTACTTGATTCAAGTATTGCAAAGCACTTTGTGAGCATGATTTTAATAAATGGATATAATTATTTTTTTTGCTTAATTGAAGGGCGGTGACGCCGGCATAATATCTTCCTTCTATTTCGCACATTAACCCCCAACGTTTTAAATATCCTAACTGTCGATAAAGTGTACTTTTTGAAAAACCTGAAATTTGCATAAAGTCATTTGCCGTTAATGGTTCGTTATACTCTGCTAATATCTTTAGCAGAAATAAATTTTTTTCTTGTGATGAAATGCTTTCATTCATGACTAACGAACCTTAAAAAATTAAATATGTTTATTAAACAAAAGCATAGGTTGTGCCAATATATAAAACTAGGAATCCCGCATTCTGGGACCTGTTAAATAAGTCATTTTTATTCAAAGTTTTATATTTAAAATAATTTTATTGTCTGATGGGAAAATATGAAAAAACAAAAGAGCTAACCAAATAAAATACTTGATGCGCTATATTAATGAGCATTAATGGTGCAAGAATTCAGCGGTTTTGTTTTTTTGGTGCAATGTTGAAGTACATGTGGCTTTCAAGTCACCTAAATAAGTATTCATTAATTATTTATAAGACCGTTGTTTATCTGTAACTCAGTATTAACTGTCATGTGACAATGGGGTCTTGTTTTTTGACTTTTAATACATTTTCATCAAAAGCCACGATATAGCCGACACTCAATACGGCTACAACTCTCCCACCGTTGCGCTTTCCCAAGCAATTTTTTCATTTTAGTAAAACCAAACTGGATGTTTAGGTTAGTTGAGGCTAGTGCATGGATGCACGTCCGAAATGGTACGTTTAAAATGAATTGATTGATTGGATAAGAAAGCGATTCTGTGGCCAGTTTCTTTGTATCCTTTCTTTTCTGGTAAAAGAAAGGATGTCGCCGACAGGGTGAAAACACTGCCAATAAAAATTAAACTGCCTCGATGAGCACAGACGAACCAAGCGTACATAGAGATTAGTATAAATGTTGGCAGGATGAATCCTGCGCCCCAATGATCCACATTGTAGCTACAACTCTCCTACCACAGAACTTTCCTGAACGATAAACAAGTATCAGCAACAACAAACCGTATCAATGGACGCAGACGAAGCAAAGCTAAATAGTCTTACTTCTTCGCAAACTCATGAATATATTTAACTTGCGCATCTTTAGTAAACGCGCCCGGTCTTAGGGACTGAACTTGAGTAATAATATCTTCCAACTCCCAGCCTTGCTCTAATAAAATATGAGCGGCAAGTAAACCAGTACGACCTGAACCGCCCATACAATGTATCGCAACCTTGTCGCCATTATCTAAAGCCTTACGCAATGATGATGCAATGCCTTGCCAACGCGAATGGAATGCGATGTTAGGTATTGAGTCATCTTTGATTGGAGTATGAAACCACTGCAAACCTGCATTCGCTATTTCTTCAGGCAAAGCGCCCACGCCACTTTCAATCATCTCTTCAGTGCTTAAAGCCGTGACAACGACCGTAGCACCTTGACTCTTTAGTTGTGCAACACTTTCAATGAGTGAAGCCCCTTTTGTACCAGGACAAGGTGTTAATATTAGCGCCGCATTATTGTTAATTGGGAGTTCCCAAGTTGGATGTTCCATCATTCGTTGCCATTTCCTCAGTTGAATATGAATATAATTATTATATTTATGGATCTAATCCCGAATATCTTAAGGCTTAATAGTAAAACAGTCTATACATATGAGTATTCAGTCACGGGTAGCTATAAACTCTTTTTTATAAAATACCTCTACAAATAAAAAACATACAAGTAATTTCAATAGGACAAAAAAACAGCTATTTGTGTCCTGCCTCATTGATTTAAACCAGTGATTTTATTATCTTGAAATAAGGTGTTTACATATCGAGGGAGGTTTAGTGGATATCGTTAAGTATGCTGAAAAGATAATGTCGATGGATGATGAAACATGGCATAGGCATTCTAATCCTTGGAGTGTATATACTCGATTTACAACCTTGCCTCTTATCTCTTTTACCTTTTGGTCAAGAGAATGGATTGATATTTATTCTATTGCATTAATTGCTATTTCATTTTTGTGGGTTTGGTTGAACCCTCGCTTATTTAGCGCTCCTAGCAATACAAATAACTGGGCTTCGATGGGGACGTTTGGAGAGCGTATATACATAAATCGTCATAATGAAATTATACCGAACCATCACATCAAAGCTTGCCGCATCCTTCAGTTATTATCTGCAATGGGGTTACCGTTTTTTATATATGGGCTTTATAGTTTAAATCTTTGGATTTTGATACTTGGTAATTTTTGGATAATGGTATCCAAAGCATGGTTCGTGGATCGCATGGTTTGGTTATATTTGGATATGAAAGAATCAAACCCTATTTATCAATCGTGGTTAAAAACATAATAAATCAAGTAAATGTGACTAAAAATAGTTAGTCGTCTTTGTCATTTAACTTGAAAAACAATGACGGCAGGATGAATCATGCCCCCCAATGATCCACATTAGAGTAAAACTCAAATTGCCTCGAAGAGCGCAGATAAAACTACAATTACAGGTTATTTTTTAGTTTTTCTGTCGTCTCTACAAAAGCTTTTAATTGCTCTGCTGGAATATCGTGAGTCATTTTATTGAACACTTTTTTTTCTACTTTTTTAAAAGTATTCATTACTTCTAGCCCTTTTTCTGACAAGGCTAATATCTGACTACGTTTATCTACTTTATTTTCTATTTTGTTAATCAACTCTTGGCTAACTAACTCTTTGATTAATCGGTTTATTTGGGCTTTATCTCGTCCCATAAGTTCAGTTAGTTTTTGACCCGTACAGTTATCAATTCGAGAAATTGCTTTTAAAGATTTGAAGTGCATTGGGGATAAATCTAATGCTAGTTGTTTTATTTCATACTTCATATTATTGCGCACTGCGTGAACCAAGGTAAAAAGTGCTTCACTTAATTCCATAAAAACTCCAAAACAAAAATTGGTTGACAACATCAACCAAATTAAACATAGTAGACTTTATCAACTATATTTAAAAAGGTTTTATAATGCAATCTAATTTAAAAAAAATAGCGATCATGCTTTCAATCATGTTTATCCTGATCGCTTCAATTACCGCTATCATGACCTTCGCAAACCTCTCTGCTTCACAACATTTTATCGGTGCTTGGATACACTCTTTTATCTTTGCATTTTTGATTTTGTTACCTCTTGGTGCAGGCATTTTTATTACGCTCAACAAGTTAATTAATCGAGCCCTTCCATCATGGTCGACATTACACAAAAATTTATTACAAGGTGCATTAATGGCGTTAATAATGGAATCTTTTATGGCGGTTATAACGGTATTAAGTGGCCACTCTTACGAGTCGATTAATCAGTTTTCTACATTGTTTTTCAATAGCTTACTCTATGCCTTGCCGGTAGGGCTTAGTCTATCTCTATTGATGACTTTACTAATAAAACCAAAACTTGAAAAACATCTATTTAATACAGCGGCTTAATCATTTGCGAGGAAATATGATGGAAGTAAAAACAGCAGTTTCTGCACCTAAAATGCGTATGACACAGGTATTATCTATTGAAGATTTATCTCCACATATGAGAAGAATTTTTTTAACTGGAGAGTCCCTTTCAGACTTCCCTGAAAATAAAGAAAGTGCTCATGTTAAAGCTATTTTCCCAGATCCAAATTCTGACGATAATAAACCCAAATTAGGCATCTACACAGGTTTTAAAAAATGGATGCGCTCTTATACAATTAGAGCCTTTGATCTAACGCATTTAACACTAACCATCGACTTTGCAGTGAACGACCATGAAGGGTTAGCAAGTAGTTGGGCTCTTAGAGCACAAGTAGGCGATTTTTTAGGTATCGCGGGTCCCAGTGAAGTAAAACATACTGATCTATCAGCTTCCCAACACCTTTTTTTTGGTGACATAACCGCATTACCTGCGATTGCTGCTACGTTAGAAAATTTACCTAACGCGTCAATTGGCGATGCTTATATTCAGGTCCCAGATCAACAAGATATCCAAAATTTAATAAAACCAAGTGCTATCAATGTGCATTGGATTGTCACAAGGGATAAATTCACACCTTTATTTTTAAAAGGACTTAAATCACAAGGCAATGATTTAAGTTCTACTGCTATTTTTATTGCCACTGAGGCCGGTGTGGTGAGACAACTAAAAGAGCACCTGAATCAATATTGTGAATATGATAAATCAAAGTTATACGCAAGCGCGTATTGGAATAAAAAAGATAATGGTTTTGTCTGCTGATAGTGTAGAGGCAATTACTGGCAGTTGTATATTGAAGATAAGTCCATCGAGCTATCAGACTTGATCAAAGGCTCAGCTCGATGGTAAATAACAACGCTAATGGAAAATAAACATTAGTGTATAAGTGATATTTTTAGTTTATTAATAATTCCACACAGTGCCATCTTCTAAACGAGTTACAGGGTGATAACCTCGTTTAAATTCATAACGTTCAGCTTCTTTCTCATCAAAATCAACACCTAAACCCGGTGCATCACTGACGTAGAAGAAGCCTTTTTCCATCTTATGCTCTGATGGGAATAGTGCATCACATTCAGGCGTGCCTAATACTAAGTACTCTTGTACTCCAAAGTTAGGCGCCCAAGCATTTAAATGCCCTTGCGCTGCCATCGAAATTGGTGAGTGACTCGGCGCACCATGGAAACCTGTTTGCACATTATGTAAAGCCGCTAAATCTACAATTCGTTTCAGTGATGTAATACCACCACCGTAAGTTGCTGATATTCTGATAAAATCAATCAAGTTACTTTGGATCAGCTTATTACAATCGTAAATTGAATTAAAAACTTCCCCTATTGCAATCGGTGTTGTTGAATGTTGTCTAATAATTTCTAGAGCGGATTGATCTTCCGCTGGTGTTGGATCTTCTAACCAATATAAACGATGTTGTTCTACTTCTTTGGCAAATTGCGCAGCTTCTCTTGGTAATAAACGATGATGTACGTCGTGTAATAATCGCATATCAAAACCAAATTTATCTCTGATTTCACCTAATGCATCGGGCATATAACGCATGTATTTATCAGTATTCCAAGTTTCAATTTTAGGGCCATCACCAACAAAATTAGTAATATAATTTTTAGTATTACCTTTATCCGCTACCGCATAACCGCCACCTTTTGGCATGCCAGGAATACCACATTGAACGCGTACCGCTTGATAACCTTCTTCGCGGTATTGAGTAATGGAATCCATCAAATCTTCTAAATCATTACCTGATGCATGTGCGTAAACCATTGCACCTTCTCGGCTTTTTCCACCAAAAAGATCGTAAAGTGGCAAACCTGCAATTTTGCCTTTGATGTCCCAAAGCGCCATATCAATTGCTCCAATGGCAGCCATAGCGATTGGACCTCGGCGGAAGTAAGCTCCACGATAAAAGAACTGCCAAATATCTTCACTCTTACGTGGATCCATACCAATTAGACAAGGGATTAAATATTCTTTTAAATAATGAGCAGGTAAGGTTTCACGCGTATTTAAGGTTGCATCTCCAAGACCATAAATACCTTGATCTGTCATTATTTTAAGAGTCACATAGTTTTTGCCAGGTCCACCAATAAATACTTCTGCGCTAGTTATCTTCATATTATTTACTTCCTTTTCTAATGGTATCGATAATTTGTTGGTATTCAGAGCCTTCTTTAAATGTTTGATAAGGCGCAACCACTTCGCCATTCACATCTTTTACAAGTTGAGTCGCAAGGTGCGTCCAACTTCTTTGCGTGTCATCTTTAATATCAGGTAAAAGTTCACTAATAGCAGTTGGTAGTGGAACTTCTTGCCATTCTTTATCTGTATTTTTATCCCAAAAGTACAGAGGGCCATTGCCATAATGGCCCTTAATATAAATAGACCCTTTGCTTCCATGAAAAACAAGGTGATCTTCATTAAAGCGAGGCACTAAACCACCATGTTTAAATAATACAGAGACGGGCTGTTTAGCAGGAACTCTGCTCTCTAATTGCATCAAAACAGTATAAGACCATTCAACGTTGCAATCTTTCCATTCTAAACTTGGATCATTAAGATCTTTAGGAATGAAATTACGACGTTGTGTAAAGTTATGTACGCCATCTACCACAGGAGCTTTTGGCATATCGTTACGCACTTCACCGTGTACAGATAAAATATTTTCACCAATAACAGAAGTAACAATAGAAACAAGGTGAGTAAAATTATTATTTAAACGTCCACCACCACTTTCTA
Organism: Psychromonas algarum; assembly: GCF_004376845.1. Lineage (GTDB taxonomy): Bacteria > Pseudomonadota > Gammaproteobacteria > Enterobacterales > Psychromonadaceae > Psychromonas. The sequence goes on from NZ_SNUW01000002.1 coordinate 437,278, forward strand.
TTCGGTGTGACCAACCAAAAGGAATATTTTTATCTAGATTAAAATGAGAAATGCATTCGACTTCAAGTGGCTCTCCAATCAGGCCTTGAGCAACCATCTCTTTTGCTTGAATGATGTGAGGCATATAACAAAAGCTTGATGCAAAAGCAGTTTTAACATTCTTTTCAAGTGCTAATTTATATAATTTGCTTGCCGATTCACCACTTTCTGATAGCGGTTTATCACAAAATACATGACAGCCAGCATTAATCGCTTGAGTGATGGGTTCAACATGAGCACCACCGGGCGTTGCAATAGAAACAATATCAGGCTTACATTCTTCTAATGCTAATGCCCAATCAGTAGCAAAATAGGGAATACTTAATTGTTGTGCAACATCCTTAACCACATTCGCATTACGACCAACAATACCAACTACTTGTGCACCAGCGTCACGAAATGCTTGAGCGTGTCCTTGTCCAGCAAACCCAGTACCATAAACTAGAACTTTCTTTTTATCTGTCATTACGATGCCTTTTAATTTTTGGAATACATGCTTATTTCATAGAAATAAATTTAATTTCTTAAACTATTTTTAGCTTTATTAAAATATTTTCCATTACATGAAAATCGATTTAGTAAATCGGTTTACTTGATTATATTAGTTGATGTGATTAGAATGTCAACACTCCAATCTTAGTATCGTAAGTAGATCATAAAAATAAAATGACCAAAATAAGAATCATTGATGTAGCCACACGAGCAAGTGTGTCAAAAAGCACGGTATCCCAATATTTAAATGGTCGTTTTGGTCATATGTCGGCAACCACAAAAGAAAAAATCCGTTTGGCAGTTGAAGAACTTAATTACGTTCCTAACCCCATTGCGCGTAGCTTAAAAAGTGATAAAACCAAAACAATTGGTGTGATTGTGCGCGATATTGCAGGATTCAATATCAGTCGAGTACTGCGTGGAATTGATGATTTCTGTAAAGAAAATGATTATAACGTTCTGATTTATAACACTGATTTTAATGAGGAAATCGAAAGACGATCACTTATCACCCTCAAGCAGATGTGTGTAGATGGGATTATTATTACTTCTACAGGTAAAAATAATGATCTCATTAATGACTATGTAAAAAGTGGTTTTCCTCTGGTTCAATTTCAACTTGAATATCAAGATTGCCATACTAATATCGTATTATCGGATTATCGACAAGCGGCACAAAAAGCAACGGAACATCTGATCAAACTTGGCCATAAACGCATTTGTTTTTTAACACAAGAATTTGCTGGTAACTTATCAAGAACTGAACGTTATCAAGGTTATATGGATGCTCTTAAAGCACATGATATTGAATTTGAAGAAAGCTTTATTCAATACTGGAAACGAGACTCAAGTTTTATCCAATCCCCTATTTCTTTATTACAAACAACGAATGCGCCAACAGCATTTTTTACTCAACATCTAGCCATAACGACGGATTTACTTAAACAACTCAATCAGCATCAATTTAATATTCCTAATGATGTTTCTATTGTTGGATTTGATGAAATTCCGATGGTTGAAATGTTCAAAGTTCCTATCACTGTTATTCAACAAAATTCTTACAACCTAGGAACGGAATCTGCAAAATTATTACTGAGTATTTTGACAGATAAAATAACGCCCTCTGAAATAAAAAAAATTATCGTTCCTTGCTCTTTAGTAGTAAGAGAGTCCTGCAAAAATATTCAAAGTTGAATATTAAAATTTAGCATTATTCATTACTTGGGTAAGTGCAAGATTCTGACAAAGAGGAATTATTGAATTAAAAGAAACTCAATAAAAACCATCAACTACCAGTGCAATTGATGGTTTTATATAGTTTATTAATCTTCTAAAGAGACAACCAACAAGTCAACAGGTGAAGTGTTAATTAACCCTCCAACAGATGGAGTTAGGCGGCTCCAGAAGTTATTATGATGACCAAATACAATCAGGTCTACATCAATTTCTTTGACAAGATCTCGTAGGTCATAAGTAAGATTTCCATTGATAACGTATCGATGTGTAATGGGATAATCAATTTTCTCCACTAAATCATCTAACTTCTGATTTAACTCAATGGTCATTGGATGAGTTGCCTCAACTCCCACAAGTTCAGTATCAATTAAACCACTAAATATCGTACCGTCACTGATTCGGCTAACAACATGTACCAATGAAACTTTAGCATTCGTTGCTTTAGCTAAACCAACCGCTCTATTAAGAACATCTAATGTGCCGTTGTCGAAATCAACAGCAACTAAAATATTATTATAACTCATTAGTTTTCTCCTTATTCCAACTACATTAATGATGTGATCTAAATTTAGCGTAGAAAAAGTAGCTCAACGATTTGCTGTAATTGGTATTGTTAATGCATCCTTTATAATATTAGTACGTTACATAAGAATAATAAGCCAAATATCAGCTTAAATTATAAACAACAGTTGTTTTATAATGTTTGATGATTTAGATCAAACTTTCTATCTCGTTATAGCGATGACATTAAATAGCTTATCTAAATTTTGTGCTGAAAAAATATTCCAATTCAAAGTATAAACGACCTAAATGTCTGTCACTTTATGAAATTTACAACGGGAAAGTAGGCTGTTTTAACAAATAAAATGGATAAACTATTTATTGTGATTGCTATTAATAAACAACAAAAAAGCGAGTACCATTTATCATGATACTCGCTTTTAAAAATGCACTTTCGTCTTATTTAATTATTAACTCACACGCTCAAATAATAAATCCCACACACCATGGCCTAAACGATGACCTCGAGATTCAAACTTAGTGAGCGGACGCCAATCTGGACGAGGGGCATAATCACCTTCTGTACTAATGTTTTTAAAATCAGTCGCCGCTTGTAATACTTCTAACATATGCTCTGCGTAATTTTCCCAGTCTGTTGCCATGTGAATAACACCACCAATAGCTAGTTTAGGACGCATATTTTCGATAAATGCCGGTTGTACAATGCGGCGCTTATGATGACGCGCTTTATGCCACGGATCTGGAAAGTATAATTGGAAAGTAGATAAGCTTTGATCAGGGATCATAAACTCTAATACTTCAACCGCATCATGATTCATTACACGTAAGTTTGTCACACCCGCTTCGCCAGCATCAGCTAAACAAGCACCAACACCTGGGCCATGTACTTCAATACCTAAAAAATTCTTTTCTGGTGCATTTTTTGCCATTTCAATTAATGACTTGCCCATACCAAAACCAATTTCTAATACAACAGGATTGCTGTTACCAAAAAGCTCAGTGAAATCTAATGCTTTTTCTTGGTAATCAACTCCCATTGTTGCCCATAAATCATCAATCGCAGTTTGTTGACGTTTAGTCATACGCCCTTCACGCTTAACAAAAGAACGAATTTTACGAATATACTTTTCTTTATGGCTTTCTACTTCTTCATTTTGATTATCTGTAGCAGACTGATCGTGCTCTGTCATTTTCTTACCTTTAAATTGTTCTTGGGCTAATTAGCCATGCATTATGCAATGTTATATTAATTGTGCAACTCTGCTAGACTGCGCTTTTTATATTAATGAAGAGTTTCTAGTGAGTGAGTTGCATTTTAGCCAAAGAATTAATAATTGGCACCAACAACATGGCCGTCAAACTTTACCTTGGCAATTAGATAAAAGTTTATATAAAACTTGGGTTAGTGAAGTCATGCTACAACAAACTCAAGTAGCGACTGTGATCCCTTATTTTAATAAGTTCATGCGTTCATTTCCGTCTATCTCATATCTCGCAAATGCACCTATTGATGAAGTTTTACATCATTGGACAGGATTAGGCTATTACGCCCGTGCTCGTAACCTACACAAAGCAGCACAGATCATTCGAGATCAATTTAATGGTAAGTTTCCTGAGCAATTTGATGACGTGATTGCTTTACCCGGTATTGGGCGTTCCACAGCAGGGGCGGTATTATCACTAACCTTGAATAAACATTTTCCAATATTAGATGGCAATGTAAAACGAGTTTTAACACGCCACCAAAAAATTGAAGGCTGGACAGGTGAGAAGAAAGTAGAAACTCAACTTTGGACATTAGCAGATAAATTAACACCTAAAAAACAGACCAATGTATTCAATCAAGCGATGATGGATATGGGGGCAATGATTTGTACTCGTAGTAAACCTAAGTGTGGAGAATGCCCTGTTTCCACAGATTGCCTTGCTTTAGCGGATAATTGTATGACTGATTACCCAACACCTAAAGCAAAGAAAAAAATTCCAGTAAAAACAGCAGTAATGCTGGTACTTAAAAATAAACAACAAGCAATACAGCTAATACAACGCCCACCTGTTGGCATTTGGGGTGGATTATGGTGCTTCCCTGAATTTACCGATAATGAAAGTGCGTTAAATAGTTTGACCATGCTAGGTATCAAAGATTATAAAGCAACTGAACTACCAGGTTTCCGACATACTTTCAGCCATTACCATTTTGATATTTCACCTATTTTAGTGGAGTTCACACAACAAGATACAGAACAAGTTATGGAACAAAATGGTCAGCTTTGGTATAACTTACAACAACCACAAAAAATTGGATTAGCGGCTGCGACAAAAAAAATATTAAACAGCGTTAATAAAATAATCCTCAAGGAATAAATGATGTCTCGCACAGTATTTTGTACTTATTTAAAAAAAGAAGCGCCCGGTTTAGCCTTTCAAATTATCCCAGGTGAAATTGGTAAGCGTATTTTTGATAACATTTGTCAAGAAGCTTGGTCTGAATGGCAACAAAAGCAAACCATGTTAATTAATGAAAAAAAATTAAATTTAATGAAACCAGAAGATCGTGCTTTTATTCAAGAACAAATGATCGGTTATTTATTTGAAAATAAAGATGTCGCGATTGAAGGTTACACACCAGAAGATAAAAAATAGATTTAAGTCCTAATGCTTACATTTGAAGCGCATAACGCTCAAAGTACAAGCAAACACATTAAAATCTTAATAAATGCGTAAAAATAGGTTGACGATACACTCTAAAATCTATTTAATACGCCTCGTTCCGCTTCGTTAGCTCAGTCGGTAGAGCAGAGGATTGAAAATCCTCGTGTCCTTGGTTCAATTCCGAGACGAAGCACCATTATTTAGTTTTACTGAGAAAGTTAATTCTGATTAGTAAAACGAGGTTAATACCTCAAACGGTTTATGTGCCGACTTAGCTCAGTAGGTAGAGCAACTGACTTGTAATCAGTAGGTCACCAGTTCGACTCCGGTAGTCGGCACCATTTACAAATCATCATAAGATGATAAAAACTCAGTCATATAGGCAGAGTTAAAAGTTTTGCTTCGTTAGCTCAGTCGGTAGAGCAGAGGATTGAAAATCCTCGTGTCCTTGGTTCAATTCCGAGACGAAGCACCATTATTTAAGCCACAACTATTTATTTAGTTGTGGCTTTTTTGTATCCGAACGAAAAGTGCCCTTGGTTTAACTCTTTATTATATTCAGCGAGACGAGGCATCAAAATTCAAGCTACAACTCTTCATTCAGTTGTGGCTTTTTTGTATCCGAACGAAAAGTGCCCTTGGTTTAACTCTTTATTATATTCAGCGAGACGAGGCATCAAAATTCAAGCTACAACTCTTCATTCAGTTGTGGCTTTTTGTATCTGAACGGAAAGTGTCCTTGGTTTAACTCTTTATTATATTCAGCGAGACGAGGCATCAAAATTCAAGCTACAACTATTTATTTAGTTGTGGTTTTTTTGTATACGAACGGAAAGTGTCCTTGGTTAGCTTTTTATTCAACACCAGCAGACTAAGTTAATTACTCCTAGAAATACAAAGCTATATTATTTATCCCATTTCCTTCTATACGTTTTAAAAATAGACTTTATTTATTCGAACAAGATAACAATGTATTAAGAATGCGTTAAACTGCGCAGATACTATTAGCATTAAGGATTAATAATGGTTAAACGATTTTCACGCAAACATGTAACAAAAGAAGATAATTTTTCATATCTGCTAGTCGCACTTATTTTCTTATTATTCTCAAGTGCTTGCGTAGAACAGTTTTTTGCCAGAACAACCCTAGGCCAAACACTGGTTTTAATATTAACCATCATTTCAATGTCTATTGGCGTTTGGAGCATACAATCAAGCAAGTTAGCCTTTAAAGGCAGTTTGGGACTTGTGCTGGCGACTATGATCATCTCTGGATTAGTGAACTTCTTTAATTTCGCTCAATTAGAATTTTTCCATCTATTATTCATGTTGGTATTTTTTGTTACCACCTTAAAAATTGCAGCTGAACAGGCTTTGTTTTCGGGTAACATTACTAAAAATAATATTATTGGATCTATCTGTATATTTTTATTACTTGGTTTGATTTGGACCATTTCATTTCTAATGGTTGCAGAATTTATCCCTAACTCATTCTCAGGTTTAAAGGGGACTAATTGGACAGATAACTTCCCCGACTTAGTTTACTTTAGCTTTGTCACACTCACTACATTAGGCTTTGGAGATGTGTTACCACTCTCTCCTATTGCGCGTTTCCTTGTTTATATTGAAGCTGTTATTGGCGTTTTTTATATGGCAATTGTTGTTTCTAGTTTAGTTGGCGCTGCATTAAACAATAAAAGTAAGGCTTAATTAGATGTTTTATGAAGGGACTGAAAAACGCCTGTTAATTTGCACTAACACACTGAATTTATTTTCTCTGGATGAATCTTTTTGGCAAGAGTTAGTAGTGCATTCGGGAGCTGAAATATTATCAACAATCAGTAACCCAAAGTTAAAAGCATATTTACTTTCTGAATCGAGTCTATTTGTTTGGCAGGATAAGTTATTACTTATTACCTGTGGAAACACACAATTAGTTAAAGCAGCATTATTTATTCAACAGCATTTAAGTAAACAGCAAATAAAAACACTTATTTTCCAACGCCACCAAGCGCTTAAACCGGAATTACAAAGCTCAAGTTTCCAACAAGATGCTTTGCTGTTAGAGAAGCAGTTTAATGGCAAGAAATGGCATTGGAGGGACAGTTATCAAGGAGATTTGTTTGTGTTTGGAGAGATAACGTCAAATAGCGTTACAACTCAAAATATTTACATGCTACACAACCTATCTGGAGAGTTAGCTAAACAGTTGCAGGTGCTCTCACCAAACAAAGAAGTCATTTTAGAGAGCTTAAAGTTAGAAACATACTTTCATGAGTTATCAATTGATCATTTTAGTTTTAACCCGAAGGGATATTCACTCAATGCAATTTCTGGCGAAGACTATATAACCATTCATCTAACACCTGAGAAATTAAGTACTTATCTAAGCATCGAAACAAGCTTTTCAGAGATTCAATGTGCTGAGTTTGTTTACCATTTAGAGCATCTTTTTTTACCTGAACATATTAAAAAGATGCACTTCCAAGTGAATCAACAAGAATTAAATATCACAGCTTATTAAGGTTTTAATAGAAACACTGCATCAACTTGTTGATCAATGACAATCTGGTTATTTTGATAGCTAGGAACACTTTGATCACTCGCTATTGAGCGCATTAAAATCGGTTGCGATCGTTTGTCTTGGTAGTTAATTGAATAAATTTTACCTAATGAAGCCTGATAACTTTCAGCTAAACCTTTCGCTTTAGTAATTGAATCCTTAACTGCCAAATCACGCGCCTTTGATTGCCATTTAACGGGATCTTTAAGTGCATAATTAATTCTCCCAATATTAGCTATATCAGCTTCAACCAATATTTTTAATAGCTCATTCAGTTTTGTTACATCGCCTAATTGGTAACTTAAATTACGTATTGCTTTAATACCAACTTGTGTACGCTTTTTTTCAATATATTCATATTCAGGAGTTAATTGAATATCTGCGCGGGTTAATAACTTTTGAGCAAACCCATTTTTTTCTAATTGCACTAAAATTTGCTGAACTTGTTTATCAACAACTTGTTTGGCACTTTCTGCATCATTTTCAACGGTTGTTGATTGAAACTCGATTTTTGCAGTGTCAGGTTTGACCTGTATTTTTGCAGAGCCAGAAACGGCTATATAAGGATGATCCGGTAATGCATCAGCACTTACCCATGAGGTTGCTGTTAACAAACAGCTTAATAAGATCAATTTAACCATTTTCATTCTTGAGTTCCCTTTCAGTAAATTAAAGACAAAACAATTCGACCTATGATTATTTGATAAGTTTCACTCCTTTATTCAATATAAAAAAAAGCCAGCAATTAAGCTGGCTTAGTAACTCATGGAATCGCTAGATTATAATACATCAATCGCATTTAAATCAGAGAATGCTTTCTCTAAACGAGCAACCATTGAGCTTTGACCGGCACGTAACCACATGCGCGGATCATAATGTTTCTTGTTTGGTGCATCTTCACCCGTTGGGTTACCAATTTGACCTTGTAAGTAATCATGTTTCTCAGCCACGTAAGCACGTACACCATCCCAAGTCGCCCACTGAGTATCGGTATCGATATTCATTTTGATTACACCATAACCAATCGCTTCTTGAATTTCAGACTCAGAAGAACCTGAACCACCGTGGAAGACGAAGTTTAACGCATCTGGTGCTAAACCATGTTTTTCAGAAACAAAGGCTTGTGAATCGCGTAGGATTGTAGGCGTTAATTTAACATTACCAGGCTTGTAAACACCGTGAACGTTACCAAATGAAGCAGCGATAGTGAAACGATGACTGATTTTAGATAGCTCGATATAAGCATAATCAACATCAGCAGGTTGAGTATAAAGTAATGAATCATCCATTCCTGAATTATCCACACCGTCTTCTTCTCCGCCAGTACAACCCAATTCAATCTCTAAGGTCATACCCATTTTAGCCATACGTGCTAAATACTTACCACAGATTTCAATATTTTCTTCTAAAGGTTCTTCAGAAAGGTCAATCATGTGAGAAGAGAATAATGGTTTACCTGTTTCTGCAAAGTGCGCTTCAGAAGCGTCAAGCAGTCCATCGATCCAAGGTAGCAATTTTTTAGCTGCATGGTCTGTATGCAAAATAACAGGAACACCGTAAGCCGCAGCCATTGCGTGAACATGTTTAGCACCAGAAATAGCACCAAGAATACCGGCTTCATGCCCTTCAAGTTTAAGACCTTTACCTGCATTAAATATAGCGCCACCATTTGAGAACTGGATAATAACAGGCGCTTTTACTTTAGCTGCTGCTTCAAGTACTGCATTGATTGAATCAGAACCAACAACGTTTACAGCAGGAAGTGCAAATTTATGTTCTTTTGCAACGGCAAATATTTTTTGTACATCATCACCAGTGACAACACCAGGTTTTACAACGTCTAAAATCTTAGTCATGAGATATATCCTATCTATTATTTAAATTAAAGTATGTTTAATTTCGATCAGGCTTCAGCATAATTATGTCACAAAACATATGTGTTACGCATAAAAAAGCGAGATAAAAATCTCGCTTTGAACATTTAATGTTTGAATATTAGATTAATCGTTAGCACGAGCTTCTAACATTGCTACTGCAGGTAGTTCTTTTCCTTCAACGAATTCAAGGAATGCGCCACCACCAGTTGAGATGTAAGAAACATCTGCAGCAATATCAAATTTATCAATTGCAGCCAATGTGTCACCGCCACCAGCAACTGAAAATGCAGATGAATCAGCAATTGCTTTAGCAATACCAGCTGTACCCGCTTCAAAGTTTTTAAACTCAAATACACCAACAGGACCATTCCAAAGAATTGTTTTTGCTTCTTTTAAAATCGCAGCTAATGCAGCGGTGGAGTCAGGACCTAAGTCAAAAATCATATCGTCATCTTGTACATCAGCAACATTTTTGATTTCTGCAACAGCATTTTCATCAAACTCTTTTGCACAAGCAACATCAGTCGCAACAGGAATTGCACAGCTAACCATTAATTTTTTAGCTGTTTCAACTAAATCAGCTTCGTATAATGATTTACCTACATTGTGGCCTTGTGCAGCGATAAATGTATTAGCGATACCACCACCAACCACTAGTTGATCAGCAACTTTAGATAAAGACTCTAAAACTGTTAATTTAGTTGATACTTTAGAACCACCAACAATCGCCACTAATGGGCGAGCAGGGTTATCCATTGCTTTACCTAATGCTTCTAGTTCAGCAGCTAATAAAGGACCAGCACATGCAACAGGAGCATATACACCAGCACCATTTGTAGAAGATTGAGCACGATGAGCGGTACCAAATGCATCCATTACGTAAACATCACATAGAGCTGCAAGTTGTTTTGATAATGTTTCATCATTTTTCTTTTCGCCTTTATTAAAGCGAACGTTTTCAAGTACAACAACTTCACCAGCATTTAACTCTAAACCGTTTAGGTAATCAGTTGCTAAACGAACAGGGACATCTAATGCTTCATTTAAGTAATCAACTACAGGTTGTAAAGAGAATGCAGCATTTTCTTCAGCTGATGCACCTTCTGTAGGACGGCCTAAGTGAGAAGTGATCATCAATTTAGCACCTTTTTCTAATGCTAATTTGATTGTTGGGATAGAAGCACGAATACGAGCATCTGATGTAACTTTGCCATCTTTAACTGGCACATTAAGATCTTGACGGATAAATACGCGTTTGCCGGCTAAATCTAAATCAACCATTTTTTTTACTGACATGTTGTGTCCTCTCATTTAATTTGAAAACTATAGAATTCTTATCTGCTTATAACAGACCCCGTATCCACGTTGCCTGGTGTGTAATATTATCTAATTGCACGTTATTTCAGAGCGCATTATAGACCAAAGCTTTTGCTACATCGATCACAATGTCCCGTAATTTACCTTTTTAACGACTTACAGTGATTTGATTTGTATCATTTGTCTCATTCTTTTATAGAAATGAGTAGAAAAACAATCAATAATAAGCTGATTTTTTTATTTGTTGTTGATAATGTGATTAGCACTGATAAAAAGTAATACAAATATGTTTATTTTACACTAGCATATACAGCGACACTGAGATAAGTACTTATATTTATTAAAAAAATAAAAAATTGAGAGCCTTAAAACGGACATGAGAATCTTAAATAGAAATGCTTGGGTAATATATTACGCCCTCCTTGCCCTAGGAGGTCTTTTATTACTTGCAAATATAAGTAGTAAATATGAAGAAGTCTTATCTAAAGACAAATACCAACAACGCTACCTGACACAAATAGTTGCTTCAGATATCAATAGAATGTTATTAAAATTTGAAACCATGATTGACTTGGTTAGTGAAGATTTTAATAAAGAGAATCAACTAAACCAATCTTTCCTAAAAAATATTTTAGAGCGTTCAGATTTTTTAATAGGCTTTGCTATATATAATCTCGATGGCACATTACGCGAAAAAAGTAATAATTTACCTGATAGAATTCGTAGCAAAGAGTCCGAACAAAACTTTCACAGTGGATTTGATAACAGTGGAGAAAAAGATTACCTAATGGTCAGTAGACCTATTTTATCTCCAACAACTCAAAAGTGGCTCATCCCAATCCGAAAATTATTATTAGATAAAAATGAAAAAGCAATCGGTTACATGTCATCGGCCATACACCTCGATAAACTAAAACAAAGATGGAGCGCCTCTCAGACTTTTGAAAATACCATCATCCTATCACTTGACTACAACTTTAATCAGTTATTGCATACTAGCTTGCCAAAAGAACGATATGCCGATTTTTATACAAACCCCCTACCAACAAAACAAATTGAAAATGCTGATAAGCTACTTAAAAAACAAAATTTAACTCGGGATATGCTTAGAAAATCAGGGGATGTTGTAAATTTAATTATAACGGTTAGAGGAAAAAAGGTCCTGCATAGTATGAGCTATGATAAACAGTATCGTATTTGGACTCATACTAGTCGCCCATTCAGCGATATTACGACCCCAGTTATACACTCTGCATTGTATTACTCTATCTTATATTTCATATTTGCCGTCATTACCTTCTTCTTATTTAGATGGATCATAAAAACAGAAAACAGTAAATTAGACGAACTAACCTATTACAGCGAGCATGATAATTTAACCGGTTGTTATAACCGTAGTGTATTAGCGCGTTTAGCGGCTAATTTAGCAAAAACAAACAAACACTTTTCATTGTTGTATATTGACCTTGATGACTTTAAAAATATCAACGAATCATTTGGTTATCGTTATGGTGATATTTTATTAAAAGAAGTAAGTCAGCGTTTACAACAAAGCTTGACTCGATTACCAGGCCATGTAATTCGTTACAATGGTGATGAATTTATTCTCCTATTAAAAAATAACGATACGGAAGTTATACAAAAATTTACCACCACCTTACTGAGTGAACTCGCTCAATTCTATTCTATTCAAAACAACTCATTTTCTATTACAAGCTCTATCGGTATTAGCCGTTATCCTGACGACGCTAGAAACTTAGATACATTAACAAGTTATGCTGAAAATAGTATGTTAATGGCTAAAAAAATAAAAAATCAGTATGTTTTCTTTTCACAAGAAATTCATCAGCACCTACTACATAAAATAAAAATAGAGCAAGCATTGCACCACGCTATCGATAACAATCAAATTAGTATTGTTTATCAACCTCAATTAGATCAGCAACAAAACTTATATGGTGTTGAGGCTTTGGTACGTTGGAATAGCGATGAATTAGGTTTTATTGCACCGAGTGTATTTATCCCTATTGCAGAAGAAACAGGCTTAATGCCTAAGCTTGGGCAATACATAATGAATACAGCTATCTCAGAAATAACAAGCTTACAAAAACAACTCAATATAAACTTTGCTTTATCCATTAATGTTTCCGTTAGGCAGTTTGTTCAAGTGAACTTTTTTGAACTATTAATGGCAAGTATTAATGATCACGGTTACAAAAAACTACCTATCACCATTGAAATAACAGAAAGCCTATTCATTGAAAGTTTAGATATATTAAAACCGATATTTAAAAAAATGAAAGAAAACAATATTTCATTAGCCTTAGATGATTTTGGTACCGGTTATTCTTCATTAAGCATGCTACGAGAAATTCCAATCGATGAACTAAAAATAGACAAAAGTTTTGTTGATCACATTACAACAAACGAAACAGATAAAGCGATGGTAAAAAGTATTATTAGCATGGGGAAAAACTTAAACATGCGTGTACTCGCTGAAGGGGTAGAAACGGTTGAGCATGTAAACATACTTAAAGAATCGGAATGTGATTTGTTTCAAGGATATTACTTTTCACACCCTTTAACACAAGCAGAACTAGAGACCTTCTGCAAACAATTGAAAAATAATAAATTAAATACTTAAAAACATTAACATTAAAAGATAACATGTAAAAATTAAATGCACCAAACATCACGATAAAGTAATCATAGAGTACTAGGTAGCAGTAGTTCTCTATGTTTATTTAAATCTAAACGACAAGGTAGAATTTGATTTGAATAAAAAGATTTGGTTACTTTTTTATACTATTGTCGTGTTGGGCAGCGTTTTATTATTTACAGCTGTTTACGCTAAATATACAGATTTAATGGAGGAAGTTGAAACTGAACAAGTCTATGTCACTAAATCTTTACACAACTATCTCCACTCTCTATTCTCACAATATGACATCATCCATAATTTAGTTGCAGATCAATATTTACAACCTAACTTTAGCCCAAGCCTTTTAAATTCTGTCGTTAATCAAAATCCACTTTTATACAATATTGCAATTTTTTCAGTGGATGGACAATTAATCGAAAAAAGTAATCAAAAAACAGATTATTACACGGTTAATAAATGGTTCCGTAAGGCATTAGATAGTCAGTCAATAGTGCTTGGTGAGGTGATGTTTGATCAACGATCTAATAAATGGTTAATTCCTCTGTATAAAAGTATCCAAAATTCCGCAGGCTCTGTTGTAGGCGTTTTCATTAGTACTTTAGATATTCAAATACTTAACCAGCAATGGAAGGAAGATATTCACAGTAATAATATTCAAGCAACATTAGGAGATGACTTAGTTCCTATCTTTAGAGCAAACTTGCCTGTAGACAGTTACGCACAATATTATTCACCATTAACAGGCCCAAAAACAGCAGAAAGCATTGATTTAAAAACCTATTTAGAAGGACTTGATTCCCCTACTGAAATTTATACTCATCAAGCTAAAATAAATAATGCTGAATTTATCTTTACTGTTACCTACGATAGCCGCTATCAATTTTGGGTCTCTACTGATATCCCATATACATTAATTAAAGAGCGAGTTATTTATCATTCCTTTTTTTACAGCGCTTTTTATCTGTTATTAATTATTATTGTATGGGCCTTTATTAAATGGATCATCCGTATTGAAGAGTCACAAATTATCGCACTTACCTATGAAGCGGAACATGATGCACTAACCCAATTACCTAATGGCAATGCTTTAACAGCTTACGGAAACAAAGCTGAAAAAAATAACAGAGCTTTTGCGTTACTGTATCTAAACCTCAATAAATTTAAAAATATCAATGATACTTTTGGACATAGTTATGGCGATAAAATTTTAATTCAAGTTGCACAACGTATTAAAGATACAATCAAAAAATATGATGGCCTTGCAATACGTTATAGCGGTGACGAGTTTGTATTATTAGTTAACAGCAGTGATAAAGAACTATTACAACACTGTATTGAAGATATACAAAAAAACGTCAACCAACCTTATTTAGTTGAACAAAATGTATTTAAAATAACGTCTTCTATTGGTATTGCTTGTTATCCGGAAGATGCAAAAGATATCGAATCTTTACTTAGTTATGCAGACAATAGTATGACTATTGCCAAGCAAACTAATAACCAATATTTATTCTTCTCCAAATCAGCGCATCGTCAGTTAATACAACGTGTTGATATTGAACAAGCTTTGCATAATGCGATTGATAAAGAAGAAATCAGTATCGTTTATCAACCTCAAGTTAATGCTGATAATACCCTAATTGGTGTAGAAGCATTGGTACGCTGGAATAATCAAAAAATGGGTTTTATTGGCCCCGACCTATTTATACCTATTGCTGAAGAAGTGGGATTAATGCCAAAACTTGGTTCCTATATCATGCATAGAGCAATGCAGGAAATAGCCCAATTACAACGAGAGATTGAACAAACCTTTACTTTATCGATAAACGTCTCTGTACGTCAGTTTGTGCAAATTAACTTTATGGAAAAAGTGCTTAATTCATTAAATGAATTAACTAAAATAGATCAACGTCTCGCTATCACCATAGAAATAACTGAAAGCTTATTTATAGAGAATTTAGATTCATTATTACCTTTATTTCAGCAACTCAAACAACATCATATTACTTTGTCATTAGATGATTTTGGGACAGGTTATTCATCATTAAGTTTATTACGTCATATTCCTATTGATGAATTAAAAATAGACAAAAGTTTTGTTGACCATATCTGTACAGATGCAACCGATAAAGCCATGGTAGAAAGCATTATTAGTATGGGGAAAAAACTAGGCTTGACGGTTTTAGCTGAAGGCGTTGAAGATAGAAAGCAAGCAGATATTTTACTGACTGCAGGGTGTGATTTATTCCAAGGATATTTCTTCTCTAAACCATTAAGCATCGCTGATTTAAAAGCTTACTGTTTACAATAACAATCACCCAATACTCATCAGATTAGGTCTAATACCAATTGCGTTAAGTACGAGACCTAAATTTCACGCAAAAAAACAATTCAATTCGAGACGTAAATTGATATAAATGATTGCTCCATTTACGAAATTTATCACAAACAAGATAGTTGTTTTAAGCAGTAAAAGAGAGCTGCTATTTACTGTGGTTGGTATAATAAATTAGACCTAATATCTCTCAGTTATACGTTACTTGATAGTTGAAAATATTCGGTTATTCCACCTAGTACATTTGTAACCGCAACAGAAGCTAAAATCATTCCCATTATACGACTAATAATGCCTGCTCCAGCATTACCAATCACTTTATGTATCTGGGTTGATAACAACATAAAAATAAGCGTGATTAAAAGAACAACTAAAACCACAAGTGAGGTTTGCGTTTGTTCCCATAACGTATGGTCAGCATTTTCAGTTAACAATACAACCGCTAACATCGCACCTGGGCTTGCTATTGAAGGGGTTGCTAAAGGAAAAATAGCAACTTCGCTACCTTTGCCTGCAATTTTAAGTTCAGTATCAGGTTTGCTTTCTCCAAAAATCATCGAAAGCGCAAAAAGAAACAGGATAATACCACCCGCAATTTGGAATGCCGATAAAGGAGCTTCCACAGCTTTGAGAATGATCTCGCCTGCTGTTAAGAAAAATAACAAGATAACTGCTGAATAAAATGTGGCTTTAAGTGCGATTTTTCTTTTTTCTTTTTTAGTAAATCGACTCGTCATTGCGATAAAAACAGGAATTGTGCCAATGGGGTCTATTACCGCAAAGAGGAAAATAAAAACGCCAATATAATCGATCATATTCACTCATCCTTGTAGCAGATAAAATATTGCTAATAATGTGACACTCTATACATAAATATTTTTATAATCAATGTAATAGCTAATGTGATAACAATAATATCAAGCTTGAAAGTGTGTAATAACGAAAGTCAGTTTTACATAAAATGTAAGGCAAGCAGCATAGATAACTTAAAGAAAAAAAAGCAATTATTAACCATCGCATTCGCACGTAGAGAAGCCATTGAGTTGGTGTGGAGTTCCTAACCTCTATCTAATAAATATTACTTTCTCTTATTTATTAAATAAGAGAAAGTAAATTATAAAACTAAACTGCCACCATTTGATTGCCAACAATTTGTTTAAACAAAAAAACTCACCGTTCTTTCAATAACCCAAAAACTTGCTAAACCACCAATCATATATGCGCAAGACAGCAATAAAACATGTTTTTGTCGACGGCTAACATAACCAGCAAAAAGGCGACTAATCAACAAGACAAAAGCAATAAACGCAAGCTGCCCTATCTCCACCCCAACGTTAAAGAAAAGTAATGAAAGTGGGATCGCGTTTTCTGGTAAACCAATTTCAGCTAACGCTCCTGCAAAACCAAAACCGTGCAATAAACCAAAAGAAAATGCCACCAGCCAAGGTGAGTTTTCAGCGATTCCGGGGTTGCCTTTTTGCGCATGCACAATTTCAACCGAGAGAAAAACAATACTGAGGGCAATAACTGCTTCAACAGGTGGTAAGGGTAATAATACGAGATTCAGTGACGCTAACGCTAATGTCACACTATGTGCCACAGTAAATGCCGTGATTGCCCCTAATAAGCGCCGTTTACTTTTAATAATTAATAACAAAGCAAATACAAATAACAGGTGATCAAAACCTAACAGGATATGTTCAATGCCTAAAATGGTATAAACCTTCACCACTCGCCACTTACTTACTTCCGGCTCAACAGTGAAATATAAATCCGTCGCAGTTAATCGTTGTATTTGAGTGGAGCCATTAATTTGCTGCACTCGCATTAATACATCGAGGTTACTTTCTTTTAAACCATCAATGGTTAAGGTTTCGGAGATCAATCCATTAGGACAAAATATCTGCCACTGCATCACTTGAGTATTATTACTTTGGTGTATTTTTTCAGCTTGTGTACTTTCACAACTTATTGGAAATACAGGTGTAATAGTGCTGCTACTATATTGACTTGGTAACTTCCAAAGGACGGAAAAAGTATTAGCGTCATCAGCAATAAGTTGCAAATATCTCGGTCGAATTTCATCTGCCACAACACAATGAGTCGATATTAAAAAGAGTAAAATAGATAAATAACGCATTCCCTTAATTACCATTACTAGTCATAGCTTCTGGCATGATGATTTCAATATCATAACCTGCACGTAATTTTTCATAGACACTGATATTAGATAAAACCTGTTGCCTTGCTTGCCATTCTCTTAATACATAAGGGCGAATATCAGCTAATTTTGCCAGTTCCTCTTGTTCACGTTGAGTCACTTTTACTAAATGCACTCCATAACCAGAAACTAAAGGTGTTGACCATTCGTTAAGCGTTAACTCCTCTAATTCATTCGGGAAATGACGACCAAATAATCGAGCTATTTGATGAGCAGGAAAGCTCTGAAAATGTTTTTCTCCTAAAAAATCATCATCATTGACAGCAACACCTTTGAGAATCGCTTCTTGTGCTGCAGCTACTTTTGTTTGCATTTGCTGTTCATCATAAAGATCAGGATTAAAATAATAGTGATCAAAAGTGAAACGGATAGGAGACATAAATTTATCTGGATTTTGCTCCATGAATTGCTGTAATTGCAGTTCTGTTGCTTCAGGCGGTACAACAACATCGTTGACTAAGTAACTCATTTTATCCGCCAAACGGCGACGAATAACCGCATCACCCTTATCTAAATTAAGTGCTAATGCTTCACGGTAGAATATTTCTTCTCTGATTTGTTGTTCAATAAGGTTAGTTAGCTCTACTTCTGAAGGAGCGGAGTTCCAGCGTTTGTTCCAATTGTTAATCATTTGCACAACATCCGTAGCACTGATAACTATTTCCTGTTCAGGTGTTTCATCTTCCGAAGAAACCAATGGATATAAAGCAAATAACAATGCTCCAATAATAATAAAATGGCTAAAAGGGTCTTTCAGTACTTTCCGTAGCGCGTTCAAATTAAAACCTTAATAATTAAAAAAGGTAATGATGTGTTGCCACCATTACCTTCAAGTTAATAAAAATATCTTAACTATCTGGTTTAAACCAGATAGGAGAAGTCCAAGCACGCTTTTTAATTGTTGCTTGTACATCTTTTAATAAAGGTAAATTATTACGCACCGCATCATAAGTTGTCCATTTAGGTGTTGGAATTTCTAGAACTCAGGGGTAATAAAATGCATGTTGCTCTGGGTTAAACTGTATATCAGTCCAACAGCCCATTAAACTCGTTGCACCAATACTATTTTCATATTTAGCCGTTTTTAAATCCACGGTATTACCTACCGTAGCTAATTTACCTTGTTTATCTAACTTACGATCTAGATTTGCTCCATCAACATCTTTACTTGCTTGAACCGTAAAAATAGCTCAGCTATTTACTGTGATTACTATTATGGGGCGGCAAATCATAATTTTGACCTGATTCAGTTGTATCAAGGCTCTCTCAGTGTAATATCTACACATTAATTATTTTCTTAAAATACAAAATTCAATCACATTTAAAGGATAATCTATGTCTGGAATAGGTTTAGTACCACTCATTATCATGCTTGCATTATGGGGAAGCATTATTCATAGCAAAGTTATTGGCGACCCAGTCTTATTATGGCAATGGATCATTGCAGTTGTTTACTCTATAGGTGCAATAAGTTACATCACCATTAATCTTAAAAAATAAATAACCTTTATAAAAACCATCACAAATTATATCCACTACATTAAGTACCTGATCTAAATTTTGTGCAGTAAAAATAATTCAATTCAAGGCGTAAATTTCGTAAATGGTATCCCCTTTACGAAATTTATAACAAAGAAATGGGGTGTTTTAAACAGTAAAAAAGATCCGCTATTTACTGTGTGCGGTATTACTTTATTGAGATGGTTTTTATATAAGCAGCGTTAATTATCATTGCGACTAAAACAACTTCCACCCTATTTTAATAAAAATAAAAAAGCCTAGTATTCGTGCTTGTAAATAACATGACTCACTAAGCTTTTTATTATCGTTAATTAATTGCGTGGTTTAGGTGGTCCCGTTGGTGCTTCATCGGCAGTAATAAACCCATCATTATTTTTATCAAACTGTTTAAAATGGTTTACTGGACCGTTGAATTCAGCACTTGAAACCTTACTATCACCATTTTTATCCAAGCGATTGATAAATCTATTATTCACTGATGAAGGTGATGCTTTCTTCGCATTATTACCCACACTTGGTGATACTGAATATTGACTCATTTTCTCAGCTTCAATACGAGTTGCTATTACAACCTCTCCCCCTCTCACACTACGAACATAATTTTTTACTCTGATCATATCTCCTTGCGGTCCTCTCGACATCGCCTCACCTGTTTTAGGATCACTGCGTTGAGACCCAGCACCATGTACATCCATAATGTTACCGCGCATTTTTCCTAATGCTTCACCAAAAGCAACATAAATGGCATTTCCTTCTGGTACTTTGCCATCAAGATGTGTTGTTGAAGTCCAGTAATACGGGTAGTCATTTTTACCCGCTTCATTTTTAATAGAAGATGTTTGGAAGATGGGGTCAATCGCAGCTGAATCAGATGTTTCAGGAGAACGAGTATAATCAACAATACTTTGTAACTCTTTTGCATTAGGTAGTCGCCAATCATCATATCCACCCAAAGTCAGGTTTTCAGCATAGGTTAATGCATCTTGCCAAGTGATACCTGCTTTATTATCTGCTTTCTGCCACATCAAACCTGTTGCAGTGTCGGTAATAGTGCCATCACCATTATCCACAAATTTATTTTGACCATAGTCTGTATTACCTCTTACTAACCTAAAATACATTTTATTAGGCTCTTGCGTACGAGGGTTATATTTTGGATAACCTTTAATGCGCCCATCCACAAAGTTAACACCAAAAACAGTGTCATCTTTATTCATCGTTTTACCAACATATTCAGTACTTGCCCAAACTTGAGCGTCAATTTCTCGCTCTCCTTTGCTTGTATCACCTAGAGGTTGTTCAAAGTATTTTGTATCAATAAAAGGAGTTAATGCGCTTTCACCTTTTACTGTGCCAGAGAATTGAATTAAAGAATAAAGCTCTTTCACATTAGCGATACGCCAATCGTTATATCCCGCTAATTTAATGCTTTTTACTTTTTGTAAGGCATTTTCATAAGTGAGTTTTTCACCTAAACTTTTCTGCCACATGAGACCTGTAACATTATCACTAATAGTGCCATCATTATTGTCAGTGTACGAAGGATCGTTAATGGTATAAGTTGCATCTTGACCAAAGAAAGCTTCACCTTCTTTTGGTAACGCAATCGTTGCATTGTTGCTATAAAATTTCTTTTGCCCTGTATCTACAATTTCATAACTATGATTAAGTTTTTTAGACATATTCGAAGCATTATTATGCGCTTTATTCAGCACCATTAAATCTTCTGAAAAAATAACATGTCCAGTGTAATTTTTTTGGATCTCTTGCAAGCTAGCTTCTGTATCTACAACACTTGAATTAAAGTGTGTATAAACTAAATTTTTAACATTTGCTTTTTTTGCCATCAAACTAGAATCAGCTAAATCAAGATGAGCACGAACACGTCCATTTTTAGGCTCTTTACCTGACATTTTTTTAGCATTATTGCGATTGCGACCATCTTTCATTATCATGCCACCTGAATCCATGATCATAAAATCAGCATTGTGAGCAAGAGTTGGTAACTTATCTGAGTAAGTAAGATCACCAGTGATCACAACAGATTGACCATGGTAATCAAAACGATAAGCAACAGTATGAATAGTATGTGGCACTTCGATTGTAGAAATATGAATATCACCAATCTCCAATGTTTCACCGCCTTTAATATCTTTTACAGTAAAATTTTTCTGGCGTTCAGCTAATGTTCTCTGAGTTTTGCTTAAACGGTATTCAATATCTTCTTTATAAAGATCTAAACTTACCTCTGTTAACTTAACCGTATTAGGTGGACCAACAATAGTAAATTTCTTTTGCCCCATAAGAGAGCCGATAAAAATAGGAACAAACTCTTCATTATGATCAAGATGATGATGGGTAAATAATAAAGCAGATAAATGACGAGCTTTAACCCCTAACTTATTTAAATTCGCTTGAGTACCATTCCCCATATCAACCAAAATTTGTGTATCACCAGCACTAATTAGCACACTCGCACTTGCTCTATTTTCATTAAAAAGAGGAGAGCCAGAACCTACAATCGTTGCAGTAAGCAGTTTTTCTGCATTGGCTGAACCAACAAATATAGCGCTTAATATAAATAGCCCCGCTAGAATTTTTTTCATAATGACCTCACTTGTATTTATAACCACATGATTACTATGAACAAACTATAAGAAAAGAATAAGCAAGAATAATGGAGAAAATAAGTAAGCTTAAAAATAAATGAGATCAATCATTAACTTTTGTAGTTGCCTTGGTGACAGCCCTGGAGAAGTGAAATTTCATTGCTTAAAAAAACGAAAAAAACCCAACATAAGCCGAGGCTTCATCAAAATGTGGCAGGGATGGAGAGATTCGCTGACTTTAAACCTAGACAACATACGGATTTTCGCGAAGCGAAATGTAACTCAATGCTAAAAAAATATTATCAATACCCTAGAAACAACAAAGCCCCAACGATTTCTCGTTAGGGCTTCATCTGAATGTGGCAGGGGTGGAGAGATTCGAACTCCCAACATACGGATTTGGAATCCGTCGTTCTGCCGTTGGAACTACACCCCTGCAGACGTTGCGGATAATACCTAAGCTAGATTTAATGTAAAGTCTCTTTTCTTAAAAAATGGTTTGATTGATTATAAATACACCAAAATAACAGCTATTTGCTTAAAAATGCCAACTTGCGCAACTAATTACCGACAAAAATTCAAAAATAAAAAATACTCATTATTTAACAATCCCCAATCGATAAACAGCTGAAGTAAATTATTCTCCTATGCAAAGCATATATTTGTTTGATAACAATACTCGTCTGGTGTATTTTCATCCATATCATCAAACCTATTCTTTTTTCAGAAGGATCTACCTAATGAATCCCGCTTTACCTTTGATCAAACCAGCCTGCCCTAACTTCTCTTCTGGTCCATGTGCAAAACGTCCCGGCTATGATATTCAGCAATTAAACTTAACAACATTAGGACGTTCGCATCGCTCTAATATTGGTAAAGAAGCGTTACAAAAAGTAATCTCAGATACCGCTGAATTATTAAATCTACCAGCAGGTTATCGCGTGGGTATCGTTCCAGCTTCTGATACAGGTGCGATGGAAATGATCATGTGGTCAATGTTAGGACCTCGTGATGTAGATATCTGTTATTGGGAATCATTTGGTCAAGGTTGGTATGCCGATATCACTAAGCAGTTAAAACTTGAAAATGTGAATGAAATTAAAGCAGATTATGGAGAATTACCTGATTTATCAAAAGTGAATCCTGCCAATGATTGTATCTTTACTTGGAATGGAACAACGTCTGGCGTTAAAGTTGATAATGCAGACTTTATTAGTGAACAACGTGAAGGTTTGACTATTTGTGATGCAACATCAGCAGTTTTTGCCATGGACATGCCTTGGGGAAAATTAGATGTCACCACATTCAGTTGGCAAAAAGTATTAGGTGGTGAAGGTGGTCACGGAGTGATTATCCTAAGCCCTCGAGCTGTTGAGCGTTTAGAAAGTTACACTCCAAGCTGGCCTCTTCCAAAAATTTTCCGTTTAACAGCAGGTGGTAAATTAATTGAAGGTATCTTTAGCGGCGCAACTATTAACACACCTTCAATGTTATGTGTTGCAGATTATCAAGATGCACTCAATTGGGTTAAATCAATTGGCGGCGTAAAAGCAAGCATTGAAAAATCACAAGCAAATCTTTCTGTATTAACAGATTTTGTTGCGCAAAATGATTGGATAAACTTCCTAGCAGAGAACGCCTCAATCCGTTCCAATACCAGTGTCTGTTTATCAGTTGATTTAAATAGTGAACAGTTAAAGCAATTCATTAAATTATTAGCAAATAAACAAGTGGCATTTGATATTGGCGCTTATAAAGATGCACCAAGTGGATTACGCATTTGGTGTGGCAGTACGGTTGAAAAAAGTGACCTTGAAGCATTAACACCTTGGTTAACTTGGGCTTATCAAACAGTTACCGCTTAATCACATAATGGGCTCTTAGAGCCCATTTTACTTTCTTGCACAAGAAATATTCACTCACATAGTTTATAAGTCAATCGTATCACTAGCTGCATAAAAAGATTTATAACAACAGAAAAGCCATCTTCAATTATCTGCTTATTAGCCAATAAAATTGCAGCTCCCCTCTATAGTTTATTTCAACAATGCTGTAACTTATCTGTAAATAAATATCAGCATATAAAATGAGGTACTCCATGAGTGACAAACAATTCGATTTTGATTACATCTGTATTGGTGGTGGTAGTGGTGGCATTGCATCAGCTAACCGCGCTTCAATGTATGGAGCTAAAGTTGCCATAATAGAAGCAAAAGACCTAGGTGGGACTTGTGTAAATGTAGGTTGTGTACCTAAAAAAGTAATGTGGCATGGCGCGCAAGTAGCTGAAGCAATTAACTTATATTCAGAAGATTATGGCTTTGATCTTGACGTAAAAGGCTTTAACTGGGCAAAAATGGTTGAAAATCGCCAAGCTTATATTGGCCGTATTCATGAATCTTACGATCGTGTTTTAGGTAACAATAAAGTTGAAGTGATTAAAGGTTTTGCTACTTTTGTAGATAAAAATACCGTTGCAGTTAATGGTAAACAAATCACAGCAAAACATATCACTATTGCAACAGGCGGTCGCCCTACTATCCCAAACATTCCAGGGGCAGAATACGGCATCGACTCAAATGGTTTCTTTGATATTGTCGAACAACCTAAACGTGTGGCGATTATTGGTGCAGGGTATATTGCCGTGGAAATTGCAGGCGTATTAAGTGCACTAGGTACAGAAACACATCTATTTGTGCGTAAAGAATCCCCATTACGCAGCTTTGATCCATTAATTATTGATACCTTAGTAGAAGTCATGGCAGCAGAAGGCCCAACACTACATACACATTCAACACCTAAAGAAGTGACTAAAGAAGCCGATGGCAGCCTAACGTTACACCTTGAAAATGGTCAAACATATAATGTTGATAGCTTAATTTGGGCAATTGGTCGCCACCCAGCAACAGACACTATTAACTTAGCCGCAACAGGTGTTGAAACTAACGCACACGGTTATATCAAAGTAGATGCTTATCAAGAAACCAATATTCCGGGCATTTATTGTGTTGGTGACATTATGGAAGGCGGTGTTGAATTAACGCCAGTTGCAGTAAAAGCAGGCCGTCAGTTATCTGAACGTCTATTTAATAATAAACCTGATGCCAAAATGGATTATGACTTGATCCCAACAGTGGTGTTCAGTCACCCACCAATTGGCACCATTGGTTTAACTGAACAACAAGCAATAGAACAATATGGCGAAAAAAATGTAAAAGTATACCAATCAGGTTTTACAGCCATGTACACAGCAGTCACCAAACATCGCCAGCCTTGTAAAATGAAACTTATTTGCGCAGGTGAGAATGAAGTTGTTGTTGGTTTACATGGAATAGGTTTTGCTGTTGATGAAATGATCCAAGGTTTTGCAGTTGCAATGAAAATGGGCGCAACAAAAGCTGATTTTGATAGCGTTGTAGCCATTCACCCAACAGGTTCAGAAGAATTTGTAACCATGCGTTAAATAATCTACTACTACCTAGTTCTTTGTTATTAAGAACTAGGTAGTAGATATCAGAATAATCTCACTTCTACTAGCAACATATCCTTCAATAACGTTAATGAAGCAGTTTCTCAGTTAGCAAACACGCATTTTATATGAACAATAAATCATCACATTAATGATTCGTCAATGATAAATAAATTCAGGTTTATGATAAAGCTCAGTTCTAAAATACGATAAAAACTCATAAAAAGCCCCTTTATATTGACAGATAAAACGCTCTTTTAAAGTCATTATCCACAACTCTTATTTTCCATTATTTAGCTGCTTATTGATCTTTAAAATCGAGTTATTTATTAATCTATAATAAAAATATAAGCACATAATATTGAAAAATTAACGAGCAATAGCAAGGATTTAACCATAAAGAATAAAAGGTTAATGAACATTAAAACAAGTAAAAAAAGCTTTTATCTTTTCAAATAACAATAGGAATAAAACAATTTATTTGTCGTACTAATAAGCTTCTCCTCTAACTTACACCTGCTCACTTATTAAGCACAACTATTTTTTATGAATATAAAATCACATACATAAAAAGTGCATAAACAAACCATTAAAAGTACATCAAGACTAACAAAAAAAACCACAAACCCCCTGCAGTTAGTAGCCTACAGAGCATTCTCAAAAATAAAAATGATACACAGATCGACTTTTAGAATGTAAAAAAACACTAATGTGAGCAGGATCATTTTATTAAAAAGCAATATTTGACGCTCATTTTATATTGTCTGACAATAATGAAAAATAAGAGCAAAAATAGTTCCTATTTAAAAATTTTTAAATAGTTTCATTAAATATGATTGATGAAACATAAACAAACAAAGTAACAAAAAAGGAATTTAAGATGAAATTAACTAAAATTGCAGCTGCAACTAAATTTACAGCTGTAGCACTAAGTGCTGCATTAATGTTCGGCTGTGGTAGCAGCTCAAGTAGTAGCAATGATAACAACAATGGCGGTGACACTGGTGGCGACGGTGGTGGTAATGGTGGCACAACTCCAGTACCAGGTAACTCAGTTGCATTAACAGATACAAGCACAGACAATGCTGGTAAATTAATGTACACATTAGGTTCAGCACAAGAAGAAGGTTCAGTAAGTGTAAAAGTACGTTATTCAGCAGAAGAAGTTGAAACTGCATACGTTACTTTACATGCAGACACGGTTACATCGGCTGATCAGATCGCAAGCATCAAAATGGATAGTGGATTCTCTTCAGGTTCAAACATTGGTTTTAAACGAGCAACATCAGCATCATCAAGTGAAGACGAAGCACTTACACAAACATTCCCAGAAGATACTTGGGCAACAATTACTATCAGCTGGGATCAAACAAATTACACTTTATCTGTTAATGGTACAGAAGCAGGTACATGGCCAGTAATCAATGCAAATGCTGTTTCTGCAGTAGAAATGAAAATTGGTAATAATTCAAATACAACAACTCATACTTTCTACGTAGATGACTTAGCAATATACAGTGATAAAGCTGCGACAATGGAAGTTATAAATGAAAACTTTGATACACAAACAGTAGGTAATGAGGCTGTTAATATCGATGGTTTTACTGAAAAAACAAATGAAGCTGTTATTAGTGATAAATACAATGGTACTGAAGGTAGTACTGGTGGTGGTAACGGCGATACAGGCGGTGGTACAGGTAATGCAGATAATTTAGCGGCACAAATCTTAGATACAAATATCGGCGGCACTAAGGAGGACACAGGTGAGCTACGTATTAAACTTGCTGACCAAACGCATGTAACTGAATTAGCAGCTGGTCAAATTAGTGCAACAATACAAATACAACCAGATGCTGATACAACAGTAGATGAAAGTAGCAGTAAAAATGATGCGTTAATCTCATTATACAGTTCAGGTACATCATCAGCTAATTTGCATGGTGATATTATATTTTCTGGTAATAAGATTAAATATCGTGATGATAGTGGAGCACAACAAACTATCGATGGTTTAAGCTATACAGACGGCCAAGCAATTAAATTTGTAGCAAAATGGACTGAAAATGATTATTCATTTTCAATCGATGGCGGAACAACATTTAAGGGCCCATTCGCCAGTCGTGATTTAACTCCTGTGACTGTTATTACTTTCAAATTGGGTAATAGCTCAACAATGTCGTCATATGAATTCAATGTAGATGACATTATTATTTCAGATGGTACAACTGAAGCTTATAATGAAAACTTTGAAGCTTTTACTGAAGGGTATGATCTTGTTGCCGGAGGTGATATTGATCAGAACTCAGCAGAAGCAACAGTACAAAAAGTAGCTTTATAAGCTGACATATTAATAGAAAGCTTTTTAAAATGCCATTCATGAAAATGAATGGCATTTTTGTTTCAAAAATAGAAATTTCCCCTCACGTTATATCTATCACACCAATTAACTGACCTATCTTACTTGTTAAAATAACGCATTTTTTTATTGTAAGTTTCATCAATGAAGTAACCATTTACTTAAACTAAGTCACTTTTCCTGCATAATATTTAGAACACTGATTTAATGTAATTGGTATTAAAATTTTTTCTCTAAATATTTTTAATTACATCAAGTACCCATTTATATTTCTATAGATTAGATAAATACTCACCATTCAGAGATATCAATTCATCTACTATCTAAAAAGCCATTCCCCCTTTATTTTTAATCTACCAGTAAACAATTTAGCCAAAAATTCATATTAACTGCTTTCATAAAAACAACAAAAAACACTACTTAGGGATTTAAATAAAGCCTGATTTTTGACTTCCCACCTAATTTTCACATTTAATGTAAAAAATAGGTCATAACATTGTTCATTAGTAAGTGATGTAAAAGTTTAGTGAGTAGTATAAAAGTGCGCTTTTTATAATAAAAACAGCCGCAAAAGCACAAGAAAAAAACAGTTAATAAAAACAAATTTAATTTAAAACCATCTCTTAAAAATTCATTTTGTAATGCCTACAATGTTTCTGATTAATGGCTTTATTAGCTGCCACATTATATTCACCAATAATTTTTATTTATAAAAATAGAAAATATAAATGCATGATATTGAACAATTAACATTCAGTTCGACGCAAAATAAAAGCATAAAAAACAAGTGACATTTGAAAAATAAAAGCTAATTAATAGACTAATTATGG
Source organism: Psychromonas algarum (assembly GCF_004376845.1). Classification (GTDB taxonomy): domain Bacteria; phylum Pseudomonadota; class Gammaproteobacteria; order Enterobacterales; family Psychromonadaceae; genus Psychromonas. Next base: position 465,979 of record NZ_SNUW01000002.1, read on the forward strand.
ACAAAAAAATATTGAAAAGTAGTCATTTGTTTTTTGTTTTAGTCAATAAATGAGTCTTTATAAATAACTATTTTTTAGTTTTTATTATGAGTAATGAATATAAAGTCAACCACATAAAAAGCCTATGAACACTGTTTTGAAATTGTATTATTATCAACCACCACAACAGCGAATCCTTGCAAACAGTGAGCTGAAAGGTGTTGTGACAAAACAAAACGATACACAGATCGACTTTTAGAAGGTAAAAAAACACTAACGTGAGCGAGATCATTTTATTCAAAAGGAATATTTGACGCTCAATTTCTAATCCCTAACAATAGATAAAAATAAGAACACAAAAAAATCGTTCTCATTTAATTATTTTAAAATATTCCATCGAATATTTTTTAATGGAATGTAAAGCAACTAAAAAGGAATTTAATATGAAATTAACTAAAATTGCAGCAGCAACTAAATTCACAGCAGTAGCACTAAGTGCAGCATTAATGTTTGGCTGTGGTGGTTCAAGCTCTTCATCTTCATCTACCCCATCGGATCCAGCTCCAGATGTAGATGTAGATCCAGATGCACCTGTACTTCTACAATCTTTATTAATAAGTGACACATCTACTGAAAACTCATACGCTCGATACAATTTACCAACTCCACAAGCAGCAGGTAAAGTTTCAGCTAACGTATTACTTAATGCAAATGAAGAAAAATTAAGTTATATCACGATTAACTCTGAAATTAGTGATAGTAATAATGATGCGGTTGTAGATCTTAAAATGGGTACAAAAGCAGGCAGTGATTACCCAAATACTACTGAGGGTTACACTTCATTGCATATTCGTCAATCAGGGGACGATATCGATACAGGTATTGAGATTGCAGATGCAACTTGGGCAACTATTGATATTGAGTGGGATGTAACAACGACTGATTTAACTATTACCGTTACGAATCTAGCTGACGGCAGCGAGATTGGTAAATACGAAGGTAATGTAACTAATGCATCAAATGCAACTAAAGTAAGATTTAAAACTGCCGACCAAGCTGGCGTAAGCTCTACTGCAACACCTTACTATGTAGATGATATCGTTATCTCTGATGCAGCTGGTGAAGTTGTATACGAAAATAACTTTACTTCTAGCTCATTAAGCGCTTTCACAATATCTGGAACAGGTATTGAAGTGACAGACGCAGAAAATGCAATTGTACCTGAAGGTAATGATGGTGGTACTGATGACAACACAGATGAAGGCGGTGAAATTGGTGATGGTACATATGATCCAGCAAACTCAACAAAAGTTGCAGCTGTTGAAGATACACTTACTAACGACACAGGTGAGTTAAGATATTCATTTGATAATGCGATAGCAGAAGGTTCAGTAGTTGCATCTTTCCTATACGATGCAAATGAAACTGAATCTGCTTACTTAACAGTATTCTCTGATGCTGGCACATCTACTAGTAAGAGCCAACATCTTGCTGATTTAAAATTTGATGAAGGTAAACTTTCATTAAGAAACCAAGAAGGGACTCTAGCTACATTTACACCAGGTGAATGGGTAGATATTAAGTTAGATTGGGTTACTAATGGTACAACAGCTGCTGATATCACATTAACAGTTAATGGTGATGAAATTGGTACTTACACAAATACTTATGCTCCTGGAGATGACAACCTAGGTGCCAAAGATGTTCAAGTTAGATACATGGGTTCAAGTGCAGTAACTGATTACACATTATACCTTGATGAGTTAAGTGTACTTGATCAAACAACTGAAGTTTTCTTTGATGACTTTGAAGGTTTCGCTGCAGGTACAGAACTTGGTACTGAAAACGATTCATACCATGGCAATAGCTCTGAAGCGACTGTTGCAGATCAACCAGTACTTTAATTTATTTACTTAGACTTTAATAAAATCTAAGATTTATACAAATACCGCTTATATTCATAAGCGGTATTTTTTTATTTAAGAAATATTATTTTACCAACATCACATAATCCCATTTTTTATCTCCCTTTTTTATTCAGTGTTTTTAATTGTTCAATTAAACTAAGCGCCTAATATCGTTAATCAAAATAATTTGAGAACAAGATGAAATATAATATCCCTACCCTGCTTCTATTATCGTTATCATTAACTGCTTGTGGCGGTGGGGGTAGCGGCGGTAGCTCATACGATGAAAATCAAAACTATGGCGATTCCCCATACGATTACCCAAAATACCAAGATGTATTAGATGTTGCTGATTTAGAACAAAATGGATCAACGGTTAAAAACGCCGGAGAATTCACTCACTATAGTGATAGCCATTTTAAAATAGATAGCACATCAAACTGGTTAACATTTAATGCCAGTGGTGAAGGCAAAAGCTCAGAATTACGTTTTACTAATAACTTTAAAACGAACTCAAGTGATTTTTATAGGTTAACAGCTGAAATATTACCTACTGCAACAAGTGATTCACAAACAACAACTGCTGAGATAAATCAAAATATCACATTATTGCAAATAGATAATGATGATGGTTATGCACCTCTAGCGCGTATTATTTGGCAAGCTGAAACTCGTGAACAACACAGTAATAGTTATTGGGCTGTGATTAATACAGGTAGTTGTAACGCAAATGACACAGACTCAAATTGTTATGAATACACCTACTTAGCTGACTATAATGCATCAACTCCTAGCAAGTTTGAAATGTTAGTAGAAAGTGATCAACTCAAAATTAAAGTAAATGAACAACAGAAAGTAAGCGAAGATACGAGTTACTGGCCAACCATAAATAACTACTTTAGAGCAGGCGTTGTTAATCATTATGCTGAAGGTAGCAGCACAGTACAATTTAAAACACTCACTTATAACACTAATATTCCTGTTGCTAACTTAGACCCAAACGCAACTCCATCGGATAACTTTGACTTATTAGATTGGTACTTGAGTGTTCCTGTTGCAAGAAGTGATGGCAATGCAACGTCTGTTTCAGCTAAAACACTTAATGGCGGTTATGAAAACTCAGACTACTTTTACACTAATACTACGGATGGTGGCATGGTGTTTGTTTGTCCAATAGATGGCCCTAAAACATCAACGAATACTACTTACACTCGTACTGAATTACGTGAAATGTTAAGCCGTGGCAATAGCACATCAGCTAAAAATATGGATAACAACTGGGTGTTTTCTAGCGCACCAGAAAGTGCTCAAAAAGACGCAGCTGGCGTTGATGGTGTATTAGAAGCAACGTTAGCCGTGAACCATGTCACAACAAGTGGTGACAGTGATCAACGAGGTCGCGTTATTATTGGGCAAATACATGCCAATGATGATGAACCAATCCGCCTTTATTACCGTTTATTGCCAGGGCATACAAAAGGGTCACTTTATTTTGCACATGAACCAAGAAGTGGTGCAGAACAGTGGATCACACTCATTGGTAGCACAAGTGATAATGCTTCAGAACCAAGTGATGGCATTAAGCTGAATGAAAAGTTTTATTACAAAATTAAAGTGCAAGGTAACTTATTGATTGTCACCATCAAACGAGATTATAAAGATGATATAACGAGAACATGGGATATGTCTGGCAGCGGTTTTGATGATGCAGACCAATACATGTACTTCAAAGCCGGGGTTTATAACCAAAATAAATCAGGTGATGGTGATGATTATGTACAAGCTACATTCTATTATTTAGATAATCACCATACGGGTTATAACCCTTAAAATCGTCACTTCAAAAGCTGTCAGTTAATTACTGGCAGCTTTTTTAAGCTGATTTAAATAGATAGACATTATTAATCGCTAGCTCATAAATGGTGAGTGAATAATTTAGTTATCCCCTATTCCAGAGTATTTTCAATTCTATTCCACCCCATAAACAGACTGAAAAAATAAAAATATATTCATATATATTAGCAAGTTACGAAAATAAAAACAAAACATCCTGCATTAATCATCTTTATATAAATATTCACTTCTGACCTATCAATTTTTAAAATTTCTACTACCTCCGTTATCTTTTTATAGATACATTCTGCTTTGATGCTTTAAAGCACGGTTCGATAAAAATTTATAAACACTAAGATGGATCTAATACAGTGAAAAACAATTTAGCAGTGACTCTTTTATTATCATTCTTCCTTGCCGCATGTGGTGGAAGTTCAACTAATACTGATCCAGGCGGAGATACTGATAGCGGTATTGGTGGTGGTAACGGCAACGGTGGCGATAACGGCAATGGCGGTAGCGACGATGATGACAACACTGACAATGGTGATAATAACGGAACAACACCAGAAGAAAGTAATAAATATGCGGTACTTACCAACATGGAAGCAGGAGAAAGTGGTCAATTAAAATACCCTATTGCAGAAAATAACGGTGAAGAACTGACTTCAGGACAAATTACTGCATCTGTATTTTATTCAGCACCTGAAGATGCCACATCATATATTTCGTTATTTGATAAATCTGGAAAAACGGATGGTTTATTAGGAGAAGTACAACTTGATGAGGGCAATGTAAAAATTAGATCAGGTGAATCACAAACCGTTTCCACCTTTACGCCAGGTAATTGGGTTGATGTGAAAATGACGTGGGATGTGGCTGATGCTGAATACACAGTATTTATCGATAATGAAAAAATTGGTACTTATGCCTTTCATAATGCCGGTGCTACAGGCGTTGACACCCTAGGCTTTAAAATTGGCAACAACGATATGACAGAGTCAAAAGAGTTCTTAGTGGATGACATTGCGATTTACTCTAACGTAACAGGCACAAGCTCAAGTGAAGTTTTTTCTGATAACTTTGAATCTTATGTTATCAATGAAGATCTAGATGGTGATGGTGACCTATATTCTGGAAGTTACTCTGCCGTAGTTAAAGGCACTGAAGGATCAAATGGTTCAGAAGATACAGACTTGCCAATTCATCCAAACTTAGACGCTTCTAAAGCTCCATCTGAGAACTTTGACCTTTCATTATGGAACTTAAGTGTTCCTATTGATAACGGTGAAGGTGACGGTTATGCCAAAGCAACAACGGTGACTGTTAAACAATTAAATGATGGTTATGAGTTGACAGACCAAGGTGGTAAAGATTATTTCTGGACAGATACTAAAGATGGCGGCATGGTCTTTAGAGATTACATCGGAGGCGCGAGAACATCTAAAAACACATCATACACACGTACTGAATTGCGTGGCATGTTACGTGGCGAAGACACTAGCATTAGCACACAAGGTGTGAATGGCAATAACTGGGTATTTGGTAATGCACCAGATGATCAACAAAAACTCGCAGGCGGTGTTGATGGAAATATGATTGCGACATTAGCGGTTAATGCGGTAACAACCACTGGTGATAGCAGCCATAAAGGACGCGTTATTGTTGGTCAGATTCACGCTGCGAGTGATGAGCCAGTTCGTATTTATTATCGTTTATTGCCAGGCCATAAAAAAGGTTCGATTTACTTTGCTCATGAGCCAAGTAATGGTAATTCAGAAGAGTGGTATGAGATGATTGGTTCTAAAAGTAGTAGTGCTTCTGAGCCAGAAGATGGTATTGAACTTAACGAAAAATTCGGTTATGAAATCGATGTTAAGGGGACGATGCTGACAGTGAGCATAATGCGCGACGGTAAAGACACCATCACAAAAGAAGTTGATATGAGCAACAGTGGTTATGACGGTTATTATGTTAATGATGATGGCGATCAAAAAGAGGACTACATGTACTTCAAAGCCGGTGTTTATAATCAAAATAATAGTGGTGATGATACAGACTATGTACAAGCTACTTTCTATTACTTACATGCAGAACATGATTAAAGACTAATAACAGCAGTCATAACACTGCTATTTATTAAGCTCACATATAAACACCTATTATCCACAAGTAATAGGTGTTTTTTTATACCCAGCATCCCTGCAAACAATATCCCCCACTCCTTGCATCAAATAACGCAGGGGCGTAGCTTTTAAGCTACCTAACAACATGCAGGATCAATCCTGCGCCCCAACCAATTCAACCACTTGGGGCGTAGCTTTCAAGCTACCTATAACAAACAGAGTAATCGACTCTGGCGCATAGCTTTCAAGCTACCTAACAACATACAAGATCAATCCTGCGCCCCAACACATACCGCCACTTGGGGCGTAGCTTTCAAGCTACCTAATAACATGCAGGATCAATCCTGCGCCCCACTCAAGCAATAAGCTGAATAAACAACAGGGGCGTAGCTTTCAAGCTACCTATAACAAACGGAGTAATCGACACTGGGGTGTAGCATTCAAGCTACCTAACAACATGCAGGATAAATCCTGCGCCCCACTCAAGCAATAAGCTGAATAAACAACAGGGGCGTAGCTTTCAAGCTACCTAACAACATACAAGATCAATCCTGCGCCCCACTCAAGCAATAAGCTGAATAAACAACAGGGGCGTAGCTTTCAAGCTACCTAATAACATGTAGGATTAATCCTGCGCCCTACTCAAACAACAAGATAAACAAATACGAGATGAAGTGCTGAAAGAATTAAACGAGGGAGTTATTGAATATTAAATAGGTAAATTTTAGGCAAAAAAAAGCGGTTAGTTAAACTAACCGCTTTCTATCAATTGATGTTAAAGAATATTAACGTCGTTCCAAACTAATGATTAGTTAGTTTCTGGAAGTCTGTCTGGATCTTCTTCATCATCGTCTTCACTTACAGAACCATCAACAGCTTTGATTAGTAGTACACCAATCGCTAGAACGATACCGCCACATAATACAAAGATTAAGCTTTGGTTGAATGGGTTAGGTAAGAAGAACATAGCCATGATACCTGCACCAGCGAAGCTAATTAGAGCACCAAGCATTTTACGTTGTTTGTTATCTAAACGTGCTTGAGCATTAGACTCGTTAGTTAATGGTGTTGCTAAGTTGTTGAAGAATAAATCAACATCTTTTTCACGCGCTGGAGATAATTTTTTGTAGAACAACATAGTGCTACAGAAGAAACCACCAGTGATTACAATGTGAGCCATTAGACCAACACCAACTTTAAGATCTTTCCATTCACGACCAGTTAATGGTGTGTCTAGATTGAACCAGTTTTGGATGTCGTCTGCAGAGATAATGAAACCTACGTAGTAAGAAACCATACCACCTACGATTAATGTTGCCCAAGCAGCCCAATCCGGAGTCTTACGGATGAAGAAACCACAGAATGCTGGAACAGTCATTGGGAAGCTGATTAGAGCACCAACGTACATCATAGTATCAAATAAGCTCAATCCTTTAAGAGAGTTAATGAATAACGCTACAAGGATAATGATTAAACCAAATACTGTTGAAGTGATTTTAGAACAAGTTACTAATTCTTTTTCAGTTGCATTTGGACGTAAAACTACTTGGTAGAAGTTTTTAACGAAGATACCAGAGTTACGGTTTAAGCCTGAGTCCATTGAAGACATTGTCGCCGCAAACATCGCAGAGATAAGTAGACCAACCATACCAACAGGCATGTATTCATCAACGAAGTATAGGTAAGCGTAATCGCCCGCTTTTTTACCAGCTTCAGGGTAGATAGATGTTAAATCAACACCAGTAGAAGCTAGGAACCAACTTGGTAGGAACCAAATGATTGGACCGATAGTCATAAGGATACAAGCTAATAGAGCAGCTTTACGTGCATTCTTAGAATCTTTTGCCGCAAGGTAGCGGTAAGAGTTAAGCATGTTATTCGTGATACTGAATTGCTTAACAAAGATGAAGAAAGACCATAGAGCAAAGACTGTGAAGTAGTTAATTTGACTACCTACAAGGAATGTATAACCTTTTTGAGCTTCAAAGTTTGTAATGATAGCACTGATGCCGTCGCCTTGATTAAGCGCTACGATTGCACAAGTAATGGTTACAGACATGATGATAACCATCTGCATAAAGTCAGATGCGATTACCGCCCAAGAACCACCCGTTACAGACATCGCTAATACAACCAGACCAGTTACCCAGATAGTTGTTTCAATATCAACACCGAAGATACCAGAAGAGATGATAGCTAGACCGTTTAACCAAATACCAGCGTTAATTACACTGTTAGGCATACTTGTCCAAGTAAATACTTGTTCGTTTTTGCTACCAAAACGTTGGCGTACTGCTTGAATTACCGTAACAACACGTAGTTGACGGAATTTCGGAGCGAAGTACAAGTAGTTCATTAGGTAACCAAATGCGTTAGCAATAAAGATAATCGCAACAGTAAAACCATCCGTGTAAGCTTTACCAGCAGCACCTGTAAATGTCCAAGCACTAAATTGGGTCATGAAGGCAGTAGAACCTACCATCCACCAGAGCATGTTACCGCCCCCACGAAAATAATCACTTGTATTAGAGGTGAATGTTCTAAACATCCAACCGATGGCAATAAGAAATAGGAAGTAAACTCCTACCGTGAGTACGTTATAATCCATTGTAAAGACCCTTTAGTTATTAAGAATGGGTGCGACAATATATGAGAGAAGCAATTAGTTGTATTACAATTACAAAAGTATGTGATTAAAATCATATTAAATTTTCGTTAAAGGCAAATAATCCATTCCAGATCTTAGATTTTCAAAATATCCCTCTAAATAAGTAGTCTTTTGCAGTTCATCACAGACATTTTAAAAATACTTAACGAAATGAAGTTGTTAGCAAAATCGAAGCGAATTCGATCTTAAAAAAGATCTTTATTAAAGCTTAAGATCTTTAACATTATGAAGACTTGCTTAGACTGCTTTTATAGAAATGCAAATTGAGTTGATGAGAAAAATCCATGTATAGCTATTTAGAGAGTGATTTAGAAAGTTATTCACTATTCTGTTGTAAAAAATGATTACATAAAGTGCACTTTACTTGCCTATTTAAGTTATGCAGTGACTGTTTTAATCTAAGTGTATTAACAATAACGTGATGGCACACAAGTAAAATAGATCTTTAAAAGATCTTTTATATAGTAGCAAGGGAAATAATCATTTACTTATTTAAGGGAATTTCAATAAACGCCGCTGTGATTTAATTAAGCAAGCTCTTAGGTAATAGATGCATAGAACAAAACAAATAAAAGCAAATGACCAAGCAGTTTAAAAGCAACAACACAAATGAACTCTTATTAAGCCCACTGAAATAAAAGTAGTTAATCGTCATCACTCTAAATGATAACTATATGTCATCTCAGTTTTGCATAAGCAAACCGATACAGCCCGCTATTTTTGTGTCTTCCATATTAAATCATCTTAAATAAGCAAGATATTTCATGATAATGCAGCGCTATTTCCAGAATTAAGTTTGTTATAGAGAGTTACAGTGATAATTTTAGGGTGACAAGTAATAGGTAAATAGGTTTAGATTAAAGAAATAGACAGAGTAATATTTTCCAAAAAATATTTTTTCAAGCAAAAAATCAGATAATTGCTCTCAAATTAACTAGCAAAAAATAAAAACTGGCTATACAAATAAACCTAGATCACACTTTAGCTGGTCAAAAAACTACCACTTAAGTAAAAACAACATTGCAGATCATTGATATTTAAGATCTAAATCACAAAGAAAGTAAGATCTAGGGCTTAGCAAAAGGAAAGTTAGAGGAGAATCACAGAAGTAAGTCCACATCTTTATGTATTCTACGCTCCATTGTGGTGACTCAGGAAAATCTGAATTTCATAAAACATATTTTTAGATTTCGTACTTGTATAACAATTACGCAGTATTAAAACTAAAATTTTCACGGTACATTTTTTAACATCAACTTGGATGATAACAATGAAATTACAAAATAAATTAATCTTTGCTGTAGCAGCAACAGTTTTAGCCGGTACTGCATCAGCAGGTTCATTCGACTTCCGTCATGAATGGAAAGATAAAAGTGAAACTCAAGCTAGCCGTGTAAAAGTAGGTGATAGCTGGAAACCTTTCGCAGACCATAAAAATGTAAGTGTTTACGGTGGTTTAGAAATGAAATTTGCTGGTCAAGATGACAGTAAAAATGATTTCTTTGGTAACTGGGCACTAACAGAAACTGAATTAGATATGGGTGTTAAATACACCATGGGCAAATGGTACTTCCAACCAGGTATGCCAATTGCAATGACGGCTTCACGTACAGTATACAAACCACAATTCCGTGTTGGTTATAAATCAGACTTCGGTTTAAAAACTGCTTTACGTTACCGTTTTGAATACAGAGACCAAATTGATGGTGTAACTACAACTAATATGGATGGTGATGCTCTAAATAACTACACTCAAGGTAAATTAACATTAACAGGTGGTTACGGATTCAAATCTATTCCTGGTTTCGAATTAAGCTACGAAGCTAACTACGTTCAATCTTACGACAATATTCGTTTAGCGAACAATGATGATTGGGAATGGGATGCAGGTGTTATCGCAGGTTACAAAATGGGTAACTGGAAACCATATGCAGAAGTATGGACTGTTGACGGAACTAGTTCTAAAACAGACGAACGCCAAATGCGTTACCGTTTAGGTATCAAATACTACTACTAAGCACTTAAGTAGTTAATTACCTAAAAACAAAAAAGCTGTTCACCTTGGTGAACAGCTTTTTTTATTGTTAAAAATTTTTATAACCTTATATCCATTGACATATCTTCAAAGAAAAATAGTTAGCTATAAAAAAACAAAACAACAGATTAAACACTTTTTCTAAGCTATTAAATAATCAAATTTAAAGTATAAATTCAATAATAAAAGTGATTTTTAACCTCATTTGTATTATTTTAGTGCCCTATTCTGATATTAACTTTCTACGCAACGAGGTCATTATGCTTGCTAACGCAAACGCCGTACTCATGGACAAACAAGAAATAGAAGCGATACAACAAGCGCTCGGCACACCCACGTTAATGGGGAAAAGCCTAGCAACACTCATTCGTGATACCGATAATTATCTTGCACAACCTAT
>NZ_SNUW01000021.1 GCF_004376845.1 Psychromonas algarum
GATTATAACGACATAGTCGATCAATGTTGTAGGGCTTGGAACAGCTTCTGCGAAGACACAAGCCGAGTCATTTCATTATGCTTTAGAGACTGGACTAAATTGGAAACTTAATTAACGGAATTGGTATCACTTTTAATGTAACCTTTGATGTAACCCTACTCTAGCGCTTTAAATTTGAGGTTATATCATGGCGAAAACAGTCCCCCCTTTAAATGATACTCAAATTAAAAATGCTAAACCTAAAGATAAAGAATATAACCTAGGTGATAGTCTTGGCTTAACGCTAAAGATTAAACCTAATGGCACTAAATTATGGTGGTTTAATTATCTTCGCCCAATTACAAAGCAAAGAGCAAATCTCAGCCTTGGTAATAACTTTATCTATGAACGATATTTTACTTTTTACTTTGTAGCTGTAATTGCTAATCCCAACCTCAGTCATTCTTAGTTTTGCTTTATGTCGAGTGATCTTACTGACAGGAAATGGCAGTTGATGTGCTCTCGAACTATCTGCGTCAAGGATGATGTTTAGGTGTTTCTGGTTAATTGTTGTTGAATGTCTTGGGTCGTCTACAAACTGCAATAATGGGTAGTTTAATACTCCTATTTCAAAAGACATATTTCGATAAAGGCTATCTTGTGGGGTTGCATTAGTTTTAACTGCTTGTGTTTTGAATAGGGTGCTCTTTTTGCTCGATATTGCCCGTCTTCATAAAGCGCGTCATAAGTTTTTATTCCACTAAGCTGTATTACTTCAATTTTATACTTAAGCATGTCGAACATAAGTTTGGGTTTGATACTGTATTCGATACTTAGCGAAAGTGCCTCTTCTTCATTCTCTGAAGAGGATAAGTAGATTCGAAATACTTCTCCCATGCTGACTTTGGCGTTAAGTGTTCCTGTGATTGGCTTATCTGTCATGACAAAAAATAAATCTTTTTTTATGTGTCATTAGGGAACGCAGGAATAATGCATTCGTCCTTTGTATGATATTCATAATTTGGAATAATATGGGTCCACCTAGGTTCAATAGACCTAGTGCCTGCTATTTTTTCTTTATTAAGTGTTACTGGCTTTGTGGCTGTAATCGTTAATATTCCTAATGCTTTTATTGGATGATGCGGATTAATTATAGTTCTATATGGCTAAGTATAATTACCGATCACTTTTAATTGATTGGATAAACATACAAGCTTAAAGCGAAGTGATAAATAGAGAAAAACCAGGTAACTTACTAGTCATTAGGTAAGTTTTGCACTTAGTCTGATTAGATAATCTTTACCATAGGGACCATTTTCAATATCTTGTTCAAGAAAAGGAGGCAAATCTTTAACGTACTCATCAGAGAAAAAGGCAATACCGCAAGCGATGGATGCTACGCTATCCGTATCACCACCAAGATTAACCGATTTATCAAGCACTTCTTTTAGAGAGCTAGACTGAGATAACACGGTTAACACAGCGTCAATGGTATCAATCGCATTACACTCTGTTCGGGTAACTTTATTGTTTGTGAATATTTCGTTGGTTTGTTGGCAAATATAATCAAGCAAGCCAGCTTTTTTGCCTAAATTATTAACAAAATAGTAAACAGCCAACGCAACTGATTGTGAGGCGACAATCCCTTCATACGAATTATGTGTTACTTGAGCCTGAATCCTCGATTTTTCCAGCATCTCTGTTTTATCTTTAATCAAACCTAATGGTACCGAACGCATCGCAGATCCATTTCTAACACTATCAGAACTAATATTTTCAATAAATTCCGTTGATGTTTCTGTATTCAATAAAAAATGATAGAAATCTCCGGAATAAGATCGGCGAGGATCGCGTTTAAATGCTTTTAAAAAGTACTCGGCTACTAGATGTTCACTCCATGGGCCTCTCTCATTAACCATTAATTCAGAAATAGCGATCGACATCTGAGTGTCATCTGTATAGCAACCGGCTGGTGTTTTATCTAATGGTGCCTGATGATACTTTGTAAGGCAGTGGTTCTTTTTAATATACTCATCTTCAGTAAATTCAAATCCTGCACCGTAAGCATCGGCCATTGCGATTACTAATAACATTTATTTGTCCTTTTGCTTTTTGTATGGCGAGTGCTTTGTACTGTTAAATAGCCAAGTTCCTCTCATCCTGACATTGTATTCAGCAATCACCTTTTAGAAAACTACTGAGCCTTTAGATTGGTGGCGGGATCATGCTTTTGAATTTTACATGATGTTCTATTGCTCCTAATTGTTGTATGGTATTGATATGTAGGTGATATTTTGTGACTCTTGTTTAATTTGTTTTTCAACGCATTCTTAAAGGATTATTAAATGCACCAGCTCACCCTAGCGAATAATTATCGAGCCGACCTCGTCAAATCTCAAAATATCCCACTGCTCATTGAGTTAACCAAAAAAGATATAAATGACTTCGATAAGCAATTAGATAACAGCATCAAAACCAACTTTCCATTTGCTGTGGCACAAACAATCTATGATGATGAGCTAAGCAATAAAACCACCAATATCATTGCCATTGATGGGGACAGTTATGAACAGGGTGAACGTTTTTATCTATTAGAAACACTATTAGATCAGCTGACTCTTGAGCTGAAAGATATTAAAAATATTGCCACATTAAAAGAGGTGCTCAAAGCTGTTCTGGTTAAAACAATTCACTTCTTTGCTATAAATAGAATTTTTTTCTGCGAAAAACTTATTAATGTAATTGCTATAAGTTTAATCTTTGATCATGCAGATAAAGTGATAGTGGGTGAGATGAGCTAATTCATTATGAAAAATTAGTTTGCCCACTAAACATCATGCTTATTAAACCTTCTCTTAAAGCGCCATTAGATAGTTGCATTGTATTGATCCCTAATGATTCAAATAGTGCAATTAAAATGGCTAGTCCGCTAGCAAAAACGGGTTCTCTAGATTTCTTTAGTCCTGCAATATTAAGTGTTTTAATTGATTGGTTTTGTATGCATTGCTGCTTTATTGCTAACAGTAATTCATAGGAGAGATGTTCACTAAGTTTTTGTTTTTGATTCACTTCATTAACGGCTTGAATCGTGCCGGATGCGCCGAGTGTTAATTGCCAATCGTACTTGGTGTATTGTGGTTTGACATCTACTATGACTTGTTTGGCTGCGTTAATTGCATTGCTAAAGTTGTATTCATTAAGTAAGCCATCTGCAAAATAATGATTTAGCCAGGTAACACAACCAATATTTAGGCTATTAGCAACATGAACATCATGACCTTTACCTAACACTAATTCTGTACTGGCCCCACCAATATCTAAAACCAACAACTGTTTATCTGTTTTTTCAGTGAAAGAAACCCCTTTGAAAATAGTTTCTGCTTCTTGGATACCGGAAATAAGATTAATAGGTTGCTCAAGTATTTGTTGGGCTTTACTTAAGAACTCTTGATTGTTAACGGCGATCCGCAATGCTGCAGTTGCTGTAACAAGAAGACAAACAGGTTGGATTTCATCTAGCAGTTTTTTGAAGTTTTGTAGGCAAATCCAACCTTTTTCCATGGTAGCTTGATTCAGTTGTTTTTGCCCATTTAATCCAGCAGCTAAGCGCACTTTTTGCTTATGCTTTGATTGCACATTAAAACCATTATCTTGCTTGGTAACTGTAAGCATGTGAAAGCTATTTGAGCCTAAATCTATAATGGTATAACGTGCTGCTGTCATATTATCTTTTATGTGACCTATGGTAATTGTCTTTGCGATTATTTGGATGAACTTTGTATTTAGTTACTTTCATCACCGGCAGAGAGTCTAATAAAGAATCTTTGTCATATTCGCTTACTGGGATCGTATGCTTAATATACTCTTCTATTGCAGGTAAATTAAACACATATTTTTCACAAGCTAAGCTAATTGCTAAGCCTTTTTCACCAGCACGACCAGTACGGCCAATTCGGTGTACATAATCTTCGCAATCATCAGGTAAATCAAAGTTGAATACGTGTGATACTTTAGGAATATGTAAACCACGCGCGGCTACATCTGTTGCAATTAAAATATCAACATCGCCGTCAGTAAACTGTTTTAAGATTTGTTCACGTTTTTTCTGAGGTACATCACCTGTTAATAAACCTGCACGATGACCGTCACCGGCTAAATAACCCCATACTTTTTCACAAGCATGTTTGGTATTAGCAAATACAATGGCTTTTTCTGGCCATTCATCTTCCATCAAGCTTAATAACAACAGCATTTTTTCTTCATTTGATGGATAAAAAAGTTCTTCAGTAATATTGGCAGAAGTCATTACTTCTGGTTCAATTTGTACATGTTCAGGGCTATTCATGTGTTCAAACGCAAGCTCTTGCACTTTATGTGACAAGGTTGCTGAGAATAGTAAATTTAAACGCTGATCAGCAGCTGGCATGCGACGGAATAAATAACGGATGTCTTTAATAAAGCCTAAATCGAACATACGATCTGCTTCATCTAAAACAACGCTTTGTATAGAATCTAAGTTAATAATACCTTGTTTAACAAAATCGATAATACGACCTGTTGTGCCAATTAAGATATCAACACCTTTTTCTAATTTATTCTGTTGAATTTCAACTTTCTCGCCCCCATATGCTAAACCAAGGCGCAAAGAAGTAGATTCTGAAAGTGAAACTGCATCTTTATGGATTTGAATCGCAAGTTCACGCGTAGGTGCTAATATAATA
Organism: Psychromonas algarum; assembly: GCF_004376845.1. Lineage (GTDB taxonomy): Bacteria > Pseudomonadota > Gammaproteobacteria > Enterobacterales > Psychromonadaceae > Psychromonas. Next base: position 4,701 of record NZ_SNUW01000021.1, read on the forward strand.
GCCCGTGGCTGGTTCTTGCGGCGATTTTCAGGTGCTTTGTTAATTAATAGGTGATTAAATACGGCAGGTAAAAAGGCCAATGTTTTGCCTGTTCCTGTTTGAGCTTGTCCTGCAATATCTTTACCTAATAAGGTAATAGGCAGTGACAAAGCTTGAATAGGTGTACAGTATTCAAAACCTTTAGCGGTTAAACCTGAAAGTAGACTTGGCTCTAGAGGCAAGTCTGAAAATTTTGTTTGAGTTAGGTGTGTTTTATTCATTTGCAGAGCATAGCAGTTTATACTTGCAATAAATATTGAGATCGATTCAAATATCAAAAATATATTTTGCTAGTGAGCATGTTATAGTAACTTTTTACTAGTAAATCTTTTTCTGGAGATAAAAATGAGCGAAAATATTGTAACTTTAAGTGATGCAACTTTTGACACTGACGTTGTAAATGCATCAGGTCCTGTATTAGTGGATTTTTGGGCTGAATGGTGTGGTCCTTGTAAAATGATTGCCCCAATCCTAAGTGAAATCGCTGTGGAATATGCAGGTAAAGTCACTGTTGGTAAATTAAACATTGACCAAAATAATGAAACACCACCTAAGTTTGGTATTCGTGGTATTCCAACATTATTATTATTTAAAGATGGAAAAGTAGCTGCAACTAAAGTTGGTGCTCTTTCTAAATCACAACTTGTTGAATTTTTAGACGCAAACGTTTAAAGATTTAGTTTAGAATGAAGGTTAAATTAACCTAACTAATCTTCATTCTGGACAGCTTCGATTTTTAATGCTACCTTTACGCTCAAATTATGAGCAATCCCGACTTTATCTTACTCTATCCATTTACTCCTAAATATCAAAAAGACTTATGAATCTAACCGAATTAAAAAATACGCCTGTCTCTGAGCTTGTTGAGCTCGGCAGTTCAATGGGGCTGGAAAATTTAGCCCGCCTAAGAAAACAAGATATTATCTTCGCAATATTAAAAGCCCATGCTAAAAGTGGTGCTGATATTTTCGGTGCTGGTGTTTTAGAAATTTTACAAGATGGTTTTGGCTTCTTACGTAGCTCAGATAGTTCTTACTTGGCTGGCCCTGATGATATTTATATCTCTCCTAGTCAAATCCGTCGTTTTAATCTACGAACGGGTGATAGTGTTGAAGGTAAAATCAGACCCCCTAAAGAAGGCGAACGTTACTTTGCATTATTAAAAATTATTCAAGTTAACTTCAACAAACCTGAAAACTCTCGTAACAAAATCCTATTTGAAAACTTAACACCTATCCATCCTGATGAGCGTTTCCGTTTAGAAAATGGTAGTGGTAGCACTGAAGATATCACTGCACGTATTTTAGATTTAGTCTCACCAATCGGTAAAGGTCAACGTGGTTTGATTGTTGCTCCGCCAAAAGCGGGTAAAACAATGTTGCTACAAAATATAGCGCAAAGTATTTCAATTAATTATCCTGATGCTGAATTGATTGTTTTATTAATCGATGAGCGCCCGGAAGAAGTAACAGAAATGCGTCGTCTAGTACGTGGTGAAGTAGTGGCATCAACTTTTGATGAGCCTGCAAACCGTCACGTTCAAGTAGCTGAAATGGTTATTGAAAAAGCAAAACGTCTTGTTGAACACAAAAAAGATGTGGTTATTTTATTAGATTCAATTACTCGTTTAGCACGTGCTTACAACACTGTGATCCCAAGTTCAGGTAAAGTATTAACCGGTGGTGTTGATGCTAATGCATTACATCGTCCTAAGCGTTTCTTTGGTGCTGCTCGTAATGTTGAAGAAGGTGGTAGTTTAACTATCCTTGCAACAGCACTTATCGATACCGGTTCTAAAATGGATGAAGTTATCTATGAAGAATTTAAAGGTACGGGTAACTCTGAAATTCACTTAAATCGTAAATTAGCTGAAAAACGTGTTTATCCTGCTATTGATATCACTCGCTCAGGTACACGTCGTGAAGAGTTACTTACTAAAGCTGATGAATTACAACGTATGTGGATTTTACGTAAAATTGTTCATCCAATGGGTGAGATCGGCGCAACTGAGTTTATGATCGACAAATTAGGCTTAAGCAAAACTAACGATAGTTTCTTTGATGCGATGAAAAATCAAAAATCAAAATAAGTTGGTCTTGCATTCCCGATTAATAACGCTACTTAGGTAGCGTTTTTTTTACTTTTAAAATAATACCGATGATATATTAAGTAGGTGAGCATGAAGTTTGATGATTTACGTGATTTTTTAAATCAATTAGAAGAAAAAGGTTTATTAAAACGTATAACCCAAGAAATTGATCCGCACTTAGAAATGACAGAAATTTCTGATCGAACTCTGCGTGCTGGTGGCCCTGCTCTATTGTTTGAAAATCCTAAAGGTCATGAAACACCTGTTTTAACTAATTTATTTGGTACAACTGAACGTGTTGCTCTTGCTATGGGGAAAGACGATGTTAGTGAATTACGCCAAGTAGGTGAATGGTTAGCTTATTTAAAAGAGCCTGAACCACCTAAGGGAATTAAGGCAATGTGGGAAAAGTTGCCTATTTTCAAACAAGTTTTAAATATGCCAACAAAACGAATGAAGTCTCCAGCTTGTCAAGAAGTTGTGATGCAAGGTGATGAGGTTGATTTAACCCAATTACCTATTATGACTTGTTGGCCGGGAGATGTTGCTCCTCTTATTACTTGGGGATTAACGATTACTAAAGGCCCATACAAAAAACGCCAGAATCTAGGTATCTATCGCCAACAACTTATCTCTAAAAATAAAATCATTATGCGCTGGTTATCGCATCGTGGTGGAGCGATTGATTATCGTGAATGGCAAGAAGCTAACCCAGGTAAACCATTTCCAGTTAGTGTTGCATTAGGGGCTGATCCAGCCACTATTTTGGGCGCAGTGACACCTGTTCCTGATACTTTATCTGAATATGCTTTTGCGGGTTTATTACGTGGTTCTCGAACAAAAGTAGCAAAAAGTTTAAGTAATGATTTAGATGTCCCTGCAACAGCGGAGATTATTCTAGAAGGTTATTTAATGCCTGGAGAGGAAGCGCCTGAAGGACCTTATGGTGATCATACTGGTTACTATAATGAGGTTGATGATTTCCAAGTCATGACAGTGACTCATGTAACAACGAGAAAAGCTCCTATTTATCACAGCACTTATACTGGCCGTCCACCGGATGAGCCAGCTATTTTAGGTGTGGCATTAAACGAAGTATTTGTGCCTATTATTCAGAAGCAGTTTCCTGAAATTGTCGATTTTTATCTACCACCTGAAGGTTGTTCATATCGTATGGCAGTGGTTTCAATTAAGAAACGTTATCCTGGCCATGCTAAACGAGTGATGTTAGGCATTTGGTCGTTTTTACGTCAGTTTATGTACACCAAATTCATTATTGTGTGTGATGACGATGTGAATGTTCGAGATTGGAATGATGTGATGTGGGCAATTACCACGCGCATGGATCCAAGCCGTGATACTACCTTAGTTGATAATACACCGATTGATTATTTAGATTTTGCATCACCAGTTTCTGGCTTAGGATCAAAGATGGGTTTAGATGCAACGAATAAGTGGCCTGGTGAAACAACTCGGGAATGGGGAGTGCCCATCGTTATGGATGAAAAAGTAAAAGAAAAAATAGATGGTCTTTGGAATGAGTTAAATATTTTGTCATAATGGCAATGTGGCATAATTGTTAACTAATAACAATTTCGCCACACTTTTGTTCAAGCTATTGCTTCCAAATTAGAAAAGAGAAATGAATGCCACAAATGACTTGTAATGTTGCTTCTGTTGAGAAGCTAAACGCGTTTTTATACCGTATATTTTTATCACCAACCTGCACGGCTCATTTTAAGGCTGGACAATATGTATCAGTGATTATGGGAGAAGGTGATAAACGTCATTTCTCTATTGCCAATATCCCTTCAAATGAGTTAATTGAATTACATATTGGTGCAACGCCTGATAATCAGTATGCAATGCAAGTTGTTGAAAAAATGCAATCAGGTGAAACGGTGGAAGTTGAAATTGCTAATGGTGATGCATACTTGCGTGAAGACTCTGCTCGTCCAATTATTTTAATGGCTGGTGGAACTGGGTTTTCCTATGTGAAATCACTATTAGAACAAATTGTTGAGTCAGATATAAAGAACCCAGTTTATTTATATTGGGGGGTTAAAGAGTATTCTCATTTCTATTTTGAGGAGCAAGCTAAACAATGGGCAAATGAACATCAAAATATTCATTTCCATCCAGTTGTTGAACTTCCTGAAGTACATTGGCAAGGTAAACAAGGTTATGTACATCAAGCTGTATTAGAGGAGTTTAATGATTTATCTACCTTTGATATCTACGTGGTCGGTCGTTTTGAAATGGCTAAAGTAGCACGTGAAGATTTTATTAAAAAAGGTGCCTTGATAGATCATATCTACGGTGATGCTTTTGCATTTATTTAACTAATTTTAATGAGTGATAGCAAACAGTTGTTATCACTCCTGCTTTTATATTATTCATATCAGTAACCAGTTATTTTCTAGTCTATTATTCTTTGCTGAACTAATGCCAATTACAGTAAATAGCTGGTCTATTTTACTGGTTAAAACAACTCACTTCTTTGTTATAAACTTCGTAAATGGAGCAACCATTTATTTCAATTTACACCTCGAATTGAATTGTTTTTTATGTGCAAAATTTAGAACACATACTTAATGTGATTGGTATGATTGGTTTGTATCATAAATTGGTGTAAATCTACTCGCTGTAATAAGTAAAAACAGGTAAAATGCGGCATCCATTTTATAGAGAATTAAACCATGCCAAGTAACGCAGATAAATTTAGTGATATTCGACCTTATAATGATGCAGAGATACAGCCAGCTATCCAGCGCGTTATTAATAGTGAAGAGTTTATTAATGCGATATTAGGTTTTCGTTTTCCTAAGTTGTCTAAATGTTTAGGCTTTATACTTAAACCATTATTACGTAAGTACTTTTTGTATAAATGGGGAAGTATAAAAAGCATTGATGAAATGCAGCAAGTTGTTGGTGTTTATGTTCAGCATATGATTGATTCTACAACAACTAAATTTACCTATTCAGGTTTAGAAAATCTTGATCCAACTCAGAACTATTTATTTGTTTCTAACCATCGTGATATTGCAATGGATCCTTCTTTTGTTAATTGGGCTTTATATTCAGAAAAATTTAAAACAGTACGTATTGCCATTGGTGATAACTTATTAAGCAAACCTTATGTTTCTGATTTAATGCGTATGAATAAAAGCTTTATTGTAAAACGCTCTGTTACTGGTGTAAGAGAGATGATGAAATCGTTATCGCATTTATCTGATTATATTTGTACTTCATTAAAAGACGATAGCAGCATCTGGATTGCACAAAGAGAAGGGCGCGCAAAAGATGGTTTTGATAAAACAGAGCCAGCAATTATTAAGATGTTTTATGTTAATGGTAAAAAACAAAAAGTGCCTTTTGCTGAATACATTAAATCATTGAATATTGTACCTGTTGCTGTTTCCTATGAATTTGATCCTTGTGATCAACAAAAAGCTCGTGAATTATACGAAAAAGCAGAATTTGGTGAATATCAAAAATCTGAATTTGAAGATATTGAAAGTATTGTTAGCGGTATTATTGGGCAAAAAGGTCATGTTCATGTTGCTTTTGGAACGCCATTAAGTGGTGATTTTGAAAATGCAGATGAAGTGGCAGAAGAAATTGATACACAAATTTACCAACATTATTTCTTACACCCTTCTAATTTGATCGCGGCAGAGCAAGATGTTGATAATATATCAGCACAAGATATTCGCGCGTTTAAAGCCCATATTCAGGCTGTAAAACCTGAATTGCAAGAAACGGTATTAAAAATGTACGCAAACCCTGTGAGACACTATATAAGCTGAATTTAAAGGCAATATAGCACTTGTTATATTTTGTTATGCACATTCAATAATTTGTTGAATGTGCATTTTTGTTTTTAATAGGTTGTATATCTATCTGAAAAATAAAGCTTAATTATTAGGTTTTGTTCTATCTCAATTTTTATTTAAATTAACTAACAGAGTTATCCACAGAGTGCTGTACATTGAGAGTGAATGGGCACTTACTTTTTAAACCCTATCCTTAGGTGATTATTAACTAAAATAATTATCAATAGCTGCGTTAGCTTTACTCTTCATCGAACTTTTATAATTGCTGAATATAACAAAACGTGATCACTATTTTGTGCCGTGTAGGTATACTAGGAACAATTTTATTTGATTGGTAGTTAATTTATGGCTGTAGTCCCTGAAAACCCTTTTGTACTTGTTGATGGCTCTTCTTATTTATATCGTGCTTTCTTTTCTCCTCCACATTTAACTAATTCAGCAGGTGAAGCAACGGGCGCTGTTTATGGTGTTGTAAATATGCTACAGAGCTTGCTAAAACAGTTTAGTCCAAGCCATATTGTGGTTGTTTTTGACGCAAAAGGTAAAACTTTTCGTGATGATATGTATGGTGAATATAAAGCTAATCGTCCAAGTATGCCTGATGATTTACGCAGTCAAATAGAACCTTTGCATGCAGTTATTAAAGCAATGGGTTTACCTATTTTAACAATTCCTGGTGTTGAAGCTGATGATGTGATTGGTACTTTGGCTTTACAAGCAAGTCAGATGGGCATTAAAACGTTGATCAGTACTGGCGATAAAGATATGGCTCAGCTTGTTGATGAACATACCTATTTGATTAATACCATGACCAATACCATTCTAGATGTAGAAGGTGTGAAAGAAAAGTTTGGTATCCCACCTGAAATGATCATCGATTATTTAGCTTTGATGGGTGACAAAGTCGATAATATCCCGGGTGTGCCTGGCGTTGGTGAAAAAACGGCATTAGCTATGTTACAAGGTTTAGGTAACATGGATTGTATCTATGAGAATTTAGCTAAGTTAGCTGGTTTAGGCTTTCGTGGCAGCAAAACCATGGCTAAAAAGATGCAAGAAAATGAAGCAATGGCGCGTTTATCTTACCAATTAGCAACGATTAAATTAGATGTTGAATTAGATCAAACTTATCAAGATTTTAAACCGACTCCTCAAGATACAGATGCATTAGTGAAATTATTTGGAAAATTAGAGTTTAAACGTTGGTTATCTGCATTATTAGCGGGAGATAATTTAGTTGCTAAAGCTTCATCAGCTCAAGAGGGACAATCAATTACACCTTCTACGCTAGTTAAATCCATGGTCAATCGTGACAGTTACAAAACGATTTACACTAAAGGGCAGTTATTACAGTGGATTAAAAAATTAGAGCAAGCAGAGTTATTTGCTTTTGATACTGAAACAACCAGCCTAGATTATATGCAGGCAAAAATTGTTGGTTTATGTTTTGCGATACAAACTAATGTTGGTGAAGAAGCTGAGCCTATTATCGAAGCTGCTTACTTACCATTAGCACATGATTATATTGATGCTCCTGCGCAACTTGATTTACTTGATACACTTGAATTATTAACGCCTTTATTAACGTCAGATGGGCATAAAAAAGTTGGGCAGAACTTAAAATATGACCGCAGTGTTTTATTAAATCATGGTATTACTTTAGGTGGCATTGCTTTTGATACCATGCTTGAAGCTTATGTATTAGACAGTACAGGCAAGCATGATATGGATACCTTAGCTTTAAAATATCTAGGTCATAAATGTATTAGTTTTGAGGATATTGCGGGTAAAGGTAAAAAACAGCTAACTTTTAATCAAATTGCTATTAAAGAAGCTGCACCTTATGCAGCAGAAGATGCTGATATTACGTTGCGTTTACACCTTGAACTACAGCGACGCTTACAAGAAACTCCTGAGTTATTAACCGTATTAGATGAAATTGAAATGCCTCTATTAACGGTATTATCAAATATCGAAAGAGGTGGTGTTGAGATTGATAGTGAATTATTAGGTGCTCAGAGTGTTGAAATTGCTAAACGTTTATTAGAGTTAGAAGAGCTTGCTTATGAAGAAGCTGGTAAACCTTTTAATCTTAGTTCACCAAAGCAATTACAAACAATTTTGTTTGAAGAGCTAAATATTCCTGTTATCAAGAAAACACCTAAAGGCGCACCATCAACTGCGGAAGAAGTGTTGCAAGAGTTAGCATTAACTTACCCGCTACCTAAGTTGATCATAGAGCATCGAGGTTTAAGTAAATTAAAATCGACTTATACTGACAAACTACCGTTAATGGTGAACCAAGAGACAGGTCGAGTTCATACTTCTTACCATCAAGCAGTAACAGTTACCGGCCGTTTGTCATCAAGCGATCCAAACCTACAAAATATTCCTATTCGTAGTAGTGAAGGGCGCCGTATTCGACAAGCTTTTATTGCTCAGTCTGGATATAAAATTGTTGCTGCTGATTACAGCCAAATAGAATTACGTATCATGGCGCATTTATCGCAAGATAAAGGTTTATTAACGGCTTTCTCATCAGGTAAAGATATCCATAAAGCAACAGCGGCGGAAGTTTTCTCCGTTGAGTTAGATGAAGTTACAACAGACCAACGTCGTAGTGCAAAAGCGATTAACTTTGGTTTAATTTACGGCATGAGCGCATTTGGTTTAGCTAAACAATTAAATATTGGTCGTCAAGAAGCACAAACTTATATGGATCGTTATTTTAGCCGTTACCCTGGTGTATTAACGTATATGGAAGATACTCGCCTTGTTGCTAATGAAAAAGCGTATGTCGAAACTATTTTTGGACGCCGCTTACAACTGCCTAATATCAATGCTAAAAATGGTATGTTGAAAAAAGCAGCTGAACGCGCTGCCATCAATGCTCCAATGCAAGGAACGGCTGCTGATATTATTAAAAAAGCGATGATCAACATGGCGGCTTGGGCAGAAACTAAACCTACAGGCTCTGTACAAATTTTAATGCAAGTGCACGATGAATTAGTTTTTGCTATTAAAGAAGAATGTGTTGAAGCTTATACTAAAGAAATTCAAGATATTATGGCAAAAGCTGCGGATCTAGATGTGCCATTGATTGCTGATGCTGATGTTGGTGATAACTGGGATGAAGCACATTAAACTTGAAGTAAATATAAAATTCTTAAATTATATTTAATGCTTTAAAAACTTATTATTACCCTCAACAGATACTTTTCTGTTGAGGGTTTTTTATGCGATTTAAAAAAATTATTTATACCAGTTGCATTAAGTTGTGATCTATTTACTGTGATTGGTATTACCAATACAGTTTTTACAGATCCCATGTGCTTCTAATATTTTATTGGTGATCTTAAATCCAAATTGTGATGCTTTTGATGAGAAGGTTTCATCGATAATTGGGTCACTTAGTTCAATTACCTGCTTACAATGATCACAAATTAATAGCTGCATTGGGTGCTCACAACCTAAATGGCAGCACATTAAATATGAATTTAATGATTCAATTCGATGAATAAAGTGATTCTCTAATAAAAAGTCCAGAGCTCGATAAATAGTTGGAGGTTTAGCGTTACTATCAAAGTCTTGTAATTTAGCTAATAAATCATAAGCAGATATTGCCCCTTTATGTTCAGCCATCAAGGTAAATACTTGTTGACGAACAGGTGTAAAGCGCAGTTTTTTAGACTTACAAATATCAATAGCGCGAGCAAGTAAAGGATGTGGCATATAGGCGTACTTTTATCAGTGAATGAAGCAATATAATAACATAGCCAAGCAAGTTGCAGAGATTGAATTAATCGCGTGAATCACAGACTGATTATTTTAAAAGAAAATAATTGTAGGTATTAAGATATTTATTTTGGATTACTCATTGTTGGGTGTTGGTATTTTCCTGCACGTTTTTGTGTTTGTGTGGGTGTTTCTCCAAATAAATGTTTGTAATGGGCATTAAATGTTGCGAGATGAAAAAAACCAAAATCTAAGGAAAGGTCTGCTATTGCAATGTCATTTTCGTGATTTAATAAAATACGTCGTATTTCGTTCAAGCGGCAATCTCGGATATATTGGATAGGTGATATACCAAATCCTTGTTCAAATGAATATTGTAAAGTTCGTCTACTCACATTGGTTAGAGACTGTAATAAAAACTGTGTAACTGCTTATTTATAATCCTACTATTTGGAAAAGGATAAGCAGTTATGGATCAGAAGCAATTAGAAGCGTTTGCTCGTGAAGCCGCGAAAACATTAAAAACAG